>NZ_JBPKBH010000026.1:0-16078 GCF_051388915.1 Yinghuangia sp. YIM S09857 | reverse complement strand
GACCCCCGGGTCCGCGACGCGGTCATCCGCCACCTGTGGGCCCTCGGGGTGCGTGACGTCGTCGGGACGTCCACCATCGCCGAGGCTCGATCCCGTGCCGGCACGCCCCGCGATCTGTGCATCGCCGACGTGCACCTGCCCGACGGTTCCGGCCTGGCCCTGCTCACTGAGATGCGGGCCTGCGGCTGGCCGAACGGTCTGGCGCTTTCCGCCGCCGACGACATCGGTGCCGTCCGCTCCGCGCTTGCCGCGGGTGTTCGGGGCTACGTCGTGACCGGCGCGCGGGCGGGATTGACTCCTGGACACGCACGACAGGCGAGCATGACGGGTATGGCGGGCATGTCCGCAGCCCAACGACTCCGCCCCGACCACAACGGGACCGACCCCACCTCGGGCTGCCGCGAGCTGTCCGCCCGCGAGATCGAGGTGCTGCGCCTCGTCGCGGAGGGGCGCTCCAACAAGGCGATCGGCCAGGCGATGGGCCTGTCCGCGCTGACCGTCAAGAGCCACCTGGCGCGCATCGCGCGCAAGATGGGCACCGGCGACCGCGCCGGCATGGTGGCCCTCGCGCTGCGCGCGGGCATCATCAACTGACCGCGGCACCGCACCATCGGCCGTGTTTTGCGGCCGAATCCGGTACCGGCCACCCGACACGGCCGGACCGATCCGGGATTTTCCGGTGCGGGGGTCCCTCCGTACCGGTGCAAACCGGGCACCAACCCCGGCTCCCCGGCAGGCAGCGTCATCGCCTGCCGGGGTTTCGGCGTATTTTGTAAAGGTGACCGACGCTTTCGACTGCACAGTTTCCGAACAGCCGGCGCCGGTCCCTTTGCTGGCACCCCGCGAGGGCGTCCCGCCGGTCGTGGCGGATCCCGACACCCTCGCCGGGACGGTCGCGGCCTTCGCCTCGGGCGACGGGCCCGTGGCCGTGGACGCCGAACGGGCGTCGGGCTACCGGTACGGCCAGCGCGCCTACCTGATCCAGCTGCGCCGCGCGGGAGCGGGCACAGCGCTGATCGACCCGATCGCCTGTCCGGACCTGTCCGAGCTGGGGGCCGCGCTCGCCGACACCGAGTGGGTTCTGCACGCCGCCTCGCAGGACCTCCCCTGCCTTGCCGAGGTCGGCATGGCGCCCGCGCGGATCTTCGACACCGAGCTGGCCGGGCGCCTCGCGGCGTATCCGCGCGTGGGACTGGGCGCGATGGTCGAGACGGTGCTCGGCTTCTCCCTGGAGAAGGGGCACTCCGCGGTCGACTGGTCCACGCGCCCGCTGCCGGAGCCGTGGCTGCGGTACGCCGCCCTCGACGTCGAGGTGCTCGTCGAACTGCGCGACCGCCTCGAACTGGTGCTGGGCGAGCAGGGCAAGCTCTCGTGGGCTCTGGAGGAGTTTGCGGCTACCGCCGCGGCGCCGCCGCCCACACCGCGCGTCGACCCGTGGCGCCGCACGTCCGGCCTGCACCGGGTGCGCCCCCGCCGCCAGCTCGCGATCGTACGGGAGCTGTGGGAGGCGCGGGACCGCATCGCGCGGACCAAGGACGTGTCGCCCGGCCGCGTCATCCCGGACACCGCCATCGTCGAGGCGGCGCTCGCGGGCCCGGCGTCGATGGCCGCGCTGATGGCCCTGCCGGGGTTCACCGGCCGCGACAGCCGCCGCCAGTCCTCGGCGTGGCTGGCCGCCATCGAGGCCGGACGCGCGATCCCCGACGACCAGCTGCCGCCCTCCACGCTCCCGCACGAGGGGCCTCCGCCCGCACGCGCGTGGGGCGACAAGGACCCGGCCGCGGCGGAGCGCCTGACCGCGGCGAAGACCGCGGTGGCGGCCATCGCCGACGAGCACGGCCTGCCGACCGAGAACCTCCTCGCCCCGGATTCGGTACGCCGCCTCTCGTGGACGCCCCCGTCCGTCCCGTCCACCGACGCCGTCGCCGAAGTCCTCCGCGCCCACGGCGCCCGGGAATGGCAGATCCGCCTCACCGCCCCCGCCCTCTCCGGCGCCTACCTCCGAATCGCCGCCCACGGCACGAACGCCAACGGAACCCCCTGACCCCGGCCCAAGCCCCGATCCCGGCCCCGGCCGGCGGCCCGGGCACCGGCGGCAGGCGCAGGCGGTGCCCGCTGCTGCGCACCACCTCGCCCGTGCCGTCGCCCTGGTCGTCGGCGCGGCCCGGACAAGAACCGCGCGACCGCCACGCGCGGTTCGCCGCGCGGCTCGCGCTCGGGCATCGCCATGGTCCCGGCACGGTTTCTGACACCCAGTCAGTCGTCGTGGCCCCCCGCATGCGAAGATCCGCTCCGCGTGGGGAGCGAATCGGCATCAGGGGGTCTCGTGCACCACAAGGTCAAAGCGTTCGTCGGCGCGGTCGCGGCCGCACTCGTCCTCGGCGGCTGCGCCCTCGGCCCGGCCGGCCGGGTCGCGGACGCGGCGCACGAGCGGCGCGGCCCGGGACCGGGTGCCTTGCCGACGTCTCCCCCGACGCCCTCCGCCTCGCCGTCGGCCCTGCCCTCGGCGTCCGCGGTGCCTTCCGCGTCCCCGAGCGACACGGAGGCGCTGAACATCTTCCGCACGCTCGAACTCGCGCCCCTCAAGGCTGACGGCAAGTTGGACGAGGAGGAGGCCGCGCGACGCCTTGCGGAGCCCATGCTGTCGCTGGTCAAGGCGAGTTGGCGCATCGCGAAGCCGAAATTCCGCCTCGACGGCCGTCTCGCGTTCGGGATCATCGACGAAAAGGTGTGGCGCGCCGCACCCACCCCCGGCGGCGACCGCTGGTTCGCGGTGAGCGGCACGTACAAGTACGAGGACGCGGACGGCGAACGGGGCACCGGCCGCATCTTCGTCTTCCGCGCCACCGCGGCCGACCCGACGTGGAAGTTCGCCTTCGGCGGGCACACGCTGGCGGAAACCGCCCTGCCGCCGCTGTCCGAGGGCGCGGACGGCTACGTCCCGGCGGTCACTTCGGACGACGGCCTCGTGATGCCGGTCGGACGCGCGTGCCAGGCCCACCTGGACGTGAGGGACCGAGCGTCCGCGGCCCAGTGGGGCCCCACCGTCAACAAGGGCGTCGCCGAGTTCGAGGACTACGCCGACAGCTACGAGTCGGCCGGTCTGAACGCCGTTTACACCGGGAAACTGCGCACGGACGCGGTCGGCCCGGTGTGGCGCACCTCCGACGGCGGCGCTCTGGTCCCCTGCCTCGTGGAGAACCGCTGGACCATCGCGGTGAAGCCCGGCTACGGCCCGATGACCCAGACCGGCGAGAGCCGCTATCTGCTGGATGTCGAGGGGTCCAAGATCAGGGGATACGTGGACACCAACATCAGCATGAAGCTCCTCGTGATCCCGACGACCGGCAAGCCCGACTTCGTCGCGGGCCTGACGTACCCACTCGACTACACCCAGACGGCGGCGCGCTGACCCTTGCACGGCAGCGCCCGGCAGCAATCCCGGCGCGCCTCGGAGGGGACCGCCGGGCACAGCCCGTACGGTCGGTAACACCCCCTCAGGCCGCGCCTGCCGGGCCTTTGCACCGCTCACGGCCCCTGGACAACGCGCCTCGCAGCGTTGCAGGCCCTTGCGAGTACGAGCGAGTACGAGCTTCGGGCCTGCGCCTCGCGATGCACGGCACCGAGACCGCGAGCAGCACAAAGACCCGGCAGACACGGCCTAGGCGATTTGGTTACCCGTGAGTAGCATGGGTGCGTAACCCTTCCATGAGGAGTGCTGCCACTGTGTCTCGTCACCCCCGGGACGTCGTCTTCGTCGACGGTGTCCGAACCCCCTTCGGCAAGGCCGGCCCCAAGGGCATGTACCACGAGACCCGCGCCGACGACCTGGTCATCGCCTGCATCCGCGAGCTGCTGCGCCGCAACCCGCAGCTCCCCGGCGACAAGGTGGACGAGGTCGCCATCGCGGCCACGACGCAGATCGGCGACCAGGGTCTGACGATCGGGCGCACCACGGCGCTCCTGTCCGGGCTGCCCAAGTCGGTGCCCGGCTACTCGGTCGACCGCATGTGCGCGGGCGCCATGACCGCCGTGACCAACGTCGCGGGCGGAATCGCCCTCGGCGCGCTGGACATCGCGATCGCGGGCGGCGTCGAGCACATGGGCCGCCACCCGATGGGCGAGGGCGCCGACCCGAACCCGCGGATCATCGCCGAGAAGCTGGTCGACCCGTCCGCCCTGGTCATGGGCTCGACGGCGGAGAACATCCACGACCGCTACCCGCAGCTCACCAAGGAGCGCGCCGACGCGTTCGCGGTCGGCAGCCAGGAGAAGGCCGCCAAGGCGTACGCCGACGGCCGGATCCAGCCCGACCTGGTGCCCGTCGCGACGCGCTCGCAGGAGAAGGGCTACGGCCTCGCCACCGCGGACGAGCCGCCGCGCCCCGGCACCACGATGGACGACCTCGCGGCCCTCAAGACCCCGTTCCGGGTGCGCGGCCGGGTCACCGCGGGCAACGCCGCGGGCCTCAACGACGGCGCCACCGCCGCGATCATCGCGTCCGAGGAGACCGCGCGCGAGCTCGGCCTGCCGGTCAAGATGCGGCTGGTGCAGTACGCGTTCGCGGGCGTCGAGCCGGAGGTCATGGGCATCGGCCCGGTCCCGGCCACCGAGAAGGCGCTGGAGCGCGCCGGTCTGACGATCGACGACATCGGGCTGTTCGAGCTGAACGAGGCGTTCGCCGTCCAGGTGCTGTCGTTCCTCGACCACTACGGCATCGCCGACGACGACCCGCGCGTCAACAAGTACGGCGGCGCGATCGCGTTCGGCCACCCCCTCGCCTCGTCGGGCGTACGTCTGATGACGCAGCTCGCGCGCCAGTTCGAGGAGCACCCCGAGGTCCGCTACGGCCTGACCTCGATGTGCATCGGGCTCGGCATGGGCGGAACGGTCATCTGGGAGAACCCCCACTGGGAGGGCGACAAGTGACGGACCTCAAGCAGCTCGCCCAGGACATCTTCCCGGACGAACTGGTCACCCACTTCCCGGTCCAGGTCCTCGACCTGCCGTACGGCGCGGGCAAGTTCGCGCTGATCACGATGGACAACGGGTTCGACCACACCAAGCCGACCACGTTCGGCCCGGCGGGCCTCGCCGAGCTGGGCGCGGCGCTCGACAAGGTCGAGGAGCTGGCGGCGTCCGGCTCGATCGTGGCCGCGGGCGTGACCGGCAAGCCGTTCATCTTCGCGGTGGGCGCGGACCTCAAGGGCGTCGGCGTCATCCGCGAGCGCGACCAGGCGCTGGCCATCGGCCGGGCGGGGCACGACGCGTTCCGCCGCCTGCGCAACCTGCCGGTGCCCACCTTCGCGTTCTACAACGGCGCGGCGATGGGCGGCGGCGTCGAGATCGGCCTCGCGTGCACGTACCGGACGATCTCGTCCGCGGTGCCGGCCCTCTCGCTGCCGGAGTGCTTCCTCGGCCTGGTGCCGGGCTGGGGCGGCTGCACGCTGCTGCCCAACCTGATCGGCCCGGAGAAGGCGGTCTCGGTCGTCATCGAGAACGCCCTGAACCAGAACAAGCAGCTCAACGGCAAGAAGGCGTACGACCTCGGCATCGCGGACGTGCTGCTCGACCCGGCCGACTTCCTCGCCGAGTCGCTGCGCTGGACGGCCCGCGTGGTCAACGGCGACGTCGTGGTGGAGCGCGCCGAGTTCGACCGCGGCGCGGGCTGGGACGCGGCGGTCGCGGCGGGCCGCGCGCTCGCGGACGCCAAGGTGCACGGGGCCTCCCCCGCGCCCTACCGCGCCCTGGACATCATCGACGCGGCCCGCTCGGGCGACGTGGACGCCGGATTCGCGCTGGAGGACGAGGCCCTCGCGGACCTCATCATGGGCGACGAACTGCGTGCCGGGCTCTACTCGTTCGACCTGATCCAGAAGCGCGCCAAGCGCCCGGCCGGGGCGCCGGACCGCGCGCTGGCCCGTCCGGTCACCAAGGTCGGCGTGGTGGGTGCGGGCCTGATGGCCTCGCAGCTCGCGCTGCTCTTCGCGCGCCGCCTCGGCGTGCCGGTGGTCCTGACGGACATCGACCAGGAGCGCGTGGACAAGGGTGTGGCGTACGTCCACGAGGAGCTGGACAAGCAGCTCCTGCGCGGCCGCCTCAGCCAGGACTCGGCCAACCGCTACAAGGCCCTGGTCTCCGGCTCGCTGTCCAAGGACGCCTTCGCGGACGCCGACTTCGTCATCGAGGCGGTCTTCGAGGAGATGTCGGTCAAGCAGCAGGTGTTCGCCGAGGTCGAGGCCGTCGTCTCCGACACCTGCATCCTGGCGACCAACACCTCCTCCCTCTCCATCACCGAGATGGCGTCGAAGCTCGCGCACCCCGAACGGGTCGTCGGCTTCCACTTCTTCAACCCGGTCGCGGTGCTTCCTCTCCTTGAGGTCGTGCGGGCCGAGCAGACCGACGACGCCTCCCTCGCCACCGCGTTCGGCGTCGCCAAGCAGCTCAAGAAGACCGCCGTACTGGTCAAGGACGCCCCGGCCTTCGTGGTCAACCGCATCCTGACCCGCTTCCTCGGCGAGGTCCTGGCCTCGGTCGACGAGGGCACGCCGATCGAGGTCGCCGACAAGGCCCTCGAACCCCTCGGCCTGCCGATGTCCCCGATGGTGCTCCTCGAACTGGTCGGTCCCGCCATCGCCGCCCACGTCTCGGAAACCCTGCACACGGCCTTCCCGGACCGCTTCGGCGTGTCGTCCAACCTGACCCGCGTGGTCAAGGCCGGCAAGCGGTCCTTCATGACCTGGACCGCTTCCGGCACCCAGAAGGTCGACCCCGAGGTCGCCGCCCTGTTGGAGGTGGGCTCCAACCCGCTCACCGCCGAGCAGGTACGCGACCGCGCGCTCGCCGCCCTCGCCCAGGAGATCCGGCTCATGCTCGACGAGGGCGTCGTGCAGGCCGCGCAGGACATCGACCTGTGCATGATCACCGGCGCCGGCTGGCCGTTCCACCTGGGCGGGATCACCCCGTACCTGGACCGCACCGGCGTCTCGGAGAAGACCACCGGCAAGCGCTTCCTCGACCCGGGCGTCGCCTCGGTCTGACCCACCCACCCCAATACCGGGGTGGCTCCTCCCCCGTAGCCACCCCACCCCGGTGCGGCGTCCCCTCAAGGGCGCCGCACCGGGTCTTTCCACAGCCAGAAGTCGCAAGACCCAGCTGTACTTCAAACACCCCAAGGCGGCCGGCGGCAAGCCCCTGGAGATCAAGTCCCCCGACGCCGGCGTGTTGCCTCGCGGGCTCGGCAGCGGCTGGACGTTCGCCTCGATCGACCCTGACTGTCGCCGCAATCCACCGCCGCGGTGGCCTTGGAAGCGGCCTTGCGCGATTTGTCTAGTTCCCGTGCGCGGAATCGCAAGAACGCATGGCGACGCGCCCCTAGCGTGCTGCCACCGTCTCGACGGCGCAGAAGCGGTCGGTCGACCGGGTCGACGTCCACGCCACACACCCGGGCGAGATGCGGCCCAGCGGCGAGACCGGCACACCCACGACACGTCGAGCACTCGGACCTTCGGCTTGGAAAGCATGTACGCGCCCTGTGGTCACCGGAGCCCGGACGGCTCAACACCGCGAGTCGCCCGGACGGCCCTCTCCCGTACCCGGATGATCCTCTCTGGACGGCCTCGGCCGACCCGTCGCAGAACCTCGTCGGCGTACAGGGCACGGCGAACGCTCCGCACCGACAACCACGCGGCGGTGCCGCCGGCCGTGTGCGGGCCTCCTTCCACCCCCGCTCGGCCGAAGCAGACGCGGACCCGATTGTCGAGGCCCCCGCGACCTGTCGGCGAGAACTGGCCGGCTCCGGCCGCACACGGGAGGCACGGATCTTGTACCGCGGGTTATTGAGCCTCCTCCGCTCCGTTAAAGACCCCGCTGGTACCGTCGCCGCTCCGTACGACCCCGAACTGCACTATCCGAACCCATGGTTGGCACTCAAGGCACCACACAACGCCTACAGCGACTACCACCATGAGCGAGCCGACCGCCTGCTGTCGTGGATGGCGCCGCACGTCGAGCAGGACACGCAAGCGATCACCCGGATGCGGGCGTTCGAACGCCGGCAGCCGAGCTTCCAGACCGACGGCGGTGAGGTCTACACCCACCGCCCGCCCGACTCGCCGAAGACGCGGCTGATGTACCGCGACCGGACCGGTAACGAGCGCGTTCTCGTCGACAACTTCACGCCGAGCATGGAATACCCCGACGTCTACCCGAACGGCTTCTGGGTGTCGCCGGACGCCCGGCACGTCATCTACTCCGACGCCGACCCGGTGCACGAAGGAGGCGCCGCGCTGCACATGGTCCGGACGGACACCGGCGCCCAAGTCGGTGCTCCTCTGCTCGACGCGCAGTACCCGTCGGGCTCCTGGATCGACAACCGGCGTTTCGTGTATGCACTGCACGCGCCCGGCAAGATCCGTTCCTGGGAGCACAATTGGCGTCTCCATATGCGCACCCTCGGCGCCGACGGCACCTTCGTCGACGAACGGCTGCACGGTCCCGAGCGGGCTTCCGGCTCATCCCGCTACGACTTCGTGCCGGGCCCGAAGCCCGGCACCGTGACCATCCTGTCCTACAGCTCCCTCCTGAACTCGCCGCAGAGCGTGGACGTCGTCGACCTGGACGGCAACGGCGGCGGGTTCCGCATCCAACGCGAAGCCGACAAGGCCCTCGCCCGCGTTCGCCCCGGCCCCCGGCAACCGGACGGCACACGGCGGATGTTCGTCCTGCGGCTGGACCGCCGTTCGCGTCATGCCGGGCGGATCGTCGTGGTCGATCCGCCCGCGCGGCCGGGGCGCCGCCCGCGCCGGCGCCAGGTTGTCGCGGGACGGCGCGGCGACGTGATCCGTGAGTTCGAGGTGATCGACCGCGGCCCCGACCGTCCGCCGGCGCTGGCGTTGTCCATCCGCCGCCACGGCGCGGAAGCCCGCGTCGACATCGTGGAGCTCAAGACGGCCGCCCCATGGCGGGGAGGGTTGAAGGCCGGCCGACGGTGGACGCCCGAACTCGACGGCGCCCAGCCCATCATGAGCCGGCGGCGGCGCGACCGGATCAAAGGCTGGTACGGCACCATCGCCTCCATGACCGCCACCCGGGGCGACGGCCGCGGCGGCCTGGACATCGAGTACGCCGCCCGCGAATCCGTACCGCACCGGCTGTACCGGATGGACAACCTCGACAGAAACACCGCCCCGCGGGTGGTGGCGGGACCATCGACACAGGCGGCGCGCGCCGCGGGTGTCCCCGCCGTCGACGTCACCCTGCACCGCCCGCGCGTCGGCCTGTTCAGACGAACCTCCCTCCACCTCGTACGCCCGCAAGGGATTCCGGCAGGTCGCCCGGTCCCCGAGATGTACACGGCCTACCCGTACTACTTCCTGGGCGGCCACAACCTGAACTTCACCCCCTACGCGGCGACCGTCGTCGCCAAGGGCATCGCCTGGGCCGGCCACCCCGTGTTCGGCAGCGGCGCCCGCGGCTTCCACGAAGCCACCGGTGAACACCGCCACGCGCGACGCCGCGCCCTCCGCGAAATGCGGGCGGCACTCCGCCACCTCGACCAGGTCCCCGGCCTCGCCGGGCGGAGCCGACGCACCGGGTTCTTCCAGTCCGCAGGCGGCATGACCGGACTGGACGCCTACCGGCACGCCCCCGAGGAATTCCGCAGCCTGTTCTTCAACCGGACGCTTACCTCGACCCTCACCCGAGATCGTCCGAGCCAGGCCGCGCACATGCTCGTGGACTCACCGCTCGACCGCCGGGCGGGCTACGCGCAGTCGGGAGGCATCCGGGAAGCGGTCCGCAAACCCCCGGAGAACGTGGTCTTCACCCTCGGCAGCTCCGACCCGCGCATCCCCGACCACCTGGTACGCATGACCGCCGCCGCGTTCGACGAGGCACGGGCCCGCTTCTTCGGCGACAAGGGCAAGCAGCCCGGCGGCACCTACCTCATCGAGCAGCGCGGCAGCGGGCATTTCCCCGGCGGAAACGAACAGGCCGTCATCTCCACGGTGGCGGGGTTCCTTGCCGGACGCCACCAACGCCCTGCCCCGGCCGCGAACACCAACCTTGCACCGAACCTCCCAGGCGTACGCACGCCGGCCAACGCCTCGCCGCCACTCTCCCGCGCGGCGACCGCGGCGTTTCCCGCGCGCAGGGCCCCCGCAGCACAATCCGAAGTCGGCCTCCTCGCGTCTCGGGGACTGAAGCCCCTTCACTCGCTACGGCAGGCCCTGCGCAAACACCTGAGCGCCGTCACCGACCGCCACGCAGACCGCCGCGCCGATCGGCAGGTCACCGCCCGCATCACGGACATCGGAAAGGACGTACTCGAACTCTCGCGCCAAAAAGGACCGCGCTGATCCCCCCATCGACTCCGGTGTTGCCACCGCCAGTCGAACCCCACCCCGGCGAGCCGACCGAACTGATCGACCGCGAACCGGCACGGCAGCTCTTCGTGTCGGAGAGCCCCGAGCCTCACGTCAACCGACCGTGATTGGACGACGAGACGTGTGCGTTCTTGTGTCTCTCCGAGACCGGCGACACTCCAGGCCCCATGATGGTCGACAGCCATCACCGACAGAGGGGGGTCGCCACCATGGCTCGGGACTTGACCAGGACTGTCCGCTACGCCGGTGCCGGTTGGGGTGCGGCGCGGGTCGCCCTCGGGGTCGTCGCCATCGCGGCGCCGCCGGTCGCGTCGCGACCTTGGGTGGGGCGGGATGTGGAAACGCCGGGTGGGACGGTGTTCGCGAAGGCATTGGGGGTACGCGACATCGCGCTCGGTGGTGGGACCGCAGTCGCCGCGCTGACCGGCCGGGGGTTCGCGGCGTGGGCGCTCGCCTCGGCCGCCGCTGACGTCGGGGACACGCTCGTGACCCGTCAGCACTGGCCCGATCTGCCGCGTACGCGCGTGGCGATCGCCGCCCTCGCGTCGGTGTCCGCGGCGGCCGGGGTGGTACTGACGGCGGCGGATGCGGTCGTGGGGCGGCGTACTGCGACTGCCGATCACCATTGATAGTTGCGCGCTCCCGGGTTAGACCGGTTCGCGTGACCAAAGACCTTGCCGCGGCAGCCCGCGAAGCCGTACTCGCCCATGTGCGCCACTGGAACAACCAGGACAAGGAGTCCTGGCTGAAAATCCTCGCCGACGACGTCCGCTACGAGGACCCGCCCGGCACCGTCGCGGGCATCGGCCGCGACGTGATGTCCGTCCAGGCCTGGGACAAGTCGTTCACCCCCGACAAGACCTGGATCCTCGAACCCGTACTGGTCATCGCCTGCGGCCGGGAGGCGCAGGTCTACATGCGCAACCACGGGTCCGTCGCCGGCAAGCCCGCGTGGGTGAACAGCATCGAGCTCTGGCGCGTCAACGACGAGGGGCTTGTCGACTCGGTACGCGCCTTCTGGGAGCCCCCGGCGGAGATCCGCTCCCACTTGGGACTCTCCACGTGGGAGGGCGAGAAGGCGCTCGCTCCGGAGTAGACCGCGTCAAGCTGGTGAACGGACGGGTCCGGGGGCGTCGGTGCGCGCCCTGGACCCGTCCGGACGTATTCCGTGGGCAGTGCGGTCAAGGGATCGTCCACTGACCCGTTTCGTCGGCGAAGCCGGAGTTGGCGCCGAACTCGATGGCGACGATCTTGGAGTCCAGGGGGACTTCGTAGACCACGACGCCGAGGCGCGACTGACCGGGCTGCACCTTGGTGCCGGAGCTGTACGGCACGCCTGCCGTCGTCTCGGCGTACGTCGACCGGAACTCCTGGCCCCGGGCGTCCGCGAGCGTCGATCCGGTGGTCGGACCGCTCTCCGAGACCGTGCTGCCCGTGTTGGCGACACGCCATTGGACGGCCACGAACCGCATGCCGTCCTTGGGCTTGGCGAACGAATAGTCGCTGGTCGGCTGGGCGGGGTCGACGACCTTGACGACGGTCACGTCGATCTTCTCGCCTTCGTAGCCGCTGAGACTGATCGTGTCGCCAACTGCCGCCGTCTTCGGTCCTGTTGCCCCGGTCGGCGCGGCGCTGGATGCCCCGGTCGGCGCGGTGACGGTCGGCGCTGCGGTCGGCGGGAAGACCGGCGCGGACGACGAACTCGGCGTCCCCGACGCCCCGGTGGCCGACGGCGCACCCACCGGTCCCCGCCCGTCCGGCGAGTCGTCCGGACCGTCGGCGCAGCGCTCGCGCCACTCGCCCATCGGAATGCGGGGATCCGCGCAGTCCATGGCCGACGCCTCCGGCGACTTGGCCTCGGTCACGGTCCTCGCACTGTCACTGGTGCACGCGGCCAGCAACGCGGTCCCCACAACCGCCGCCGCCAATGCCGATATGCCTCTCCGTACCATTTTCGGCCCCCCAAGATGGCTGGAGATTCATGATGCCAAAGGCCCGGGCACGGCGGCATGAGGAATGACCGATGTCGGCGGCGTCGGCCTTCTTCGTCGCGATCGACGGCACTTCAGAAAGGGTGGGCCCCGGTTTTGGACCCACCCTTTGGCGGCGGAGGGCTTTTCCGCAAAGGGCTGTCTGCGGATGGACTTCAGGGACTTGTACGACGTCTTGGCTCAGGCCCAGTTGGGGCCTGAGGTCATGCCGCCGTCAATGAGGAATTCGGCGCCGGTGGAGTAGGAGGAGTCGTCGGAGGTGAGGAAGAGGGCGAGTTTGGCGACCTCTTCGGGTTGGCCGACGCGGCCGAGGGGGAGGGCGGCGTAGATGTCGGCGGAGGAGGTTTCGTCGGCCACCAGGCCTTCGACGTTTTCGGGGCGGACCATGGGGGTGTCGATGCCGCCGGGGTGGATGGAGTTGACGCGGATTCCGGCGTGGCCGAGTTCGAGGGCGGCGGCCTTGGTCATGCCGCGTACGGCGAACTTGGTGGCGGTGTAGCCGATCATGTTCGCGACGCCCTGGAGGCCGCTGGTGGACGAGGTGTTGACGATGGTCCCGCCGCCGGACGCGGTGAGGGCGGGGATGACGGCCTTCATGCCGAGGAATACGCCGACCTGGTTGACGCCGACTATCTGCATGTAGGCGTCGAGTGTGGTGTCGACGATGGGGCCGAACTGGAGGATTCCGGCGTTGTTGATGAGGCCGTCGAGTTTGCCGAAGGCGGAGAGGGCCGCGTCGACGGCGGCGGTCCAGTCGGACTCGCTGGTGACGTCGAGGTGGACGTAGCGGGCTGCGTCGCCGAGGTCGGCGGCGACGGCCTTGCCCTCGGTGTCGAGGACGTCGCCGAGGACGACGCGGGCGCCTTCGGCGACGAACAGGCGGGCCTCGGCCTCGCCCTGGCCGCGGGCGGCGCCGGAGATGAGGATGACGCGGTCGTCGAGCTTTCCCATGCTGGAACGGGTCCTTCCGGTTCGGCGGCGGAGCGGAGCAGGAGGGCGGGCGGGTCAGGCCAGGGGGATCTTGAGGTGCTGGGTCAGGTCGCCGTTGTGCGTGGTGACCATGTGGCGGGACGCGAAGCGCCAGGCCCCGTCGGCGCCGCGGGTGAAGGTGTCGCGGTAGCGGCCGGTGATGATCGGCTGGAGCGGCAGGTCGGGCGTCGCCTGGAGGACGGTGAAGTACGAGCGGGCGGAGGCGGTCCCGGCGTCCTCGTCGATGTCGAGGATGAGGTTCGTGGTGACGTGGTTGGTGTGCGGCGTCCCGTCGTCCTCGTAGCGGAGCGTCCAGGTGTCGTACATCGCGAAGACGGCGTCGCGGCCGACGGTCTCACGGTCGGTGCCCTCGGTGGTGATCCTGGCGTCCGCGAGCAGGTCGGCGACGCGGTCGAAGTCGCCGGCGTCGATGGCTTCGGCGTACAGCGCGATGAGGTTCGGTACGGCGATGTGACCGGGCTGCTTCTCGGGTGCCACGTGCTCTCCTCCGTCGGTTGCTGCGGCGGGCGGTCCACCGGGAGACCCGCCGCCGGGCGGCCTTGATCGGCCGCCGTCACCGTACGGGGCCGCCCGTGCGGAATCCAGGCACATCGCGGGGTCGGTCGGGGAGGGTCGGCGAGGGGGTTGTCGGGAGCGGTCGGAGAAGGCCGGAGGAAGCCGAAGGAGGTCAGGAATCGAGAAGCCGATGCGTCCGCCCCGCGCCTAGCGTTGCGGCCATGGACATCAAATTGCAGGTGACAGTGGTCATGCTCGGGGTCAAGGACGTCGAGCGGGCCAAGAAGTTCTACGCCGAGGGCCTGGGCTGCCGGGTCGAGCAGGAGCACCCCGGGTTCGTGCGGTTCGCACTCGGCGACGGGTCGGCGGCGCTGGCGCTGTACCCGTGGGACCAGGTGGCCGGGGACGCCGGGGTTCCGGCGGAGGGGTCGGGGTTCCGCGGTTCGTCGCTGCACTTCGTCGCGGACTCGCGGGAGGAGGTCGACGAGGTGCTGCGCGCGGCGGCGGCCGCCGGGGCGACCGTGGTCAAGGAGGCCGCGGCCCTGGAGTGGGGCGGTTACGACGGTTACTTCAGCGACCCGGACGGCCACTTGTGGAAGGTCGTGAGCGCGAACTGACCCTCCTGGGGGCGGCCGTGGACGACCTTCGGCGCGGCGGCACCGGACAACGTCGGCGCAGGGTCTGCCCCCACTGAGCGCGGCACCACCGCACAACGTCGGCGCAGGGTCTGCCCCCACTGAGTGCGGCACCACCGCCCAAGGCCCGGCCCGGCCACCCCGCCGGCCCGGGCCGCCGCGGCGATGTGGGGCGAGCGGGGGGCAAGACGCGCGGGGCGACCAGGGCGCAAGACGCGCGCGGGGCGGGTGAAGGCGCAAGACGTGCACGAGGTGAGCGGGGCCGCAAGAAACGCGTGGGGCGGCCGGTGCTGATGGGCACGGCGTAGGAGCGAAGCGCGCGGGAGCGCGAGGGCGCGTGGGACGGTCCGGGCCCGGTGCTGATGGCCGGGGCGTACGGGCGTCAGTCGGCGGTGTACGGGGCACGCAATCTCCGGGCGCAGGGGGCGGCCGGGAAGGCACTGCCGACGCGGGTACACCGCCGGGGCGATCTAAATCGCGTCGGATGGCTCTTTAGTGACGCGGCGTCAGATGGCATGGTGAGCGGGTGCGCCGCCGCCGCGAGGCGGTCGGTGCCGCCACGCCGTGCCGGGGTGGCGAGGTCGCCAGAGAGTGTGAGGTTCTGCCGTGGTTCTTGACCCTTCCGTCGCGCTGCTCGCCGGAAAGACGGCCGTTGTCACCGGGGCCGCGCGTGGCATCGGCGCGGCCACGGCCGTCGCCCTCGCGCGCTTCGGGGCTGATGTCGCGATCTGCGACAAGGAAGACCAGAGCGCGACGGCCAAGGCGATCGAGGAGACGGGTCGCAAGGCCTTCGTCGGGACGCTGGACGTGCGCCACACCGACGCCGTCAACACGTTCATCGCCGAGGCCCACGCCGCACTCGGCCCCCTGGACATCCTCGTCAACAACGCCGGCGGCGGCTTCTGGTCGCCGTTCCTGGACGTCCGCCCCAAGGGGCAGCAGGCCCTCGTCGACGAGAACTTCACGACCGTCACCAACGTCGTGCGCGCGGGTGTGCCGCTCATGAACGACGGCGGCTCGATCATCAACCTGACCAGCGTCGAGGCCCACCGCGCCGCCCCCGGCTTCGCCATCTACGCCGCCATGAAGGCGGCCGTCGAGCAGCTGACCAAGTCGCTCGCGCTGGAGCTGTCCCCGCGCCGCATCCGGGTGAACACCGTGGCCCCCGACTCCATCCCGACCCCTGGCGACGAGGGGCTCGCGGAGGCCGTCGGCGGGGTCGACTACGGCGACAAGGTCCCGCTCGGCCTCGGCACCCCCGACGACTGCGCGGCGCCGATCGTGTTCCTGGCGAGCGCGATGTCGTCGTTCATGACCGGCACGACGCTGCACGTCGACGGCGGCACCGACGCCGCGTCCGGCTGGACGCGCCGCCCCGACGGCACCTGGACCCCGTAGCCGACCGGAGCCGCGTCCCGCGGCCGCCCCACTCGTGTAGGGAGCCCCATGGAATTCGGCATCTTCTTGCAGGGCTACAACCCGAAGCACCGGCGTGAAGGCAATCCCGACGCCGAGCACGAGGCGTTGATGAACGACATGGCGTACGCGATCGCCGCCGACAAGGCCGGGTTCAAGTACGTGT
>NZ_JBPKBH010000025.1:129393-150594 GCF_051388915.1 Yinghuangia sp. YIM S09857 | reverse complement strand
GAGACGGCACCGCGGCGGACCGGCGAGGACAGGTCACGAGGCCGGATGGGCAGGACCGAAGAACTGTCAGCGGAAGACGTATTCGGCCGGGTCCGGGTGGCGGAGCATCGTCCAGTAGTCGACGAGCCGCCACGGGCAGGACACCACGACGCGTCCTGTGCTGTTGCGGTAGTAGCTGCTGACGCTGGGGTGGCTCCAGACGCGGCCTTCGAGGGCCTCGTCTACCTCGGCGTTGTAGGCGTCGTGGACGTCCTGCCGGGGCTCGATGCTGCGGGCGCCCCGCTCGCGGAGCAGGTCGAGGCAGCCGATGACGTAGTGGATCTGGCTCTCCGCCAGGATGTTGACACCCGCGCCGTGGTTGGGGGCGCTGTTCGGGCCCGCGAGCACGAACAGGTTGGGGAATCCGGGGACCGTGGTCCCCAGATGGGCGCGCGGGTCGTCGGTTCCCCACACGTCGGTCAGGGCGGTGCCGTCCCGTCCGGTGATCGCGATCTTGTCCAGCATCGGCAGGACCTGGTAGCCGGTGGCGAGGATCAGCACGTCCGCCGCTGTCTCGCGACCGTCGGCCGTCGCCACCCCGTTCGGGGTGATGTGCGTGATGGTGTCGGTGATCAGCTCGACGTGGTCGCGCTTGAGCATGCGGTACCAGTGGCTGTCGCGGAGGATGCGCTTGCCGAACGGTGGGTAGTCCGGGATCGCCTTGGCCAGCAGGTCCGGACGGTCGGCGAGCGCTTCGCGGGCGTACGCCAGGAGCCATTGCCGCAGGTCCTCGCTCTTCTGCGAGACCGACACCTCGGGCATGTGCCAGTCGGGGTCCACGACCACGCGGACGAAGTTGCCGTCCGAGGCGAACCAGTAGGTGAAGAAGCGGAACCACTCGCCGTAGTACGGCACATGGCGCATCGCCCACTGGGTGCCCGGAGGCACGGTCAGGTCGTCCTTGCGGGGCGGCATGATCCACGAGGGCGTGCGCTGGAAGACCGTCAGGGCCGCGACGTCGTCGACGATGGCCGGGCCGACCTGCATGGCACTTGCTCCGGTGCCCATCATCGCGACCCGTCGGCCGGTCAGGTCGAGGGAGTTGTCCCATTCGGCAGTGTGCACGACGGTGCCCGCGAAGTCCGCGAGGCCCGGCAGGTCGGGTCGTATCGGTCCCTGGAAGACGCCGATGGCGCTGACCACGGCGTCGGCCCACTCCGTCTGCTCGGTTCCGTCCGGGCCGCGGGTCGTCACCGCCCAGCGCGCCTCGGCGTCGTGGTAGGTGCAGGAGACGACCTCGGTCTCGAAGGTGATGCGGTCGCGGACGCCGTAGCCGTCGGTGCAGCGGCGCAGGTAGTCCAGGACGTACTCGCCCTTGGAGTAGAACTCGGGCCAGTCCGGGTTGACTTCGAAGGAGTAGGAGTAGAAGTGGCTCGGGGTGTCGACGCCGACGCCGGGGTAGGTGTTGGTGAGCCAGGTGCCGCCGACGTCCTTGTTGCGGTCGTAGATGCGGTAGCTGTATCCGGCCTCGCCGAGCTTGACGCCCGCGCAGATGCCGGACAGGCCGGCGCCGATCACGACGACGTGCATGTCGGCCGGGGAACGCGGGGACTCGACGGGAGTCGCTGCGGGAGTCGCGGCAGGGTCGGTCGGAGCGGCGGCGGCCGGTTCGAGCTTGGTGAAGCCGCACTGGTCCAGCAGCAGCGGGATGAACTCCTCGTCGACCGGCTCATATACGTAGGCCGAGGCCATCTGCTGGAAGAACTCGTTGGAGAGCGGGCCGTGTTCGGTCGGGGTGTGGGACGTCAGGACCCCGGCGAGCAGGTCGCGTATCTCGTCCGCCGCGGGTTCCGCGCCGGTTTCCGCGTTGGCCGGGTCGCACACCGCGGCGAACCGTTCCAGGTACGAGGCGTCCCGGGTGATGTGGGTGAGGGACATCAGCAAGGTGCGGGGGTCGGCGTCGGCGAGCTGGGCGCGTACCGACGCCGCGTCGAACCCGTCCCCGGTCAAGGGAAGATCCCGCGCGACCGGGCGATGGTGGACGAACACGGGGGAGTCGTTCATGGGAAGTCTCCGTAGCCACGAAATAGACAGAGCGTCTAGTGAGTGACACTATGCATAACGCATGGATTAGGTGTCCACTGTCGGAGGAGTCGTGGTGGTGCAGGACGCAAACGTTGACACCGGGCGCTACGCCCTGGTGCCCGAGCTCGCGGCGATCATGGCGGTCGTGCCGCCCCTTCCGGCGGTCACCCCGGAGTCCGTCGACGCCATCCGCAAGCGCACGGTGGCCGGAGCGGCCCTCCAGCCCCGCCCGGAGGTCCACCGCGTCGTGGACCGCGCCGTTCCCGGGCCGGCGGGCGAGGTGCCGGTACGCGTCTACTACCCCACCGCGGGGGAGAAACTGCCCGCGCTCGTCTTCGCGCACGGCGGCGGCTGGTCCCTGTGCAGCATCGAGACGCACGACGGACTGTGCCGCGAGATCGCCAACCGCAGCGGGTGCGCCGTCGTCTCGGTGGAGTACCGGCTCGCCCCCGAGCACGTCTTCCCCGCCGCGGCCGAGGACTTCTACGCGGCGGCGGTGTGGGTGGTGGAGCACGCCGGCGAACTCGGCGTCGATCCCGACCGGGTCGCGGTCGGCGGGGACAGCGCGGGCGGCAACCTGGCCGCGGTCGCCGGGTTGATCGCCCGGGACCGGGGCGGTCCGAGGTTCGCCTTCCAGCTGCTGGCCTATCCCGGACTCGACGCCCTTTCCGAGCGTCCCTCGACGGTCGAGAACGCGGACGCACCCATGGTGAACCGCGCCGCGTCGCAGTCGATGTGGCGCACGTACGCGGGCGACGCGGACCTGCGCGACCCGTACCTCTCGCCGATGTACGCCGAGGACTTCACCGGGCTCCCTCCCGCGCTCATCGTCGCCCCGCAATACGACCTCAACCGCGACGACATCCATGCGTACGCGGAGAAGGTCAACGCGGCGGGCGGTTCGGTGGAGGTACTGGAGGTCGCCGGAACCTCGCACGGCTTCCTGTCCTACTACGCCAAGGTGCCGGCCTCGTCCACGGCGCTTGACCACGCCTGCGGTGCGTTGCGCACGGCCACCGGTGAGGGGTCCCGATGACCGACGCCGTGCCCGCCCCTGCGGTCGACCGCCGCATCACCCATGCCGAGCTCGTCCACCGGCCGGGCGAACGCGCCCTTGCCGCCCGCGTGTTGCAATTGCTGGGCTGCCAGGTGATCGACCGCGGCGGCCACTGGTTCACCGCCCGTGTCGAGCCGAACGAGGACAGTTACACGACGAACGTCCTGTACGCCTCGGAGGTCACCCCCGAGCAGTGGGCGTTCGAAACCGCCCTGAACGCACGGATCGAGTCGGACAGCGGCTTCGCCGCGACTTCCGCCGCCTGGACCGCACGGTTGCGTCAACAGCCGCAGTACTCCTACCACTTCGGCATGCGGCTTGCGTCGCGCGAAGCGCTGGAGCAGGCGGTGGCAGCCATCGAGGCGGCCGGTGAGCACGATCCTGAACTGGCCGGGCGCATTGCGGTGTCCGGGGTGTTCCGCCCCGAGGATCCGGACGCCGCCACCGACACGATGATGCAGGTCTTCGTGCACACCGATGTCCTGGCCTGCGGACTGGTCACGCTCGGGCAGCACATCGAACTCCAGTGGCACGTCCCGAAGTAGCCGGCACTGCCCCCTGCCTGCGGGCCTTGTCGCACCGCGCACGGCGTCGCAACGAAGGAGAAGCACGTGTACGACCTCAACGGGTGCGTGGCCCTGATCACCGGCGCCGCGCAAGGGCAGGGTGCCGCCGAGGCAAGGCTGTTCGCCGCGTGCGGTGCGCGGGTCATGCTCACCGACGTGCAGGAAGACGCCGTCGCCCGGGTTGCCGCCGATATCGGCGAGAACGCGGCCCACATCCGGCACGACGTCAGCGACGAGAAGGACTGGGCCGCCGCCGTCGACGCGACCGTCAGTCGCTTCGGAAGCCTGGGCGTGCTGGTCAACAACGCGGCGGCGATGCGCATCGTGGCGCTGGAGGACGAGACCTCGGAGGCGTTCCGGCGCATCCTCGACATCAACCTCGTCGGCACCTTCCTCGGCATCCGCGCCGTCGTGCCCGCGATGCGCGTGGCAGGTGGCGGGGCCATCGTCAACATCGCCTCGTCCAGCGGGGTCTTCGGCCAGGCATGGGCGTCGGCGTACTCGGCGTCGAAGTGGGGCGTCCGCGGGCTCACCCGCACCGCGGCGATCGAACTCGGACCCGACGGGATCCGGGTCAACGCCCTGGTGCCGGGGCCCATCCGCACGGCGATGCTGCCCGGGGACCGCTGCGGAGCCGAGGAGGACGCCCGCTTCGCACGACTTCCCCTGGGGCGCGCCGGCGAAGTCGACGAGATCGCCCACATGGCCGCCTTCCTCGCGTCCCCCGGCGCCTCGTACATCACCGGCGCCGACTACGCCGTCGACGGCGGCATGGCCGCGGGACCGGCCGCGTCACCCCGCCCGGAAAAGCCGATGCTGTTCCACTGAAATGCGGCGGTCCCGTGTCCGCGGCGTGCGCATCCGCGGGCACGGGTCGCTCGCCCATCCGCCCAGGCACCGCGGGCCGGCAGCGACAGGGACATGATGAGCGAACACGTACACGGCGTGGCGACGCGCGGCCGTCGCGGCAGGCCGCCGCAGCTCAGCCGCGGCCAGATTGTCGACGCCGCCGTGGCCTTGGTGCACGCGGACCCGCGGGCTCCGCTGACCCTGAGACGGGTGTCCGACGCGGTGAACGCGGCGCCCGGAGCGCTGTACCGGTACTTTCCGGAGCGCGACGACCTCCTCCGTGCGGTCGCCGACGAGGTGGCACGCGGGCTGGCGTCCAAGGCCACGGTGCTCGAAGGCCCCACCTGGCAGGTGAGGTTGCGGGCGTGGATGGTCTTCGGCATGGAAAGTCTGCTGTGCTACCCGCAGTTGCTCCCCTTCATCGCGGCCACCCGCGACTCGGCATGGCTGCCGTCGTTCATCCTGCTGACCGAGGTCCTGGAGCCGCTCGCGCTCGACGACGAGGAACAGGCACGGGCAATCGCCCTGATCGGCACGACCGTTGTGGGACAGGCGGCCCTGGCTTCCCGGCGGGCACCGGCAGGTGAACTTCGGACCGTCATGGGCGACGCACTCTCGCAAGCGGACGACCAGGACCGCCGTCGTGTCGGACCCGTACTCGACAACCTGCCGCGTGCGCTCGACCGCCTCTTCGACGTGGTGGTCGACAGCACGATCGCCACGATCGAAGCACTGGCCGATGATTCGTGACGCGGACCCGCCCTCCGCCGACCCCGCGACTCGTTGCGCACGGACGTCGTCCGCATTGTGACGCGGACCCGCGCTCCGCCGGCCCCGCGACTCGTTGGGCACGGATGTCGTCCGCATACCCGGGCGGGCGCGAAAACTTTGCGGGGCGGCCAGGGGCGATTATTTAATGTATGGCGTAAACTAAGGTCTCTGACACGGCGAGCACCGCGACGCATACGTCCGCCGCGCGAAGCTGCGTTTCCGCGCTCCCGCACTCGCCGCCGGCCAGTCCAGAGGAGACCTGATGACCGTCGATGAACTGCGCCTCAACGAAGTCCTGCGCCCTGCCGGGCCGCCCCGGGTCGTCCAGGACGTGTATTCGGACGACCAGCACGAACGCATCCTCGACGTGCTCAAGACGCACGGGCCGTGGCCGACGATCGCCGCGCACCACTTCGACACCATCGAAGAGCTTCTGGCCACGTCGAACGGCGGCTCGGCGGAGGGCGTCGATTTCACGCTCGACGACGTCGCGTCGCCGCACTTCCGGGGGTTCTTCGCGGAGAACTCGGTGCTCTACTACCCGGAGTTGNTCTGGCCACGTCGAACGGCGGCTCGGCGGAGGGCGTCGATTTCACGCTCGACGACGTCGCGTCGCCGCACTTCCGGGGGTTCTTCGCGGAGAACTCGGTGCTCTACTACCCGGAGTTGCACGACTGCTTCTACAACGCCCGCTTCCTCGAACTGGCCAAGAGCTACTGGGGCGGAGCGCAGTACGCCCGGCCGACGATGATGTTGTTCAACCTGTGCGGGCCGCACCACAGCGGCCTCTCGTCGCACCTCGACGCGGTCACGTTCCGCGGCGTGCGCATCGAGAACTCGCCGGTGTGGCTTCAGAACGTGATGGGCCGTTCGGGCTTGTTCACGGACCATGTGGTGAAGATGGCGCAGGTGATCACCTGGTGGTACCTGGGCGAGAACGGCACCTTCACATACTGGCCGGACGGGCCGCTCGGCGAGCCGAAGCGGCTCGAACACCCGTTGTGGAACAAGGGGGTCGTCGTGCAGAACGAGATGATGTTCCACCGCGGCGACCCCGTCGGCCGCCCCGACGAACGCGACACGCCGGGCATGAAGCACCGCTCCACGATGGAATACGACGCGGGCCGCGGCGATTGGGCGATCAGCACCGACGGCGAGGTCATCCGCCGCCACGCGCCGAACGAGATGCGGCTGCTGGTCCACTGGAACGCCGAGGTCTACACGGACCTCGACGAGGTGAAGAAGAACATGGACCACTCGGACGACCTGACGCACGACATCGTCTTCGAGCGCCTCCTGGCCGACATGCGCGCCCGCGGCATGGACGTCGCCGAGCCGTCGGACCCGCTGCACGACAAGGAGTTCATCCGCGCGCTGATCGCCGCGTACTCGATCGCCCCCACCACGGACTGGGCGGACCGCACGCCCTGACGCCCGACGACCGCACGCTGCCCGGTGGCGCCGACGCCGGCACCACCAGGCAGCTGCTCGACGAGGGCGAGGATTCGGGGGACGCGGCTCTGCGAGGTGTTCGCCGCGAAGTGCTACGCGGCTCTGCGAGGTGTTCGCCGCGAAGTGCTCAGCCGGCGCCGCGGTTCCGGCCGCCCGCATCGCGCGCACATACGCGGAGGGTCGGCCGATGAACACCCACATGGGGGGATCAGCGCGGTCGCGTCGTCACCGCAGGTCGACCACCGGCTGATCCGTCCGGCGGAACGACCGGGCTCGCCGCGTCGCGGCCGAAGAACCGGTGGTGGGCTTTCGCCTGCACTCCGGCGGTTCTTCGGCGCGCGATTGCGGGCCTACCAGGTTTTCTGGCGGTCCGCGACGAACTCGACCTCGTGGAAGGCGGCGGATTCGATCGAGTCCAGGACGACTTCCTTGCGGCGGATCTTGTAGCCCTGGTCGGTCTTCGCCAGCGTCCAGTGGACGATGCCGCTGGAGAGGGTGCTCGGCGTCCGCTCGACGATCTGGGTCACGAACAAGTAGGAGTCCAGGTCGATCTCGTCGTCGCGCTCGGCCACGACGTGAACGTTGGCGGCGTGGTGGCGCAGCGGGTACGGGCTGTGCCGGCGGTGCTCCTTCGTCCAGGCCATCGCCGCCTCCGGGCCGCGGTTGTCGGAGCGGATGAACTCCTCGTGGGGGTGCTGCCCGGTCTCGGTGCGGGAGGCGAGGTGGCAGTCGTCGGTGAGCAGTTCGGCCAGGGCGTCGAGGCGGCCTTCGTCGTAGTTGAACCACCAACGGTTGATGAGCTGGTGTGCGGCGAGATGGTCATGCGCGGTCATGCATGTTCTCCTCAGACGTGGTCGCCTCCCGGCCCGTCGGTCCCGTGGGACGACGGTTCCTCGGGGACGGCGGACAAGTTTGCGTAATAGATACACTTAAACCCGTGGGAGAACAACCGCCATCTTCCGAGCGCCACGCGCATGCGGCTGTGCGTGAGGTCGGGCGCGATGGCTACGCTGGCGGAATGAGTGCCCCTCCGCGTCGACGTGCCAAAGCCGGTGATCCCGAGGCTCCGGCCCAGGATTTGCGCGCCCAGCAGAAGCAGCTCACCCGTCGGCGGCTGCTGTCCGCCGCGCTCGACGTCTTCGAGGACAAGGGCTACGACGCGACCACGGTCGACGACGTGGTCGCCCGCGCGGGGGCCGCACGGGCGACGTTCTACCTGCACTACTCCGGTAAGGGCGACATCGTCTCCGAGCTCGCCGACCGCATCTGGGAGGACACGGAGGCGAGGTTCGTGGAGTTCGGCGCACTGCCGGACTGGTCGCATGCCACCATCCGCGCCTGGCTGGCCAGGTACGTCGATTCCGGCGAGCAGAACAAGAAGGCCCTCAAGGTCTTCGCCGAACAGCTTCCCCACACCCTGCGGCAGCAGCACCTGGAGCACCAGCAGAAGTTCATCCGCGCACTGCTCAACCCGCCTGCGCGCTGGGCGCACTTCACCCGGCCGGAGGCCAGGCGGCGTGCGTTTCTGCTGGTCAACCAACTGGAGACGTTCATGCCCTCCTGGCAGTCCGGGCTGTGGGCGCGCGAACGGTCCGCGATGCTGGACACCCTGACCTCGGTGTGGCGCGCCACGCTCGAAGCCGACCGGGCCGCCTGAGGCGCGGTTCGCGTGCCAGGCGTCGGACGCCGCACGGATTCCGGGAGCGCGCCACGCCGGTGATCACCGGATTGCGTAGATGGTACGCGTAATCTGGAGGCGTGCGGTGCGCACCGTACGGGTGGAAGGAACCGGAATGACCCAGCCCTCGGATGGCGGACCCGCACGCAGGCGGGGAAGGCCGCCGCGTCTGTCGCGCGAGCAGATCGTCGACGCGGCGGTGGCTCTGGTGTACCAGGACCCGGCGGTGCCGCTGACCATCAAACGCGTGGCGGAGGCCGCGGAATCGGCGCAGATGGCGCTGTACCGCTACTTCCCCGACCGCGACGACCTCCTGCACGCGGTCGCCGACCGGGTCATGGCCGACATGGAGTTCACCGCGCCGAAGGGCGCCACGTGGCAGGCGAAGCTCCGCGAGTGGATGGTCCTGAGCTTCGACCACCTGCGGCCGTACCCCCAACTCCTGCCGTACATCGCCTCGACCCGGCAGCCGGCCTGGCTGCCGTCCTTCGTGATGCTCACGGACATGCTCGGTCCCCTGGAACTCGCCGACGAGGATTTGGCGCTGGCCATCGCGTTGATCGGTACGACCATCGTCGGCCAGGCGACCCTCGCCGCCAAGCGCACTCCCACGGTCGAGATGGTGCCCGTGATGCGGGAAGCGCTGCGGTCGGCGTCGGAGGAGGAGCGGGCCCGGGTGGCCCCCGTTGTCGAGGAGTTGCCCGGGGCCCTCGGCCGCCTCTACGACCTGGTCATCGACATCACCGTCGAAGCGATCGAGGAACTGGCCGATCGCGGAGGGAAGGGCGGCAAGGGCGGCAGACCGCGCCGCCCCGCCCCGCGCAGGGCACCCAAGGCCCCCCTGGCCCCGATGTTCAGCAATACCGGCTCCGCCGACTGAGCGCGCCGTCGCCTGCGCCGCCGCGTACGGGCGGCGACGAAGTACCCCGCTGATCAGTTCGGAGTCGCAGGGGGCGGTTCGCCCGACCCCTGCGCGGGCGAACCGCTGCCCCCGCGGACGCCCGGGCCAGCCCCGCGCGCTATATGCGTAACGCTTACACGAAAGAGCTCCGGAAGCAAGATCTGTTGCGGTCAACATAGTCATGATAGCTATGTTGTGAGCTGATTCTCTGACGCCGAAGGGTGCCCCATGACGTGGCCTGGAGATGCCGACGCCCACGACCCGAGCCTGCCTCTTGCCGGGGTCCGTGTCCTCGACCTCTCCCGCATTCTGGCCGGACCGCTGGCCGCGACCGTGCTGGCCGACCTGGGTGCCGACGTCATCAAGGTGGAGTCGCCGCTCGGCGACGAAACCCGCCGCTGGGGTCCGCCGTTCCACGGCGACGACGCCGCGTACTACCTGGCGGTCAACCGGAACCGTCGGGCCATGGTGCTGGACCTGCGCGAGCAGTCCGGCCTCCGGACCGTACGCGAGTTGGCCGCCGCGGCTGACGTGGTGATCGAGAACTTCCTTCCCCGGCAACTGACTTCGCTGGGCCTCGACACGATCCGGGACACCTGCCCGCATGCCGTGTGGGTGTCCGTCCGCGGCGCCTCCGCGGCCGGTCCGCTCGGGGACCAGCCCGGCTACGACGCCATGGCGCAGGCCCGCTCGGGGATCATGTCCGTCACCGGGCACGGTCTCACCGGCCCCACGAAGGTCGGGCTGCCCGTCGTCGACGTCATGACCGGCTTGTACGCGGCGATCGGGGCGCTCGGCGCCCTGTACGGCAGCAGCGCCAGGCCGGACGGCCGGGCCGCCCGCGTCGAGGTGCCCCTGTTCGAGTGCGGGGTGTCCGCGCTGATCAACCAAGGGGCCAACCACCTGATCGGCGGCGGCGTCCCGGGTCTGCTGGGCAACCTGCACCCGAACGTGGCGCCGTACGGACCGATGCCCACCGCCGACGGCCAACTCGTCGTCGGCGCGACCAGCGACCGCCAGTTCATGGCGCTGTGCACCGCCGTCGGCCGCCCCGCGCTGGCCGCCGACCCGCGTTTCGCCGACAACGCCTCGCGGCTCGCCCATCGGGAGGAACTCGACGCCCTGCTCGCCGCAACACTGGTGGGCGAGTCCACGCAGGTCTGGGAGAAGAAGCTGCACCAGGCGGGCATCGCCTGCGCCCCGGTGAACCGTATCGACGACGTGTTTCGCGAACCACAGGTGACGGCGACCGACCTGGTCCAGACCGTGCCTCACCCCGCGGGCGAAGTTCCGCTCGTGGCTTCCCCGTTGAGGCTGGACGGCAAGCGTCCTCCGATCCGGCGCGCACCGCCCCTGCTCGGTGAGCACACGGCGGCCATCCTCGACGCGCTCGACGATCCGCCGCCACACGAGTGACCGGCAGGCCGCGCTGCGGCCCACCGGGGCGAACCAGACCACCGAACCCAACCGGAGCACACACATGTTTGACCTGGACGGCAAGACCGCTCTGATCACCGGCGCGGGCCAAGGGGTGGGGGCCGGCATCGCCCGCACACTCGCAGGGCAGGGCGCACGCGTCGCGGTCAACGACATCGACCGGGAGCGGGCGCGCGACACGGTGCGGTCCATTCGCGACGCCGGCGGCGAGGCCCACGAACTGCCTTTCGATGTCACCGATTTGACCCAGGCGATGGACGCAGTGGCCGACTTCGAACGCCAGGTCGCGCCGGTCGACGTCCTCGTCAACAACGCGGGCAACGCCGGCGCGGGCACCTTCCGCCCGACGCCCTTCCGGGAGACCGATCCGGCGGACTGGCGGCGCTTCACCGAAGTGAACCTCTTCGGGGTGATGAACTGCGTCAAGGCCGTGATCGACGGCATGGCGGCCCGCGGCCACGGGCGCATCGTCACCATCGCCTCGGGCTCGGGCGTGATCGGCCAGGGGATCGGCGTGTCCCTGTACGCGGCGGCCAAGGGCGGCGCGATCGCCTTCATGCGCCACCTGGCCATTGAGAACGCGGCGGACGGCATCACCGCGAACACCGTCGCGCTGGGTCTCATCGACCCGGCCGCCAGCGGGCGTGAAGCCGGGATGATGCGTGACATGGCCGCGCGGCTCCCCGTCGGCCGCATCGGCGTCCCCGAGGACGCGGGGGCGCTGTGCGCCTACCTCGCCTCCGGGGAGGCCTCGTGGATCACCGGGCAGACCTTCCACCTCAACGGCGGTTCCTACACGTCGTAGCGGACGGACACCCCGGCCCGGGGGATCTCCTTGCCGGGTCCGATCGTCCGGCGCAGCTTCCACGAAAGAGCAGAGGAGGGCGCCATGCCGAGTTCGCGCCAACCGGAGTTGACCGCGCGCGACCGCCTGGAGATCGCCGAACTCCCGGCCCGTTTCTGTCACTTCTCCGACTACGGCGAATACGACAGGTTCGCCGAGGTCTTCACCGAGGACGTCGTGACCACGCTCGTCGGTGTCGGTGAGTACAAGGGCCTCGCGGCGCAGATCCAGCATGCGCGCGACACCGAGACGTGGACCGGCGGCAAGGCGTGGCACGTGGTCGCGAACCTGTGGATCGAGGCCGAGGCCGACGGGGCGGCCGTGCACTACTACATGACGGGCATGCTCCGCATGGGAGCGGAGGGCGGCGGCACCGTGAACACCTCCGGCCGCTTCGTCGACCACGTCGTCCGCACGGATCACGGATGGCGCATCAGGCACCGCGAGTTCGCCATGGACCGGCCCGTGGTCCCTCCGGATCTGGCCTGACCTGGGAGTCCGGCCGACGCCTTCCTCCGCCTGGCGTCGGCCGGGCGTTCGCGCCCGCACGCCTCGGCGCGCCGGTGCGCGGACGGAAGAGGGCGTGTGCCGGGCGGTCGGCGGAGCCGCCCGGCACACGCCCCGAACAGGGGGCCTCAGGAAGCCGCGGGCGCGACAACCGGCAGCGGATCTCCCATGCGCGCGTACGCGGCGGCCATGCTGCCGCCGACGAACGACCGCCAGGTGGCGTCGTCGATGTCGGCGAGCTCGCCGCGCCAGAAGTCGACCGGCGCCAGGCTGCCCTCGAAGTGCGGCATGTCGGAGGAGAACACCGCCACCTCGGGCAGCTCCTGGAACATCCACCTTGGCGACTGCGCCGCCTGGGGGAGCGGGCTGACGCGTACGTTGCGCCGGATGTACTCGCTCGGCTTGAGCGGCAGGCGGTAGGGCCCGAGGAAGGCGGCGGACTCGGGGGTCGCGCGTCCGTCCATGTTGGCGACCGCGAACTCCAGCCAGTCTATGCCGGTTTCGCACAGGAGCAGGGTGAGGTCGGGGTGGCGTTCGAAGACGCCGCCGAAGACCAGGGCGTTGAGGTAGACCTGCGCGGCCTGGAACGACTGCGACGTGCCGATGCGGGTGACGAGTGACGGGTCGTCGGTGTTGGCGTATGCCGGGTGGTACCGCGGCGGCATCAGGCCGACGTGCAGGACGGCGACCATGCCGAGGTCGGTCGCGGCCGACCAGACTTTGTCGAAGTCCGGGTGGAACGGCGGGATTCCGTTGCTGAACTCGGTCGTGACGTGGAAGGCGCGGCTGCCGAGGGCCCGGGTGCGGGCGAGTTCGGCGGCCACCCAGTCCAGGTCGTCGAAGTCGGTCAGCGTCACCGGCATCAGGCGGTCACGATGGGCCCCGAGTGCTTCCGCGAGGTGTGTGTTCAGCGCCGACGCCGTGTCCCGCGCCAACTGCGGGTCGCGCAGGCAGGACATGAGGGTGTAGCCGGACCCGCTGATGATGTTCTGGTACGTGATGCCCTGCGCGTCGAGCGCCTCGACGCGGGCCGCGGCGTCGACCTCCGGGTGCTGGCAGTGGCCGTTGATCGTCGCGGCGTGCCCGCCGGGCGGGTACATGGCCTGGAGAACGGGAGTGACGAGCTTTTCGAGCGGGATCCGCTGCCCGACCGGCACATGGGTGCGGACGCCGTCCGAGGTGAAGTACGCGAAGTGCTCGGCCGTCCCGAGGGCGAACTCCGGTTCGTCCTGTGGCAGAAGGCGCGGCAGGCGTGCCTTGAGCGCGGGAACGGCGTCGAGCCAGTCCGGGGCGGGTTCGAAGTGCGAGTCGACGTCGTAGACGTGCATGAGGCCACCTTTCGATCGGCGGTCATATTTAACGTGGGAGATACGCTAAATGTCCATGGCCTTCGCGACCCGATCCGCCGGCGCTGGGCGCCGCCTCGTTTGCGCCCCGCTGCGAAGCGCCCCGCGTCGGAGCGGTTTCGCCTCGCTAGGATATTTCGATACAGGAATGTCCTTCGAGGCCGTCGACCGTCGGGATGGATGCATGACCGAGCGCCCCGGGCAACCGTCCTTGCGCGGCCCCAAGACGTCGCAGCGGCTCGCCCACGTGCTCGCGCAACCGATCCTGTCCGGCACGGTGCCGCCGGGCGAACGCCTGCCCAACGAGCAGGCCATGATGGCCCTCTACGGCGCGGGCAGGCCCACGGTGCGTGAAGCGCTGCGACTCCTTGAGGCACGCGGCCTGATCACCCTGAAGACGGGCCCCGGTGGAGGCCCGATCGTGCGCCGCCCGCCCAAGGACAGCCTGAGCGAGGCGTTGAGCCTCGTCCTCCAGGTCGAAGGCGCTTCGTTCGCCGACGTCACCGACGCCCGCATGGCCTTGGAGCCCGTGCTGGCCCGCCGTGCCGCGGAGCGCATCGACGACGCCCGGATCGCCGAACTCGAAGACTCCGTGGCCCAGTTGAGGGCGAACCGCGGCGGGCACGAAGTGTTCGTCACCCAGAACCAGCGGTTCCACGGTCTCGTCGCCGAGGCCGCGCACAGCGTGGTGCTGGACGTCTTCGTCAGCACCCTGAAGGCCATCGCCGACGGAGTGCGCGTCGGGGTGCAGTACTCCGCGCGCAAGCAGTCCGCCGTGGCGGACGCCCACCAGGCCGTCATCGACGCGTTCAAGGCCCGCGACCCCGACCGTGCGGAAGCGGCGATGCGCGAGCACCTCGCGGAGGCCGAACGGTACTGGCGCCACCGCTACCCGGAGCTGATGACCCGGCCGGTGCAGTGGACGTACTGACCGACTACAGCTGGAGCGACTGGAGCTCGTAGTACTCCTCAAGGCCGTGCCGCCCGAACTCGCGCCCGCTGCCCGACATCTTCATTCCCCCGAACGGGGCCGCGGTGTTGAAGCCGCCCCCGTTCACATCGACCTGCCCGCTGCGCATCCGTCGGGCGACCGCCACCGCGGCGGCCTCGTCCGGGCCCCACACCGCACCGGAGAGGCCGTACGGCGTCCCGTTCGCGATCCGCACCGCGTCGTCGGGGCCGTCGTGCGCGAGAACCACCAGGACCGGTCCGAAGACCTCTTCCCGGGCGATCTCCGAGCCCGGGTCCGCGTCCGCGACCACCGTGGGGGACACGAAGTACCCGCGTCCGAGGCCCTCGGGCGCGGCGCTGCCGCCCACCGCGACGCGTGCGCCGTCGCGCACCGCACGGTCGATGAAGCCGCGCACCCGGTCCCGCTGGACGGCGGAGACCAGGGGACCCTGCCTGGTCGCGGGGTCGCGCGGGTCGCCGAGGGTGAACCGCGCCGCGGCGGCCGCGGCGAGCTCGACGGCTTCGGCGTACCGCTCGCGCGGCACGACGAGCCGGGTGGTCGCGAGGCACGTCTGCCCGGAATTGAGCAGGCAGTTGCCCACCGTGGCCTTGACCGCCCGCTCCAACTCGGCACCCGCGAGCACCACGGCGGCCGACTTGCCGCCGAGCTCCAGGGCGACGCGCTTGATCCGCCGACCGGCCGCGGCGGCGACCGCCCCGCCGGCCTGCGTCGAACCCGTGAACGACACCATGTCGACGTCGGCATGCGCCACCAGGGCGGCGCCCACCTCCGACCCGACGCCGCCGACCATGTTGAAGACCCCGGGCGGAAGCCCCGCCTCGTGGACCGCCTCGGCCAGCAGTTGCGGGACCAGCGGAGCGACCTCGCTGGGCTTGAGGACCACCGTGCTCCCGCTGAGGAGAGCCGGGACGACCTTGCCCACGGTCTGTAGCAGTGGATAGTTCCACGGGGTGATGGCGGCGACGACGCCGACGGGGGAGCGGAACACCAGCGAGTTGCCGGTACGCACCGGATCCTCGATGCCGACGGCCGCTGCCAGGAAGTCCCCGATCGCGGCCAGGGGGAGGGCCGTCTGCACCTTGTCCGCGATGCGGTGCGGGGTGCCGACGTCCTGAACCACCGCAGCGGTGAGATCCGCCGCCCGCGACTCCAGAGCGCGGCGGAGGGCGTCCACCGCGGCGATCCGGTCGGCCGGGGGAACGCGGCTCCAGTCCTTCTGCGCCGCGCGGGCCGCGGCCACCGCCTTGTCGGCGTCGGAGGCGGACCCGCGTGGGGCGTGGGCGACGACCTCCTCGGTCGTCGGGTCGACCACCGGGATTCCGTCGCCCGCGCCGGCGTGCCAGGCGCCGTCGACGTACATCGGCAAGAGGTCAGGGAGGGTCATCGTGTTCTCCTGATTCCCGGGTCGGTCGGCGCCGCGGTCCCCGGATCTTGACGTACCGTCAGGTCGATGATGTATTTCATGTACAGAAATAGCAAGATCTCGTCAGTGCAGGGCCGCCGCCGCGGACCGCGTCGGTCCGGCCGCGCGGCGCGATCCGGAGGGACAGCCCGACCATGTACGAAGGACGTATCGCCCAGTTCAACGCGCCGAACGAGCCGTTCGAGCTACGTGAGGTCTCGCTCGCCGGGCGAGGACTGCTCCCGGGTGAAGTGCTCGTCCGCGTCACGCGTGCCAACGTGTGCGGAAGCGACCTGCACGCCTGGCACGGCCGGTTCAACACCCGCGGGCTGGGAGGCAGACTGCCCACAGTGCTGGGGCACGAGATGGTGGGCGTCGTCGCCGGACTGGGAGAAGGCGTCGCACACGACACCGCCGGCGCCGCGCTGGTCGACGGGACGCGGGTCGTCTTCCCCTACTTCTTCCCCTGCCACGTGTGCCGGTACTGCGTCGCCGGAAGGCGTTCCGCCTGCGCACGCATGAGCATGGCGATGCTCGGCGATTCCACCGAACCGCCGTACTACGTGGGCGGCTTCGCGGACTACTTCCTGCTCCCGGCAGGGGCACTGCTGTACACCGTCCCGGACAGCCTGAGCGACGAGGTCGTCGGCGGCGTCAACTGCGCGCTTTCGCAGGTGATGCAGGCGTTCGACCGCGCGCAGCTCTCCCTGGGCGAGAGCGTCGTCATCCAGGGGGCAGGAGGTCTCGGCCTCTACGCCACGGCCCTCGCCAAGGCGCGCGGCGCCTCGCGGATCGTCGTCGTGGACGCCGTCGCGGAACGCCTCGAACTCGCCCGTGAACTGGGCGCGGACGCCGTCGTGGACATCAGCGCGGAGCCGGACGAGCGGGCCCGGGTCAAGCGCGTGCAGCAACTCACCGACGGCGGCGCGGACGTCGCCATCGAACTGGTCGGGTCTCCCGCCGTGGTCGACGAGGGCGTCAAGATGCTCGGCCGCTTCGGCCGCTACCTCAGCGTCGGCAACATCGGCCACGGGCAGACGTACGCCGCCGACCCGTCACGCCTCACCCTGACCAACAAGAGCATCATCGGCGTCTCGCTCTACGAGCCCGACGCGCTCGCCAGGAGCCTGCGCTTCCTCGACGCGGTGCACGAGACCCTGCCCAAGCGGTGGCTGGAGAGCACGGCGTTCTCCCTCGCCGACATCAACGAGGCGTTCGGTGCCGCCGATCGGCGCGAGGTCGTCCGCGTGAGCATCGTCCCCTGAACGGCGGCCGACGGCCTGTCGCGTACGGGCACGGAGGCGGTGTCGCCCGACGGAGGCGGCAGTGGCCCGTGGGCCCGAAAAGCACACGAGAAGGAGAAACACCGCAGTGAGCCCCGCAGACACAGACGCGCTCGACCTCGACCACGCGCCCGACCTCGACTACGCGGTCGCCGGGCACGTCGCGACCATCACGCTCAACCGGCCGCACCGCAAGAACGCCTTCACCATCGAGATGACCGACGCCTGGGCCGCCGCGCTGCGCAGCGCCCAGCAGGACCCCGAGGTACGCGTGGTCGTGGTCACCGGAGCGGGCGACGCCTTCTGCTCAGGGGTCGACCTGGACGCCTTCGGCGAACGGGAGCGGACCCCGTGGGCGGAGAAGAGCCTGCTGACCGACCGCATCCACCAGGTGGCGTTCGCCGCCGAGGCGTTGACCAAGCCCTACATCGCCGCGGTGAACGGGGTGGCGGTCGGGGCGGGCATGGACATGTCGCTGATGGCGGACATCCGGATCGCCGGGGCGTCGGCCCGCTTCAGCGAGGGCTACATCCGGGTGGGGCTGGTGCCGGGCGACGGCGGCTGCTGGTACCTGCCGCGCATCGTCGGAACCGCCACGGCGTTGCGCCTGCTGTGGACCGGCGACTTCGTGGACTCCGCGGAAGCACTCGCCATGGGGCTCGTCAGCGCCGTCCACCCGGACGACGAACTACGCGATGCGGTGGAGACGTTCGCCCGCCGCCTCGCCGCCCAGCCGCCGGTCGCCATGCAGTTGATCAAGCGGGCGGTACGCGAGGGCGAGCGCCACGACCTGCGGACCGCGCTCGACCTGATCTCGTCCCACCAGGCCGTGGTCACCGCCACGCGGGACTCGCAGGAGGCGATGGCGGCCTTCCGCGAGAAGCGGCCCGGCACCTACACCGGCCGCTGAGGAGGCGACGATGACTGCCCAAGACGCCTCCGAACTGGTGGAGTTGCGCCGAGAGGTCCGCGTCCTCGTCGACGGGTGGCGCGGCGCGGGCCGGTACGAACCGCGCAGTGACAACTGGATGCGGGGCTTCGACCCGGAGTTCAGCAGGGAACTCGCCGGCCGGGGCCTGACGGGCCTCACCTGGCCGCAGGAGTACGGCGGCCAGGGGCGGGGACAACTCGCCCGGCTGGCCGTCAACGAGGAACTGCTGCGTGCCGGAGCGCCCGTCGCCGCGCACTGGATCGGGGACCGTCAGATCGGTCCGGCCGTGCTCCGACACGGAACCCCGGAGCTGCGCAAGGAGATTCTGCCGGGGATCGCCGCGGCCCGGTTCGTCTTCTGCCTCGGGATGAGCGAGCCCGACGCGGGTTCCGACCTCGCCGCGGTGCGCACCACGGCCGTTCCGGCGGACGGAGGATGGCGCGTCAACGGCCGCAAGATCTGGACCACCGGCGCCCACCACGCCACCCACATCTACCTCCTGGCCCGCACCGAACGCGGAGAACGCAAGCACGAAGGCCTCACCGAGTTCATCGTCGACATGGACACCCCGGGCATCCAGGTCGCTCCCATCGTGGACCTCGCGGGGGAGCACCACTTCAACGAGGTGACCTTCACCGACGTCCTCGTCCCGGCCCACCGGGTGCTCGGCACGGTCGGCGGCGCCTGGAAGCAGGTCACCGAGCAACTCTCCTTCGAACGCGGCGGACCCGAGCGGTTCCTGTCGACGTACCCCCTCTTCGCGCTCGTCCTCGACCACGCGGGGCCGGAGGACCGGGCGGCCGTCGGGCGGCTCGTGGCCCGGCTTGCGACGCTGCGCCGACTGGCCTGGAACGTGGCCGCGAGCCTGGACGCCGGAGCTGCGCCGATCGTCGACGCCGCCACGTTGAAATACCTGGGCAACGCGTTCGAGAACGACGTCATCGGCTTCGCCCGGCAGGCGTGCCGTGCCGACCGATCCGGGCTGACCGCGGCCTGGGGAGACGCCCTGCTGGCGTCCCCGGGCTTCACGATCCGCGGCGGCGCCGCCGACGTATTGCTGTCGATCATCGCGAAGCAGGAGACCCGCTCATGAGTGACGACCGCGACGAACTGCGGCGCCTGGTATCCGGCATCGTCGACGACACTCCTCTCGCGGAGCGCTCGTCGGACCGGCTCTGGGACACCCTGCGAGGACTCGGCCTGACTCTCGTGGGTGTCGACGAGTCCCGGGGCGGATCGGGCGGCGACCTTCGGGAACTGGTCACCGTCGTACGGACACTCGGCCTGCACGCCTGCGGCCTGCCCGTGGCCGAGGCCGCCTTGTCCGCCTGGGTGCTGTCCGGGGACCGCGACGTGTCGGACCGCGTCCGCATCGCCTTCCACATCGACGGCGGCTACGGCGCAGACCTGTCCGAACTCCGCATCCCCGCGGTGGCGTGGCTGCGCGGAGCGGACGGCGTGGTGCTCTTCGACGGCAGAGGCGCCGCCACGTATCTGGACCTGGCGTCCTCCGACGTCGAGGTCGAGCACGGGACCAACCTGGCCGGCGAACCGCGCGACACGCTCAAGATCCGCGGCACGGTCGGCCGCCCGGTCAAGGGCGCGCCGGCGATGGCCGAGACGCGCGCGCGCCACGCGTTGCTGCGGGCCGCGGCCATTGCCGGGGCGGCCGAGGGGGCGTACCGGCTCACCCGCGAATACGTCATGCAGCGCGAGCAGTTCGGGAAGCCGCTGGCGCGCATTCCCGCCGTCGCCGCGTCACTCGCGTCCATGAAGGTGGCACTTGTCCAGCTCGACGCCGCGGTGGAGCGCGCCGCGGATGTGCTCGGCGAAGGGGCGGAGCCCGATCGCCGCGGGATCGCCGCGGCGGCCGCGGCGGCGGTGATCGCCTCGGAGACCGCGGCCACCTGTGCGCGGACCGCACATCAACTGCACGGCGCGATGGGCGTCACCCGCGAATATCCGCTGCACCACCACACCAAGCGCCTGTGGGCCTGGCCCGGCGAGGTCGGCGCCGAGGCACACAGCGCCGAGTACCTCGGGAAACTCGCCCTGGAGCAGGGCGAGTCGGTCGTCTGGGACGAGCTCACCCGCTGACCGCCCGGCCCGCCGGAAAGGAACCCGACACCATGCAACGCCCGCTCCGCCACGGCATCACCATGCCGTTCCCCGCACCGCTGCCGGACCACCCCGCGATAGCCCGCGAACTCGCGGCCGCCGGGTACACCGACATCTGGAGCATCGAAGTCGACGGCCTGGACGGCTTCACCCCGCTCAGCCTCGCCGCCGTGGGCGCACCCGAGGCACACCTGGGCACGGCCATCGTCTCCCCGTACACCCGCGGCCCGGCAACCCTGGCGATGACGGCCGCCGCGATGGCCGAACTCGCGCCCGGGCGCTTCCACTTGGGCATCGGAGCCGCATCCCGCCCCATCGTGGGCAACTGGAACGGCATCGCGTACGAGCGGCCGTACCAGCGGGTGCGCGACACCGTGCGATTCCTGCGCGCCGCACTCGCGGGGGAGCGGGTCGCAGAGGCGTACGAGACCTTCACGGTGGACGGATTCCGACTGGCGCGTGCGCCCCGCACGCCTCCGCCCATCTACCTGGCGGCACTGCGCGAGGGCATGCTGCGCCTGGCCGGCCGCGAGGCCGACGGCGCGATCCTGAACTGGCTCTCGGCCGAGGACGTCAAGCAGGTCGTCCCGTACGTCCACGAAGGCGGCCCCGGCAAGGAAATCGTCTGCCGGATCTTCGTCTGCCCCACGGAGGACGCCGACGCCGCCCGGACGGCCTTCCGCCGCATGGTCACCGCATACCTGAACGTGCCCGGATACGCCGCCTACCAGCGCTGGCTGGGCCGTTCCGACGCCCTCCAGCCGATGTGGGACGCCTGGAACGCCGGGGACCGACGCGCCGCTCTGGCGGCCGTCCCGGACTCCGTCGTCGACGAACTGCTCGTGCACGGCTCGCCGGACGAGTGCCGGGCCGCGATCCGCCGCTACGTCGACAGCGGCGTCACCGTCCCGGTCGTCTGGCTGATCGACGCGGGCACCGGCTCGGACCACGTCGCGGACGCGCTGGCGTTGGCTCCGCGAGGCTGAGATCCACGGCCGAAGTGCCGCCGTCCTGACAGGACG
>NZ_JBPKBH010000025.1:76950-129275 GCF_051388915.1 Yinghuangia sp. YIM S09857 | reverse complement strand
CGGCGGCACTTCCTCGCGCTCGGCCGGGCTCTACTTGAGGCCGAGGCGGTCCATGAAGATGTTGCCGGCGTTGTAGTGCTCGATCCCGGTCACCTTGTCGTTGCAGATGGCGCCGGTGAGAGACTCGGCGTACGCCCACAGCGGCACGTCGGTGACCAGCGCCTTCTGGAGCTCCGAGTAGGCCTGCTTCCGCACGGCGGGATCGGTGCTGCCGCGGCCCGCGTTGAGCGCGGCGTCCGCTTGGGCGTTCGACCAGCCGCTGAGGTTGAACGGGCTCTGCGAGTACCAGTAGCCGTACAGCATCGGCTCGGGGTCGACGGCCCAGATCTGGGTCAGCGTGGCCTGGTAGTCGCGCTGGATCGCGTACTTGGCGATGTACGCGCCGATCTCCAGCGGCTCGATCCGCATCGAGACGTTCGAGAACTCCTTGAGCCGGCTCTGCATGTACTCGGCGACCGCCGCGGACGAGGGGTTCTGCGGGATCAGGTAGCCGAAGTCGACCTTCTTGCCCTCGGCCGCCAGTTCGTCGAACAGGCGCTGCGCCTCGGCCTTGTCCTGGGCCGGCTGCGTCACCGCGGGGTCCACGAACTGGCTGTTGGCGTTGAAGACGCTCTTGGCCGGGACGTAGCCGTTGTTCAGCGTCTTGGGGATGTCGGCGGGGTCCAGCGCCAGCGTGACGGCACGCCGTGCGCGGACGTCGTCGAACGGGGCCTTGCGCAGGTTGAACTGGATGATCTGACCGCCGTCGGTCGCGAACTCCACCAGGTTCAGATCGTTCTTCGCCTGCTCCAGGACCTTGCCGTCGGAGCTGAGGAAGAGGTCGGCCTGTCCGGACTTGACCGTGTTGAACTGCTGCTTGATGTCGGCGACGTTCTTGATCGAGAGCTGGTCGAGCTTCGGCAGGCCCTTGTCCTTCTGCCAGTAGTTGGGATTGCGCTCGAACGTCTGCTCGGAGCCGCGCACCCAGTTCTTGAGCACGAACGGACCCGCCCCGACGGGCTCGGACCGGTACTTCTCCGGCCCCTTGGCAATCGCCGACGGGGCCATGATGTACGTCAGTTCGGTCGCCACGCCGCGGTCCAGATTCGGATTGGGGGCGCCCGCGACCGTGAGCTTGACGGTCACGTTGTCGACGACCTCGGTCGTGAACCCCATCGCCACGGCGATGTGCACCGACCTGGTCGCCGGATTGGCGTGCGTGTCGTAGTTGAGCTTCACCGCGGCGGCGTCGAGCGGCGTGCCGTCGCTGAACACCACCCCGGGGCGCAGCTTGATCGTCCACGTCGCACCGCCGTCCGACGTGGTCATCGACTCGCCCAGGTGCGCTGTGACCTGGTGCGTCTTGGCGTCGATGTAGAACAGCGGGTCGTACAGGGCCGCCATGCGGGGTTCGTCCGCGAGGGCGACGTTCGAGACGCTGAACGGATCAAGCGCGGCGGAATCCTGCACCGCCAGCATCGTGAGCTTGCCCCCGGACTTGGCGGGAGGCTGCGAGCCGGAGCCCCCCGTCCCCTTGCCGTCGTCACCTCCGCCGCCGCACCCGCTCACCACGAGGCCCAGTGCCGCCAAGCCGACAAGCACCCTGCCGGAGCGTCCGACACCCCGGCGGCGTCGACTGCGGAATCTCTGCGTGTACACGGTTCCTGCCTCCTCGTTGCACGTGCATCGCGGCCTGGCCGCGGCCGTTCCGGTCGTACGAAGTGCGATCCCGCGTGGTGCGTCGGGACCTTTGAACCTGAGAAGGGCGCAGGCGGGTTCGTACCCGGGGAAGCCCCGTGGGTACGCGCCACCTGGCGAGATGAAGTGTGCATACAGTAGACGCTCTGTCCACAGAAGACACCCCCGTGGCGAATCTGTTACCAGCCGGGCGGCCTCTGGTGCCGTCATTGGCGTATGAGATACGCGAAGAGTCCGTCGCGCCGCCGCGCGGGAACGGGGGAACGCACCGCGTCTTGAATTTTTAGACCACGTGGCTTAATTTTCCGGACATGGCCAGTGGTCCCGTGACAAGACGGCGTCTGATCGAGGCCGCCGAGTGCCTGTTCGCCGAGCGCGGCGCCGAGGCGGTGTCGCTGCGTGAGATCGCGTTGGCGGCGGGGCAGCGCAACACGCACACCGTCCAGTACCACTTCGGTGCGAAGCGGGCGCTGGTCGACGCGGTGTTCGAACACCGCATGGCGCCGGTGAACGCGCGGCGGGTGGCGATGCTGGAGGCGTTCGAGGCGCAGGGCCGCGGCGGCGACCCGTACGCGCTGGCCGAGGCGTTCGTCGTGCCGCTCGCCGAGATGCTCGGCGACGTCGGCCGCCCGAGCTGGTACCTGCGGTTCTGCGTGCGCGCCGCGTACACCGGGGACCCGGCGCTACCCGCGCGCCCGTCCGGGTCCGCGGAGGAGGAGCACCTGGTCTCCGGGGTGCGCCGCATCCGTGCCCGCGTGGAGGAGGCGCTGGACCACCTGCCGCAGGCACTGCGCGCGGACCGCTGGGCGTTGTTCGCCAGTTCCTGCACCCACGCGCTGGCCGACCGCGAGCACCGCATCGAGGCCGGCCCCCACGACGAACTGACCCCGACCCCCGTGTTCGTCGCCGGTCTCGTCGACGCCGCGGTCGCGGTACTGACCGCGCCCGCCCGCGCATCCACCCTCGCCCTCGCCTCCGGACTTTCCGGCCCACGGGCCTGAGCGCCTGCTCCCGAGCGCACACCCGGCCCCGGATGTGCGCGGAACCTGATCCGCTCCGACAAGGACTGTGCCCATGACTGCCATCACCGACCTCGAAATACGCCCGATGTCCGGCTACATCGGTGCCGAGATCCACGGCGTCGACCTGACCCGACCTCTCGCTCCGGACGTCGTCGCCCGGATCCGCGCCGCGCTGCTGGAGTGGAAGGTGGTCTTCTTCCGCGACCAGGACATCAGCCAGGCCCGGCACATCGCCTTCGGTCGGCTCTTCGGCGAGGTCAGCCCGGGCCACCCGACGCTGCCCTCGGCGTTCCCGGACCACCCGGAGATCCTGCGGATCGACAACATGAAGTCCACCACCGACGCGGTCGCCCGCAGCGCCCCCGGCGACGACGAGGTCCAGATCGAGACGCGCTGGCACACCGACGTCTCCTACCTGGCAGATCCGCCGATGGGGTCGATCCTGCGCGCCGTCGTCGTCCCCCCGTACGGCGGGGACACCCAGTTCGGCAACCTCGCGCTCGCGTACGAACGCCTCTCGGCACCGGTCCGCGACATGATCGACCACCTCACCGCCGTCCACGAGAACACCCTGCCGATCGCCCGAGGCAACGGCCCCAGCTCCTACATGCGCGCCTTCCACGGCACCGGCATCCGCACCGTCCACCCCCTCGTGCGCGTCCATCCGGAGACCGGCGAGAAAGTGCTGTTCGTCAACCCGCAATACACCAGCCACATCGTCGAACTGACCCGGCAGGAAGGCCGTCACCTGCTGGCGCTGCTGTACGAGCACCTTGCCTCCCCGGAATTCTTCGTCCGCTTCCGCTGGGAGCCCAACAGCATCGCGTTCTGGGACAACCGCGCCACCGTCCACCGCGTACCGAAGGACGTCCCGCCCGGCATGCACCGCTCCATGCAGCGCATCACCCTCGAAGGCGACACACCCACCGGTCCCCACGGCTTCCGCTCCCACACCCTGTCCACCGACTGAGTCCCCGGGCCGGCCGCCACGCACATGCCCGCCGAGCGCGGCGGCCGCTTGCCGGGAACTGCCGACCGGGCCCGTGCCCGGCGAGGACGAGCCGTTCCGCACCGCCCACACCTCGGGAACAGCCGACCGGGGACCGCGGAGGATGCCGACAACTCCCGGGTGATTCATCCGACTTCGGGATGCGGCGACACCTTTGGCCGCCCGTGCGTGCACTGTACGGGCTGTTCGCGCATCGGCGAATATCCCTTCGCGATTCAAGGGTTTCCGCGGCGGACAGACCCAAAGATCGCCGTGAGGCCGACAGTGGCCACGGTCCTGGTGGGTCGGACGGGAGTCGCGCGGTGAGGCGCGGCACGGGCAGCGGAGATGACATGGGTAATTCGACGGGTCGCGGGGTCTCTCGGCGGGGCGTCTCCCGGCGCGGGTTCTTCGCCGCCGCGGCCGCCGGAGTGGGCGTGGTCGGCTACAACGCGACGGTGGGGCGCTGGGTGACGACGGCCGAGGCGGCCGACATGCCGTTCAGCCGGGTCCCGCGCCTGGACGGGGCGCTGGTCATGGACGACAGCACCCGCGTTGCGAACTCGACGGACGCCGGCCACATGACCGCACGCGTCCCGCATGCGGTGCTCTTCCCCGCGTCGGCGGAAGACGTCCGGGTCATGGTGCGCTACTGCGCGGCGCGCCGAATCCCGGTGGCGACGAACACCGGCCGCAACAGCGTGTTCGGCCAGACCCTCGTCAGCGGCGGACTTGTCGTGAACGCCAAGTCGCTCGACACCATCCACTCGATCTCGTCGGCGGGTGCGGACGTGGACGCGGGCGTGCAGTGGTACGACCTGATCGGCGCCGCGTTCCGGCAGGGCCTGACGCCCGCGTCCATCACCGGCTACACGCAGCTCGGCGTCGCGGGCACCCTCTCGATCGGCGGCCTGGGCGTGGCCACCACCAACCTGGCCGTGCCGCAGGCCGCGATGGTGAAGAAGATGCAGGTGGTCACCGGTGCCGGCGACCTGGTGGTGTGCTCCCGTACCCGCAACAGCGGCCTGTTCAAGGCGATGCTGGCCGGACAGGGGCAGTGCGGCGTCATCACACGGGTCACGATCGACCTGGTCCCGGCTCCCCGGTACGCCCGCGTGTACCGCTCGGCCCCGTACCCGGACGTGGCGAGTTGCGTGCACGACCTGCGCACCCTCGCCGAACGCAGCGGGCAACCGGACGGGTTCTCCTCGGTCACCAGCGCGAACAACCCCGGCGTCACCGGTGCGTTGCCGTTGAACCTCCTCGGCGCGGTCTTCCACGACGACCCGGCCGCCGTCCCGTCCACGGCGGTTCTGACCCGCGGGTGCTCGCCGACCGCGCAGCAGGCCCAGTACGTGGACATGGGCTACCTCGACTACGTCTACCTCGTGGACAGCCAGGTCAACGCATGGAAGGCCGCCGGAAACTGGGACGGCCTGGTCAAGCCGTGGTTCAACGCGCTGATCCCCGACAACCGGATGCTGGAATGGTCCGAGTCGATCTTCCCCGGGTTGACGGACGAGGACGTCAGCCCGACGACGTTCGTCGTCGTCAGCCCCACGCTGACGTCCGCGTACACCGACGACTTCCCGCTCTTCCGCGCGCCGTCCCCCGAGGGCGGACGCTGGAGCTGGCTGTGCGGCATCCTCACCAACTCCGCCACACCCGACCCCGGTTCGGACTACGCCACCCGCATCCTGGAACGCAACCACACCTGGTGGAAGCGCGCCCACGCCCTGGGCGGCACCCGCTACGTCGAAGACGCCATCCCCTTCACCAAGTCCGACTGGTGCGCCCACTACGGTGCGACCCACCCCCAATTCGCCGCCTGGAAGCGGCAGTTCGACCCCGCCGGCATCATGACTCCCGGCGCCGGGATCTTCTGACGCGCGGATCTAACCGGTTGGCCCGGGTTCGGCGGCGACCGCGGCGGCTCCCGCAGGGCCGGGCCGGGGGCGTCATTTGGACGGCGCGGGGTGGTGGGCAGGGCGGGCGGTCGCGAGGGATTCGAGTTCGGTGACGGCTCGGTCGGTGGCGGTCTCGGCGGCGATGGCGACGGCCATGCGCCGTGCCGCGTCGCGGTAGGACGGGTCGTCCAGGACCCGCCGGACGGCTCGGGCGATCCTCGCGGCCGTGCTGCCCTTGCCCACGGTGACGCCCGCGCCCGCGAAGCGGACGTGCGCCGCCACCTCCATCTGGTCGCGGCCGAGCGGAATGCAGACCATGGGGACGCCGGCCGCCAGGGATTTCACGGTCGTTCCGTGGCCGGCGTGCGTGATCGTCACCGCCGCGTGCCGGAGTACGGCGCTGTGCGGCGCGGACGCGACGACGCGGACGTTCGCGGGCGCGCGGAGGGACGCCGGGTCCACCGCCGGACCCGTGGTCAGCAGCGCGCGGACGGGCAGGGCGCCCAGTGCGTCGGCGATGCGCTGGAGCAGGTCCCGCTGCTTCATGAAGGAGGAGCTCATGCCGACCAGCACCAGCGGGCCGTCACCCTCGGGCAGATCGAACTCCTTTGCCCAGGACGGGTCTTCGAGGCGAGGCCCGGTGTGCCGGATGTGGTCGGGGAACCGCCGTCCTTCGTGGTCGAAGGCGCGTGGGGAGAGCACGAGCACCCGGTCCACCCGTTCGAACGCCTCGACGACCGTGCCCAGCGGCGCCAACCCGTTCTGGGTGCGTGCCGCGTTGAGAGCGGGCAGCCCCTTCGCCCACGGCCTACCGGACATCGCGGTCACGAGCCGGTCGCGCAGCCGGCCCGCCGTGCCCTCGGCCGGGGCGAAGCCCGGCCCGGGCGGCGGGGCACCGGGGGTCGGCAACGGGTAGACGGTGGTGGCCAGCGAGGCCACCGGTACGCCTGCCGCCTCGCCCGCCGTGGCCGCGCCGAGCAGCATGTGCTCGCAGACCACGACGTCCGCGGGGTGTGCGCGCAACTCCGCCAGGGTGTCCCGGGCGTAGTCGGCGGCCGGGCCGCAGACGATGTTGTCCCGCAGCCGGGCCAGCGCCCCGAGCGGCGTGCGGGCCTCGAAGTCGCGGATGACGTCCTTGGCCGGGTCGCTGGGATCGCCCTGCGGGGCGGTGGACCAGGCGACCGGCTCCAGGCCCGCCGCGGTGATCTCGCCGTGCAGCGAGACGTCGGCCAACACCCTCACACCGTGGCCGCGTTCGTGCAGCGCGCGGGCGACGGACAGTACGGGCGGCACGGCCCCACCGCCGGCCCAGGTGGCGAAAAGGAAGTTGTTCTCAGGCACGGCGGTCCCTCCGGGGGTCGATCGCGGTCACCAGGTCGCGCATGGCCTGCTCGGCGTCCTCCCGGGACATCCCGAGGTCCCGGCGCCAGAGCTTCCACAGGTAGATGTCGGTCGCGGCGTAGTGCAGGTTCAGCGCGTGCTCGCGAGCGGGGCCCTCGGCCGGGAGGCGGTCCGCGAACACCCGTTCCAGCCAGGCCCGGTGCAGACCGCGCGCGTGCGCGGCGGCCCGACCGGCAGCCGGGACGCGGTCCATCTGCGCGATCCAGAGGACGTTGGCGTCCCCCTGCCGCTCGTAGTCGGCGAACAGCGCGGCGACGATGGCTGGTACGTCCCCGACCGGCGCCTGCCGATTGATCTCGGTCTGCGCCGCCACCGCGTCGGCGACGGCGTCGAACAGGCCGTCCTTGCCGCCGAAGTGGTTGACGATCGTCTGCACCGACACACCCGCCGCATCCGCGATGTGTTGCAACGTCACCTCGTCGTGCCACCGCGACGCCAGAACCTCGGCCGCCGCCTGGACCACCCGCGCCCGAGTCGCCTCCAAGGCCGCGGCCCTGGCCCCCATGCGGTACGCCCGCTTGCCCTCACTTTCCATGGACCCAATCAAATATTCAATTGAGTGAATGGTCAAGCCAAATGGCGTGCGGCGCGTGGCCGCGACCCGCGCGCCGCCCACTCCCTGTCGGCGAGTCCGGCGGGCACCGCGTGCGGCGAGCCCGTCGGCATCGACCGCGTCCGCTCACCCGCCGGTGCCTGCCGCCGCACGACAACCGGCCGCGCGCCGGGCTCGATGAGAATCAACCGGTTAGTGCCGGGGCGGATCGGCGTGTTCGGTGTGATCGGGCATGCGGGGCAACACCTCGACGCGGCTCCGCACGTGGCATTCCGGCCCATGTACGACCGGAGGGGCGGCCTTTCGGTCGCCCGGGTATGTGGTGGCGTCTGAACTGCGGTCGGCGGCCACGGAGGTCGAAGTTGTTGTTGTTCGGGGCTAGTTGCCGCTTCGCGGCGGCTCGGTGCTGGGGGCGGGGGACTGGATTGCGCCGGTCGTGTAGTCGGTCAGGGCGGCGAGGGTGCGTGCGGGGTCGGCTTCGGCGTCGAGGTCGCCGAGGGTCGTGGTGATGGTGGCGGCGGCCCAGCCGAAGCGGAGGCGGAGGATGTCGGCGGACAGGTGGCGCGCGGGTCGGGCCGTTCGTGTGTGTCGAGTGCGTCGAGGAGTTCGGCGCGGTGCGTGTCGATGACGCTCATGCGGTGCCTGCCACCCTCGCCGAACTCGCCGAACTCGCCGTCCTCGGCGACCTGGACAGCCCGCGCCCACCATGTGGCAGCCGCCGCGTTTACCCGCCGCTTCGACGCCGAAGCGGCCTTTGTGGGACGCGGGATCTACCGCGCCGCCGGCGACGCCTCCCGCGCCGCACGCGCCGCCGACACCACGGAGCAGCAGCCGTGAACCCATTCGACCTCGCCGGCGGCACGGCCGTCGTCATCGGTGCGGCAAGCGCATAGGCCGCGCCACCGCCCTCCGCCGCATCGGTCAGCCGGACGACGTCGCCTGGACGATCTGCTACCTCGCCTCCGACGCGGCCGCCTTCGTCACCGGCCAAACCCTCCGCGCCAACGGCGGAACCACGATGCCGGGCTGGCCTCCACCGGCGGCCGACGTCGGGAGGTCACGCGTCGGCGGTAGTCGGCTTGTTCCCGCCCCGCCTGTGCGCGAGCCTTTCGACCATGGGGCCGATGACGGTCGTCTGCGGCCATCCGACGTAGTGGGCGAGATGGATGACGATCTCGCGGAGCTGCTCGATCGTCAGCTCGCCGCGGTCGAGGGCCGACGAGAACTGTGTCTCCACCAGGTCGTCGCGGCCGAGGGCGACGAGTGCGCCGATGACCAGCAACCGGCGTTGCCGCATGTCCAGTCCGGGGCGCGTCCAGATGGTCCCGAAGAGGTGCTCGACGGTCAGGTCGAGGTACGGCGTCCGGGGGGCGTCCGCGTAGCTCGGCAGGTTGTACAGCTCGGCCATGACCCGCAGGCCCGCCGTGCGGGCGTCTTCCCCGACGGTCTCCCCGGTGCCGTCCGCCGCGACCGGTGCGGCACCGAGCACGTCGTCGTAGCCCGGCTCGATCGCCCGGGTGAGCGGTACGTCGGCCCCCAGGCGCTCCGCGAGTTCGACGGCCGCACGCATGTCCTTGTGCGCGAGCGCCGCACCGACTTGGCGGGCCCTCATGTTGCCGCCGTCCGCACGCGTGCCGAACAGGCCGAGCGGGCCTCCGGTGTGGACGTCACCAGCGTCGATCACCTCACGCAGGGCAACGAGGTCGAGATCCGCAGCTTCGGCAAGCATCTGTGCTTCGTGGGCGACCGCCCACATGTTGTACTGCATCATGTTGCGGACGATCTTGGCGCGCAGGCCGGCCCCGCGTTCCCCCAGGCGAACTGCCTTGGAACTGAAGGCGTTCACGACGGGCATGATGCGGGCGACCGTCGCTTCGTCGCCGCCGAGCATGGAGACCAGCCGGCCTCGCGCGGCGGCCTTGGGGCCGCCGGTGACGCCGCAGTCGACGACGTCCACCTTCACGGGACCCGCCTCCGCGGTCACGGCGTCCAGGGTGGCGACGGACACCGTGCTGAGAACCAGCATGGCGGCACCGGGGGGCATCGCGGGGAGCGCCTCGGCGGCCACGGCCCGCAGTTGCGCGTCGTCGACGACCGCGACGACCACGACCTCCTGCCCCCGGGCGGCGTCCGCGAGGCCGGACGCGATCACGGCCCCCTTCGCGGTGAACGGCTCGGCGGCCTCGGGACGCACGTCGTACACCGTCACGTGATGTCCCGCGGAGGCCAGGGCACCGGCAACACCGCCACCGATCTGTCCCAGGCCGACAACAGCGATCTTCATGGCGATCTCCTCGGGAGCACGTGGTGGACATCGGGGACCGGGACGCTGCCGACGACGGTGTGCCGGTTCTCGCGCCGATGACGCGGAGCCCGGTTGCCCCTTCAAAGTAGAATTGTGTTCCTGTCAGGTCAACGGCGATGGAGACTGAACTCCAGAAGTATGTTCCGGTGTTGTCAGCCGAAATTCATGCGACGCGGGATCGTGATCTACTCGCAAAAATAGAACATCATTATTGCTTCAGTCTGCGCGCCGAAAGTGCGGCAGCACCTCTGGTTGTGCAACGCCTCGCTGATCTCCTGCTTGTCGAGGAGCTCCCGGAGCTGATGTGCCTGCGACGCCAAAGTCGTGTTCCCTTCTTCGGGCGCCGGGATCGAGCAGAAGCGGCAGTCCTGTTCCGCCGTGCCGCTACGGCGTGTCCGTTGCGGCGGAGCCCGTCTCCAGTTCGCGCTTGAGGACCTTGCCGGTCGCCGAGTAGGGCAACGCGGTACGGAACTCCACGTAGGCGGGGACCTTGAACGCCGCGAGTTCCACCGCGGTCCACTCCCGCACCTGCTCGGCCGTCAGACCGGACTCCGGGCGCGCCACCACCACGGCCTTGACCTCCTGGCCCAGCACGGGGTGGGGCACTCCGATCACCGCCGCGTCCACCACGTCGGGGTGCGCGACGAGTCGGTTCTCCACCTCGACGGGGTAGACGTTCTCGCCGCCCCTGATGACGATGTCTCGAAGCCTGCTGTCGAGGAACAGCAGCCCGTGCTCGATCCGTCCGAAGTCGCCGGTGCGGTACCAGCGTTCGTCGTCGAGGACGTCGGCCGTGGCCTTGTCGTCGTTCCAATAGCCCAGGAATACAGAGGCGTTGCGCAGCCAGATCTCGCCGGTCTCCCCTTCCGGCACGGGAACGCCGAGCGGGTCTCGCACCTGTGCCTGGCTCAGCGGGGTCGGGCGTCCCAGGGAGTCGGGATGCGCACGCATCTGAGCGCCGCTCAGAAGCGTGCCGAGTCCGAAGGTCTCCGACATGCCGTACCCGCTGGAGATGGTCACACCGGGGAATCGCTCGGCCACCAACTCGACCAGTTTCGGGGGGAAGACCGCGCCGCCCGCGCCGAGCGTGCGCAGGTCCGGCAGTCCCGCGGCGCTGAACCCCTCGCATTCCAAGAGCCGCCAATACTGCGTCGGGACGCCGCTCCAACTGGTGATGCGATGCCGCGCCAGCAACTCCAGATGGCGGTGTTCGTCCCAGCGGGCCGCCTCCGGGATCACCAGGGTGAGCCCGGACCACGGCCCGGCGACGAGCATCATGGCCGATCCGGAGATGTGGAAGAACGGCGACGCCATCAGGACGGAGCCGCCGCCCGCGGCGACCGCTGCCGGCCGCAGCCCCGAACTGCCGGCGTTGAGCGCGCCGTTCAAGGCGGACGACATGGCAAAGTGCACCAGGCTGCGGTGCGAGAGCACCGCCCCCTTGGCACGCCCGGTGGTGCCGCTGGTGAAGAGGATCACCGCGGCCGCGTCCTCGTCCGCGTCGTGGGGCACCGGCGGGTCGTTCTCCTCCGGCACGGAGACCGAGGCCAGTTCCTCGAACGACACCACGGTCGTCATGTCCCGGGTGCGATCGGTCAGCCGCTCACGGCGCGGCCCGTCCGCGAGGAGCAGGGCCGGAGCGACGAGCTCGGTCGCGTATTCCAATTCCGCGCCGGTCCACCAGCCGTTCATGCCGACGGTGACGGCACCCGTGTAGAGCGTCGCCCACGCGCACAGCACGTACTCGGTCCGGTTCGCCGACGCGATCGCCACCCGGTCGCCGGGGCGCACTCCACGGGCCGCCAGTTGGCCGGCTCGCCGCACGATCAGCTCACGGGCTGGGGCGTACGTGAGAACGCCGGTTCCGTCCGGCGCTGCCGCGTCCACGACGAACGGCCGTTCGGGATGGGCTGTTGCGGCCGCTTCCAGCACCCGGGGCAGGTTGCGGTGCCGACGGGTGAACACCGGGAGCGTGGTGCCGAGCACTTCTTCGACGCCCGCGGCGAAGCGGCCGTCGGGGCCGGTGAGGGCGGCGACGGCCTGCGGCGGTACGTCGGCACGCCGGTCGTCGAGGACGGACAGGGACGTGGCCATGGAACCCCCTGGTCGAAGCGCGCGGGTACACAAAGGCAAGTGGCCCGGATACAGGCGGCGGACACGGGGTCGCGGAGCGTCCCGGGTTCCGAGATCGAGCCGTTCGCTCGGGATCGGGCCGTGAACCCGGCGACATATGTGATCGGCATCAAGTATTTTATATACTATGCACGCCCAAGTGAGAATCCCGACTCCGGTCCGACGTCAGACAGTCGGGAGGCGGCATCGCCGGGCGTGGGTCCCAACCGTGGAGAGGGTGGCGGAGTGACCGACGAGCGTGGTGGCAGTCGCGACGCGGAGCAACTCGTGGAGAGGGTCGCGCAGATGGAAGCCAGGCTGCGCACGCTGGAGGACGAGCGCGAGATCCGCGAGTTGCTCGTGGGCTACGGATTCGCCGTCGACTCCGGCGACGCCGAGGCGACGGCCGGTCTGTATACCGGCGACTGCGTCGTCGACGTGGACGGCGGCGCCGCGCTCTTCCACGGGACGGACGGCGCCCGCGGGTTGGTGACCAGCGAGGCGCACCAATCGATCCTGCCTCGGTGTGCGCACATGATCGGCCCGTTGGCCGTGCGGCTGGCCGGGGACGAAGCGGTCGCCACCGGCTACGCCTGCGTGGTGGTGCAGGAGGAGGACGGCCCCCGAATCTGGCGCCAGGGGTGCAACCGGTGGACCTTGCGGCGCACCACGGCCGGTTGGCGCATCGCGAGGCGCGAGACGATCTCCATCGGCTCACACGCCGCCGGCGCTTTGCTGCGCCGCGGGCTGTGAGACCGCGGGGAGACCGGCGCTGCCGATCGTTTCCCCGCGATAGATATTGTATAAACCAGTGGCGCCACCCCTGCCTCGGCAGCGGGGCGTTCGGGTGTCGAGAGGGGTTGGACGTTGCGATTCGCCTACTACTTCCCGGGACGCAAGGTGCCTGCCGACCCGGTGTTCTCTCGCGCCGCGGCGCTGGTGGGCCTCGCCCGCGCCGCGGAGCAGGCCGGATTCGACGCAGTGGCGTTGGACGAGCACCCGATCCCGTCGAACCGGTGGCGGAACACCCCGGGCGGCCACGACTCGATCGACCCGTTCGTCGGCCTGGCGGCGGTGGCCGCCGGCACCTCGGACATCCGACTGCTCACCTACGCCGCGGTCCTCCCGTACCGCAATCCCTTCCTGCTGGCGAAATCGGTGGCCACGCTCGACGTGGTCTCCGGCGGCCGCGTCATCCTCGGGGTCGCCGCCGGGTACATGGAGTCCGAATTCCAGGCGCTGGGCGTGGATTACGCCAGGCGGAACGCGTTGTTCGACCAGTGCCTGGAAGCCATGAAGCTCGCCTGGTCCGGGGAGCCGGTGCACTACCGCGGCACGGACTTCGTCTGCGAGGGCAACGTCGCCCACCCGCTGCCCGAGCAGCGTCCGCATCCACCGGTCTGGATCGGCGGGAACGGCCCGGGGACGCGGCGGCGCGTCGTGCGCCACGCGCAGGGCTGGATGAGCATGCCGAACCCGCGGGTCAAGGGATGGGAGGAGCACACGTCCCCGCCGCTGGAAAGCGTCCAGGACCTGCGCGGCCTGCTCGACGGACTGCGCAGGGAGGCCGAGGCCGCCGGGCGTTCGGAGCCCATCGACGTGGCACACAGCCTGCGGGACGCACCCCATGACCACGCGCCGCTCGTCGAGCATCTGGCGGCCCTGCGCGACGCCGGAGTCACCTGGGTCACCGTCAACGGTACGGGGCGCACCCCCGAGGAAGCGTCCGAACGCATCGCCCGCTTCGGCCGCGAGGTCATCGCCGAACTCGGCGCGAGACCGTCCGCGACGCGCTGAGGCCGCAGGCCCGACCGGGGGCGGAGTCACGGTCGCCGCGGTGTGCGGCCCCCTTTCTCCTCGGGGCCGCACACCGGCGTGACCTCGACACGTGTCGCCCCGTGTCGCCCTGCTTCGCCCCGGTGTCAGGCGAGGAGGCCGATGCGGTCCATGAGGGCGGTTCCCGTGTTGAAGAGTGTGACGCCGCCGATCTTGTCGTAGACCGGGCCGACGATCGACTCTCCGTGGACCCAGACGGGCACGTCCTGTTGGACCGCGCGCTGGAGGTCGGCGTACGCCTGCTTCCGGACGGCGGGGTCGTCGGACGAGCGCGCGGCGAGCAGGGCGCGGTCCGCTTCGGCGTTCTTCCAGCCGGCGTAGTTGAGTGGGCTGGCGGACATGTAGGAGGTGAACATGCCGGGTTCGGGGTCGGGGAGGAATTCCTGGTAGGACATCGCCTGGAAGTCCCTGTTGATCGCGTACTTGGTGACGTACGCGCCGATCTCCAGTGACTCGACCTTCATGGAGATGTTGTCCAGGCCGGTGAGCCGGGACTGGATGTACTCGGCCAACTGCGAGGATCTGGGGTTCTGCGGGATCAGGAAGCCGAAGTCGAGCTTCTTCCCCTCGGCGGCGAGTTGGTTGAGCAGGCGCTGGGCCTCGGCTTTGTCGGGCGCCGCCTGTGCCGCGCCCGGGTCGTAGAGCGACGAGTCCTGCGTGAAGAGGCCCTTGGCGGGCGTGGACCCGGTGTTGAGGGTCTTGTGCAGGTCGGCGGGGTCGAGGGCCAGTGCGATGGCACGTCGTGCGCGGACGTCGTCGAACGGCGGCTTCGTGGTGTTGAACTGGATCAGGTATCCGCCGTTGAGGCTCTTCGGCTGCGCGTGGAGTTCCTTCTCGGCCCGTTCGAGTATTTCTCCGCTGGTCGAGTAGAAGAGGTTGGCCCCGCCGGTCTTGACGGTGGAGTACTGCTGTTCGGTGTCCGCGACGACTTTGACGTTGAAGCCGTCGAGTTTGGGGAGGCCCTTGTCCTTCTGCCAGTAGTTGGGGTTCTTGGCGAAGACCTGCTCGGCCCCGCGGGACCAGCGTTCGAGGGTGAACGGGCCGGCGCCGACGGGGTTGGTGCGGTAGAAGTCGGGGCCCTTGGCGAGTGCGGACGGCGCGATGATGTAGGGCAGGTGGAGCGCGACGGTGCGGTCGAAGGCGGCGTTGGGGGTCGGCGGGGTGATCTCCAGCGTCAGCGGATCGACCACGCGCATGGCCAGTCCCGTCGCGGCAGCCCGGCGTACGGACTGGGTCTCGGGTTTGGCGTGGGCTTCGTAGGTGAGGCGCACGGCGTCCGCGTCGAAGGGGGTGCCGTCGGAGAACTGCACGCCGGGACGGAGCTTGAGGATCCAGGTCCTTCCGCCGTCGGCGCTGGTCAGGCTCTCCCCGAGGTGCGGTTTGACGGTGTTGTCCGCGAGATCGAAATAGAACAGCGGGTCGTACAGGGCCGCTGACCGGGGCTCGTCGGCCACCGCGATGTTGCTCGTGCCGAACGGGTCCAGGCTGCGGGAGTCCTGGACTGCCAGCAGGGTGATGCGACCGCCGCTGCGTACCTCGCCCTCGGCTCCGCCGACGGGGGACTGCTTGTCCCCGCTGTCGGAACACGCGGAGAGCACCAGCGCCAGAGCGACCGCCGCCGCGGTGAGTACGCCTGTACGTGCCGACCTGGATCTTGAGGATGTTCGCGGTACGTTCACCGTTCGTCCCTTTCGCCGGGAGTGCGGAACACGTCATGCGACCAGCAGATGGGTGCGGCGACCGTACACTATATACATCCCACAGTATAGAGATGATCCTCAGACGCCTCCGGCGTCGAGTCGTGCGACCGTTCCGCGGTCGCGGGGAGGCGCGTGCGCGGTTCGTCTGCGGGGCGTCCGCCGATACCCGTCGACCGAGGACCGTCGTCGGACGGGCGTGTTCGCGATCGTTCCGGACGAACAGGCAGACATGGCTGACGTCGGCCGCGCGCCGCCAGTTCCGCGCTCCCCGGCGCCGCGGATTCTCACTTGCGATTGCACCGGGTGAATGCGCGCTTCTCTTGCGCGCCGACGTGTTGTGGTTCCGCGCGAAATCACCTTCGCGCGGACGTGCGATCTTTATGACCCGGGCCCGAGATCGCCGAGAACCCGATGCCGAGAGGTTGACCCGGGCATTCGGGGAAGGTCTCGACGAGGCCGGAGGTCAGGCGAGCAGGCCCCGGGACTCCACCAGCGCGACGACGTTGTCGGCCTGGGCGGTCAGCATTGCCACGAGTTCGGCTTCGGCCGCCTCGCTGTCGCGGACTCCGACGGACTTGGTCACGCTGCGGAGAGCGCGTTTCTGGATGCGCATGACGCCGGGAACCTCCGCGAAGAAGTTTCCCGGTACCAGGTTCGTCGTGAAGATCCGGGCCATGGAAGCCAGGCGGCGCGACCGGGTCATGGTGACCAGTTGACGCAGGTACTGGTTGTTGAGGTGGAAGAAGTCGTCCGCGTCCGTGGCGGCTTGGAGGTCGCGGTGGATGCTCCGCAGCCTCTCGATGTCCTCGTCGGTGCCGCGTTCGGTGGCGCGGCGCACCACGAATCCGTACAGCCGCCCGAGCATGCCGTAGTGGTCGCGGACGGAGTACTCGTCCAGCCCGTTGGCGAAGGCGCCGCGGTGCGGTTCGAGGGTGACCCAGCCCTCGCGGTCGAGGGCGATGACGGCCTCACGGACCGGCACGCGGCTGACGCGCAGCTCGGCGGCGATCTCGTCCTGGGGGATACGCTCGCCCGTCGCCAGTTTCCGGTCGAAAATCATCCGCCGGATGTACTCGGCTACCTGCTGGGCACTGGTCGGCCGCGACAAACCTTCGGAGTTCACCACGAGGGACCCCGAGACTGTTCCGTTTGAACGCGTATTGATGGCGAACTCCCACGGCGACGGCATGTGGACGGCCACGTACGAACATATTCTAGCCGAGCTCGCCCGGCCCCTTGGCGGGGGTGGTTATGTGCACCACATCGCCATGAGGCTTTTTGTTTCAGCGACCTCGGCCAACGCGGCCGCGAATGGATCATGCGGGTTGTTTGGACAACCTTGTTCTCTTGTACTTTATACGACCCCGGAACCGGATGAACGCCCGCGCCCTGCGGGTGGGCTATGGCATGCCTACCTCCGTCGCGGGTGGCGCTCCGCGGCGGCCATGGGCACTGCGGGCACGGTAACGATAGAAGCATACTTTATATATGATGTTCTCCTGTAGACTCCGCACGACGCGGCTGTCGGAAGTCCGGGCGACCATGGGCCGGACGCGGCGGACCCGCCCCGGCCTCGCGAAGGAGCCCGTCACGTGAGCGATCAACCGCACGAATGGCATCGCGCCCCGCTCGGCCTCGACAGTGCGGAGGGGTATCGCGCGGAGGTGTGCGCCTGGCTCACCGCGGCGATGCCCGGTGCCCCCGCTGATCCCCGTGACCGCACCGGTTTCGCCGAGGAGTTCGAGCGCGCCCTGCTGGCCGACGCCGGCAGGCGCGGCCTGCTGCGACCGGACATCGCCCCGGAGTGCGCGGCGGTGTTCGCGTACGAAGTGGCCTACCACGACGCGCCGCTCGTCGACACCGGAGTCGTCCTCGCGGCGGCACCTCTCCGGCAGTTCGGATCGGCGGACCGACAGGCGGAGCTGCTGCCCGGCATGACCGAAGGCACCGATACATGGTGCATCGCTTACACCGAGGCGGACGCGGGGAACGACCTCATGGCCCGCATCACAACCTCCGCCGTCCCCGATGGTGAGGGCTGGCGGCTCGACGGAGCCAAGTGCCTCGTCACCGGGGGCGCCAAGGCGGACCGGTGCCTGACGATCGCCCGCACGGGAGTCGACGCGTGCGGCCGAGCCGAACTCACGATGTTCACCCTCCCGATGGACACCCGGGGTGTGCGGGTCCGGCGGCGGCCCACCATCGCCGGCTACACACTCGACGAGATCCATTTCGAGGATGTACGCCTGGGACCGGAGGCCGTCGTGGGCACGGTCGGGCAGGGTCGGCGGCAACTGGCGGCGGCCGTACAGGCGGAACACGGGGCCTTGTTCCACGCCGGGTGGGTCGACCGCATGCTGCACGAGTTCGCCGCATGGTGCCGTGACGCCGGTGCCGGTGTCGGTGCCCTCGCCGCGGACACCCTCGGCGCGCTGTGGGCGCGCGGTGCCGCCGCGCGCGAGGTCGCGCTGCGGCCGGTCCGCGAGCCGGCCGCCCCGATGGCTCCGGCCATGGCCAAGGTCATGCTGACCGAACTGCTTCAGGAGATCGCCCACCGCGTCACCGAGTTGGCCGGGCCGGCGGGCGCCAGGCTGGGGTCGGTCGCCGGCCCCGCGATCGCGGGAGCACCGTGGGGAGGGCGGTTCGCGTACGAGTGCCTGTTCCGCGTCGACGGGCCGGTGAGCGTCGGCGCCAACGAACTGCACCGCGACGGCGTCGCCCGGTGGGCGCTCGCCGACCCGGCTGCGGCGATCCTCTCGGGCGCCGCGATGCCCGAGGAGCAGGACCCTCCGGCGCCGGCGGTGATCGTCAAATCCCTGTGGAAGGACGGACTTTCGGTCGTCGAGGTGCGGCGCCTGTTGGCGGTCGCCGAGGCCCGTGCCGCCGCCGGAAAGCCCAGCGTCGTGCCCTTGGTGTTGGGCCGCTTGCTGTGCGGTGCCGACGACGGCCGGACGTACGTGGGCTGCGACGGCGGGCCGGAGGTGGCACCGGGTCCCGTGATCGTCGGCGGGCGCGTGGAGGGCCGGGTCCCGGGCGTCCCGGCGCCCGTCCTCTACGGCGATCCCTCGGGCCTGCGGCTCGTGGTCGTGGCGGCGGGGCCGTCGGGGCCGGAAGTGGTCCTGGTCGACGCGACGGCCGAAGGGGTCCGTCACGAACCCGTGCCGGGCATCGGGCCGCACCCGTCCGGAGACCTCGTCCTGGCCGCGGCGGCCGACGGCACGCCGATCGACCCCGCCACGGTGGAGCGGGCCCGGCGCCTCGCGTCCCTCGTGGTCGCGGCCGAGGCCACCGGCGCCGCCCGCGCCGCGCTCGGGGCGACCCTCGGCCGCGTGGCCGGCAGGCGGGCCTACGGAGGAGTGCTGTCGGACCTGCAAGCCGTACGCCAGCGCCTCGCCGACATGGTCATCGACCTGCATTCCGCACACGCCGTCCTGGCGGCGGCCGCGCACGATGTCGGAGCGGCGAACGTCCACGCGGCCAAGGCGCATGTGGACGACGTCGCCTGTCGGACCGCCATGTCCGCGCACCGGCTGTGCGGGGGCTGGGGCTACCTGCAACAGGAGGGCGGCCCGGGCGACGCGTACCGCACGGCCAAGGCGTCGACGTTCCTCATGGGCGGAACGCACTGGCACCGCGCGCGCCTTGCTGCCGAGGTGCTCGGTCCCGCCGGACGACCCGGTGTCGGCTGAACGATCCGCAGCTGTGCGCCCCCCGTCAGCGCGCCCGGGGCAGTTTCAGGCCGCGCTCGGCGATGAGGTTGCGCAGCACTTCGCTGGTGCCCCCGGCGGTGGTGAAGATCGGCGCCACGCGGTAGGCGTGTTCGATCTCCCGGTCGTGTCGGAGCCCCTCGGAGCCGAAGGCGTCGACAATCGCGTCGGCCGCGCGCCCGTATGCCTCGGTGGCGAAGAGCTTGCACTCCGCCCCCTCCTGGGCGGGGAGCCGGTCCGTGCCCGCGGCCCACGCGACCCGGGCGCCGAGCAGTTCGGCGACCTCCATGTCGACGGCGACCCGCGCCAGGCGCTCGCGCACTTCCGGGCGGTCGATCAGATACTCCCCGGAGATGCTCCGCACCGTACGCGCCTTGGCGACCGCGAGGTCGTGGAGGGCCGCGATGTCGCTGATCCCTCCGGCCACTCCGCGCTCGAACGACAGGGCGACCAGCATGACGTCCCAGCCGCCGTTCACCTCGCCCACGCGGTAGGCGTCCGGTACGCGCACGTCGTCGTAGTAGGTGATGTTGGTGCGCTTTCCGCTGAGCGTGCGCAGCTCCTGGACCTCGACACCGGGAGACGTCATGTCGACCAGGAAGAAGGTGAGCCCGCGGTGTTTGGCCGCCTCGGTGTCGGTGCGCGCGAGCAGCAGTGCCCACCGCGCCTCCTCGGCGAGGCTGGTGAACATCTTCTGTCCGTTGACCACCCATCCGTCGCCGTCGGTCGCCCGGATCGCACGGGTCGCGGCGGCCGCGACGTCGGAGCCGGAGCCCGGTTCCGAATAGCCGAGGCACGCAATGGCACGACCGGTCAGGAGATCGGCCATCACTGTCTCCTTCTGCGTGGCGGTCCCGGTGTGGCCGAGGATGTACGAGACCAGCATGGCGTTGCTGATGCCGTCGTACGGTGCCGACGCGAGCTCCAACTCGCGGAAGAGCGCAGCAAGTTGCTCGGGGCTGCGCCCGGTGCCGCCGAGCGGGACGGGGAGGGCTCCGGCCAGCCAGCCGCGTTCCGCTACCGCACGGTGCAGCCCCCAGTCGTGGTTCGTGCCGGTCCGCCCGACGTGCTCGCGCAGCTCGGCGGTCAAGTGCTCGGCGAGCACCCGGCGTACCTCCTCGCGGAACTCGCCGGTCGCCGGGTCCTCCGTGAAGTCCATCGTCACTGTCCTTTCGCGGGGCCGTACAGGACGTCGGCGAGTCGGCGGTACTCCGCGGCGGGGTCGCCGGCCACGAGCGGCCAGCCCTTCGCCCGGCGGTAGTACATCTGGATGTCGTGCTCCTCCATGACGCCGTAGCCGCCGTGGTAGTGGATGGCCTTGGACGTCACCATGCGGGCGGTTTCGGCCGCGAACAGGAACGCGGTACGGGCGAGCCGTCCCGCGTCGCCGTGTCCGTTGTCCGACGACCACGCTGCGCGTGCCGTGAGGAGCCGGGCTCCCGCGATCCGGCCGGGCATTTCCGCGAGACCGTGTTGGAGCGCCTGGAACGACCCGATGGGCCGTCCGAACTGCCGCCGGTCGCACACGTACTCGACCGTGCGGGCGAGTGCCTCGTCGGCGAGTCCGACCAGCGCGGCGGCGGTGAGCAGCCGCCAGTCGTCGACGGCCGCGGCGAACAGCGCGTGCGCCCGTGCGTCGTCGGCGACCAGCACGCCCGGAGTGTCGGCCGGTGCGAACCGGTGCTCGGCCAGGGGGAGTGACGCGAGGTTGGGCACGGCCGGGGGCGGGGTGTCGTTCGGTATCAGCAGGAGATGTGCGCGCTCGGCGTCCAGCACCAGGACCTGCCCGGCCACCGAACCGGCGGGCACCAGCACCGGACCATGCCCGACGGGACGCAGTGCCAGGGTGATCGGGGCAGGCTCGGCCGCAAGGACGGCAAGCGGTCCGGGTTCGCCCGCGTGGGCCACCGCGCGCGTTGCGGCGGTGTGTTCGGCGAGCGGTACGGGAGCGACGCGTCGTCCCGCCTCCTCGGCGATGACGACGCAGTGCCCCAGGGCCGCGTCGGCGCCGCCGACCTCGTCGGGGAGTCCCAGGTCCGTGGCCCCGGCCGCCTTCAGCACCTCCCAGAGCCCGGGCGAGAAGCCGGTCGGCTCCGTGGCCCTGACCGCCGCGGAGGACGACTCGCGGGCGAAGAGTTCCGCGAAGGCACGTCGCAGGGCTTCCTGTTCGTCGTCGAGCGTGAGCTGCATCCGAACTCCGTCCTCCTCGGACCGGCGCGCCGGCCCTGCCGGTGCCGGGAACGAGCCGCGGTTTACCTCGCATGGGTGGCGCCGAGAGTGGCATGTAGAATATACAATATGTAGATCAGTGCGAGAGTCGCCGAGGGCGGCCCAACGTTCAGGAGGACGTGTGTCGGCAACGGTGAACCTGAAGGTCGAGCGCCTCTCGTCGGCCCTCGGCGCGCTGGTCACGGGGGTGGACCTGGCGTCGGGGGTCGACGGCGCGGTGGTCGACCGCCTGCGGGCGCTCTTCCTCGAACACCAGGTGCTGTGCATCCGGGGCCAGGCGTCGATGTCGCCGCAGGACCAGCTCGATTTCGCGGCCGAATGGGGCGAGGTGTCGGTGCACCCCTATGTTCCGAGCATCGAGGGCTATCCGGGGCTGATGAAGATCTACGACCCCAACCCCGTGACGCAGCGCTGGCACGCGGACACCACCCACGCCGCCTGCCCGCCCGCGCTGAGCATGCTCCTGGCGCGAACGCTGCCGCCGATCGGCGGTGACACCATGTGGTCCAGCGCGTACCTGGCCTACGAGAACCTCGGGCCGGGGCTGCGGGCCACGCTCGACGGACTGCGCGCGGTGCACAAGGGCACCGAACTGGCCGGCGCGGCGGGCCTGGACACGGGTGCCGTCACGCAGACGCACCCGGTGGTCCGGACGCATCCGGTCACCGGCCGCAAGGCGCTGTTCGTGAACGGCGACTACACGGAGCGGTTCGACGGCTGGTCGGTCGAGGAGAGCGCGCCGCTGCTCGAATACCTGTACGCGCAGGTGGCGCGGTCGGAGTACGTCTACCGCCACCGCTGGCAGGTCGGCGACCTCGTCATCTGGGACAACCGCTGCACCCAGCACGCGGTCGTCGGCGACACGGGCGGCGCCGAGCGCGTCCTGCACCGGGTCACCATCGCCGGCGACCGCCCCGCCTGATGTCCGTCCGGAGAGCCGAGAAGCGAGGGAGGGCCCTGATGTCCAGCGATACCGGTCCGGTCGAACCGTCCGGAGCCCCCGGCCGAATTCCCCTGATCATCGACGTCGACGCCCATGTCGTCGAGCCGCCCGACGTGTGGACGAGCCGTCTGCCGGCCCGCTACCGGGACATCGGGCCGCGTATCCGCTACCTGCCCGCGGGCACCCCGAAGCTCGACGGCGGCGGCTACATCGAGGAGCCGGGGACCGAAGGTCCGGACGTCGCCTGGTGGTTCTACGAGGACCACAAGTACTCGGTCAAGAGGCTCATAGCCGCCGCCGGGTATCCCGCCGACGAGATCAGCCTGGACGGAGTGACCTTCGACCAGATGCGGCCGGGGTGCTGGAAGCCGCAGGACCGGCTGGCCGACATGGACCTCAACGGCGTCGAGGCCCAACTGTCCTACCCCAACTACCCGCGCTTCTGCGGTCAGGTCTTCCTCTGGGGCAAGGACCGCGAGCTGGCGCTGCTGTGCGTCCGCGCCTACAACGACTGGATGGTCGAGGACTGGTGCGGCGGGTCCGGCGGGCGGCTGGTACCGCTGTGCCTGGTCCCGTTGTGGGACGCCGAGCTCGCCGCGGCAGAGGTCCGGCGCAACGCCGCCCGGGGCGTGCGCGCCGTCGCCTTCTCCGAGTTGCCGACGTACCTGGGCCTGCCCAGCATCCACAGCGGGTACTGGGATCCGTTCTTCCGGGCCTGCGAGGAGACCGGGACGGTGGTGTGCATGCACATCGGCTCGGGCACCAAGACCCCGCAGGCGTCGCCGGACGCCCCCGACGCGGTGGCCGCGACGATCATCTTCGGGAACTCCGTCGCGAGCATGACGGACTTCCTGCTCTCCGGGGTTCTGCACCGCTTCCCGGGCGTCAAGCTGCTGTACGCCGAGGCGCAGATCGGCTGGCTGCCGTACCTCCTGGAGCGCGTGGACGACGTCTGGGACACGCACCGCGGGTGGAGCAACTCGCAATCGGCGTGCCCCGAGCTGCCGTCGACGTACTACCACCGGCAGGTCCACTCCTGCTTCTTCAAGGACCGGGCCGGCGTCGAGATGCTGCACCGCATCGGGGTGGACAACGTCATGTTCGAGACGGACTACCCGCACCAGGACGGTACTTGGCCCCACTCGGTCAAGGCCGCGGAGGAGCAGTTCGGGCACCTGGACGACGAGTCGATCCGCAAGATCGCCCGGGGCAACGCCATCAAACTGTTCCAACTGCCCTTCGCGCCCTGAGCGGAAATCCTCAGGTGCACGACCCTTAGACCCGGAAGCCTCAGGTCCGGAAGCCTCGGATCCGGAACCGAAGATCCGGAACCGAATATCTGGAAACCAGAAGATCTGGAAACCGAAGATCCGATAGCCGGAGGACCCGACGCTCTGGCATAGGTACTTTATACAATGTATAGTCCGGACGGTTTCGGCCGGGCGGGTCGCGTCGAAGTGAGGCTCAGAACCATGGCAGAACAGATGTCCGCCGAAGGGGGCGCTGACACGGGTCACTGGACGGGCGGTCACGCACTGGCCCGCCAACTCGTGGCAGAAGGCGTCGACACCGTTTTCGGGCTGCCCGGCGACCAGTTGATGGCGGCCCTCGACGCCTTCGTCGACTCGCCCGAGCTGCGCTACATCGTCACGCGGCACGAGCAGGCCACCACCTACATGGCCGACGGCTACGCGCGGGCGTCCGGGCGTCCCGGCGTCGCCATGGTGGTGCCGGGCGTCGGGGTGTACAACGCCGCCACCGGGCTCGCGACGGCGTACGCCTGCTCCTCGCAGGTGCTGCTGATCGCCGGACAGGTCAACCGGCACGGGATAGGCAAGGACCTGGGCCTCCTGCACGACGTGCACGACCAGCTCGACGTCGTCCGGCCGATCACCAAGTGGGCGGAGCGGGTGATACACCCGGACGGGATCGCGCCGGCCGTCCACGAGGCGTTCGAGCGCATGCACACCGGACGCCCGCGGCCCACCGAGATCGAGATACCCCCGGAGGCGTTCGCGGAGCCGACCGACGCGCTCACCCTCCCGGCGGCGAATCCCCCGCGGAGCAGTGCCCCGCAGGACCGGCTCGAACAGGCGGCGGCACTGCTCGCCGGTTCCTCGGCCCCGCTTGTCGTGGCAGGCGGAGGCGTGGTCCTCGGGGACGCGTCCGCTGCCCTCACCGAGGTCGTGGATCTGCTCCAGGCGCTCGTGGTCACCACCCGAGAGGGCAAGGGGGCCATCGACGACCGGCACCCCCTGTCCGTCGGCACGATGTGGGTCAACCCGCGCATGCGGCCCGTCCTCGACGCGGCCGACGTCGTCCTCGCGGTCGGAACCCGCTTCCAGGGCATGGGCCTTCGCCCGGACCAGAAGCTGGTCCACCTCGACGTCGACGCCGAGCAGATCGGACGCAACCACCCCGCGGACGTCGCGGTCGCCGGAGACGCGGCGCTCTCCCTGGCCGCCCTCGCCGACCTGCTGCGCGGCCGCGGCAACCGTGCCTCGCGGGCCGACGAGGGACGGGCCGCGCGGGCCAAGGCCGAACGGGAACTCGCCGCGATAGGCCCACAATGGGAGATGGTGAGGGCACTGCGGCAGGGCATACCCGACGACGGAGTACTCGTGTGCGACACCACGTCGGTGGCGTACATGTGCCACATGGCGTACCCGGTCTACGCGCCACGCACCTACCTGTCGACCTCGTACATGGGCACCCTCGGCTTCGGCTACCCGGCGGCCCTCGGGGTCAAGGTCGCGCGGCCGGACGTGCCCGTGGTCACGGTCACCGGCGACGGGGGCTTCCTGTTCGCGTCGAACGAGCTGGCCACGGCAGTGCAGCACGGCATCCACACGGTGACCGTCGTGTTCGACGACAGCGCGTACGGCAACTCCAACCGCGACCAGCGCGACCGCTTCGGAGGCCGCGAATACGGCACCGTCCTGCGCAACCCCGACTGGTCCGCACTCGCCCGCGCCTTCGGCGCCGAGGCCGAGGTGGTCGACGACATCACGAACCTCGCAGAGGTCCTGGCGCGGGCGTGCGCCGCCGAGTGCTCGACCGTCGTCTCCGTCCCGATGCAGCGCCTGCCCTCGCCGTTCTGAGCGTCCCCGGAGACCAAGGAGCCACCACGATGACCACGACGGACCCGGATGTCCTCGTCCCCGTGGACGCGCAGCGGCACCAGACCGCGGCGGCCGAGTTCCTGCCCCGGATGACCGTCCTGATCGGGGCGGAGGAGCACGAGCACGGCAGCGAGGGCGACTTCGACCACGTCAATGCCGCCACCGGACGGGTCCAGGCGCGCGTGCCGCTGGCCGGCGCCGCCGAGGTCGACCGCGCGGTGCACGCGGCACGCGCCGCGTACCCGGTGTGGCGCGGCCTGCGGCCGGACGAGCGGCGCAACGCCCTGCTGCGCCTCGCCGCGCTGATCCGCCGACGGACGGAGTCGATCGCGCAGGTGCTGACTCTGGAGTGCGGTACGCCGATCTCGGGGGCGCGGGCCATGCCGGGCCGGGCCGCCGACTACCTGGAGTACTACGCGGGGCTGGCCGACAAGCTGGAGGGCCGGGTCGTACCGATCTTCCCCGAGCGGGCGTTCGACTACACGCTGCCGGAGCCGTACGGCGTCATCGGCATGATCTCCACCTGGAACGGCGGCATTTCGTCGGTCGCCCGCAAAGCCGGTGCCGCCCTCGCGGCCGGCAACACCGTCGTCGTCAAGCCGATGGAACTGGCCCCGTTCAGCACGCTGGTCTTCGGCCGGCTCGCCCTGGAGGCCGGACTCCCCGAAGGCGCCGTCAACATCGTCCCGGGCGGAGTCGCGGCAGGGGAGGCCCTGGTCGCGCACCCCGGAGTGGACAAGCTGAGCTTCACGGGTGGCATCGGCGCGGCCCGCGCGATCCTGGCCGGCGCCGCCCGCAACATCACCCCTGTCGTGCTCGAACTCGGCGGCAAGTCCGGCAACTTGGTCTTCCCGGACGCGGACCTCGACGCCGCGGGCCTCTTCGCGGGCGGCGTCTGCATGCGCAACAGCGGCCAGGGCTGTGTCATGCCAACGCGCCTGCTGGTGCACGAGGACGTGCACGACGAGGTCGTGGACCGGGCCGTCCGGGCGATCGGTGCGATGCCGCTGGGCGATCCGCTCGATCCCCGCACCCAGATCGGGCCCGTGGTCAGCCGCCCGCACGCCCAACGCATCCTGGGTCTCATCCGGGATGCGGAGGAGGAGGGAGCGGGCCGTCGCATCCTCGGGGGAGGGCCCGTCGGCGGCGACGGTCTGAGCGGCGGGCACTTCGTGGCGCCGACGGTGTTCGACGACGTCGCCCCCCGATCGGCCATCGCGCAGACCGAGGTCTTCGGGCCGGTCCTGACCGTCACCACCTTCCGTGACGAGGCAGAGGCCGTCGCGCTCGCCAACGACACTCCCTACGGCCTCGCGGGGTACGTCCACACCCGCGACCTCCAACGGGCCCACCGTGTCGCCGCCGCCCTGGACGCGGGATACGTGTCCGTGAACGGCTTCGCCGCCCTCCCCGCCGCCGCGCCCTTCGGGGGATTCCGGGACAGCGGCTACGGCAAGGAGGGCGGCCGCGAGGGCATCGCCGAGTTCGTGCGCTCGAAGAACGTCTACGTCCCGATCGGCTGAGTCGCCGCCGTGCCGCCGACGACCGCCGCCAACAGATCCGGAGGTGCCCGTGCTCCGTCCCGACCAGGACCCGCCGACCGCGGAGCGGAAGGCCGACTCGGGCGGGCTCGTGGACCGTGCCGAGCTGGCCCCGAACGCCCTGCGCCGCTGGGCGCGGGAGACACCGGAGTCGGTCTTCCTCGAACACCGCGACGGCCGCCGGATCACCTATCGCGACGCCGAGCGCGACGTACTGACATGGGCGGCCGCCCTGGGGCAGGCCGGGATCCGGCGCGGTGAGCACGTCGCGTACCTGCTCTCCGACCCGCTCGACGCGGCGCGCGTGTGGCTCGCCTGCGGTGTCGGCGGGCACGTGTGCGTGCCGGTCAACACGGCGTACTTCGGGCGGATGCTCGCGCACGTCCTCGGGAACTCCGACAGCGTCGCCGTCGTCGTATCCGCGGACCTGGCCGACCGGGTCCTCCCGCTCCTGCCCGAACTGCCCGAGGTGCGTCTCGTCGTCGTGGCCGACGGGGAGGCGCCGGCGGCGGGGACCTCCGAGGTGACCGTGGTCGGTGCGGCGTCCCTCTTCGCCGGCATCGGGGAGGCGCCCGAGTTCCCCGGACCCGAACCGCACGAACTCGCCTCGGTCATCTACACATCGGGGACCACCGGACCGTCCAAGGGGGTCCTGACGCCGTGGGCGGCCATGGCGGGGCACTGGGGCTGGGTGCCCGAGGACACGATCGCCTGCGGTGAAGGGCTGTTCGCCCCCCTGCCGCTCTTCCACGTCTCCGGGCTCGGGGCACTGCAATACGCCACCGCGCGAGGCGCCCGCTTCGTCACCCGGGACCGCTTCAGCGGAACGGAGTTCTGGGACGACGTGCGGGCCGCAGGCGCCGTCGCCGCCGGAATCGCCGGGCCGATGACGGCGATCCTCGCCGCCCGGCCGCCGTCCCCGGACGACGCCGACACCCCGCTGCGCGGCCTGATCCTGGGACCGATGATCCCGGAGACGGAGGCCTTCGAGAAGCGGTTCGGCGTACGCGTGGCCACCTGCTACGGCATGAGCGAGGTCCCCGCGGTGATCGCCACCGGCTGGGACCACGGCCCATGGCAGACCAGCGGAACGATCCGCCCCGGACCACTGGGCGCCGAGGCGCGCGTCGTCGACGAGAACGACATGCCGCTGCCGTGCGGCGAAGTCGGGGAGCTGGTGCTGCGCACCGCGGCGCCGTGGACCCTCAACGTCGGTTACCACAACAATCCCGAGGCCACGGTCGCGGCCTGGCGCAACGGCTGGTTCCACACCGGGGACGCCTTCCGGCAGGACGAGGAGGGCCGCTTCTACTTCGTGGACCGCATGAAGGACGCCATCCGCCGCCGCGGCGAGAACATCTCGTCGTTCGAGGTCGAGAACTTCGTCCTGGAGCACCCGTCGGTCGGCGAATGCGCCGCCTTCGCCGTCCCGGCGGCGCTGGGCGGCGACGAGGTGATGATCGCCGTCGTGCCCGGCGAGGGGCACACCGTGGATCCCGAGGCACTGACCGAATTCCTGACCGGCCGCATGCCGGGGTACATGGTGCCGCGCTACATCGACGTCGTAGCCGAACTCCCGCGCAACACCACGTCGTTGCGGCTCCAGAAGCACGTTCTGCGCGAACGCGGGGTCGGCGGGGCAACCTGGGACCGTGAGGGCGGAGGGCGGAAGTGACAGCACGCCGAGCGCCGTTGGACGGTCTGCGCGTCGTGGAAAGCTCCATCCTCGGCCCGGCCGCGGTCACCACGCATCTCGCGGACCTGGGAGCCGAGGTCATCAAGGTCGAACCGCCTTCAGGCGACTACGTGCGCGGCATGGCCTGGCCGATCGTCGACGGCGTCGCGCTCATGCACTGGCACCTCAACCGCGGCAAGCGCAGCGTGGTCCTGGACCTGCGCACCGTCGAAGGCGCGGACGCCTTCCGCGCGCTGGCCGCCAAGGCCGACGTGGTCGTCGAGGCCATGCGCCCCGGCGGACTCGCCCGCCGCGGCCTCGGATACGCCGACCTGAGCGCCGTCAACCCGCGGCTCGTCTTCGCGACGGTCAGCGGCTTCGGCGAGACCGGCCCGCTCAGGGACCTGCCCAGTCACGGCATCGCCTTCGACAGTTGGTCGGGTGTCGTGGCCCCGTCCGTCGACGAGAACGGGCACGCGTACATCCCCGACCACACCTCCATCGGCATCCACGCCGGGCCGCTGTTCGGCGCGTTCGGCATCCTTGCGGCGGTGCTCCGCGCCCGCGCGACCGGAGAGGGGTCGCGGCTGGAGGTCGCGCAGTCCGACGCGGCGGCCGCCTTCGACTGGCTCCGCATCGAGGGATACCGGGCGTACGAACGCCCCGAGGACGAGGTCACCGGCAACCCCGCCGACGGCGGCCGCCGCCGGGCGCCCGGGACCGGCGGCATGGCCGAGGGAGTCCGGTACCAGATGTACGCCACGGCGGACGGGCACGTGCTTCTGATGGCCTCCGAGGACGCGTTCTGGCACAACTTCTGCGCGGCCTCCGGCCGGATGGACCTCTACCGGGAGGGAGGCGCCCGCATCGCCGACCACGCCGTCGGCGACACGAAGTTGCGCGACGCCCTGACCGTACTGTTCAGATCGCGGACCACCGCCGCATGGGTCCGCCTCGGCGCGGCGCACGAGGTGCCGATCGCGCCGGTGAACACGCCGCGGACCATCGTGGACGACCCGCAGTTCGCCGCGCGCATGCCGTGGATGCCGGCCGAACGCATGGGCACCGACCTCATGCCGAGCCCGGTCCGCTTCCCCGACGAGCAGATCCCGCAACCGACGCGCGCCCCCGAACTGGGCGGCGACACCGAGCGGGTGCTGCGCGAGGTCGCCGGATACAGCGACGAGCAAATACGTGCCGTGGTCGCGGGACGCCCCGCGGCGCGCCCTTGAGCGAAGGAGCACCGATGCCGGATTCCAGGACCGAAGCGGGCGAGCCGACACCGGTGGACGCCGGTCACCTGCGCAAGGTGCTCGCCGGAATCCTCGAAGCCCTCGGCACGTCCTCCGCGGACGCCGCGACCGTGGCGGAACTGCTCGTCGAGGCCGACCTGCGCGGCGTGGACTCGCACGGCGCCCATTTGACGGGACTGTACGTCTCCCGCCTCCGGGCCGGACAGATCGTCCCCACCGCACGCCCCCGGATCCTCGACGACCAAGGGTCGACGCTGCTCCTGGACGGCGGGCTGGGATTCGGACAGATCGCCGGACTTGAGGCCGCGCGCCTGCTGGTCGAGCGGTCGGCGGAACACGGCGTCGCCGTCGTCGCCGTCCGCGAGAGCACCCACCTGGGAGCCCTCGCCGCATACACGGAACGCGTCGCCCGCGCGGGCCGGATCTGCCTGTGCTTCCAGAACGGTCCGACCATTGTCCCGCCCTTCGGCGGGGTCACCCAGATGTTCTCCACCAATCCGCTCTCGTACGCCGTGCCCGCGGGCGAGGAACCCCCGGTCGTGTACGACGTGGCCACCACCGCAGTTGCGGGCAACAAGCTCCTGCTGGCGAAGAAGCGGGGCGACACGAGGATTCCCGACGGATGGGCCAACGACGCGCGCGGGCTTCCGACCACGGATCCCCAGGCCGCGTCGGTCCACCACCTCCAGTGGTTCGGCGGTCACAAGGGATACGGCCTGGCCCTGCTCGTCGAACTGCTGGGCGGCGTGCTGGCCGGCAGCAGTTTCGGCCGCACCGAGCACACCGCGTCCTCGGCCCACGGCCGCGACAGGGTCGCGAAGGGCTTCGTCTTCATCGCCGTCGACCCGGCGCGCTTCATGCCGCCGGCCGAGTTCACCGCGCGTGTGGACACCCTCGTCCGTGACCTCCGCTCCGGTGAGACGGCAGAGGGAGTCGACCGCGTGCTCGTACCGGGCGAGTTGGAGCACGAGCGCCGTCGGGCCCGGGAGGTGTCCGGCATCCCGCTGCCGAACGCGCTGCGGGACGAGATCAACGGCCACGCCGCGGAACTCGGGGTCTCCGGCCTCGGGTGACCCTCGGCCGCCGACCCCCTGCGGGAAGGTGGGGAGGGCAGGGGCGGCCGGCCTCCGAGGCCGCCGGGGGTCCCTGCCCTTCCGTTCGTTCCGCGGGTCACGCCTGCCCGTCCGGCGCCTTCCGGTCGCCGAAGACGGGCGGGCGGCGTTCGAGGAAGGCACGGACGGCCTCGCGGTGGTCCGCGGTCTCGAAGGTGATGGCCTCCATGGCCAGCGACGTGTCGATGAGGCGGTTCACCCGGTCGACCAGGTCGGCGTTGGCGAGGCGCTTGTTGAACTGGACGGCCACCTTGGGACCGGCCGCCAGCCGGGCCGCCAGGGCTCCGGCCCGCTCACGTACCTCCGCGCGCGGCGCGGTGTGGTTGACGAGGTTGTGGCCGAGGGCCTCCGAGGCCGTCATCAGATCCCCGGTCATCAGGTACTCCTTGCCGCGGTTGACGCCGAGCAGGAGCGGCCACAGGATCGCGCCGCCGTCGCCCGCGACCAGGCCGGCGTTCACGTGCGGGTCCCCGATGCGGGCGTCGTCCGCGAGGAAGGTCACGTCGCAGAACAGCGCCATGGTGGCCCCCAGCCCCAGCGCGTCACCGTTGATCGCGGCCACGACGGGCTGGGGCACGGCCAACTGGGCGCGGACGATGGCCGCGGAACCGTTCATGAGCTCCGGATTGCCGTCCGGATAGCCGGCCTCCAGCTTCACGTCCATGCCCGCGAAGTCCGCGCCGACGCAGAACGCCTTCTCCCCGGCGCCGGTCAGCACGACGGCGTCGACGTCGGAGTCCGCCGCGATCCGCGTGAACAGCGGCAGGAACTCGGCGTGCATCTCGGGACTGATCGCATTCCGCCGCTCGGGGCGGTCCAGCGTCACCCACAGGACGCCGTCCGCACCCAACTCGGTGCGGATGTACGTGAGTCCGTAGCGGTCTCCTGAGGCCATGGTGCTCCTTCACTCGGTCGGTCGCGGTCGGAACCGCGGGATCACGGTCGCCGGGTCCAGGTTCGTGAAGACCACCTCGACCGGGAGGCCGACGCGCACTCGCTCGGGCGGGCAGTCGACCAGGTCGGTGTGGAAGAACGGGCCTTCGTCGAGTTCGACGACGGACACGACGTAGGGTACGCGGGCGGCGAGGTGCGGTGCGTACGCGCGGTGGAAGACCGTCCAGGTGTGCACCGTTCCGTGCCCGGAGGCCGGGACCCAGGCCATGGCCGACGTCCCGTGCTCGATGCACGTCGAGGCCGGCCAGTACGCCCGGCGGCACTCGCCGCAGACGTGCAGCAGGAACTCGCCGCGTACGCAGCCCTCCCAGAACCGTTCGTCGAGGTCGTCGCGGACGACGTCGCGCGGACCGGGCGCGGTCGGCGGGTCGGTCGGCGGGTCGGTCGGCGTGTTCATCGGTCCGCCCCCAGGAGCATCGTGGCGTGCGCCCAGGTGTTCTGGATTCCGCCGTTGCCGCCGTGGCCGCTGACGAGGGCGACCTGCGCGTCGGGCACCTGGGTGGCGCCGCCTTCGCCGCGCAACTGCACCAGGCCTTCGGCGAGTGCGGTGAAGCCGGTGGCGTAGTAGCCGGACAGTTGCCCGCCTCCGGTGTTGGTGGGAACGACGCCGGTCAGGCGGGTCGCCCCGGACGCCACGAACGGCCCGCCCTCGCCCGGCGCGCAGAAGCCGTACGCCTCCAACTGCATGAGCGGTGAAATGGTGAACGGGTCGTACAGCGCCGCCACGTCGACGTCTTCGACGCCCAGGCCGGCCTGGCCGAAGGCGGTCGCCTTGGCGGGGGCGATGTCGTCGTGCAGGTCGTAGACGTCGCCCGTCCACCAGTTGCGCATGTTGTGGCCGGACCCGAACCCGAGGATCCGCGGCGCAGGTCGACGCAGATCACGCGCCCGGTCCGCCGAGGTGACCAGCAGGACCACCCCGCCGTCGGTGTCGCGGCAGCAGTCGAGCATGCGGAACGGGTCGACGACCATCGGGGACGCGCGGTGGTCGTCGAGCGTGATGGGCTGCCCGAAGCCGAGGGTGCCGGGACGCTTCGCGGCGTACTCGCGCTGGACGACGGCCACGGCGCCCAGATGGTCGGCGGTGGTCCCGTACCTGTGCATGTGCCGGCGCGCGTGCAGGGCGTGGGCCGCCGCGGCGCCGTGGAGTCCGTACATCGACGGATAGCCGTACGCGAAGCCGCCGTAGCCTCCGACGGTTCCGTCCACCCGCCGGCTGCCTTCGGACGTCGGGGCGGTTCCGTAGACGCACGCCACCGCGGTCGCCTGGCCCGTGGTGATCGCGCCCACGGCGTTGATGACCGACCAGATCGCCGTGGCGCCGCCGGACTGCATGGTCCAGGCGAAGCCGGGGGAGAGGCCGAGGTAGCGGATGTCGTCGAAGGGGTCGCCGGAGGTCCCGATGTAGCCGTCGATGTCGGCACGCGCAAGGCCGCTGTCGTGCAGTGCGGCGTCCAGCGCCCGCCGCCGCAACTCCCGTGGGGCCACGCCGAGTCGTCTGCCCTGCTCGCTGAGCCCGAGACCGGCGATGCAGAAGCGGCCCGAGATGTCGGCGGCCCCGCGACGGTCTGCGCGGGTGACGGCGTCGTGGCTAGCCAACACCTCCCTCCGCCCTGACGGATGCGATGCGTTCGTCGGAGTAGCCCAGTTCGCGCAGCACACTGTCGGTGTGCTCGCCCACCGCGGGGGCGGTGCCGCGGGGTCCCGCGGGAGTGCGGTCGAAGTCGACGGGGGTGTTGACGAACACGGCGCTCCCTCCTTCCGGGTGCGGGACCTCGGCGAGCGCGCCGGACGCCTGGAGCAGGGGATCCTCCAGCACCTCCGGCACGGTGTTGACCGGCTGGTACCAGACGTCGTGGGCGTCGAACTCCTTGAGCCACATGTGCCGTTCGCGGGTCGCGAACAGGGCGTCCAGCTCCGCGATCAGAACGCGGGCGTTCTCGTGCCGGGCCGCTGACGTGGCGAAGCGCGGATCGTCGAGCCACTCGGGGCGCCCGACGGCTCTGGCGAGCGGGGGCCAGTGCCGGGCGCGCTCAAGGCCGGTGAGCCAGAACCACCGGTCGTCGGCGCACCGGTAGCAGTTGACCGTGGGGCTGGCCATGGCCTCCCGGCGTGCGGTGGCCATGGGGGCGCCGAAGCCGATCGCGAGGCTGAAGTCGGAGGACAGCGTGTAGACGCCCCAGCGGAACAGCGACTGGGAGACCAACTGCCCGCTGCCGGTGCGGACGCGTGCCAGCAGGGCCGCCGCGACGCCGCCGGCGAGCGCGGCCGCCGCCGTCCGGTCGCCCATCGCGCCGCGTTGGAACGGCGGTGTGCTGCCGGGAACCGCCAGGGAGGCCGCCAGTCCGGCCCTCGACCAGTAGGCGCCGATGTCGTAGCCCGGTCTGTCGCGTTCGGGCCCCTCGGTCCCGTAACCCGTCATCAGCGCGTACACCAGGCGCGGGTGCCGGTCGTGCAGCGTCGCGTAGTCCAGGCCGAGCCGCTCCAGGGCCCGCATCCGCATGTTGGTGACGAGGACGTCGGCGCCGGCGATCAGTTCGTCGGCCACCGCACGCCCCTCGGGCGACTTCAGGTCGAGGGCGATCGAGCGCTTGCCCCGGTTGGTCACGTCGAACGTCGGATTGAAGGGGAGGGCGTCACCGCCGGCGCTCGCCACGCCCTCAAGCCCGCGCTGGGGGTCGCCGCCGGGCGGCTCGACCTTGACGACGTCGGCGCCCCAGTCCGCGAGGACCGCGGCCGTGGCGGGCCCGGCCACCCAGATCCCGAACTCGACGACACGCACGCCGTGCAGGGGGCCCCTGGAAGGCAGGCGACCCTCCTCGGAGGGCTCGCCGCGCGCATTGCTGCCGACAGACATGTCACCTCACCAATCACGCGCCGTGGACGGCGGAGTTCATCGGAGTCGGGCGCCGAGCGGCTTCATGTATATCCCGTACGTACTATATATAATACGCTCAGGTTGTCATCGTGTGGAGACTTCTGCGGGGCGGGTGGTCGGGTTCCCTGGGGTCGAGGCGTGCGCTGCTACTGCGGCGATGGAGGTCGAGGCCACCGGGCCGGCGGCGGGGCGGCCGCCAAGCCGACGCGGAATCCGGAGGCAAGATCTGTTGCTCGCGCCCGCATCCTTGTACTTTATACATTACGAAATAGGTGTGAGGAGCGCTCATGGCCCAGGGTGAGAGCCCCCGTCTGGACTGGCTGATCTCCGTGGACGACCACGTCCTGGAGCCGCCGGGCGTGTGGCAGGACCGGATCCCGGCGAAGCTGCGCGACCGTGCACCGCGCCTGGTGACCACCGGCGATCGCGAGTACTGGGAGTACGACGGCAAGCAGGTCGAGAGCTCGGGGCTGTCCGCGGCGGCCGGCCGCAGCAAGGAGCAGTTCAGTCCGAAGCCCCTGACCTATGCGGAGATGCGACCCGGGTGCTACGACGCGGTGGCGCGTGTGGCGGACATGGACCAGGCGGGCATCCTGGCCTCCCTGTGCTTTCCGTCCTTCACCCGCTTCTGCGGCCAGGTGTTCTGGGAGGCGGACGACAAGGACCTCGCGCTGCTGTGCGTGCGGGCGTACAACGACTGGATGATCGAGGAATGGTGCGGCGCCGCGCCCGGCCGCTACATTCCGATGACCCTGATCCCGCTGTGGGACCCGCACGAGGCCGCGCGGGAGATGGAGCGCTGCGCGGGCATGGGCTCCCGGGCCTTCGCCCTCTCCGAGAACCCCGAGCCGCTCGGCCTGCCGACCGTCCACGACGCGAGCGGCTATTGGGACCCGGTGATGCGGGCGGCCGACGACACGGGAATGGTCGTCTGCATGCACGTCGGCTCGTCGTCGACGATGCCGCAGATATCGTCCGGGTCGTCCGTGCTGGCCAACATGTCGTGGGGCGGCATCCGCCCGGCGGGGGCGATGCTGGAGTGGCTGTTCAGCCCCTACCTCCAGGAACTGCCCAACCTGCGCATCGCGTTGTCCGAAGGCGGCGTCGGCTGGATGCCGTACTTCCTGGAGCGCGCCGAACAGATCGTGGACAAGCAGCGTCACTGGGCATCCGCCGGCGAAGGCGTCGAGCTGTACGGCAAGGTCGTCAGCGAGTCGCGCGCGATCGACCTGCACAACCTCGACCTGCGGGCGACGTTCCGCGACCACATCTTCGGGTGCTTCATCGAGGACAACCACGCGATGCGCAGCCTTGCCGAGATCGGCGAGGACAACGTGATGGTCGAGACCGACTACCCGCACAGCGACTCCACCTGGCCGAATTCGATCAAGGTCGCCCGCGACCAGATGGCCCACCTCCCGGAGTCCACGCAGTACAAGCTCCTGCGCGGCAACGCCGAGCGGCTCTTCCGGTTCCAACCGGCGGATCGCTGAAGGACGCCGCAGTTCCGGCCACGTCGCCGCGTCGGGAGGCACGGTCCGTGCCGCACACCCGGGTGACGTGGCGGACCGAACCCTCACCCGCAGCGGACCCTCGGAGGCAGACGTGCACAAAGACGACCTCATCCTGATCAGCGTCGACGACCACATCGCCGAGCCGGCGGACATGTTCGACGGACACGTGCCGGCGAAGTACGCCGATGCGGCCCCCCGCGTGGTCGAAGCCGCCGACGGCGCCCAGCAGTGGTACTACGGCAACCTCCGCGGCCGGAACCTCGGCCTCAACGCGGTCGCGGGCAAGCCCCGCGAGATGTTCAACGTCGACGCCAGCCGCTACGACGAGATGCGGCCCGGCTGCTACGACGTCCACGCCCGGGTCCGCGACATGGACGCCGGGGGACAACTCGCCGGTCTCAACTTCCCCAACTGGACCGGGTTCTCCGGACAGGTGCTGAACCAGGGGCCGGACCGGGACACGAACCTGGCGATGATCCGGGCCTACAACGACTGGCACATCGACGAGTGGTGCGCCGCCTATCCCGGGCGCTTCATCCCCTGCGGAATCCTGCCGCTCTTCGACGTCGTGGAGGCGGCGAAGGAGATCCGGCGCATCGCCGCGAAGGGCTGCCACGCGGTGACCTTCTCGGAGAACCCCGAAGCGCTGGGCATGCCGAGCATCCACACGCGCTACTGGTACCCGCTGTTCGAGGCGGCGTCGGAGGAGCGGGTCGTGCTGTGCACGCACGTGGGCTCCTCGTCGCGGTCGCCGTCCGTTTCGGCGGACGCGCCGCCGAACACCCAGATGACCCTGTCGTCCCTGATGTCGACCTTCACCCTGGTCGAGCTCCTGTGGGCGGGGTTCTGGGCGGACTTCCCGGACCTGCGCCTGTCGCTCACCGAGGGCGACATCGGATGGATCCCGTACTTCCTGTGGCGGGCCGAACACGTCCTCGAACGCCACTCGGGCTGGACGAAGCCCGTGCTTCCCAAGGGCGTATCCGGGCCGACCGAGTTGTTCCAGCGGCACTTCTACACCTGCTTCATCAGCGACAAGGTGGGGCCGCGGCTGCTCGACTGGTTCAACACCGACCAGGTGTGCTGGGAATCGGACTATCCGCACTCCGACAGCAGTTGGCCGAACGCACCCGAAGACGTCATCGCCACGCTCGGCCATCTCGACGACGCGCTCGTCAACAAGATCACGCACGACAACGCCATGGCGGCCTATCAGTTCGATCCGTTCAAGACGCGGCCGCGCGAGCAGTGCACGGCGGGCGCCCTGCGAGCCGGCGCGCGGGACGTGGACGTCGTCACCCACGTGGGCCGCCGCGCCGACCAGCGCGACATCGACTCGTGGAACGCGATCACCGCCGCCCGCACCGCCCGAACCGCGACCAACCGGTGAAGAAGACCGCGATGGACGGCGGAGCCGCACTGCGGGACACACGGCGGCGAGCGCTCGGCCGCGACGACGCGGGGCCCGGCGGAGCCGACGCCGAAGCGCCGTACGCCGGGCTGCGGGTCGTCGAGACGGGCGGCGGCCTCGCCGTCTCCTACGCCGGGAAACTGTTCGCCGACGCCGGGGCGGACGTGGTCAAGCTGGAGCCTCCCCGGGGCGAGGCGCTGCGGCGCCGGTCCGCCTCGGGAGCCCGTCCCGCCGACGACGCCCCCGGAGCCCTCTTCCGCTTCCTCAACGCCGGGAAGCGGTCGTCGGTCGGGGCGCTCGGGCAGTTGCCCGCCGACGAGTTCCTGGCGGCCGCGGACGTCGTCCTCGTCGCGGCACCGACCGGCGCCGATCGCGTGGCGGTCCAGGAACTGCACCGGCGGTTCCCGGAGGCGGTCACCGTGGCCGTCACTCCGTACGGCCTCACCGGCCCATACACGGAAGACGCCTGTGCCGTCAACGAGTTCGTGCTCCAGGCGCAGTGCGGCTCAACCGCCGGGCGCGGACTGCCCGCGGACACCCCGATGCAGGCCGGCGGCAACATCGGGGAGTGGATCGCCGGCTCCTACGCCGCCGCGGCCGCGGCCGCGATGAACCGCGGTCGGGAGGCGACCGGGCGCGGTGCGCTCGTCGACCTGTCGGTGCTGGAGGCCATGGTGGTCACCATGGGCGGCCTCTCGGCCGTCGCCGCGGACGTCCTGGGGGACGCGGCGCCGACGAGCGGGCGCGGCGTCGAGCTCCCGTCCATAGCGACCACCGCCGACGGGCTTGTCGGGTTCTGCACGATCACCGCCCAGCAGTTCCAGGACTTCCTCGTCATGATCGAGCGCCCGGACCTCCTCGCGGACGCCGAACTGGCCACCGCCGCAGGGCGGCTCCGCCGCCGCGAGGAGTTCGTCTCCGCGGTGGACGCCTGGACCGGTGCCCGGACCACGGACGAGATCCTGGAGCTTGCCGCCGCCCTGCGCATTCCCGCGGCTCCGGTGGGGACCCCCGCCACCGTCACCGGGATCGACCACTTCGCCGCCCGCGGGGTGTTCACCGACAACCCCGCGGGATTCCGCCAGCCGCGTGTGCCCTACGCCATCGGCGCATTTCGTGGGGTCCCGCTGTCGGACGCCCCTGCTTCGGTGGACACGACGGTCGCCTGGCACCCCCGTTCCGCGCCCCGCCCGCCACGCGAACCCGCGGGGGATCCGCAGCTGCCGCTGAGCGGATTGCGGATCCTCGACCTCACGGCATTCTGGGCCGGTCCCTTCGCGACCATGCTGCTGGGCGCCCTCGGCGCCGACGTCGTCAAACTCGAAGGCGTGCGCCGCCCCGACGGCATGCGCTTCGCCGGGGCCAAGCCCCCTTCCCACGAGGGCTGGTGGGAGACCGGCAGTACGTTCCTGTCGGCGAACGCCGCCAAACGCGGCCTGACCCTCGACCTCGGACACGCCCAGGCGCGGCAACTGGCTCTGCGCCTGGTCGCCGAGTGCGACGTCGTGATGGAGAACTTCTCACCACGGGTCCTCCCGAACCTCGGCCTTGCCCCGGACACACTGCGCGCCGCGAACCCGCACGCGGTACTTGTGCGGATGCCGGCGTTCGGCCTGGACGGACCGTGGCGCGACCGCGTCGGGTTCGCGCAGACCATGGAGCAGGCGAGCGGCATGGCCTGGATGACCGGAGGGGCCGACGGACTGCCGCTCATCCCTCGGGGCGCCTGCGATCCAATAGCGGGCCTGCACGCGGTCTTCGCCACCCTCGCGGCCCTGGAACTGCGCGACCGCACCGGCGAAGGCACCCTGGTGGAGTCCACGATGGTCGAGGCGGTGCTGAACGTCGCGGCGGAGGCGGTCGTCGAGTACACCGCCTACGGGGCCATCCTCATGCGGGACGGAAACCGCGCGCCCGACGCGGCTCCGCAGGGCGTGTACCGCTGTCACGGCTCGGACGCCTGGATCGCGTTGTCGATCACCGAGGACGGGCACTGGCCCGTGCTCTGCGAGGTCATCGGCCGTTCGGACCTGGGGAGCGACACTCGGCTGCGGCACCGTTCGGGACGCCGGGCGGCACACGACCGCATCGACGCGGCGATCACGGCGTGGACCGCGCAACGGGATCCGGTGAAGGCCGTGGAGGAACTCCGCACGGCGGGTCTCGCGGCCGCGGTCGTCTCGGGCGGCGCGGCGCTCTTCGACCACCCGCAATTGAGTCACCGAGGCTTCTTCGAACGCGTCGGTCACCCCGTGGTCGGCCAACACCGCATCCCCGGGCTTCCGTTCCAACTCGCGGGACGCCCACGCGCATGGATCACGCGCCCGGCACCGACGATGGGCGAGCACAACCACGAGATCCTGGCCGGCCTTCTGGGGCTGTCCGACGACGAATTGGACGCCCTCCGCGACGAAGGAGTCATCGGAACCCGGCCCGCGGGGCTCTGACCTTTCCGAGGGGACGCCGTCCGACCCGGCCGAGGTCACCGCCCTCGTGCGCGCGCCGGACCGCGACCGACCACTCCGGCGAAGCGTCAAGCGGTGTCCGGCGATCGTGCGCGCGCCGGACCACTCCGGCGGCGCGTTCAAGCGGTGTCCGGCGATCCGCCCCGCGGGCCGTCGCACGCCGACCGGATGTCGGGGTAGGCCGGCAGCAGCGGGCCCACCTGCGTGACCTCCAGAAGCCGCAGGACGGACTCGTTCGGGGCGGCCAAACGCAGTTCCCCGCCGCGCGCACGCGTCTCGCGCGCCGCCCGCAGCAGGACGCGCAGGCCCGAGGAGTCCATGAAGGCGACCTTGCCCAGATCGAGCACCAAACGGTGGTCCCCGTTCCGAGCGCGCGCCGCCAAGGCCGTGCCGAACCGCTCCGCGGAGTCGAAGTCCAGGTCGCCTTCGACGGGGACCACCCGCCAGCCGTCCACGTGGTCGCGATCGGGATCGTCGTCTTGCTGCATGACGCCCTCTCCAGGGCCGCCCTCGCCGGGCGCCCGTCCTTCGAGCCTAAGCCGACCACGGCACGCACGCACGGACGACCTTGCCGTGCGGACGGGGCTCGACGCGGATGCCCCGCGTGAGCCTGCCGACGATCATCAGGCCGTAGCCGACCCTGCCCGCCCCGTCCGGCCTCCGCCCGTCCATGCCGGGCAGGAGGCGCCCCGGCCCGGTGTCCTCCACGGCGACGTCGATGCCCTGCCGGGACACCCGCAGGCTCAGCCGGCACGGACCCGGCGCGTGCCGGCAGGCGTTGGCGACCAGTTCGGCGACCACGAGCAGCGCGTCCACGGCCATCGTGCGGCCGATGGCACGGCCCGGCAGGGCGCGGTCCAGGAAGGTCCGGGTCGCGGCGTGCGCGGCCTTCACCGAGCCGGGAGCGCCGTCCAGCGGCAGCATCAGCGGGACGCCGCCCTCGATCGCGTACGGCGTGCCACCAGCGTCGTTCGGGTCGGTCACGCGGACACTCCGTGGGATCGTTGCGTTCCGTCGCTGCGGCCGTGCGCACCGTATCCGACGGCCGGTCGGACCCCGGCCTCCCCGGTTGCCCGAGGCGAACGGCACACGGCCGGTGCGCTGCGGCGGACGGCCTGTTCGACCGGCCGTCCCGGCGGTGCGGGTCCCGAAGCGGGATCCCGCGTCCGTGTGGCCGCTACCCCCTTCGGCGGGCGGTACCCGGGGGCGATGCGCCCGAATTGACGCATGTCGCGCCACGGGGTGTGCTGGGCATGCGGGGCGTCTCCCCGCATCGTGCGGCGGAGTCGCGGGCGCCGGCACCCGTTCACGAGCGCCGCCGCGTCCGGGCGGCGGGGGCGCCGTCCGACCACCGCGCCGTCCGACCACCCGAGTGAGGTGGAACATGCCAGGTGAACCGGACCGGCGACGGCCGGCGGACACCCCCGGCGTCCCCGGCGGAGCCGTCGCCCGCGGCACGGACGCCCCCGCCGCGGGCTACGGCCCCATCGGCGACCCGGAGCTGCGCCGCCTGCTCGCCGGACTGACCGCGGTGCGCGACGGGGACTTCGGTACGCGGCTGCCCGGTGAGCCGGACGGGCTGCTCGGCGAGATCGTCATCGTCTTCAACGGCATGGTCGACCAGTTGGGACTGTTCACCAGCGAGGTGACCCGGGTCGCCCGAGAGGTGGGAACCGAGGGGATCCTCGGCGGGCAGGCGCAGCTCCCGAGTGTGGGCGGCGCCTGGCGCGACCTCACCGCGTCGGTGAACCTCATGGCGTCCAACCTCACCGGCCAGGTCCGCAACATCGCGCAGGTGGCGACGGCCGTGGCCAAGGGCGACCTGACCCGCAAGATCGACGTGGACGCGCGCGGCGAGATCCTGGAGCTGAAGACCACCATCAACACGATGGTCGACCAGCTCTCGGCCTTCGCCGCCGAGGTCACCCGCGTCGCCCGCGAGGTGGGCAGCCACGGGCGCCTCGGCGGACAGGCGGAGGTCGAGGGCGTCTCCGGCACCTGGAAGCGCCTCACCGAGAACGTCAACGAACTCGCCGGCAACCTCACCCGCCAGGTACGGGCCATCGCCGAGGTCACCAGCGCGGTCGCCGAAGGGGATCTGACCCGGTCGATCACCGTCGACGCGTCCGGCGAGGTCGCGGAACTCAAGGACAACATCAACTTCATGGTCCGGTCGCTGCGCGAGTCGACGCGGGCCAACCAGGACCAGGACTGGTTGAAGTCGAACCTCGCCCACGTCTCCGGCCTCATGCAGGGCCAGCGTGACCTGGCCGTGGTCGCCGCGCTGGTGATGGACGAGCTGACGCCGCTGGTGGGTGCGCAGTACGGCGCCTTCTACCTCGCCCAGGACTCCGCCGACGGTGCGGAGCTGACCCTGATCGGCGCATACGGGCTGCCGCCGGACGGCGCCCCGGCCGCACGGGTCCGGCACGGCAGCACCCTCGTCGGCCAGGCCGCGCGCACCCGGCGCACCATCGCGGTGGAGGACGTACCGGGCGACTACATCGTCTCCTCGGGGCTCGGCCGCGCCTCGCCGCGGGCGCTCATCGTGCTCCCCATCGTCGCCGAAGGGGAGGTCCTGGGCGTCGTCGAACTCGCCTCGGTCACCGAATTCACCGCCATCCACCGGGATTTCCTGGAACAGCTCCGGGAGACCGTCGGCGTCAACATCAACACGATCGTGGCGAACGCCCGAACCGCGGAACTCCTCGGGGAATCCCAGCGCTTGGCCGGCGAACTGCGCGCACGATCCGAGGAACTCCAGAATCAGCAGGAGGAGTTGCAGCGCTCGAACGCCGAACTGGAGGAGAAGGCCGCGCTCCTGGCCAGCCAGAACCGCGACATCGAGGCGAAGAACGAGCAGATCGAGCTCGCCCGGCAGGAACTTGAGGACCGCGCGGGGCAGTTGACCGTGGCGTCCACCTACAAGTCCGAGTTCCTGGCCAACATGAGCCACGAACTGAGGACACCGCTCAACAGCCTGCTGATTCTCGCCCAACTGCTCGCCCAGAACCCGGCCGACAACCTCACCCGGAAGCAGGTCGAGTACGCGAGCATCATCCACTCCGCCGGATCCGACCTGCTCCAGCTCATCAACGACATCCTCGATCTGTCCAAGGTCGAGGCCGGAAAGATGGACGTGCATCCGGAACGTGTGCCGCTGCGCGGGCTGCTCGACTTCGTCGACGCGACGATCCGCCCGATGTCCGCGCAGAAGCACCTGGCCCTGCGCGTCGCCGCCGCCTCCGACGCGCCGAACGAGCTGATCACCGACGACGCGCGACTCCGGCAGATCCTGCGCAACCTGCTGTCCAACGCGGTGAAGTTCACCGAGCGCGGCGAGATCGAGCTGCGCATCGACCTCGCCGCCGCGGAGGAGATCCCCGATGGCGTGGCCCAGGGCGAGCCGGCGGTGGCGTTCCGCGTACGGGACACGGGAGTCGGCATCCCGGCCCACCAACTCGACACGATTTTCGGCGCGTTCCAGCAGGCGGACGGCACCACCGGCCGCCGCTACGGCGGAACCGGACTGGGACTGTCGATCAGCCGGGAGATCGCCTACCTGCTCGGCGGTGCGGTGACCGCGGAGAGCGCGGTGGACCGGGGGAGTACGTTCACGCTCTACCTGCCGGTCACGCATCCCGGATTCACCGAGCCCGCACCGGAGTTCGAGCGGGCCCCGGCGTCCGACGGTTCGGGTGGGTCCGGCGGGTCGGGGTCCGGCGGGTCCGGCGGGGTGAACCGGGACGCCGGCCGCGCCGGTTCGGCGGGGGACCGGGCCGCGCCGCCGCCGGCCCGCCGCGTGCTGGTCGTCGAGGAGGGGGCGCGCGGCCTGCTCGCGATGATCGCGGCCAGCGTCGGCGAGGACGTCGAGGCGGACGTACGGCAGGAGATCGACATCGTGTCGGTCGCCGACCCCCAGGCGGCGGTCGAGGCGTTGGGCGCTCAGCCGTACTGCTGCGTCGTCGTCGACCTCGGGTTGCCGGACGACGAGGCGCTGCGCCTGCTGGCCGCCCTCGACGGCGACCCCCGACTGTCCGAAGCACCGGTGCTGCTGCACCGCGGCCGGAGCCTGTCGCAGGAGGCACGGAACGCCCTGCTGTCCCGGCCCGACGGACCGGCCCGCGAAATCGTGTCGGGGCTCGACGAGTTGCGCGAACGCATCCGCTCGTACGTCGCGGAGGACCGGCCGGGTGCCGTCGAAACCGGTCCGCCCGCCGACACCCGGCCGGTGCTCCCGCCGACCGCGGCACGTGATGACGCGCTTGCGGGGCGTACGGTCATGGTGGTCGACGACGACCTGCGCAACCAGTACGCCCTGACCGGCATTTTGGAGAGCCAGGGCGCGGCGGTCCTCCAGGCGGACAACGGCCGGGACTGCGTCGCGCTCCTGGCCGCGCACCCGGAAACCGACCTGGTGCTGATGGACGTGATGATGCCGGAGATGGACGGCTACAACGCCACCAGTGAGATCCACCGCATGCCAGGCTTCGCCGAACTGCCGGTCATCACGGTGACCGCCAAGGCGATGCTCGGCGACCGCGAGGACGCCTTGGCCGCGGGTGCGGTCGACTACATCACCAAACCCGTGGACGTGGACGACCTGCTCGACCGCGTACGTCGGGCGTTGCGCCAGTGATCTCACGAAACATCGAACACCCTTGATCTACAGAGGAGTTGCTCGCCAGATGTCCGCAGTCCCGCCGAATGCCGACGAGCCGCAGAGCACGGCACTCCGTGATCTGGCGGCGGCCGTCGAACGCCTGCACGGCGAGGTCAAGGCGGTGCGGGCGGACGCCGACCGGCGCTCGGTCGTGGACCTGGCCAAGGGCATTCTCGTGGCCCAGTTGGGGTGCGACCCGGCGGAAGCGGACCACCAACTCAGCGTGCTGGCCGAGCGCGCGGGCGCGTCGCGGTACGCGTTCGCGGCGGACATCGTGGACCGTGTTGCCGGGCCTCTGATGGTCCGGGGAGGCACCGACGACGGGGCGACTGAGGGCGAAGTCGGCGCACTCCCGGCCGACGAAGCCAAGAGCGGTGGAGGGGACGTCGACGGACTCGCAGCCGATGAAGCCGTAAGCGGTCGAGGGGACGTCGACGGAGGCGTTGCCGGCGACCGCGCCGAATCTGCGTCCGCCCGGCTCCGGGCCGCGCAGAGCGGCACGCTCCGGGCCCCGGACGCCGACGCCGCCGCCCGAGCGATGCTCGATGATGTCCTCGCGCCGTTGGGAGCCGTCGCCGTGCTGATCTGGGCGGTGGGCGACGACACGGAGCTCGCGTTGGCGGGTGCCGCCGGGTTCGACGCCGCCGAACTGCGCCGATGGCGCCATGTCCCGCCCGACGTGGACACGGTCGCGAGCCGCGCGCTCACGGCTCCGGAGGGCTCCGTCTGGATCCCGTCCGTCGCGGGGGCCGGCACGGCGTCGCCCGGCGTGGCCGTTCCCGGGAGGGCCCGTGCCGAGACCGAGACAGCACCGGGGCGGATCGCGCTGACAGTCGTGTCCCTCGGGAGAGTGCAGGGCGTACTCGAAACATGCTGGCCCGGTCGGCTCCCGCCGCCGTCGACGCAAATGCGCCGCCAGCTTCAAGCGTTGGCCGACCTGTGCGCTCTCGTACTGCCGCCGCAGGCAACGGGACACTGGGGCCCCGAAACCGACTCGGGGCAGAGCCCGGCAGGCCGACTGGCCGAACTCGCCGACGGGCTGAACGTCCCCGCGATGGTCCTCGAACCCTTCCTCGACGCCCGCGGCCTGCTCGCCGACTTCCGCATCCGGCACCTGAACGCCCGCGGGGTGGACGCCCTGCGGACCGCGCGGGCCCGGATGGCGGGCGCGCGGATGCTGGAGGAGTACCCGCTCGCCGCCGCGCCCGGCGGGCTGTACGAGGTGGTCCACCGCGTGTACACCTCAGGGCACCGCTTCCACGCCGAACGCCGCCCGGTCCCGTGGGCCGACACCGCCGCCCCGCCCGGCGGGCTCGCCGACGTGGCCGTCAGCCGGCACGGCGACGCGGTTCTTGTCGTCTGGACGCGGCAGTCCCCGGACGCGCGGTCCGCCGACCTGATCGACCACGTCCAACGCCTGGCCAGAATCGGGGGGTTCGAGGAGGCGTCGGGGACCGGGGAGTGCCTGTGGAACGGGCAGACGTACCAACTCTTCGGACGCGACCCGACGCAAGGCCCCCTGCCCATGGCGCGATGGCCGGACCAGGCGCACCCGGACGACGCCGGCCCGCTGCGCCGATTCCGCAGCTCCATCGTCGACCGGCACCGACCCGCCACGGTCGACTTCCGCCTGGAACACGCCCGACGCGTGACCCGCCGCCTCCGGGTGTTCGCCGAACCGGTCCTCGACGGCGACGGCGCCCTGACCGCGATCCGCGGCGCCTGCCAGGACGCCTCGGCGCAGCACTGGACCGAGGTCGCGTTGGCGGCCACGCGTGACCGACTCCTGGACAGCGAGGAGGAGGCCGCCGAACGCAACCGGCTGGCCCGGCAACTGCAACAGGCCATCATGCCGCCGGACCAGACGCCCGTGGACGCCGCGGACCTCCGCGTAGCCGTGCGCTACCGTCCCGCGGAGTCGGACGCCGCGGTCGGCGGCGACTGGTACGACGCCGTCGCCCTGCCGAGCAGGCGGATCCTGCTGGCCGTGGGCGACGTCGCCGGCCACGGCATCGACGCCGCCACGAACATGGTCGTCCTGCGCAACGCCCTGCGCGACCTCGCGGTCACGGGGGCCCCGCCGGGCCGACTCCTCGCGTGGCTCAACAGCGTCGCGCACCATCTGACCGACCACGTGACGGCAACCGTCGTCTGCGGCCTGTACGACCCCGACACCCGCATCCTGCGCTGGGCGCGCGCCGGGCACCTGCCGCCGATCCGCATCAGCGACGGCGTCCCGCGTCTGCTGCCGCTGCCCGAAGGAGCGATGCTCGGCGCATTCGCCGAGGCCGAGTACGAGGAGTCCGAGGAACTCCTGCAACCCGGCGACACGTTGCTCCTCTACACCGACGGCCTGATCGAACGCCGCGACCGCTCCCTCAACGACTCCCTCACCCAACTGGTCACCGCGTCGACCTCCGCCCCCGCGACCCTCGAAGCACGCCTGGACGCCCTACTGGCCGCAAGCCCGGCCAACACCGACGACGACACCTGCCTGATCGGGGTCCAGGCCACCTGAGCCCCGGCGCGCAGCGGTGTCGCTGCCGCCGGCGCGTCGGAGCGGCCGGACGCCGGCGACGCGGTGTCACCGTCTGGACGGCAGAAGCGCCATGGCCCCTCCCGCGCGTCGAGTCCCCGAACGACCCGGGAGCTCGGTTCGCGGCGCGGTTTCGTGGGGTGGGGCTCAGGCCGGGGCGTCGGGTGGCGCGGTTGTCCGACGGAGGGAGAGGAGGATTCGTCGGCGTTGCAAGTCCAGGTCGAGGATCTGGACGGTGATCCGGTCGCCGACTTGGACGGCGTGGTTCGGCAACTCGACGTGCTGCCCGGCCAGTTCCGTGATGTGGACCAGGCCCTCGATGCCGTCGGCGATGCGGACGAACGCCCCGAAGGGGACGAGTTTGGTGACGGTGCCCGGGAGCGTCTGCCCTGGTGCACGGGTCTGGGCGAAGTGTCGCCAGGGGTCGTCCTGGGTCGCCTTGAGGGACAGTGCGATGCGTTCGCGGTCCATGTCGATATCGAGGACCTCGACGTCGACCCGTTGGCCGATCTCGACGACTTCGCCCGGGTGATTGATGTGCTTCCACGTCAACTCGGCGACGTTCACCATGCCGTCGACCCCGCCGATGTCGACGAACACGCCGAAGTTCTGGATCCCGGTGACGACGCCGGACCGAATTTCGCCGCGGCGCAGCGAGAGCAGGAAGGTCTTGCGGAATGCGTCTTGTGCTTCTGGTGTCGGCCCCGTCATCTACCGGGCTCGCAAGGATGTCATTACTGCACCATACATCGATCCGTCCCTGTGGCGTCCTGCTCGCGTGGAAGCCGAACTCTACGGGCTCCTAGGGGGCTTGGCGGGCGCGCTCGTGACCGGATTCGTCGCCTACGCGGGTCCCCTCAGGGTTCAGCGGAGGGCGGCCGAAACCGCGCGACGGGATCTGGCCGCGCAGCGGGAGTGGGGCCGCGAGGACGAGTTGGCGCGGGAGCGGCGTGCTCGGGACGAGGAGCGTCGGCGCGAGGCGCGCGCGGCCCGTGAGGCCGACCGCCTTGTCGCCCTCGAACGCCGGGACGCCGCGGCGGGACGTCTGGCCGCGCTGCGGACCGCGCCCCGGCGGTGGGAGGCCGTTCTGCGTCGAACCGTGCGTACCCTCGCGTCCGGCGGGGCCGTGGACCGCGAGCGTTTCGAGGCCGAGATCGACGACGCGCGGCGTGAGACCTTCGCCGCGTTCGACGCCGTGATGGCCGACGGCATCTGGCTGCGGCAGTCGTCCACGTCGCCGCCGCTCGGCAGGTCGGGGCAGGAGTTGGCGACCTGTGACGCCGACGTCACCGGCCACCTGGAGAACGCGACCCGGCGCCTTGCCTCGCGCCTCGGCGGGCCGCCCGAACAGCGGCGGGCGTTGTCGGCGGCGGTCGAACGGGACCTGTGCAACGCCACCGCCGCGAGGCACGAGTTGGCCCTGTTCGTGGTGGACCGGCTCGCCGCGATGTTCAACGGCAGCCCACGGCGCGAAGGCGACCGCACACGGCAAGACTGAGTGCGAGCGACGCGCTCAGCGCGTCACGGACGCGCGGTAGCCCTCGTCACCGGCCACAAGGTTGCGGTGCGTGCCCGCCGCGACGACCGTGCCGCCGTCCACGACGAGGACGCGGTCGGCGGCGTCGAGGAGGGCCGGGCTGGTGGTGATCACGACGGTGGTGCGGCCGCGGCGCAGGGCGGCGAGGTTGCGGGCGATGAGCTGTTCGGTGACGGCGTCGACCGCGGTTGTCGGGTTGTGCAGGACCAGGATTTCGGCGTCCGCGGCGAGGGCGCGCGCGAGGGACAGCCGTTGGCGCTGGCCCCCGGAGAGGTTCGCGCCGCGGTCGCGTACCGGGTGGTCGAGTCCGTCGCGGTGCAGGGCGACGACGTCGGTGAGCAGTGACGCCTCCACGGCCTCGGGGATCGCGCGACTCGTGCCGGAGGGGTCGATGTTGGTGCGCAGGGTGCCGGCGAAGATCTCCGCGTTGGCGGGGTTCACGAGCATGTGCGCGCGAATCGCCCCCACCGGGAGGTCGGCGGTCGATTTCCCGTCGAGGCGTACGGTCCCGTCATAGGCGTCGTCGGGAACGCTCGCGGACAGCAGCGCGACCAGGTCGGCCGCGGCCGCAGGCTGCCGCGCGACGACGGCGGCGAACTCACCGGCCTGGACCTGGAACGACAGGTCGCGCAGCGACCCGTACCGGATCGCGTCCAGGGCGAGGCCGCCCCCGGCGGCCAGGGGTTCGGCGGCCGGCGGCTCGGCCGGGGGAGCGGTCAGGACCAGGGCCATGCGTTCGGCCGACGCACGGGCGACCATCACGTACTTGGGCATGTTCGCGCAGAGTTTGAGCGGTTCCATGATGAACTGCGCGAGTCCGACAGCCATCACCAGTTCGCCGATGCCGATGCGCCCCTCGAAGGCGAGCCAGCCCGCGGTCAGCGTCACGGTCGCGGCGAGGGCGGCGTTGAGAGCCTGCGCGGTCCCCGCGTACGCGCCGCTCACCCGGGCGACGCCGACCGCCTGGTCCCGGGCCGCCGAGCTGACCGTACGGTACGAGGCGAACGCCGCGTGGTTGCCGCCGAACCCGTGCAGCGGGCGCAGGCCGGTGATCAGGTCGGCCACCTTCGCGCCCGCTCGCGCCACGCGCGCCTGCTGCTCGCGCGTGCCGGTGTCGATCCGTTTGGACAGCACGCTCAGCACCGACAGGATCGCGGCGGTCCCGACGACCACCAGCACGCCGAGCGGAACGCTGGCCATGCCCAGCGCGACAGCCGTGATCGCCACCGCGACCAGCGAGCTGATCAGCAGCGGGACGACCTCGATCAGGTCGGCCGTCTGGTCGGCGTCGTCCGTGGCGACGGTCAGCACCTCGCCGGACTTGAGGCCACTGCCTCCGGCCACCGGCTGGAGCCCGCAGGCCGCCACGCGCACGCGCCAGCGGTGCGCCTCGGTGGTGTTGGCCTTCTGGAGTACGCGCATGCCGAAACGCCACGACAGGGACACCGTCGTGCTGATGACCGCCAACGCGGTGATGGCCAGGGCGAGGGACCCGGGGCTGCGGTCCCGCATCGTGTGCTCGACGATCAGGCCCAGCGCGATGGGGAAGGCTGTCTCGCCGGCCTGGTACATGCCCATGAGGACGGTGCCGCGGGCCATGGCGCCGACGTTGCGGCGCAGGGTCGTCCGGACGATGCCGACGCCGGTCACGGGCTGCCCGGGCACAGTTGCCGTCGAGGGGTGGGAGGGAGCGGAAACCCCTTCCACGGTACGCGGGTTCTCGTCGGTCACCGGGCTGCGCCTTCCGCCGTGCCGCTGCCTTCGCGCCAGGCCGCCCAGAGTTGGGCGTACCGGCCGTCGAGGGCCACCAACTCCTCGTGCGTGCCTTCCTCCACGATCTGTCCGGCCTCCAGGACGGCGATGCGGTCCGCCGCCACCGCCTGCGTCAGGCGGTGCGCGACCAGGAGCGTCGTCCGGCCCGAGCAGGCGGCCAGGACGGCGCGCTCCAGGTCCGCGGCGTGCTCGCTGCCGGCTTCGGCGGTCGACTCGTCCAGCACCACGACCGGGGTTCCGCGCAACAGCAGTCTGGCCAGCGCGACCTGGGCCACTTCGGTGGCCTCCGGGCGCCGACCGCCTTCGCCGACGGGGGTGTTCAGCCCGTCGGGCAGTGCCTCCACCCACGCGGTGGCACCTACGGTGCCCAGCGCGTCGAGCAGTTCCCGGTCGGAGGCGCCCGGTTCGGCGAGGTGCAGATCGTCGGCGAGGGATCCGGAGAACACGTGTGTCTCCTGGGTGAGGATGCTGACCCGGGTTCGCGCCGCGGCCTCGTCCAACTCCGCGAGGTCGGACGCCCCGATGCGCACCGATCCGGTCTGCGGGGTCCCGATCCCGGCGATCAGCGCGGCCAGGGTCGACTTGCCCGCGCCCGTCGCCCCGACCAGCGCGAGCGAACTCCCCGCCGGGATGGTCAGGTTGATGTTCCGCAGCACGGGCCGTTCACTGTCCGGGTAGCCAAAGGTCACGTCATCGACGACCACCGGCATTGCGCCGCCGTCCAGTTCGCCCACGCCGGGGTCGCCGACCAGCCGTTCCTGGGTCGCCTCGTCCAGCACACCGACCAGCCGGGTCAGGCTCGCCCCCGACTTCTGCGCCTCGTCGAAGGTGAACATGATCGACCCCAGCGGCACAAAGAGCTGGTGGAACAGGAGTGGGGCGGCGGCGACTTCGCCGAGGCTGGCGGCGTCCGCCTCCAACAGGGCGTAGCCGACCGTGATGATCAGGGTGAGCCCGATGAACTCGGCGCGGTTCTCCCGGCCGACGAAGCGGCCGAAGAGCCGGAACACGTCGATGCCGAGGTCGCGTACGCGTCGCGAACTGCAGTCGACCTGCTCGCGGAAGGACTCTTCGAGGCGGAACGCGCGTACCGTGTCGATGCCGTGCAGTCCGCTGATGAGTGCCTGTGCGCGCTCCGCCTGGGCCGCCCGCTGCTGCCGGTAGAGGGGTGCGGAACGCGGAAGGTACCAGCGCAGGGCGAGCGCGTACGCGGGCAGTGCCCCCGCGCCCGCAAGACCGAGCCGCCAGTCGAGTCCGAACATGCCGACCGTGGCGATGACGACCAGGACGCCGGCGGAGAAGATCGTGGGAATCGCCATGCGTATGCCCTTGGACAGCACGGCGACGTCGTCCCCGACCCGGGAGAGCACGTCCCCGCGTCCGACCTGTTCGACCCGCGCGCTGGGCATGCCCAGGACCGCGCGCACCGCGCTCTCCCGGAGGTGTGCGAGCAGGTCCGCGCCCAATCGGCCGACCAGGTACGTCGACAGCGCGGTGGCCGCCGCGCCCAG
>NZ_JBPKBH010000025.1:49460-76812 GCF_051388915.1 Yinghuangia sp. YIM S09857 | reverse complement strand
CACGGGGACAACGTGCAGCGCTGCCGCGGCCACCATCGTGAACCCCGTCGCCGCCGTCAGCCACGGCTGTCGGCGGCACTGGGCCACCACCCACCGGGCCGCGTCGCGCCCGGAGGTGGTGTGCAGTGTCGGGGCGCCGGCGCCGGGTGTGCTCACGCGCTCGAAACCGGGGCCGGGCACGTGCCGTCAGGTGCGTCGGTTGTGTCGGTTCCGTTGGTTGCCATCCCCGCTCAGCCGATCGCCTTGACGGTCTCGTCGATGGCGTACGGCAGCGACAGCAACGTGGCCTGCGACATCGCGGCGCCGATGGCCGGGCCCTCGCTGTCCAGCAGGTAGGAGACCTTGCCGTTCTTCGCGGCGGGCAGGTTCGCGAACAGCGGGTAGTTCTTGAGCGCGTTCACGTCCGCCTGGTCGTTGATGACGAAGACGCGGTCGACGTTGACCAGGTCGATCCGCTCGGGCGAGAGCTGCACGTAGAACTTGCCGTCCGCGAGCTTGTCGATTTCTGCGACGCCCTGGAAGCCCATCCCGGTGAGGAGTTGGCCGCGCACGTCGGTGGTGGTGAACGGTGCGAGCGCGTCCTTGTACCACGACAGCGCGACGGCCTTCTGGTTCGCGAACTCCGGGTGCGCGGTGCGGACCGCGGCAAGCTTGTCCTGGATGCCCTGCACGAGCTTGGCGCCTTCGTCGGCCTTGCCGAGGGCCTTGGCGATGTGCACCGCGTTGTCCTGCCAGGGCGCGCTGAACGGCTCCTTCTCGGCCTTCGTACGGGCCACGGTCGGGGCGATCTTGCTGAGCTTGTCGTACGCGGCCTGGTCGATCTCGGAGTACACGGCGACGATCAGGTCGGGTCGCAACTGCGCGATCTTCTCGTAGTTGGGCCCGGAGTCCCCGTTGTTCATGACGACTTCGGGGCGGGCGTCGCCCCACTTGTCCTTCACCCAGGGCCACTGGGTGTTGATGTCGGGGCTGGTGCCCGCCGGGTTGGGGTACTGGTCGACCATGCCGACCGGCTTGTGGCCGAGGGCCAGGATGGCCTGGTCGTCCGTGTAGCCGACGGAGACGATCCGCTCCGGTTCCTTCTTCACCGTCGTGGACCCGAACGCGTGCTCCACGGTGACCGGGAACGCGCCCGCCTCGGCCGCCGGAGGGGTGTTGCCGGACCCGGACCCCGCCGCGGACGGGCTGGACGACGTGTCGTCCGAGTCGGAGCCGCAGCCGGCGAGGAGGCCGACGCCCATGGCCGCGGCGGAGAGTATGGCCGCCAGCCGCCGGCCGCGCCGCGCGCGCGTGGTTCTGCGAAGAAGCATGAGGGTTCCTTTGGGTCCGGCATCCACTCCGCCCTCGAATTAGGGCAGGCTTACCTTACTTGATCGAGCTTGGCTGGATGCGGGTGCGTGACGATCTTCACTCCCGCGGACGTGCGTCCGGCCGATCGGGACGACGAGCGGGCGGTCGCCGACCGGGTCCTCGATCACCGCGGCGCGCAACCCGAAGGCCTCGTACAGCAGTTCCGCGCTGATCACGTCGCGCGGGTGACCCTGCGCGAGGATCGACCCGGCCCGCATGACGACGAGGTTGTCGCTGTACCGCACGGCCAGGTTGAGATCGTGCAGCACCATCACCACCGTGCGGCCGGCCTCGTGCAGGTCGTCCACCAGGTCCAGGACGTCGACCGCGTGGGCCAGGTCGAGGTACGTGGTCGGCTCGTCCAGCAGCAGCAGGTCGGTGCCCTGGGCGAGGGTCATCGAGATCCACACGCGCTGGCGCTGCCCGCCGGACAACGAGTCGACCGGCCGGTCCGCCAGGTCGGCCACCCCGGTCATCTCCAGCGCGCGTCCGACCACCGAGGCGTCGTCGGAGGACCACTGGCGGAGCCAACTCTGGTGCGGGTGGCGGCCCCTGGCGACGAGGTCCGCGACCGTGAGGCCTTCCGGCGCGACGGGTGCCTGCGGGAGCAGGCCGAGTTTCTTCGCCACGTCGCGGGTCTTCAGTCCGGCGATGTCCTCGCCGTCCAGGACGACCGCGCCGCGAGCGGGCTTGAGCAGTCGCGACAGTGTGCGCAGCAGGGTCGACTTGCCGCAGCCGTTGGGGCCGATGATCGTGGTCACCGCGCCGGAAGGGATGGCCACGTCGAGGCCGTCTATGACGGTGTCGACGCCGTACCCGACCGCGATGCCGTTCGCCGACAGCCGCGCGGCGGCGCTGTCCTGGGAGCCGGACGCGGCTGTGGATCGCGTGGTCATGAACACCCCTGGGGTTGCCGGATCATGACGGATGCCGCCGGAGGTTCGCCCGTACCAGCAGGTACAGGAGGAACGGGCCGCCCACCGCGGCCGTGACGACGCCGACCGGCAGCGTGACCGGCAGCGCGGTACGGGCGACCAGGTCGGAGCCGGTGAGCAGGACGGCGCCGAGCAGGCCCGAGGCGGCCAGCGGCGGGGTCGGGCTTCCGGTCAGACGCAGGGCCACCTGCGGTGCCATCAGCGCGACGAACGGCACCGGGCCCGCGGCGCTCACGGCCGCACCGGCCAGGAGGACCGCGCAAAGGAGCAGGACCGCGCGCACCGCGGTGTGGCGTACGCCCAGCCCGGCGGCGACGTCGTCGCCCAGGTGCATCGGCCTGAACTGGAACGCGACCGCCGTCACCACGGCCAGCAGCACGAGCGTGCACCAGAACGCGATGCGGACCTCGCTCCACGAGCGGTTGTCGAGCGAACCCACCAGCCATGCCTGGGCCCGGGCCACGTCCCTGATGTCGGCGGAGGCGAGCAGCCACGTCGTGATCGCCTGCATCACCGCGCTGACCGAGATGCCGATGAGGATCAGGCGCAGGCCGTCGATTCCGCGGCGCCAGGCCAGCAGGTAGACGAGCAGCCCCGTGCCCAGGCCGCCCGCGAGCGCCGCCGTCGACAGGCCCAGCGAGCCGTTGATCGCCGCGGACGCCCCGCCCGAAACGGTCACCAGGAACACCGCCATGGCGCTCGCGCCGCCGGTGACGCCGAGAACGTCCGGACTGGCCAGCGGATTCCGCGCGAGCGACTGGGTGAGCGCGCCCGAAACGCCGAGTGCGATGCCGACGACCAACCCGGCCAGGGCACGCGGCATCCGCAGGTCCATGATCACGAACTCGTCCACCGGGTCACCGCGGCCCAGGATGGTCGCGATCACGCGGTCGAGGGGGAGTTGGAAGTCCCCGACCGATATGGACACGCAGAACAGCAGGAAGGCCGCCGCCGCCAGAAGCAGCGTGACGCCGGCGACGCGTGGGCGCCAGGCGAACGACACGGCGCCGAACCGCAGTCCGGGTGCCACCCGAGGCCGGGCGGTGGTCTCGCTCATGCGCCCGTGATCTTTCCGCGCCACACCAGGACGGCGAAGGACGGGGCGCCGAGCAGGGCCACGAGCACACCCGCATCCAGCTCGCCGGGCCGCACCACGAGGCGCCCGGCCATGTCGCAGAGCAGCAGGACGAGGGCGCCGAGCAGGCCCGCGTACGGCACCAGCCAGCGGTAGTCCGGACCGGCCAGGTAGCGGGCCACATGCGCAACCATCAGCCCGAGGAAGGCGATTGGGCCGCACGCCGCGGTGGCGGCCCCGGCGAGCACCGTGACGGCGGCTATGCCGGTGATCCGGCTGCGCGTGATGTTCACCCCGAGGCCGCGGGCCACGTCGTCGCCCAGGTTGAGCAGGTTCAGTGCCGGGACCGTGGCCAGCGCGAGCGTCAACCCGAGCGCGATCAGCCCGGCCACCGGCCAGATGACGTCGAATCCGACGCCTGCGACCGAGCCGGCGTTCCAGAAGCGCAGGGCGTCGAGGGCAGCCTTGTCGGACAGCGACACCGCGGTGGTCATCGCGGCGAGGAAGATCGTGACGCTCTGGCCCGCCAGTGCGAGGGTGAGGGGGTTGCCGGCGCCTCTTCCGAGACTCGACAGACCGAACACGACGGCACCGGCGAGACCGGCACCGACGAGCGCGAACCACACGTACTGCGTGGGCTCGGCGAATCCGAACACGGCGATCGCGCACGCGACGGCGAACGAGGCCCCGGCGTTCACCCCGACCAGACCGGTGTCCGCGATCGGGTTGCGGGTGTACCCCTGGATCAGCGCCCCCGCGACGCCCAGCGCCATGCCCGCGACGACCGCGAGCACCGTGCGCGGCACGCGTACGGTCTGCACGATGAGCCGGATCTCGTTGCGCTGCTGGTCGGGGTCCGACGCGGCGAACAACCCGTGCCACACCTCGGACGGACTCAACGCCCGCGCCCCCACGGCCAGTGAGGCGATCGCCGCGAGGAGGACGGCGGCTGACAGTACGCCCAGGACGGCGAGTCGCCGCCGATGGGCGGGGCGGCGTTTGCCGAGTGCGGGACGCGTGGCGGCGATCGGCGGCGCGGCGGCGGGTGTCATGCGGCGGGCCCGTCGGGAGCTGACCCTGTGTCAGGAATCGTCCGTGACATGCCACTCCCCTCGGGCCGCGGAAGTCGCCGTGCGGACATGCGGCGACTCCCAAGTCAGGCACGTGGAAAGAGTGGCCTGCCATAGATTAGGTGAGCCTAAGCTAATGTTTGCGATCTTGTCGAGTACGGTCGGCAAACGATTTCGGGCCCGCGGTCCTCGCTCGGGGCCGCTCCGAAGCCGGGCTCTTCGCTCAGTGGCAGGAGCCGGACTCGGGCTCGGCCCCGGACTCGGCCGCCGGGACGGGGCCATTCGTCCCCAGGTCGTCGGAGCGTCCGGCGTCCAGGCGCGGCCACTGTGACGTGGGACGTCCACCCGACTCATCCCACAGCGGCGGCCAGTCCGGGGCCCCGCCCAGAGTCCGTGTTGCCTGCCCGAGGCGCGGCCAACCTGCCGGCGAGTCCTCCCACTCCTCCTGGCGTCCGAACGCCGTGAGGTCCATGAGCGCGTAGTTGTAGTCCACGACCTCGGCCCCGCGGCGTTTGGTCCAATACGTCTCGAACACCCGATCGCCGTCGCGCAGATAGCACACCAGGTGGAACAAGCCGAGTTCCCTGCCGACAAGCAGCGACTCAAGCGACGGCTGGGCGGAGTACCACGGCATCTCCCAGCCCATGAACTCCCGGTAGCGCAGGCTCTCTTCGTACGACGTCCGCGCGTCCCCGAAGCCGAAGGCGGTGTTCCGCCCCTGCGAGAACACGGCGAAGGTGATGTCGCGCGAGTGCAGGTAGGACAGCTCGCCCACATGGCTCATCACCCAGGTGCAGCCCTCGCACTGCTCGGCGGCGGGTCGCCCGGGCCACCACATGAAGTAGTAGGCGATCAACTGCCGCCGCCCCTCGAACGCGTCCAGCAGCGTGGTCGGACCGTCCGGCCCCAGCAGCGCACTGTCCGCGGCCACCTCGACCATCGGAAGCCTGCGCCGCGCAGCCGCAATCGCATCGCCCTCGCGCGTGTGCGCCTTCTCCCGCGCCCGCAGCTCGTCCAACTGCCGTTGAAAGGCCGCACGATCAACAATCTGCGGCTGCGCCGAACTCACATTCTCGGACATCACCAGCTCCAGGGTTCACGCCACTGCGCCGCGAGGGCACATCTTGGCAACCTAGTAGCCGGTCCGGACGACAGTCACACATGATCAGCCCGGGCGCCGACGTGGTTCAGGAACTGCGGCCCCGGCCCGGATTCCACAGCACATCGCCGCAGCCTCCGCCGTTGGCGAGACGGGCCAGGATGAACAGCAGGTCGGAGAGCCGGTTCAGGTAGCGGGCGGTGACCGGGTTGACCGTGGGGGCGTGGCCCGCGGCGACAGTCGCCGTGTCCTCCTCGAGCAGCGCCCAGGCAGAGCGCTCCGCCCGCCTGGCCGTGACTCGCTACCTGGCAGGCCGGTTGGCGCGTAGGGCTACTCGGCCCGACATGGCGGTGGCGGTGAGGACCAGGGTGAAGGTGAGGGCGACGACCGCGGTGTAGGCGGTCGGTGCTATCGCGGGGGTGAGTAGGTCGCCGTTGCTGAGGGCGTATGTCATGGCGACGAGTCCCGGCAGGGCGAAGGCCGTGCCGACGACACAGGCGGTGGTGGCCAGGAAGGCGGCTTCCCAGAGGAGTGTCGCGCGGCGTTGACGGGGTGTGGCGCCCACGGCCTTCAGGAGGTTGAACTCGGAGGCGCGCGAAAGTGTCGTGGTCACAAGGGAGTTGGTGACGGCGATAGCGATGTAGCCGAAGATGACGAGGAGGAGTAGTAGGCCGAACTTGGCCTCGCCGTCGGGGCCTTCGGTGGTCGGGCCTGGGCCTCCGGTGGTGGTGACGGTGACCCCGGGCAGGTCGGCCAGGCTGTGGCGGATCCGGTTCCCGACCTGTGCGAGCGACGTGGCGCCCGAGGGAGAGACGTCGACGGCCAGCGCGGTCGCGTTGCCGGAGGCGGTCGACGGTTGCAGGTCGCCGAGCGGCAGCAGGACGTCCCCGAATCCCAGCCCGCGTTCGTAGAGGGTGGTGACGTGCCGTGCGACCGAACGGCCGTCCGGAAGCACGATGGTGACCTCGTCGCCCACCCGCGCACCCACCTGCGAGGCGCCCAGGACGCCAAGGGCCACCTCCCCGTCCCGGAGTCGGATCGGTGCGCTGCCGCGGGGCTTGAGGTCGGCGTGACGTTCGACCGCATCCGCGGCGATGCCGAGTGCTTCGAGCGTCTGGGGGCCGTTGTCGCCGGGCCCCCGCACGATCACACCGGTCGTCACCAGCGGGGTGACGGAGTCGACGCCGGGGACATGGCGTACCAGGTCGGTCGTCCGGTCGCCGATGCCGACTCCGGGGGCGGTCACGGTCAGGTCCGCGCGATGGCCTGCCTGCACCTGCGCCGTCGATACGGCGCCGGCCGTTGCCGCGCCCGAGAGTTGGACGGCGCTCAGCGCGACGCCCAGCACGATCGGCGTCAGCGCGCCGCCGACCCGGGCCGCGCGGTGCCTGATGCTGCTGAGGGCCGTGTAGGCGGCGGCGGTGCGTGCCGCGGGTCGGCGTACGGCTGCCGTGGCCGCACGTACCACCAGCGGACCGAGCGGGCCGATCGACAGGGCCATCACAAGCCCGGACATCCCGGGCAGGCCGCTCGCGGCGTCGACGTCGGACGTGTAAAGCGGCGCCAGCACCATTGCGGTGCCGACCGCGAGCAGGGCGACTCCGACGGCGATACGGCGGCCCGTGCGCGGCGGGCCCGACGGGTTTCCGTCGCCGCCGTCGAGTTGAGCCAGCGGGCCGTTGCGTACGACGCGCCGCACGGCGACGCGCGTGGCGATCTCCGCGGCCAGGAAGCCCGTCAGCATCGCCGCCGCGAAGGGCAGCGGGCCGAACACCGGGTCGAGCGTGCGGGGGAGCACACCCCAGGACCGGATGGCGGCGGTCATGCCCGCGCCCACGAGCGGTCCGACGAGCCCGCCGGTCACCGCCGCCACCCCCGCAACGAGGCGGATTTCGGTACGCAGAAGGCGCTTCACCTGTTTCGGCGTGGCGCCGACGATCCGGAGCAGGGCCAACTCGCGCGAGCGCTCGCGGATTTGCAGCGACGTGAGGGCGATGACGGTGAAGACGGCGACGATGAGCGCGATCGCACCGAACGCACCCGCGGCGGAGACGAGACTTCCCGTCGCGCGGCCTTGGGCGACGGCTTCGACCGGCCCTCGTTCGTCGCGGTCCCAGAGGCGTGCGTCGGATTGCGCGGCCAGGTGCCTGATCGCCTCCGCGGCGTCCGGGTTCCCGGCGTCCGCGGCCGTCGGCCACACACCGACCGCCGCGACCCGGCGCTCGGGGTTGCCGAGCGTCACGAACCGCGCGTCGTCGAGATAGACATCCGGTACGTCCACCCCCTCGTCATCGGCCGTCGTCGTGCCCACGAGCGTGAACACGAACGGCCGATCGCCGAAGCCCACCGGCAGCGTGCCGCCGAGGTCCAGGCCGAGCGCGTCGGCGAGGCGTCCGGGCAGCACGATCTCGTCCGGCCCCGCGGGCGCGCGTCCCGCGGACAATTCGCGGTTCCCGAGCGCGAAAGCCGACCACGGGTGCGCGTCGACCGACTCGGTGCCGCCCGTGCCGACCACCGCGGGCACGATGCGGTCGGCGACGACCCGGGACCCCGGCAGCGCGCGGGCGATCTCCCCGGGCAACGACGGCGGCAGCAACGCGCGGTCGGCCACGGTCATGTCGACGTCGCCGTCGACCGGCACCGATTGGCGGGACGCGACGAGCAGCGGCGCGGCGTCGTACTCGCCGGTGTCGACCTGGCCGCGTACGCCGGTCTCCAGCAGTACCCCGAACGCGCCCACGAGGACGGCCGAGAAGAACACCGTCACGGCCAGCGCGGCAACCGCCCCGCGGCGGGCCCGGAGGGTGAGACGGGCGAGCTTGTTCACGACTGCCGCCCGAGGTCGGCGAGGGCGGCGGCGATCCGGCCTTCGCCGGCGCCGTGGAGTTCGCCGTGCCGGCGTCCGTCGCGGAGGAACACCACGCGGTCCGCGACCGCCGCGGCCCGCGGATCGTGCGTCACCAGCAGCGCGCGCTGGCCGAGGTCGGTGACGATCGAGCGGAGCAGGCCGAGGACGACGTCGCCCGACGCGGAGTCGAGCGCGCCCGTCGGTTCGTCGGCGACGATCAACTCCGGATCCGTGACGAGCGCGCGTGCGAACGCCACCCGCTGCTGCTGCCCTCCGGACAACTGCGCCGGGCGGCGGGCGAGCGTGGCGCCCACCCCGACGGCCTCGGCGAGGTCCCGGACCCGGCGTTCGTCGATCGGGCGCCCGGCCAGCCGCAGCGGCAGCGAGATGTTGTCGGCGACGGTGAGCGACGGGATCAGGTTGTACGCCTGGAACACCACGCCGATGCGAGAGCGCCGCATTTCCGCCAGGCGGGTCTCGTCGAGACCGGTGATGTCGACGCCGCCGATGCGGACGGTGCCGGTGTCGGGCTTCTCCAGGCCGAGCAGGCAGTTGAGCAGCGTGCTCTTGCCCGAGCCGGACGGTCCCATGATCGCGGTGAAGGTCCGCGGTGCGAGGGAGAGGTCGATGTTGGTGAGAGCCCAGAACCGGGTCGCGTCGGCGCCGAAGCTCTTGCTCAGGCCCCGGATGGCCACGGTGTGTTCGGCGTCGTCTCGGTGTGTCGTCACATGTTCGAACGTAGGTTTCGGAACCCCTCCGGGACTGCCCCGCAGGCACCCGGATCGGGGGTGGCCCAGGGGACCGGCCGGGGGTAGCGCGGGCACTACCGTTGTGCCGATGGCCTGCGCATTTGTGTGCGGGCGCGATGTGGGGGAGCGGTAATGTCACCGAGGTGAGTTCCACGTGCGAGGGCGGTTCCGGGCGTCGGCGGCGGCGTGTGCCGGGAGTCCGGCAGGTGGCTCGTGCGGTGCGCTTTCTGACGGCCGGTGCGTTGTCCGGGCTGTACGGTCTGCTCGTCCTGGTGGTCGTGGTGTCGGTGGCCGCGCTGTCGTTGATCGGCGTCGGGCTGCTGCTCGCGGGACCGGCGTCGGTGTTGCTGCGGCGCTGGTGCGACCGCGAGCGGGGGAGGGTGGGCCGGGCGCTCGGGCGGCCGATCGCCTCACCGTACGCGCCGCGGACCTCCGCGGCACCCAGCTCCGCGGCATCCACCTCAGTCGCATCAAACTCGGGCGCATCCACCTCGGCAGCATCCACCTCCGGCGCATCCACTTCCGCCGCGGCGAAGCCGCCACGCGACCACCGTGTCGCCGACGGCACCCTCGCCCGCGACCTCACCGCCCTCCTCCAGCGCGTCGTCGTCGGGATCCCGCTTGGCGTGGTCGCCGTCGTCCTGCCCCTGACCGCGCTTCAGGCGCTGGCCCTGCCGGCGTACTGGTGGGCGATGCCGGACGGCAAGCCCGCGGACCAGTTGTTCGAGATCACCTCGTGGTGGCTCGCGCTGGCGTCGGGCCTGATCGGCCTCGCGGGCCTCGCGGTGTGGGCGTTCGGCGCACCGGCGGTGGCGGCGGCCGACGCCCGGCTCGGCGAACGCCTGCTCGCGGCGACACGGGATCAGGAACTGCGGCTCCGCGTACGGATCGAGGAGCAGCGACGGCGCTCGGCGGTCGACGTCCACAGCGCCGAACTCCGACGCATCGAACGCGACCTGCACGACGCGGCGCAGAACCGCCTGGTCGCCGTCTCGATGTTCATCGGCACCGCGCAACGGCAACTCACCACCGGCAAGGGCGACATCGCGACGACGCTGGCGAAGGCGCAGGACGCGAGCCGCGACGCCCTCGCCGAAATGCGCCGCATCATCCGCGGCGTCTACCCGCCGGTGCTCGCCGAGGAGGGCCTGGTCCCGGCCGTGGGACTGCTGGCCGACCGGATGCAGATCCCCACCCGGCTGCGCGTCGACGGCCCGGCCCCGACGGCGGCCTCGGTCGACGCGGCCCTGTATTTCTCGATCGCCGAGGCGCTGACCAACGTGGCCAAGCACAGCGGCGCAACCGCGTGCGACATCCACCTGACCTGGAGAGACGGCGACGAGGGCATGCGCGTGATCACCACCGTGACCGACGACGGCCGGGGCGGCGCCGAACCGGCAAAAGGCAGCGGCCTGGCCGGAATCGACGACCGCATCGGCGCGCTCGGCGGCACGGTCGCCGTCGACAGCCCGCCGGGTGGGCCGACTTCCGTACGAATGGAGCTGCCGTGCGAGTCGTGATCGCCGAGGACGACACGTTGCTGCGCGAGGGCCTGTCCGCGCTGCTGTCCGCCGAGGGCATCGACGTGGTGGCCGCGCACGCCGACGCCTCCCGCCTGCACGAAACGGTCGAGGAACTCGCCGCCGACCTGGCCGTCGTGGACGTACGCATGCCCCCGACCTTCACCGACGAGGGACTCCGCGCGGCCATCGAAGTCCGCACCCGGCGCCCGGGTTTCCCGATGCTCGTCCTCTCCGCCCACGTCGAGACCAGGTACGCGAGCGACCTCCTCGCCGACGGCGCCGGCGCGGTCGGCTATCTGCTCAAGGAACGCGTCGGCGCCGTCGAGGACTTCCTGCGCACCATCGACCGCGTGGTCGCGGGCGAAACCGTCCTCGACCCCGAAGTCGTGACCACGCTGATGCGCCGCAACCGCAGCCGCAGCCCGCTCGCCACCCTCACCGCGCGCGAGCGCGACGTCCTCGAACTGATGGCCCAGGGCTACCGCAACGCGGACATCGCAGCGCGCCTGCACGTCACCGAAGCCGCGATCCACAAGCACATCCGCAGCATCTTCGCCAAGCTCAACCTCCTCACCGACGAAGCCGGCCACCGCCGCGTCCTGGCCGTCCTCACATACCTCCGCGAACAGTGAGCGCCTCGCCAACAACCATGTTCTGAACCCTGGTTCGGCTCGTCGGCCGCAGTCCGGCGCTCCCGGCCGGCACCTGGTCCCCCGACCGCCGCCGACATCCGGGCACACGCCCGCGCTCCGGCGGCGGGCGGCATCGACGTGTGTCTTCAAGGGGTGCTCCGTTCCGCCGTGCGCATCGCGCACCCGTGGTCGAGCCCGCCGTCGCCCGTGGACTCGGCGCGGGTCTCGGCGGTGTCGGCTTGTGCCTGAGGGGACTCGCCGCGCGTGTTCGCGACGAACATCGCGATGAGCGCCGCCGCCGCGAGGAAGACGGAGCCGACGAGCAGGGCCTGTCGGTATCCGTCGGTGTACGCCTCCGGTGCCGGCTGCCCTGCGGAGATCCGGTCCGCCGTCTTGGAGGTGGCCACCGCCGACAGGATCGCCAGTCCGAGAGCGCCGCCCAGTTGTTGGGAGGTGTTCAGCAGCGCGGCCGCCAACCCGGCCTTGTCGGCCGGGACTCCCGCGTTGGCCGCCGTTGCGACGCCGACGAACACCCAGCCGAGGCCGAACGACATGACGACCAGGCCGGGCAGCAGGTCGGTGAGGTAGGAGCCGTCGACCGGGATGCGCGAGAGCATGTACACACCGCCCGACGCGACGAGCGCTCCGACGACGATGACCGGTCGGGTCCCGGTCCTCGCCAGCAGCGGTGACGCGATGCCCGCCGCGATGCCGACGCCGACGCACACCGGCAGGAACGCCGAGCCCGCCTCGATCTCGGAGTAGCCGAGCACGCCCTGCATGTAGAGGGTCAGGAAGAAGAACATCGCCAGGAAGCCCGACATCGCGATGAGTTGTGTGGCGTTGGCGGCGGCGAGGCCCTTCACCCGGAAGACGGAGAGCGGCATGAGCGGGTTGGCGCTGCGGCTTTCGTTGACGACGAAGGCGGCCAGCAGCAGTCCCGCCGACGCGAGTTCGACGACGGTCTCGGCCGAGTCCCAGCCCTGCTCGGGTGCCTTGACCAGTCCGTAGACCAGGAGGAGCAGTCCCGCGGTGGCCAGTGCGGTGCCGAGGAAGTCGAAGTCGCGTGCGGACGCGCGACGCCGGTCGTCCGGAATGAGCCGCCCGATGGCCGGCAGCACGAGCGCGCAGACCGGGAGGTTGACGAACATGACCCAGCGCCAGCCGGGCCCTTCGGTCAGGACGCCGCCGAGGAACACACCGACCGCGGACGCCAGGGCGCCGGTCCCCGCCCAGACCCCGAGGGCCTTGTGCCGGTCCGGGCCGTCACCGAACGACGTGGTGAGGATGGACAGTGCGGCCGGCAGCATCATCGACGCGCCGACGCCCTGTGCCAGCCGTGCCCCGATGAGGACTTCGGAGTTCTGCGCGACGCCGCCGGCGAGTGAGGCGATGGCGAAGACGACGGTGCCGGCCGTCAGGACGCGGCGGCGGCCGAGGAGGTCGGCCATGCGGCCGCCGAGCAGCATCAGCCCGCCATAGGTCAGCAGGTAGCCGGAGGGGACCCACTGAAGACTCTGGTTGGACAGGTCGAGGTCGCGTTGGATGGCGGGCAGCGCGATGTTGACGATCGAGGCGTCCACGAAGTCGAGGAACGCCACCGTGCAGAGCAGGAACAGCGTGAGCTTGCCGCGTCCGGTCGCCAGGAAGCTCGGGGCGGCGGGGTCCGCGTCGGGCGGATCGAGCGAGCGCGCGGGGTCGGTGGCCGGTGGCCGGGTCTTGCTGGACATCGGAACTCCCTTGTCTGATGGGTTCATCACGTGCCCGGTTGTCCGACGCGGTCCGCGCCGAGCAGGCGATCCGCGGTGCACGCGTACGCGCCGCGGGGCGCAAGGGCCAGTACCAGTGCGGCGGCACACGCACTGAACACAGAGGCGTTGAACGGGGCTTCCGGGTCGACGAAGAAGAACATCGACAGGGCGAACACCAGCAGCATCCCCGCACTGGCCCACGCCGACAGGCGCGTCGCGACGCCGAGAAGCAGGGTCAGGCCGAGGACCGCCTCGCAGCCCGTCGCCGCCCATCCCGCCGCGTCGCTCATGAACGCCGGCAGGTAGGGGGTGAGGTCACGGACATAGTCGAGGTAGCTGCCGAAGTCGCCCCAGGCGACTTCGCGGACCCCCGGACCACCCCACACCGAAACGGTCGGCGACCGCCGACAGGAACCCGATCGCGAGGGCCAGGCGGGCGAATACCGTGGCGAGGGCCCAGGATCGGCCGGGTGAGCCGTCCGCGTACGGCCGTTGTGCCAGAAGGTGGGACGTCAACGCGTTCACGTGTGCTGATCCTTTGCTGAATCGGGTCCGGGACAGGTGGGTACGACGGCGGAGCAGTCCCAACGGGCGTGCAGAGATCGACACCTGTGGAGGGGAGCCACGCGAGTTCGTGGGGATGCGCCGTGTCGTGGAGGCAGGTGGAGGGGGCCGGCAGGCGGATCTGCGGGCCGACCGTGCGGTCGCCCGGGAAGGCGAAGGCCGGGTGGGTTCGGGCGCCGGACGGTCAGATCGGGGTGGGGGGCGTGCGGCGAGCGTTTCCGGTCGCGGCGGCGGTGATGACGAGGGCGAGGACGACCGGGAGGATCGCCCCGGCGGCTTCCTCGGGTCGGGCTGCCATCAGGTACGTTCCGGCCAGGGCGAACGCCGGTGCTCCCCACTGCGCCACGGCGATGGCCGTGACCTGTGCGGGCGTCGGCCGCGAGGACGTCGCCCGGCGCGGGGCGCTTCGGCCGTTCGGCGTCCGCAGAGTTCGCAGTGCCCAGATTGAAGTCGTGAAGATGACCACGGCGGCGAACACCCCGCCGCCGACCCATGGTCCGGTGTGTGCGCCGGACCGCAGGACCATGCCGCCGCTGGCCGCGACGGCCAGGGTCGCCGCCGGGATGGCCAGGAGAATTGCGGTCAGTCCGCGCGGCCGCGTGCCGCTGCCCGTCGGCTGATGCCGGAGGCGGCTGAGCTCGGCGCACTGCACGCCGAGAAGAATCGTCAGGGTCAGCGCGGCGGTGACGTGGAGTGCCAGCAGTGTCGTATTGATGACGAACTCCCTTATTGTGCGCTGGGGTTGTGCCGCGTACGGCGATACCGGGGAGCCCAGACGGTGGTGAAGAGCAGTCGAACGGGTTGCGGGAGCGCGCCGAGGACCTGCCGTCGGCGTTCGTCGGATACGTCGTCGAGCAACCAGGGCAGGAAGTCTCCGGGGCCGCCCGGGCCGAGCCCCTCGCGCTGCTCCTTTCCGAACGCGGCCCACTCCTTTTCGGTGAGCACCTCGCCGAGCAGCGGGAGTACGTCGCGCTCCTCGTGATCGAGGTGCGCCCGCACCAGCGGGGCGAGATCCCTCACCGCCCTGTGTGCCGTGCTGTGGTCGCCGGCGGCCAGCGCGTTGTCGACGACAGCCATCGCTGAGTCGAGGTCGCCGTGTTCCGCCGTCATGGCGTCCAATAGCGCCGCCGTCCGGCGTGCATCGTCCGAGGCGGCGGTCCGCAAACGGAGCACCGGCCACAGGGAGGCGTCCTCGGCCGCGTGGTGGGCGGTCAGGTACTGCTTGAAGGGCGGCCATCCGGCTGTCAGGGCCGCGGGCCGGGCGTCCTGCGTCATCCGGTCGGCGTCGCGGCGAACGGCGTCGTGGACGGCGTACATCATCGTCAGGTCGATGGGCATGGGTGAGGCGCACCTCCAGCCAAATAATGGAACAAGTTGTTCCGAAGATGTGGAACATGATGCCCCGAAAGTATCTGCGGTGCAACTTGTGCCGAAGTTGCGCCGCCACCCCGCCCGGCCGTGGCAAACTGGCGACCATGCCCAGCCCAGCCGCCTCCGGTCGCAGCCCTGACCCCCGTGCGCTGCGCAGTCGCGCCGCCGCGCTCGCGGCGGCCCGGGACCTGCTCGTCGACCAGGGGCTGCAAGGGGTCACGCACGTCGCCGTCGCCGCGCGCAGCGGAATCGGGCGGACCACCCTGTACCGCCACTGGCCGGATGCGGCCGCGCTGCTTCAGGACGCGCTGTCCGAGCTGGTCGCGGACGCGGAGCCGCCGACGACCGGCGACCTGCGCAGCGACCTCGTCGCACTGTTGGAAGGCTCGCGACGGCTCCTCCATCAGCCCGTCAGCGAGCGGGCCATGAGGGCGCTGGTCGAACGGTCAGGTGTGGACGCCGCGTTCACGTCGCTGAAGCAACGGATGTATGACACGGGCACCGCCGCGTGCCAGCGCATCCTGCGGGGCGCGGTCGATCGCGGCGACCTGCCCGCGGACCTCGATTTCGAGCTGGCGGTGGCCCAACTGGTGGGCCCCCTGTTCTTCCGGCGGCTGATGGGCGATCTGGAGGTCACCAGCGCGTTCGTCCACCAGGTCGTCGACTCCTTCCTGCGCACCTACGCCCGTGCGCCCCATCCGCGGTCGAGCGCCGGCGACCGGTCGGCACGCCCCGTCCGCTGAGGGGCGGGCCCCGTGCGCGGGGCTTCTTCGCACACGCACGTAGCGGCCATCCCGGAGGTCAGGCGGGCCGGAGTTCACGCAGGCCGGAGTTCGCGCAATTCCGGAGTTCACGCGGTCCGACGGATCCGCCTACAAGCCGTCGAGGACTTGGCGGGCGTAGCCGCGCAACACATCTGTCGAGGCCGGGTTTTCGGCGAGCTTTTCGGTGACGGCCAACTCCAGCAGGTCCGCGCCCTTGCGCACGGTGATCTCGAACCTTCCGGGGAAGCGGCATTCGAAGGAGTTCTTGCCCAGCCCCGGGGAACGCGGAGGCGACGCACACCCCGGCTGCGACGATGCGGACTCCCTGCGGACCTCGAAGCCGGAATTCGCTTTGTGGGAGCCGCTGAACTTGTCGCTGCCCCCTGAGCGTTCGAGTGACACGACCAAGGAGCCACCGCTGCCGAAGTACTCGCAGTCCGCGAGCGACAGCATGCGCGTACTGGACGACTGGTGCCTGGGCGTGCCGCCGAGGATTCGGTCAGCGGCGGTGCGGTCATCAGCGCGCACAGATCCGGCGGCGCCTTCTTCGCGTCGTGTGCCGAGCACCCGGACACGGCCGTCGTCACCACGGCGACCGCGATCGCCACCACGACCCCGCGGATCCGCGCTGATGTCTTCCCACAGGTCATCTCCACGCACACGCTCCCCTGGCACCGCGACGTCCGATCAGGCATTGACGGTCTCGGGGCCGGAAAAGTCAAGGGAACCGCAACGAACGGAACGGCGGACGCCCCGTTCCGCATTGCTCAAGCCCATGCTTCCACGGAGCTTGGCGGCTTCGCGCACGCATCGCCTCCGGCGTACCGCGACACCCGGTTGCTCGGCATTGGCCCGATGGGCGAGGGAGTTGGCGTTGTGTCCAGACAGAGTAGAAAGTATAAAGTAGATGATCCTCTGGCCTGGGTTGCCGATGGCAGGTGCTGAAAGGAACGGCATGGGACTTCTGGACGGCAAGGTGGCGGTAGTCACGGGGGCGGGGCGCGGGATCGGACGTGCGCACGCGCTGGAGCTCGCAAGGCAGGGAGCCCACGTGCTGGTCAACGACCTCGGCGGCAGCGTGCGCGGCGAGGGCGCGGGCAACGCCGCGGACACCACGGTGAAGCTGATCGAGGAGCGCGGCGGCACCGCGCGCGTCCACTACGGGGACGTGGCCGACCATGAGCAGGCCGGGGACATGATCGCGACGGCGATCGACGCGTTCGGCTCGTTGGACGTCCTGGTGAACAACGCGGGGATCGTCCGTGACGCGGCCGTCTGGAACATGCCGCGCGAGGACTTCGACGCCGTCCTGCGCGTGCACGTCGCCGGGACGTGGTCGCCGTGCCACCACGCCGCGAAGTACTGGCGGGCGCGGGCCAAGGAGACGCCGGGCTCGACGGGCCGCATCGTCAACACCACGTCGGGGGCCGGTCTGACCGGCAACTTCGGCCAGACGGGGTACGCCGCCGCCAAGGCCGCCATCGTCGGGATGACGCTCACGCTGGCACTCGAACTCCACCGCTCGCGCGTCACCGTCAACGCGGTCGGCCCGTCGGGCCTGACGCGGATCACCGCGACGATGCCCGGTGCCGGCGAGGTGATCGAGCCGGAGGACGTGCCCGACGACGAGTGGCACCCCATGGACCCGTCGAACAGCTCACCGCTGGTCGCCTGGTTGGCGAGCGACGAGGCCCAGCACGTCACCGGCCAGGTCATCCGGTCTATCGAGGACCGTATCGTCTGGATGCGGGGTTGGAGCGAGCGCAAGGCCACCGCCGCCGGCGGCCGCCGCTGGGACGCGGCCGAGATCGGCGACCGCATGGCCACCGACATCTTCGGGACTCGCGGCGCCGGGCTCCGGTTCGACCCCGTCTGAGTGCGGGGGCCGGGGAGCCCGGAGCCAGGGGCATCGGCATCCGGTCGCGTGCCTCGAACGCACGCAGGATCACGTCCCGGCCGCCGTGCTCCCCGGCCTCCGCGCATCCGGGGGCGCGGTGGCCGGGGGCGCCGCGGCCGATCCGGTCAGCCGCGGGTGGCGATCCGGACCGTCTCGGGCAGGCGGACGAGCGGGATCCGACGCCCGCAGTTGGCCTGGTAGTCCCGGTAGAACGGGCGTTCGGCGGTCAGGGCCGCCCACGTGTCGGTGTAGTCCGCCCCGTCGAGAACCTGCTGGTCACTCCAGTAGGTGGCGCCCTGTACGCGCACCAGCAACTGCGGATTGGCGGTGCGGTCGCTCAGGTTGGTGAACCACGCCGGGTTCTTCGGGGCCCCCGCGAACGACGCCACGACGATACGGTGCCCGTCCCCGTCGACCCAGAACGGCAGCGCGACCTTGTGCAGGTTGCCGGACCGGCGGCCGACCGTGTGGATGAGGACGTGGTTCATCCCGCCGTAGATCCACACGGAATCGTCGTCGGTGGCTTCCAGGCCCTGGACGTGTTGGCGGCTGATCGCGGGAATCTCGTCGCGCGACGGCGTGACGAACTCCTCCGGTGTGAGGTTCTCGGACATGCCCGGAGCCTAGGCATCAGCCCGTTGAGCTGCAATGACTCCACGTGAAATGCTGACACTCCGTCATATGTCGTGTGTCACTGCCCCTGATTGAACGCCGCGTTCGGTTCACGGCGCAGATGCGGGATCGGCGTCGGAGCGGCGCGCTTGGCGTACGCGTTGACAGTGGTGGTGGCGATGCTGTGGACGCCGGGAAGCGAGCCGATCCGGTCTGCGAGGTAGGTGTCGAGGGCGGCCGCGTCGCGGCAGACGGCGATGGCGAACACGTTGTGCGGCCCGGTGGTCGTGGCGACGAACGCCGCTTCGTCGTCCGAGGCCACGGCCTGGACCAGTCGGCGGGTGTGGGCGGGAGCCGCGTTGATCCAGAGCAGGCATTGGACGGCCCCGCCGAACAGCCGGGGTTCGACCTCGACGTCGAAGTGCAGGACCTGCGAGCGGCGCAGATGGTCCAGGCGGCGGCGGACGGCGGTCTCCGACCAGCCGACGCGGCGGGCGAGTTCGGGGTAGGCGGCCCGCCCGTCGACGGCCAGCGCGTCGAGGAGCCTTCGGTCCAGTGAACTCAGGGGCACCGGCGCGCCGTTTGCGGTGTCGTGCGAAGCGACCGGACCGAGCAAGGCTGCGACTTCGTCGTCGGTCAGCGCCGACGTCCGCCCGCGCCAACGGCGTTGCCGCATCGCGGGACGCAGCAGTCGATGGACATCGACTCGGGTGAAGGGCCAGTCACGCCCGAACGCGTCCGCAGGCAAGGGCTGTTCGCCCGTCACCCGGATGATGCAGACGATCTCGGTGCCGCCGCCGGCAACCGTGACCCAGGCGGTGTCCGGCCGACGGGCCAGTGCGTGGGCGACCGACGCCGCGTTCCCGGGAAGGACCCGCAGCCGGGCGAGCCATTCCGCGCGCCCGAGCCGGTCGCTGGACGCCACGCCGACCACGCGCGCGGTCCCGGCGGTGCTGAGCCGGCCGTACCGCCGCGCCACCGTGCGGTCCGAGACCCCCAGCACCTCGGCGATCCGCGCGAACGGCGCGCGGCCGTCCACCTGGAGCGCGTGCATCAGCTTCACGTCCAGCACGTCGAGCACGTTGATCGAGCCAAGCCCGTTTATTGCGTCCGATTCCACCCGGTCAGCCTAGATCCCCGTCGGATTCCGGCCGAACGGGGCCGCTTCGGCACCCGGCGGCCGACCGCGCGTCAGGATCCCGCTCATGCGACGAGACATCCACGGAATCCACCACACCGGCATCCTGACGCGGGACCTTGACGCTCTGGAGCGCACGTACACCGCACTCGGATTCACCCTCAGCCCCCGCTCTCGGCACCTGTTGGCGGCCGCTCCCGGGGCGGCTCCGACGCCGGGCTGCACGGCCAACCGGTGTGCCCTGTTCGGCGACGGTTACATCGAACTCCTCGGCATCGTCGACGAGTCCGCACCCGACCCGTGGCACACCAAGGCCATGGCCGACGAGTACGAGGGCTTCCGCCTGCTCAACCTGGAGACCCACGACGCCGCGGCCACGCACCGCAGGCTGACCGCGTCCGGCCTGTGCACATCAGGCGTACTGGCCCTGGAACGCGACGTCGACACCGAGGACGGCCTTCGCACCATGCGCGCCCGCGCCGTGCACCTGGCCCCGGACGCGACGCCCGAGGGCTATGTGGGCATCGCCCAGCACCTCACCCGCAGGTACGTGCACCAGCCGCGCTACCTCGAACACCCGAACACCGCCTGCGGTCTCGACGGAGTGCTGATCGTGGCCGAGGACACGAAGTTCGACGCAATCACCCGCCGCTACAGCTTCCTCCTGGAGACCGTCCCCGAACTCGACGGCCCACTGGCCGTGTTGAGCACCGATCACGTCCAACTGCGCATCGTCCGGTCCTCGCACGCGGACGACGTCCTCCCCGACGAACCCACCCCCGCCGCCTCCTACTTGGCCGCGATGTCCATAGCCGTCCGCGACCTCATCACCGCCCGCGACGTCGTCGAACGCGCGGGAATCGACACAAGGCCGACCTCCGACGGCTTCTTCGTCTCCGCCCACGACACGCACGCGGGGTTGTTCTTCACCACCCGCTGACCACACCTCTTGCTCAACCAAATCCCGTAACCGAAAGGCCGTTACCCGTGCCCACGCTGAACTGGATCTCCCCACAAGCCCCGCCGCCCGACATGCGGCTGTTCGTCATGGCCTCGCGCTTCGAACTGACTTCCCTCACACACGTCCCCGCCTTCCTCGCCAAGTCGATGGCGTCGTGGAGACAGGTCAAGAACGCGCCCGGAGCGTACAGCGCCTCCCTGATCGCCCAACCCTTCCGCCGCGTCTTCCATACCCTCTCCGTCTGGCACGACCGCGATACCCTTCACCGCTACGCCAACTCGGACCCACACGCAGCCGCAACCCAAGCCATGCGCCCCGCCATGAAGTCGTTCACCCACGCCTTCTGGCACACCACCCCCGCAGACCTGCCGGTCACCTGGCACGACGCCATCCAACGCCTCTCCGATCAACCAGGCACCGAACGCCGAGGCCAATGACCACTCAACAGCCCCAACGCGAGCCGCTCGCCTAAGTCTTACAGCCGCGGCGTCGAGGCCTTCGCGGCTGTCGTTCCCACTCATTGCCGACGGCTCCGCGACTGAGGCGCTGGTCGATGTCGCCGCGGACGCCGGTCGTAGCGATGCAGTCGCTGACCTGCTTGTGTCGAATCGCCGCCGGGCCACATTGCGACGACTGCGACTCGCCGACTTGTCGCCGCTCCGAAGACGCGGTCGCCGTCCTTGAACCGCACCTTCCCACCACCGCCCGCGCCTTGGCCCGGAATCTCCTCGACCTCGGGTGCATCGACGAGGCCATCGACCGCTTGCGGCAGACCCCGTCGACACTGTCTTCCCCGCTGGGTTTCACCCTGTATCCCGTGCTCTGAGGCTTCCGGAACGCCGGGCCCACGCGGGGGATTTAGCGGCATCGGCGGAAGTTGGTGGAGTCCGGCAACGGCCTGCGGGGCGGAATGCCGTAGGAATTCTTATGCGGCGTGGGGGTGTTCGTGCGGGGATGGCAGCAGGGTGGGACTACTTGGCGTCTTGTGCGCGTGCTGTCCACCAAGCGTGGTGTTCCGCGAGATCCTGTGAGAGGGGATTGCGACGTGTGGTGAATTTGGCGATCAGCCCTGCGTACATGTCCCGCGCTGCGGCCGCGTTGCCGGACTCGCCTATCCAGCGGGCGTGTTCGATGCGGGCGTCGATGGTGATGCGGTGGCGTGGGCCGTGGAGGTGGGCCAGGTCGGGGATGAGGACCGCGTACATGCCGCGTGCCGTCGCGGGGTCTCCGGCCATGCCCGTCCAGTACGCGTACCGAGGGCGCCAATAGAGGGTGGGACCTCGGCGCGGGACTTTGCGGAGGTGGACGTCCACTTGGCGCCGGGTGCGGATGATCGGCTGTCCGTCAATCCGGTCTCCCTGTGTTGTCGGGTCGGGTGTGAGGGAAAGGTACGGCTCCCGCAAACGGTCGACACGTTCCAGGACTGATCGCGCGAGCGGCGTCCGGCGGCAGCGAGGCGTTGACGCTCGGTGCGCGATCTGTGGCGTGGGATCGCGCCCGGGGGATGGGGCTCGGAGTTTGGGCGGTGTCCGGCGTTCAGACGGCGGGGGGTCGGCTGCGGGCGCGGCTGCGGAATTCGAGGACGTCGGCGACGGCGGTCGTCAGGAGCATCACGACGAACATCACCCAGAACGCGTTGGTCGCGGCGTTCTCGTACGACTCGCCGAACCGGGTGTCGAAGGCGTCGGATGCCATCCGGAACACCAGCCATCCGCACACGACCGCGAGCGCGCCGCGGCGGGGATCGCGGCGTACGGCCATCCAGAAGCACATCAGCAGCGCGGCGCCCCACAGGAGCAGGACGGCGATGATCTTGTCGCGGTGTACGTGGGGGTCGACCGCGGCGAACGCCGCCACGCCCCACACGAGTGCGGCGCTGACCCGCGGCGCCCACGGCAGCGCCAGGAGCCCCGCGACCCAGACGATGCGCGAGGACTTCGACACGCCGTCGTGGGACCACTGCCCGACGTCCGACAGTTGCAGGTAGGCGACGAGTACGCAGCCGATCAGCGCCAGGGCCGAGTCCGCGGTCAGCCGGTCTCGTAGTGGTGCGGCGGAGGTAGGACGTCGGGGCGCGCCCGACGGCGGGGGGTAGCCGCCGGGACCGGGGTAGACCATCGGGGCGTACGGACCTGCGCCGCCCACCCCGTTCATCCCGTTCGGGCCTGCCGGGACGGGCGGAGGCCCGGGCGGCTGCCCCGGAATCGGCGGGCTGGACCACGCGGCACCCGCCGCGGGCCCGCTCCCGGACGCGGGCCCGGCCACACCGACAGCTCCCGGAGGCCACGCGGCGGGAACGGCCTCCGACCGGTAGGCGTGCGCCGTCGGCGCCGACGCGATCGGCGGCGGTGCGGGAACGGCGACGACAGTCTGCCGTGCGGCCTCCCGGACCTGCTCCAGCGCGGCACGGAACGAGCCTGCGTCCGGATAGCGTTCGTCCGCCTTCTTGGCCAACGCGCGCAGTACGACGGCGTCGACGGACGCGGGCACTTCGGGCCGGAGTTCGGACGGTGCGGCAGGGGCCTTCGACAGGTGCTGGTTCATCACCGCGAACGGCGAGTCGCCGGTGAACGGCGGGCGTCCGGTGAGGAGTTCGTACAGCAGGCAGCCGAGCGAATAGACGTCGGTACGCCCGTCCACGTCCGCGCCGTCGATCTGCTCCGGGGACAAATAGGCGGGCGTGCCGACCATGCCGCCCGTGGAGGTGAGTCGGGTGGCGGTGTCGGCCAGCGCCTTCGCGATGCCGAAGTCCAGGACCTTGACGCCGCCGGCCGGGGTGAGCATCACGTTCGACGGTTTGATGTCGCGGTGCACCAGGCCCTGTCCGTGGCTGTGGACGAGCGTGTCGGCGATGTCGCGGGCGAACCCCACCGCGCGGTCCGGCGCGAGAGGACCCCCGCGGACCTCCTCCGCGAGCGTGGCGCCCGCTACGAACTCCATGACGAGGAACGGCACCGACTCGCCGCCGCCGTCGTCCTCGCCTACGTCGTGCAGGACCGCGACGCCGTGGTGCGACAGCGACGCGGCGACGCGTGCCTCGCGCCGGAACCGGGCGCGGAACTCGTCGTGCCGGGTGAGCTCAGCCGGGAGCACCTTCACGGCCACGGTACGGTCGAGTTCGCGATCACGGCCGCGCCACACTTCGCCCATGCCGCCGCGTCCGACGGTCTCGTGAAGCTCGTAGCGCGACGCCAGAACGCGCATGCGGCGGGACTCCTCAAGGCGGACGGCCGCCGACCGGCCGGCCGACGAACTGCGCGACGAGCCTAGCGACATGCGGCCCCCCGGAAGGGCACAACGGCAACTGCACGGCCGCGCGAGACGGACCGCCACGCGGATGACTGCGCAGGTCGTGGCTGCCGTCGCCCGTGCCGTCACGCGCCCCCGCCGCAGTCGGTCACGCTTCCGAGGCCGTGGTTGGAGCGCAGGCTCATCATCACGAACAGGTCGATCGGCACGTACAGGAAGGCCAGGAGGCAGCCGAGTACGGCCAGCCACCCGATCGCGGTGCGGCGGATGCGGTTCCCGCTGAGCCGGGCTCGTTCCATGGCGACGAGGAGGAGGGCCGCACCGGTGCCACCCGCTGCCAAGGCCCCGCAGGCCAGCAACCACTCGTGCGCCGGAACGCTTTCGTCGGAACACCGTGACTCTCCGACCATCACCAAGGCGACCAAGGCGACAAGGCCGCCCAAGGTGCAGGCCACCGACCGTCCCAGCACGCGCCGCCAATCCGCCCCGCCCACGCGAACCACCCCCGAATCTCGTCCAGTTGGCCCTGAGGCCAGCTTGGACGTACGGCCGCAAAGCCGAGTTCCGGGGGGACGCGATGTGGACAAGAAGCGGGAACGGGAACACGAACGGGGCGGCGGGTGGGAGCGTCACCGAAGGCGTTGGGCTCCTTCGGGGCTGGGCGCATGAAGGAACTGATGGGTCACGATAGTTCGCGCGCCGGAGGAGTCGTCGTCGCCGTCGGTGCGGCCGGGCCCGGGAAGAGGGGGACGAATCCGGTGCTGTAGCCGTCTGCGTCGAGGAGGCGGCCCATGGACTTCATGGCCTGGAGGGTGAGCGCCGAGTCGAGGACGTCCATGCGGGGGAAGCGGCGGGACCATTCGGCTTGAAGGGAGCCGACGTCGGCGGAGTGGCGGAGCCACATGACCAGCATCAGGTTCGCAGGGCCGGTGATCGAGGCGCACATGCGTACGTCGCCGATCGTGATCAACTCGGCTGCGACCGAGTCGAGTTCGCCGGACGGGATGCGCAGCCACCAGGTCGCGGTCACCGGCCAGCCGGTGAGCGAGCGCGCGACCTCGCAGCGGAACCGGGCGTATCCCGAACCCACGAGCCGGGCCAGGCGCCGGGCCGCGGTGACGCCGCTGAGGTTGAGGCGGCGGGCCAGTTCGGCGGTGCTGAGGCGTCCGTCCGGGCCGAGGCAGGTGAGGACGGCCACGTCGTCGGCGTCCAACGGCTGGGCGGCGTGGTCCGGACGCGGGCGCGGCAGCTCCGCGAGCCGCCGCCGCTGGTCGCGGTCCAGGGTGCGCAGCCGCCAGGCGCCGGACTCCTGGTACATGCGCAGCGGCATCTGGACGCGGATGCGCGTGATGCCCGGCACGGACGGCAGATGCGTCTGGAGGTAGTCCGCGAGCCGCCCCGCGTCCACCGCGATCACGCTCACCAGCAGGTCGCGGTCGCCGGTGAGGTGTTCGATCGCGACGGTCTGCCGGTGCCGCGCCAGCCTCGCGGCCACCTCGACGACCCGGCCCGGGACCACCGAGACCTCGACGAACGCCGCGACGTCGACCGGGAGTTGCGCGCCGTACCGGAGTCCCGGGTGGCAGGTCGTCCACGCGGCACCCGCGGACTCCATGCGCCGCCAGCGCCGCGCGAGGGTGGCCGGGGACGCACCGAGGATCGGCGCCAGGTCCGTCCACGCGGCGCGCGGCACCAGTTGGAGGGCGTGCACGAGCTGGAGGTCCAGTTCATCCAGCGCATCCGGACCGGGTGCCGCTTTCAGATCGTGCATGCGTGGGGCCTCTCAGGATGCTTTCCGCCATCTGCGGTGGTGCCGGAAACCCGGCCGCGACGCTGGCGGGGTCCACGGCGGCGCCGCGGACCGCCGCCGACGCCCCCCGAGGACGACCGATGAAACTGCTGACGCACCACGACGGAACCCAGTTCCGCGATCTCAACCACAACGGCACGATGGAGCCGTACGAGGATCCCCGTCTGGGCGTCGACGACCGCGTGACGGACCTGCTCGCCCGCATGACGCTGGCCGAAAAGGCCGCCCAAATGTGCCACGGACGCATTTTTACCGCGCAGAGCGGCGCATTCCCAGAGGAATGCCCTGAAATCACCTTGGCGGGGGTCAGCAACCTGCTGCTCATGACCATGCCCGTCCCCGCGGTCATGGCCCGCTGGAACAACCACCTCCAGGATCTCGCCGCCGCGACCCGGCTCGGCGTCCCGGTCACCCTGGCCTCCGACCCGCGGCACGGCTTCGCGTCGAACCCCTCCGTCGCTCACCTGACCGGCGGATTCAGCCGCGGCCCCGAGCCGATCGGCCTGGCGGCCACCGCCGACACCGGGCTCGTCACGGCGTTCGCCGCCGCGGCGGCCCGGGAACTGCGTGCGGTGGGCATCCGCGTGGCCGTCCACCCGATGGCCGACCTGGCCACCGAACCGCGCTGGGCGCGCATCCACGGCACCTTCGGCGAGGATGCGGACCTGGCGTCGCGCATGCTCGTCGCGTATATCCGCGGATTCCAGGGGGTCGTGGGCGACCCGACCGGGCCGGGGGTGCTCGGACCGGAGAGCGTCGCGTGCATGGTCAAGCACTTCCCCGGCGGCGGCGCGACGGCGGACGGCGAGGACCCGCACTTCTCGTACGGCAGGCACGCCGCCTATCCCGGCGGCAACCTGGAGTACCACCTGCAACCCTTCGAAGCCGCGCTCGACGCCGGATGCGCGCAGGTGATGCCCGGCTACGGCATTCCGCTCGGCACCGGCATGGCCGAGGTCGGCGCGTGCTTCAACCGCGACGTCGTCACCGGCCTTCTTCGCGAGCGATACCGCTTCGACGGCGTCGTGTGCACGGACTTCAACGTGCTGCGGGGCATGGTGATCCCGGGGCGCGGCGAGCTGCCCGCCCGCAACTGGGGGGTCGAGCACCTGCCGGAGGCGGAGCAGGTACGGCTGCTCCTCGACGCCGGCGTCGACCAGTTCGGCGGTGAGACCCGTCCGGAGCTGATCATCCGAGCCGTGCGGTCGGGCGCGGTCACCGAGGCCCGCGTCGACGCGTCGGTCCGCCGCGTCCTGCGCGACAAGTTCCGCCTCGGCCTGTTCGACGACCCGTACGTCGACCCTGACGCCGCCGCGGACCTGGTCGGCAACCCCGAGACCCGGGACCTCGGGCGCACCGCGCAGCGCCGCGCGGTCACCCGGCTCGCGGGAGGGCCGGCCGGCTACGACACGGGCTGCGCGCTGTATGTCGAGAACATCGACCCGCGCGTGGCCGCCCGCTACGGCACCGTCGTCACCGACCCGGCGGACGCGGACCTCGCCGTCGTGCGGCTGGAGGCACCGTACGAACGCCGGGAAGGGCTCCTCGAAGGTGCCTTCCACGCCGGGTCGCTGGAGTTCCCGGACGCGGAGATCACGAGGTTGCGGGAATTGGGGGAGACGGTGCCACTGGCCGTGTGCGTGCACCTCGACCGTCCGGCCGTGCTCACCGGCATCGCCGACGGCGCGCTGCTGCTGCTTGCGGACTTCGGGGCGGAGGACGACATCGTCCTGGACGTGGTCTTCGGCCACGCGCTCGCCGAGGGGCGGCTGCCCTTCGACCTGCCGTCCTCCATGCGCGCGGTCGAGGAGTCCCGCGAGGACATGCCGTTCGACACGGTTGAGCCGTTGTTCCGCTTCGGCCACCCGGTTGCGCCTCGCGCGTGAGCGTTGAGGTACGTGGTTTGAGCTACGCGGTTCTCTGGGAGACCGCACGCGCGCGCCCGGCGCCACCG
>NZ_JBPKBH010000025.1:20910-49340 GCF_051388915.1 Yinghuangia sp. YIM S09857 | reverse complement strand
CCGGGCGCGCATTTGTGTGCGAACCCGCCGAGGGGCGGTGCTCCCGGTTGTGGGGTCTGGGTCTCAGATCCCGAACGGGGCCGCGTAGCGGATGGTGCCGCTGGGCAGCGGGTGGTTCGCGTCGAGCGTCATCGCCATCAGCGCGTCGTCGGGGACCTCGATGGTCAGCCCGATGCCGTGCAGGGACGCCCGGGTGAAGCCGAACCTCGGGTAGTACGGGGGGTGTCCGAGGACGGTCACGAAGTACTCGCCCATGTCCTTGGCGGTGTCGAGGGCGGTACGGATGGCCGCCGAGCCGGCGCCGCTGTTCTGGTACTCCGGGAGTACGGAGCACGGAGCCAGGCACAAGGCCGGGGTGTCGCCGATGTGGCAGCGGGTGAGCAGCGCGTGGCCGATGACCCTGTCGTTCTCGTCGGTGGTGACGATGGACAGGCCGTCGATCCAGGCGGTGTCGGCCCGGAGCGCGTCGACGATGCCGGCCTCGTACGGCGTGTCGAAGGCCGCAAGGATCACGTCGCGGATGGCGGCGATATCGGCCGACGTCTCGGGTCGGGTGGTCCACTTGGTCATCTGTGGAAAATCCGTTCGGGTGAGCAGTGATGTTGTCGTGGTGCTCGAATTCGATGACAGAGAAGGGCCGTTGGGTGCGGGCACCCCGGAGCGGGGGACAGGCGCGGTCGTACGCACCACCACCCGGCCCGCGGCGCGCAAGCGAGCGCACGACCAAGCACACGAGCAAGCGTGTGCGCGAGTGCGTGGGCAGGCAGGCGAGCGAGGCGGGCGAAAGGCGGTGGCCGACGGCACGACGGGACCCGGTGATCCGAACCTCGGGAATCGGAGATCAGGACTCGAGAATCAGGAACCCCGACCCCGGAACGCGGAGGCTGGAAGCACAGCCTCGGCTATCAGGACTCTGTTGCTGAATGCGAACCCACGCACAGCCCCCAGTCGAACGGACTGGCGAACGCAGCGGGTGTGCAGGTCAGACCAGAGCCCGGGAAGCGAGGATGATCCGGGCGGCGCACACGGCAGCGGCCTCTACGACAGACATCAACTCACCTCCCACTCTTCTCGTGCTGAATCCAACCGACGCGCCACAGTAGCACAGCCACCGCGCGCGCCGACCCGGTCGGCGCGCTTACCGCCCAATCTGGAAAGCCGTCCGGAATCGTTCGCGGTCCAACTGCCCTGGCAGGCTGCCCACCGCCCCGAACCGCCGAACCGGTCGACCGCCGGCGCACGTTGTCCCACAGGGCACGGGGAACAGGACCACCGCAGCCCAACCCGGCGGCTGTGTCATATCCAGCTCTTCACGGTGCGTCGAGTCGTACGCCGCCGGGTGTCGAGGACGCCGAGCGTGTCATGTTGCGGGACTGCCGGGTGCGCGGTGGACGAAGGAGACACGGCGCCGCCGGTCCTCGGGATGCGGATCAGCGCTCGTCGGTGAAGGTCGTCTCCCTGGTCGCGATTCGATGTTCGGTTGTCGAGTGGTACTCATCGCCGGGGCGGAGGATCGGTGTGGGATGGTCAGCCCGGTTTGGGGCGTCGGGGAAGTTCTGGGTCTCCAGGCAAACGGCGGACTGCGGACTGAACGGCTTGCCCAGGTGGTTGGCGGTGTAGACCTGGAGTCCGGGTTCCGTTGTCCACACCTGGAGTGCGCGGCCGGAGGCGGGGTCGGAGAGGTGGGCCGCGGGCCGTACAGCCGCGGCTCGGCCGCCTTGGAGGACGAAGCAGTGGTCGAGGCCGCCTGCGCCGGTGATCTGGGGGTGGGTGGACCGGAGGGCATCGCCCAGAGGGCCGGCGAGGGCGAACGGGGAGCCTGCGGTGGGCTCGGCGAAGCCCAGCGGGATTCCGTCTGCGGCGACCGGGAGGAACGCGTCCGCGTTGACGGTGAGTTCGTGGCCGGAGATGGGTGCGGCCGTCGGTCCTGCCCCGGACAGGTTCCAGTACGCGTGCTGGGTGAGGTTGACGACCGTCGGGCGGTCGGTCGTCGCGCGGTACGTGACGGTCAACGTCCCGAACGCGTCGAGGGTGTAGGTGACTTCGACGTCGAGGTTGCCGGGGAAGCCCATGTCGCCGTGGGGGCTGTGGAGTCGCAGGACGACGCCGACTCGGTGCGCCTCGCGGAAACCCGTGCCCGACCACACCCGGCGGTGGAAGCCGTCCGGTCCGCCGTGCAGGGTGTTTGCGCCCTCGTTGGGCTCGATGTGATGGACGACGCCGTCGAGGGGGAAGCGGGCGTCGGCGATGCGGTTGGCGTAGCGCCCGACGAGGGCGCCGAGGTAGGCGGTGTCCTGCGCGTACTCCTCGACCGAGGGCAGTGACAGGACCACGTCGTCCGGCACGCCGTCGCGGTCGGGGATCCGGTGGCGGTGCAGGATGCCGCCGTACGTCAGGATCTCCGACCGTACGCCGCACGGTACTTCGAGGACCCACCGGTGCACCGGCGTGCCGTCCGGGGTCGTGCCGAAGGGGTGCCGCGCGATGCTCAGCACGGGCACGCTCCGGCGCCCGCGGAGGGCTGTGCGGTCAGGAACGCCGGTTCCGGCAGCGCCGCTTGCTCCGCGCCCGCGCGTACCGCGGCGACGACGGCCGCTCGGCGGTCGGCGTCCACAAGGGCGAGTGCGGACCCGCCGAAGCCGCCGCCGATCATGCGGGCGCCGTACGCCCCGGCGGCCAAGGCGGAGGCGACCGCGGTGTCCAATTCGGCGCAGGACACCTCGAAATCGTCGCGGAGGGAGCGGTGAGCGGCGGTGAGCAGCGGCCCGACGCGTCGCGGGTCCTCCCCCGCGTCGAGCAGCGCGACGGTGCCTCGGACGCGCGCGTTCTCGGTGACGACGTGTCGTGTACGGCGGGCGAGGACCGGTTCGAGCCGCGGGAGCGCGCCCGGCAGTTCGTCGGGCTGCACGTCGCGCAGCGCGGCGACGCCGAGGAGTTCGCTCGCCCGGGCGCACTGCTCGCGGCGGCGCGCGTACTCGCCGTCGACCAGCCGGTGCGGCGCCCGAGTGTCGATGACCAGGAGTTCGAGCCCGAACGCGGCGGGGTCGAAGGGTATGTGACGGGTCGTCATGTCGCGGGTGTCGAGGAGCAGCAGGTGTCCGGCACGGGAGAGCACTGCGGCGGCCTGGTCCATCACACCGCACGGTACCCCGACGTACACGTTCTCGGCACGGCGTGCCACGTCGACGAGGGCCCGCGCGTCCAGTCCGAGGCCCCACAGGCTGTCGAGGGCGCCCGCGACGGCGCACTCCAGAGCCGCGGACGACGAAAGGCCCGCCCCGCGCGGGACGTCTCCGTCGAGGTGGATGTCGACGCCGGTGACGGCCATGCCCCGGTCGCGCAGCTCGCCCAGGACACCCGTCGCGTACGCCGCCGCACCCGGCACCGCCCCGGGGGCGATCGCGTCGATCCGCACCTCGACGGGCGGCCCGGGGACCTGCGCTGAGCACACCCGCACCAGGTCGTCCGAGCGCCGCGCGACGCGGGCGGTCACGGTCTGCGGAAGCGCCGCCGGGAGGACGAACCCGTCGTTGTAGTCGGTGTGTTCACCGATCACGTTGATGCGGCCCGGGGCCCGCCAGGCGAGTTCCGGAGCGTGCCCGTACGCCTGGGCAAAGGTGCTCACGACCGCGCCCCGGCGGCGGCACGGACCGCCCATGCGTCGGCGATGATCCTGTCCAGGTCCGGGAGTTCCGGACGCCAGCCGAGAGTCTCGCGGGCCCGGTCCGCGGAGGCGACGAGTACGGCCGGATCTCCGGAGCGCCGCTCACCGTTCCGGGCCGGGATCGGACGGCCCGTCACCCGGCGTGCGGCGTCGATGACTTCGCGTACCGAGAAGCCGTGGCCGTTGCCGAGGTTGCAGATCTCGTGGCGTCCGGGAGCGGCCGCGTCCAGCGCGAGGAGATGGGCCCGGGCGAGGTCTCCGACGTGGATGTAGTCGCGTACGCACGTGCCGTCAGGGGTCGGCCAGTCCGTGCCGTGGATCGTGATGTGGTCGCGCCTGCCGAGGGCGGTGTCCAGGACCAGTGGGATCAAGTGGGTCTCGTGCGCGTGCCGTTCGCCCAACCCGGCGTGGGCGCCCGCGACGTTGAAGTAGCGCAGCGAGACCGCCGCCACGCCGTAGGCGTGCGCGTACCCGCCGATCAGGTGGTCGACCGCGAGCTTCGAGGCGCCGTACGGGCTGGTGGGCCGCGTCTCGGCGGTCTCGGCGATCGGGGTCGTGACCGGGTCGCCGTACACGGCGGCGGTGGAGGAGAAGACGAAGCGGGGTACCGAGTGGGCGTGCACGGCGTCCAACAGCGCGAGGGTGCCGCCCACGTTGGCATGCCAGTACGCGGCGGGGTCGGAGACGGACTCCCCGACCAGGGAGCGGGCGGCGAAGTGCAGGACGGCGTCGGGGTGTTCATCCGCGAGGATCGTGTCGGCCGACCGGATATCGGCGACCACGAGGCGGGCGCCGTCCGGCACGGCGTCGCGATGTCCGGTCGACAGGTCGTCGAGCACGGTCACTTCGTGCCCGGCCGCCACGAGCTGGGCCGAGGTCACCGAACCCACGTATCCGGCACCGCCGGTCACCAGAACGCGCATCACGCGGCCTTCCCTTCTCCGCGCAGCAGGCCGGCCGCGTGCTCGGGGGCGATGTCGTTGATGAAGACGTCCATGCCCGACTCGGAACCCGCCAGATACTTGAGCTTCCCGGGTGCGCGGCGGGTGGAGAACAACTCCAGGTGAAGCCAGGCGAGTTCGCGGTCCTGTCGGACGGGGGCCTGGTGCCACGCCGCGATGTACGGCATCGGCACGCCGAACACCCCGTCGAGGCGCCGCAGGACGTCCAGGTACAGCGCGGCGAAGTCCGCCCGGGCATCGGCGTCCAGCGCGGGCAGGTCGGGGACGCGTCGCAGCGGATAGACGTGGACCTCGAACGGCCAGCGCGCGGCGGCCGGGACGAACGCCGCCCAGTGGTCGCTTTGGGCGACCATTCGTGTCCCGGCGGCCAGTTCCGCGGACAACTGATCGGCGAACAGGTCGCGCCCGGTACGGGCCCGATGCTCCCGCACGTTGCCGAGCATCCGTCCGGTGCGCGGGGTGACGAAGGGGTACGCGAAGATCTGCCCGTGCGGGTGCGCGAGCGTCACCCCGATCTCGGCACCGCGGTTCTCGAACACGAAGACCTGCTCGACGCCCGGGAGTCGGGACAGCGCAGCAGTACGGTCGCACCAGGCCTCGACGACCGTGCGCACACGTGCGGGGGAAAGGTCGGCGAAGGACGCGTCGTGGTCACCGGTGAAGCAGACGACCTCGCAACGGCCTTGCCCGGGGCGTACCTCGAACTGCCGGTCTTCACCGTCAAGTGCCCGGGGATCAGGGGCGTCCTCGGTGAGCGAAGGGAAGCGGTTCTCGAAGACGGCGACGTCGTACGCGTGCCCGGGTATCTCGGTGAGCCGGTCTGGGCCGGACGGGCACAAGGGGCACTCGTCCTGCGCGGGCAAGTGGGTGCGGTCCTGCCGGTGCGTGGCCACCACGACCCAGTCGCCGCGCAGGGCGTCCCGGCGGATCACGGACTCGGGCCGGTGCGCGGCGAGTTCGCGGCGGTCGTCGGGTATGCCCTCGGCGGGCGCGCGGTCGTCGAAGAAGTACACCAACTCGCGGCCGTCCGCGAGCCGTTTGGAGACGCGTTGCATGCTTCGGCCTTCTCGGGGTCGGGTGTGGGTCAGCAGTCAGCAGTCAGCAGTCAGCGGTCGGCGCGGTCGTCCGCCGGCGGGGGCGCCGTACTGGCTCGGACGATCAGGCGCGGTTCGATGGGACCGTCGGCCGGTGCGTCGGAGCCGCCCTGGTGGAGCAGATCCAGGAGCAGTCGTACGCTCCGCTCGCCGACCGCGCCGAAGTCCTGGGCGATTGTCGTCAGCGGGGGGTGGAAGTACGCAGCCTCGGGCATGTCGTCGAAACCGACCACGCTCACGTCGTCCGGCACGCCTCGTCCGGCCTCGCGGAGGGCGCGCACCAGCCCCAGCGCCATCTGGTCGTTGGCCGCGAACACTGCTGTCACCGTTGGGTTTTCGGCTAGCCTCGTGCCGAGTCGGTGGCCGCTCTCGGCACTCCAGTCGCCGTACACGACGGGCGGCACCGGACGCCCCGCCGCGGCGAGGACGCGCATCCACGCCTCGGACCGGTGCCGGGCGGGGAACGAGTCGGCCGGTCCGGCGAGATGGAAGACCGTACGGTGCCCGAGGCTCAGCAGGTGCTCGACGGCCAGCGCGGCACCGGCCGCGTGGTCGGTCCGGACGCCGTGCACGGTGCCGCCGTCCGAGCCGCCGTCCCCGTCGACCACGACGACCGGAACGCCCCCGGGCAACTCCGGTGCCGCGTCCAGCGCTTCCGCGTGGAAGACGATGACGCCGTCGACGTCGTGCCGCGCCAGCTGCCCGAACGCCTCGGTCACCGCGGCCCGGGTGCGCGCGGGCGCGGTCACCACATTGACCGAGTAGCCGCGCGCCTGCGCCGCGCCCACGACGGCCTCCAGCGCACGGGCGTTGCCGTACGTGCTCAGGTCGAAGCCGATGACGCCGAGCATCCGGCTGCGCCCGGTCGCCAACGTGCGGGCCGCACTGTTCGGGCGGTACCCCACCTGACGCATGGCCCGCATGACGCGCCGGGCGGTCTCCGGATCCACCCGCGCAGCCCCGTTGGCCACCCGCGAGACCGTCTGGGCGGACACCCCGGCCAGCGCCGCGACATCCGCCATCGACGCGCGGCGTTCCGGCGGCGAAGCCGCTGCGCGACCTGCCCGGTCGCCACCTGCCTGCTCGCTCACCCAGGGTCCCCTTTGGCCCTCGTTCTCCGATAACGCCATCATGTTAGCGCAAACATGTAGGCCCAGGATGCTGAAAATCGCAAACTGATGTTAGCGCGAACATCGAACCACTCGGTGAGGTACAGGCGCCACGCGGGGGTGGGCTATCTGGCCTTCCCCATCTGGGGCAGGCGGCGGCGTTGCCGAGCTGCGCAGCCACCGCGAACACGCCGCCTGGGCGCGCTGGTTCTCCGGTCTGCCGTCAGTCGCCTTCCATGCGCACAGGGCTGCCGTAGGCGGGAATCGCGCGGACGGCCCGGCCTTCACGCGCGCGGCGGTAGGCGAGCAGCCCCGCCGCAGCGGCGACGGCGCATCCCACCGCGGCGACGTACACGCCCGGCTGAGCCGCCGGGTTGGTCTTGCGGACCTCGTTGCTGGTCGCCTGGAAATCACCGGCGTTCCAACCGTCCAGAGTCGCCCAGGAGAAGACGGCCGGGTCGACGACGGTGACGGCCGCCCCGACGGTGCCCAGGACGGCAAGCGCCGTCGCTCCGGCCATGAGGGCGGCGTGGCCTCTGCGGATGAACACCAGCGACAGCACCGCGGCGAGCACGGAAGCCCCGAGCACGCCCTGCCCGAGATGACTGTCGATCCCGGCATGGACCCGGTCGTCCGCCAGTGACGGGTGGTCCGTACGTCCCAGCCCTTGCTGTGAGCACCAAGGTGTCAGGGCGGCAAGGGCGGCGATGAGTGCCGCTACGCCGGAGACCACGGCGGTCACGCGCCGCGGCGGCGCACCGACGTGTGGGTTGACTACTGTCTCCGCGGAACGGGCCGACGAGGCAGGCTCGATGCCCCGAGGTGCGGGCACCGGACGCGGCAGCGTACGGGTGGACGGGCCCGGGGATTCCCGGGGCAACCGGCCGTCGGCGTACGTGGCCAGCGCCTGGCTCACCGCGTCCATCGTCGGATAGCGCTCGTGTGCCGCTTTGCCGAGCAGTCTCAGGACCACCGCGTCCAACTCGGGCGGGACGTCGCCGCGCCGCCGCGACGGTGCGGACGCCGGGCGGGTGAGGTGCTGGTTGAGGACGGAGAAGGCCGAGTCGCCGGTGAACGGCGGTCGGCCGCAGAGGAGCTCGAAGAGCACACAGCCGACGGAGTACTGATCGGCTCGCCCGTCCACGGGCTCGCCCATGGCCTGTTCCGGGGACATGTACGCGGGCGTCCCGACGATCCGTCCCGTCGCGGTCAGGCGCGGCACCGTGTCCGCCAGCAGGTGGGCGATCCCGAAGTCGAGCACTTTGACGGTCCCGGTCGGGGTGAGCATGACGTTGGACGGCTTGATGTCCCGGTGCACGATGCCCGCCCGATGGCTGTGGGCGAGTGCGTCGGCGATGTCACGCGCGATCGCGACGGCCTGCGCGACCGGCACCGGGCCGGAGCGGATGAGTGCGGCCAGGGAACGGCCCTCCACGAACTCCATGACCAGGAACGGCACCGGATCGGCCGGGTCGTCATCGCGGCCGAAATCGTGCAGGACGGTGATGCCGGGGTGCGCCAGCGCCGCCACCGTCCTGGCCTCGCGCTGAAAGCGCTCGCGGAACTCGGGCTGCCGCGACAGTTCACCGGGAAGCGTCTTGACGCCCACGATGCGCGCCAACTCCCGGTCGCGACCGCGCCATACCTGGCCCATGCCTCCTTGTCCCACAGTCTCCAGCAGTTCGTATCGGCCGTTCAGGACCCGCACATTGCCCCCTTGCCCAACGATGGCGGCGCGAGTCTAGTTGCGCGTGGGACCGGGGGCAGGGTCGGCGCGGGGCAGGGTGCGTCGCTCGGGTCGAGCAAGCGGGCGCCTCGGTCGATCGCGGGGACCGGTCACATCTCTTGGCTCGCGTGCGTCGTAGCGGCAGCGGTCGGTGATCGGCGGACGGTGCCTCCTGGCACGCCCCCGGTGATCCGGTTGCGGACCGCGTTCGACGTCCGTTGTCCCCGAGCCGAGGAGATCCGGCGATGACTGCCTCCGACACCCTTGCTAACCGGTCAGCACGAGGTTCCGGGCCCAGCCCCGGACTCATCCTGGCGTTCGTCTGCATGGGCCAGTTCATGGTCTTCACCGACGTGTCCATCGTGAACCTGGCGCTACCGTCCATCCAGAGCGGCCTCGGCATGTCCGACGTCAGCCTGAACTACATCGTCACCGCGTACGCGACCGTGCTCGGCGGGTTCCTCCTGCTCGGCGGGCGGCTCGCCGACACGTACGGCCGCCGCAGGCTGATCCAGATCGGGTTCGCGGTCTTCGCGCTGGCGTCCCTGGTGTCCGGGCTCGCGGAGAACGGCACGATGCTGATCGCGTCGCGCGCCGTCCAGGGCTTCGGCGCGGCGCTGATCACACCCGCCGCGCTGGCCATACTCACCAACACCTTCTCCGAGGGGCCGGAACGCAACAGGGCGCTCGGCGTGTGGGGTTCACTGTCCGGCATCGCCTCGATCGCGGGGGTGATCCTCGGCGGGGTGCTCGCTGACGGGCCGGGGTGGGAATGGATCTTCTGGATCAACGTGCCGATCGGCCTCGGGGCCGCGCTGCTGGCGCCGCGCGTCCTCCCGGAGAGCAGGGCGGCCGAACGCGGCCGGTTCGACACGCCCGGGGCCGTGACGCTGACGTCCGGCCTGCTCCTGCTGATCTTCACGCTCGGCGAGGCGACGACCGTCGGCTGGGCCACCGTCCGCACGCTGGGGTCGCTGGCGGGCGTGGTTGTGCTGCTGGCGGCGTTCCTGGCCATCGAGTCGAGGAGCGCGTCGCCGATCATGCCGCTGCGCATCTTCCGGCTCAAGACCATGCGGGTTGCCAACATCTCGGCCGTTCTGGTCTTCGGCACCTTCGGTGCGCTGTTCTTCTTCGCCAGTCTCTTCATGCAACAGGCGTTCGGCTACTCGCCGTTGAAGGCCGGGTTCGCGTACGTGCCCCTGGCCGTCTCGGTCGCGGTCGGGGCCGGCGTCGCGTCGGGGCTGGTCACCCGGATCGCGGCGCGCACGGTGGTCATGACGGGGCTCGGCCTGACGATCGCCGGTCTGCTGTTGATGTGGCGCGCTCCGGCGGGCGGCGGGTACGCGGCCGACCTCCTTGCTCCCTTCATCCTGCTGGGACTCGGCTGCGGCATGGTCTTCGTGACGCTGCAAATCGCGGCGTTCGTCGGGGTATCCGACAAGGAGGCGGGCGTCGGCGCCGGTCTGATCAACACCAGTCAGGAGGCGGGCGGCGCACTGGGCCTGGCCGTTGTGGCGACCATCGCGTACAGCAACATCGGTTCCGAACTGGCCGGCACGGGCGGTGATCCCGACAAGATCACCGCGGTGCACGAGGCGGCCAACCACGACGCGTTCCTGGCCGCCGCCGCTCTCGGCACGCTCGCCCTGCTGATCGTCGCCACGCTGATGCCCCGCCGTAAGGACCCGTCCGAAGCAGTCCGCAGCGAGGACGCGTCGGAGACGGTCAAGTCGCCCGAGGGCCAGGCTCGTTGAAGTGTGCCGCGGCTCGCTCTCCGAAGACGGCGGCCTTGCGGGACCAGGTGGGGGTTCCGGCCTCGCGGGCGACGTTGCCCGGGACGTCCGTGCCGACGTCGGCGCCCTCGCCGTCGGCCGGGACGTCGGGCAGCATGCGCTGGGCAAGTGCCATGGCTCGTACGGTCGTTGCCGGGGCGATGCCGTGGGCCAGCACCGCGGCCTTGGCGGCCGGGGTGAGCACGAGTTCCGCCCGACGCCGGGCGGCGGCGCGGACGATGGCCCGGGCGGCGCGCTCGGCGTCCATGGACAGCAGCGGCAGGGACGCGGCGGCCGAGAACCAGGCGTACTCCCGCTCCGGGTGCCCGCCGAAGCGGGCGGCACGGTGCGAGCCGGTGCGCATCAGACCGGGGACGACCGTGGTCACCGAGACACCGGAGCCCGCGAGTTCGGCGCGCAGGCCCTCGGAGAAGCCGACCGCGGCGAACTTCGCGCAGTCGTACGGAAGGAGGTGCGGAGCGGCGATGCGCCCGCCGATGGACGTCACGTTGACGACCCGCCCGTCGCCGCGGGCCCGCATGTCGGGCACCAGCGCCATGGTGAGCCGCATCGGCCCCAGGAACATCACGGCCATGGCCTGCTCGAACTGCTCGGGGGAGACGGACTCCACCGGAGCGACCGAGATGATGCCGGCGTTGTTGACCAGGACGTCCAGACCGCCTCCGAGGTCCTCCCGGACGGCCTCGACGAGCCGGTCCACCTGGTCCGGGTCGGCGAGGTCGCAGACGTACGTCGCGGCCTCGCTTCCGGTCGTGCGCCGGATGTCCGCCGCGGCACGGGCCAGTTCGTCCTTGTCGCGGGCGCAAATGGCCACGCGGGCGCCGTGCGAGGCCAGTTCGCGCGCGATGAGGAGCCCGAGTCCCCGCGAACCGCCCGTGACCAGGGCGGTGCGGCCGCGGAACCACGTCCGCCTGCGGCGCGTGAGCGTGAACGTGGGGCCACTCATGGCAACCTCCGGTTGACGCGGATCTGTCCGTGCGTTGCGCGGCTGTCCCGGGTGCGGTACGGCAAACCCGCCGCCGCGATTCACCTCCTCCGGCCGCGTCGGCGGCGGATGGCCGGGTAGCCGCCGATCGTGGCGGCACGTTGGCAGGGTGTGGGCGACTGATCCGGCGGATTCAAGGACCCTTGTCCGAGAAAACCGGTGCGGTCAGGACAGTCAGGGCGGTCAGGGCGCTGCCGTCCACGTGCGTCGTCGGCGCTGCGGCCCGGGCGGCCCAGTGGGTGAGCACGGGGGCGCGGGCCCTTCGGCGTCCTCGGTGCCTTCTGCCGGCCCGCGGTGCTCGACGAGGGCCACCTCGGCGCCGTCCGCCCCGAGCAGGTCCGCTTCGTGGTTGTGCCGTGCGTCGCATTCGGTCAGCGTGGCCTGTGTCTCCGGCGCAAAGGCGATGCCGACGCGGTTGCCGGACGCGCGGACGCCGCTCAGCATGTGGGGGCCGCCCCGGGCCGTCAGGCCCGTGTCGCAGTCCTCGGCGGCGCAGTTGTCGAGTCGGGTCTGACCGGTGAGGAGGAATCCGGACCCGGTGCAGTTGCGCGCCGAGCACCCGTGGAGGCTGCCCGTGGACACGTCGAAGCCGTTGCCGCGGCACGGGCTGCCGGGCGCGCCGACGGACACGTTGCGCAACACGGCCCGGCTCGCGCCGCCGACCTGGACCCCCGGGCCTTCGGGGACGGCAAGCTGGACGTCCGTGTACGAGCCGCCCGCGTCGCGCACGAGCAGCCCGCCGGGCGCGTCCCGCACGCGCAGGCCGATCACGGTCGGTGCCGCGTTGTCCACGGCCGCGAACGCCGGGTGGGTGCCGCCGATCGCGACGCAGTCCTCGTAGCGGCCGCCCGCGCCGACGACGCTGAACGCGTTGCCGTGAGCATCGCGCACGGTGCACCGGCGCAGCACCGGGGCGGAGCCGTTCGTCACCGCGATGCTGGGCCGGTCGGGCGCCGACACGAAGTCGAGGTCTTCGTAGACCCCGTCGGCGTCGTTGACCTCCAGCCGGCAGCCGCGGAACGCGCCCCGCCGGAAGTGCGGCGCGGCCGCGGCCTCCACCTGGAGCCCGAAGCCGCTTCCCGCGGTGAGCGTGACGTCGTCGTACGAGCCGGCCGAACCGCCGCGGATCACCAGCGCGCCGCCCGCGGTCGTGACGGTGAGTCGGCGCACCGTCGGCGTGCTGCCGTCGAGCACGGCCATCGCCACGTTCTCGGACGGCGCGGTGGGACAGGCCACTTCGCAGTCCTCGAAGACTCCTGCGGAGTCCTCCAGCGTGATCGCCGAGTAGACGCTGCCGGTGAAGCGGCAGTCCTGGAATACGGGTCGTCCTCCGTCCGCCACGTACAGCGACGAACTCGCGCCGTCGACGAGGCAATTGGCGAAGCGCGGCCGACCGCCCCGGATTTGCACCGCGGTGGCGCGGCTGTCGCGGAACGTGCAGGCGCTGAACCGCGGATCGGCATCCGGGTCGACGAGCACGGCGGAATACCGGCTCGCGGTGACCCGGGTCGCCGAGACGCGGCCGCCGGTGCCGGGGCGGAAGACCAGGCCGTACGCGCAGTCCTCGATGGCGCAGTCGCGGACGTCCAGCCGTCCCCCCTCGCGGGCCTGCATGGCCGCGTCGGCGCAGCCGACGAAGGTCGATGCCCGGACCGTGACGCGCGCTCGGCGGCCGACGGCGCCGACGCCGATCAGGGCGCGCGCGGTGATCCGGCAGCGGTCGAGCGCGAGAGCGGCGTTGTCGACGACGACGCCGTCCTCGCCCTGGATCCGGCAGTTGTCGAACTCCGCGGTCGCACCCGGGCGGACGACCACGGTCGCGCTGTCGGTTGCCGAGGACTCCAGGGTGAGTCCCGAGACCGACCCGCGGACGCCGGAGGCCACGTCGAGGGCCATGCCGACGGTGACAACCACCCGGGCCGTCCCGGGCCGGGCGCCGCGGATGGCGACGGGACGGTCCACGGTGACGGTTTCGCGGTACGTCCCCGCTCCGACGACGATCACGTCGCCGTCACCCGCCGCGCGGACGGCCGCGGCGATCGAACGAAAGTCGGCACCGCCCTCGGCGGCCACCGTGAGCTCGGCCATGCTGGGGTCTCCTGGGGGGTCATTGCCGGGGTGGATTGCCGGGATCACCGGGATTTCCGGGGTTTGCAGGGCAGTACTGGCGGGATCGGGCTGCCTGAGCGGATGCCGACGAGACCGGGCGCAGGACACGAGGACAGCCGCTGGGCCTGGAGCCTGCCGGGCGACGGCAATTAGTCCCCACTTGTGCTGCTGGCATAATCAATTGCTGATCAATTGCCTGCGGCGATCATTAGGCGGTCAACCAAGCGATGCAGGCGATGCACGGGACAGGGGACACTGACGACGCGACGGGGGCGTTGTGCACGGCAGGGCGGGCAGACCTGAGCGACCGGTGGACTCCTCCGCCGGGCCGGTCGAGCATTTCGCCCGCCGCCTCCGCGATCTGCGCGACTCCGTCGGCCTGACCTACGCGCAAATGGCGAAGGCCACCGGCCGTTCCGCCAGCACGCTGTCCCAGGCCGCCAACGGCCAGCGGCTCCCCACCCTCGCGGCCACGCTCGCGTACGTCCAAGCGTGCGGCGCCGACACCGGTCTCTGGGAACGGGACTGGCATGCCGTCAGCCGTGCGGTGCGCGCATCGGGCCGCGGGATGGAGGCGCCGGAGCGTCCGATCGTTCGGCCCAGCCCCGTGCCCGACGAACCCACGAGCTTTGTCGGCCGCACTCGGGACCTGGAGGTGGTCGACCAACTCCTGCGCTCCGCCCGCCTGGTGACGCTCACCGGCGTCGGCGGGGTGGGCAAGACGAGGTTGGCGGCGCACATCGCCCACCACGTGGCGGACCGCTATCCCGACGGGATCTACTTCATCCAACTCGCCGACCTGGGCGACCCGGTGCTGCTGACCAAGACCGTCGCGGGGGCGCTGCGCATCGCCGAGGACCCCGCCCAGGACACCATGGCCGCGCTGACCGCCGAGCTGGCGAACGCGACGGCGCTGATCATCCTCGACAACTGCGAGCACCTGCACGGCTCCTGCGCGGCGCTGGTGCGCAGCGTGCTGAGCTCCGCCCCGGGTTTGTCGGTGCTCGCCACGAGCCGCCAACAACTCGGGATCGCGGGGGAACACGTGGTCCCGGTGGGGCCGCTCACGTTCCCGTCCGTCCCGGAGTGGCCCGTCGACGGTGGGCTCGTTGACCGTGCGCTGGATGACGGCGACCTGGTCGACGGCGGGTTGGTTCCCGGCGGGTCGGCCGATCCGTCACGTGTCGACACCCCTCCCGCCGACGACGTGCTGCGGCGCTACACCGCGATGCGGCTCTTCTGCGACCGCGCCGCCGCCGTGCTGCCCGGTTTTCGCCTCGCCGACGACGACCACGCGACGCTCGCCGCGATCTGCCGCAGGCTCGACGGCCTGCCGCTCGCCATCGAACTGGCGGCACGCTGGCTGCGCGTGCTCACTCTCCCGCAGCTTCTGGAGCGTCTTGAGGGGACCTTCGCGCTGCCCCTCGGCGCCGACCCGACCGCGCACGCCAGGCACCGTACGCTCAACGCGGTCCTCGACTGGAGCCACGCGCTGTGCTCGCCCGGCGAGCAGGACGCGTGGGCACGCCTCGCCCTGGTGGCCGGGTCGATGCCGCTCGACCTCGCCGAAGTCCTGGTCGGCGACAGCCCGGACGCCGGGGCGCCACTCGCGGTGATCTCCGGCCTCGTCGACAAGTCCCTGCTCGGCGCCCGCCCCGAGGGCTCCGCGATGCGCTACCGCATGCCCGAGACCGTGCGCACGTACGGTACGGCCCGGCTCCGGCCCGAACACTCGTCCGCCGCGCGGCTGCGCCACATCGCGTGGTGCACACGGCTCGCGGTCGCCGCGGAGGCCGAGTGGTACGGCCCGGGCCAGACCGGCGCGTTCGCCCGGGTGCGCCGCGAACACCACCACATCCAAGCGGCACTCGGCGACGAGTCGGGAGCGACGTCCGTCGACCGCCTGCGGATTGCCGGCGACCTGTGGCTCTACTGGATCGCCTGCGGCCGTCTGTCGGAGGGACGTGACTGGCTCGAACACCTCCTCGCCACGGACACCACGACGACGACGCCGGAACGCGCCCGGGCCCAGTGGGCCGCCGCGTTCGTCGCCCTCGTGCAGGGCGACCTGGAGGCGGCAACCGCCCACAACGAGAGCGCGGGCTCGGCGGCGGAGGAGCTCGGGCTGCCCGTGATTCAGGGCCGCGTCCGCATGCTGCGGGGCCTGCTCCACCTGTTCGCCTCCCGCCTGGCGGAAGCGGTCGAGGAGTCGAACCGCGCCCGCGAGGCCTGCGAGGCCGCGGACGACGGCATAGGCGCGCAACTGTCCGTCGCGCAACGGTCCTTGACCCAGGCGTTCCAGGGCGACCTGGCCGCGGCACAGGCGGGGTACGCGACGGCGATCGCGATGTCGGAGAACGCGGGCGAGGAGTGGCATCTGTCGTACACCCGCTGGTGCCTGGGACTCCTGCACCTCGGTGACGGCCGCCCCGACGCGGCGCTGCCGCTGCTTCGCGAGAGCCTGCTCGCCAAGCACCGCTTCCACGACCGCGTCGGCGCCGCGGCGGTGACGGAGTCCCTGGCGTGGGCACTTGCCGACCTCGGCCACCCGGAGGACGGCGCGGCGCTGCTGGGCGCCGCCGGCGCCCTCCGACCGTCGGGCGCCGCCGGCCTGTTCGGCATGCGCCACCTCGTCGCCGACGCCCACCGCCGCACCGAACTCCTCCGCGCCCGCATCGGCGCCCCTCGCTTCGACGAACTCGTAGCGGCCACAATGGCATCGGGCCCCGACGCGGCAATGAACCTCGCCCTGCAACGCGCCGCGGGGACCCATACGAAGTGCCCACCGACCGATCCGCGCTAGGGATTGCGAGGGCTGTGGCGGATATTTCGTGACGGTCACTTCTGATCATCCGGCTGAGCAGGCGGCCGTGAGCGTCGAGCGTGCTGTTCGTGGGGACGAACCGCGGTTCTGGGACCTCGTGTGGCCGGACGTCGAGGGCTTGGCGGTCTATGCGGTCGAGATCGTCGATGACGCGGTGCGGATCGACGTCCACAGCAGACAGCCGCGAATCGCTTGCCGGGCCTGCGGGGCCGAAGCGTCGCGGGTGCACAGCAGCTATGAACGCCGCGTCGCGGACCGGCCGCTGGGTGGGAGGCGCGTCGTGCTCCGCCTTCGAGTACGCCGGGGGCCACATCAATCGCTTCAAGCCCTACCTCCAGCACCGCTTCCGGTCCGGAGCCACCAACGCCACGGCTCTGTTCCGCGAGATGCGCGAACACGGCTACCGCGGCAGCCGCGTCACGGTCACCAAATACGTTGCGACCCTGCGCGACGGCACCGCGACCATCGAGCCCAAACGGGCGATCCCGCGCACCTTCGTCCTCGCGCAGCCGCCGTGACGGCTTGGGCGGCGCCGGAAACGCTGGTGCCAGTCACCGTAGGCTCTGCGAAACTGCGGCGATGATCCGGTTCCGGTTCGAATTGCGGCCCCTTGCGCATCTGCAACGCTGGAGCGAAGCCCCGGCCGGCTGGTTCGCACTGACTGACGGCTGGTACTGCATCGATGTCGGCGCCGCAGAGTTGCTGCGCTACGCCGACGAGTCGCCGGACCCGTTCGATGCCCACGTGGACTACTACGTCGCACGATTGTGGGAAGACTTGGTGGATTTGCTTCCCGCTGTCACCGAACCCGTCCCAGGCGACCTGACGGCCTTTCTGGCCGACGAACCGGCTGAGGGCTGGCTGTCGGCCTGCGACGATGTGGACCAGGACGCAATTAACGCAGCACTGTGGTCCGCCGGCCACACCCTGGATCTCGGCTACCTCACGGACCCGCCCCACATCCGCGTCTGGCGCACACAAGGCGCCGACGGCGATCTGACCACCATCACCTGGACAAGCCCCCGCAACTTCGCCGCCCCCAGGTTCGGCCGGGCGACCGTTCCGACGGAAGATTTCGTAGCAGCCGTCAGCACCCTGCACCACACGCTGATGGACGCCGTGCAAAAGCGCATCGCCGCCCTGTCTACGCCACCGAACGACCGGCAACTTTGGGACGACCACCGCAACCGCAGCAGTCGGCTCGGTCACGCCCTGGTCGGCCACCCCTCAAGTGACTGGCCTTCCATACGACGAGGCGCCCGCAGACTCCTCGCGACCAAGCGCAACTGACAGGGAGTCCGTCACGACATATCTGCCGCGGCCATTTCGAGAAGGCGCCCGGTTGATACCTATCGGCTCGGTGTCAGGTCCCCGTCGGGTCGGGGACTCCGCCGAGGGTGACGGGGCCGAGACCGTCGGGGAGTTGCCGTACAGCCTCCGCGACGGCTTCGGTCGCGGTGGTGACCGGCCGAGATCGTCGATCGCTTCCATGTGGCTTCCCAATGCGTAGCCGCGGTCGCTGAGGTGGGTCAGGACGGGGCCGACGACGGTGAGCCGGGGGCGGGTGGTGGTCGAGAACCGCAGTGCCCAGTGGCTGGTGAACGGATAGAGGGCGCGCAACGCGGGTGCCGCGTAGGCCGCTTCGATCAGCTCCCGGTAGCGCGGTTGCCAGGCGTGCTCCAACTCGGCGGCTTCCCGGCGCGTGTGCCGCCACTCGGCCTGGGTCAGGCGGAGGGGATCGTTGTCGGGCACCTCGACCCGCCCGGTCAGGTGGACGAAGGGCGCGACACGCGGGATGTCGTCCAAGGGCACCCCGTCGTGCCACGCGCGCGCGGCGCGGGCGACCTGCGCCAGATCGTCCGTGGTGCCGTCGATGAGCGGCATGCCTTCGAACGCATCGCTCCCGCGGATCGACCACGTGCGCTCGCGCACCCACGCACTCACCAGCAGCCGACCCCGGTGCGGCTGCGTGCAGGCGACGGTGGCCAGACCCAGCGGATCCCCATCGGGAGACGCGACAAGAACGGAGGCAAGGACCCCGTCCGCCGCGGCCCGGAGCGCGGCGGCGAGACTGCCGAAGGCCGCGACGTCGGGATACAACGTGGCGTACGGATCGGAGTGCGGGGAGTTCGGCGGCATCGGGTGTCACCGGCCTTTCGCGGCGGACGGGCGCGGCAACTCGGGGCGGAGTTTCATTGCGGGAGTATCCGCCTTGGGCGGATTGGAGGTCGCATCGGGCGGTCGTCGGGCGGCGAAGTCTTCGGGATTACGGTGTAATTTGAGCCCGTCGTGGATCGCCGCACGAGGGAAGGCAGCCCGTACGTGATACGCAGCGCTGATACGTCGAGCATCGCGATGGTCATGGAGTCGGCGGGTGCAGCTCCGGTGCCGCGGGAGCGTCCGGTCCCGGAGCCGGGCCCGCACGAGGTGTTGGTGCGGGTCGAGGCCAGCTGTCTCAACTACCACGACCTGGTCAACCTCATGGGTCTCATCCAGGGTCCCTGGCCGCGCGTGCCGATGTCGGACGGGGCCGGGGAGGTCGTCGCGGTCGGCGGGGAGGTCGCCGGATTCCGGGTGGGGGACCGGGTGTTCGGGGCGTTCTATCCGCTGTGGCAGGACGGTCCGCTGCGACGCGGCAGCCAGCGCGTCGTCGCCGGGGACACCGGCGACGGATGGCTGCGCCGCCACGTGGTGTTCCCCGCCGACGCGCTCATCGCCGTACCCGATCACCTGTCGACGCTCGAAGCCGCCACCATCCCGTGCGCCGCCACGACCGCCTGGAGTGCGCTGGAGGCGGCGGGGATCGGCGCGGGTGACGTCGTCGTGGCGCAAGGCACCGGCGGGGTCTCGCTGTTCGCCGTGCAGTTGGCGAAGGCCCGTGGGGCCACTGTGGTCCTGACGTCGTCCCAGGACGACAAGCTCGCCATCGGACGGGGCCTCGGCGCGGACCACCTGGTCAACTACCGCACCACTCCTGCCTGGGAGAAGGCCGTACGCGAGATCACCGGCGGAACGGGCGCCGATCTCGTCGTCGATGTCGGCGGGCCCGCCACGCTCGCGGCCTCCGTCGCGGCCTGCCGACACGACGGCACGGTCGCCGTCATCGGAATCCTCGGCGGTGTCGCCGCCGCGGCGATCCCGGTGACGACGGTCATGACCCGCCAGATCCACGTCCAGGGTGTCGCGGTCGGCAGTGTGAGCGCGCACCGGGCCATGGCCGACGCGCTGGCCGAGCACAAGATCCACCCGCACATCAGCCACACCTTCGACTGGACCGATCTTGCCGAAGCCCGCCGTGTCCAGGAGGCCAACGAGCACGTCGGGAAGATCGCACTCCGGATCGGCTGAGCACGGCCGCCGAGCACGGCCGCTGAACACGGCTCCCGAGCCCGGCTGCCGAGCACCGCCGCTGAGAACCGCGCCCGGCGGTGGTCATGTGTTCTTGGCCATGCCGACGGTTTTCGAGGCGCCGTTGACGGCAGGCTGGGGACGCCCGACCGGTGCTCCGGCGTCGGCACGCCCGCCACCGCGGCCGGACTGCACCAGGCGCGGGGGAGGGGCGTTCGGCCGGAAGGTGGTCGGGAACACACCGTGCCCCAGGGCCGCTTGGGTACGTGCTCGAACGATGGGAGAAGGTGCATGACGCGGGGCAGGGCGGGTGTTCTGGCGGTGATCGCCGCGGTCATGACGATGTCGGGCTGCTCGGACGACAATTCGTCCCCGGACCGCATCGACGACCGCGCGGAGTTCACCCGGCGGGCCGCCGCGGCCTGCGGGGAGGTCGTCGACCGCCGCGCCGCGGACCCGACCTACGCGCAGCACCGCGGAACCGTGTTGGAGGCGGTCGCCGCCGCGCTCCAGGGCAAGCCGGTCGCGGACGGCGTCGCGGTCGCGTTGGAGGCGGTCGAGGCCGAGTTCCGGACCGCCGCCGGGGACTTGGGGAGGCTGCGGCCCACTGCTCCGGACTTCGCCGCCGCCTGGGCCCAGGTCATCGAGGCCCTGAACGCCGAGGCCACGGTCTCCGCGGACCGGCGCGCGGCGCTCGCAGGGGGGACCGACGCCACCCGCCGCCGCGAGGCCTTCGCGCCGGGCCGCGCCGCCGTCGACCTGACCGAACCGCTGAAGGTGCTCGGTCTGACGGATCGGGACTGCCGTCTCCTGCTGCGCTGACACGGCGGGGNCCCCCCCCCCCCCCCCCCCCCCCCCGCCGCCGTCGACCTGACCGAACCGCTGAAGGTGCTCGGTCTGACGGATCGGGACTGCCGTCTCCTGCTGCGCTGACACGGCGGGGCCACGGGCACGGGCACGGGCAACCCGCGCCAGGCCGCTACGTCGTCGCCACCAGCAGTTCCTCGCCGGTCGACGTGCCGAGCCCGTCCGTCCGGCCGGCGAAGTAGCGGGCGTTCAGCATCTCCGCGGAGACGTGCCGGGCGTCACGGAAGCCCGCTTCGCGTGCCATGGCGAGGATTTCGTCCGGGGCGAAGAAGCTGAGGAACGGTGTCCCGCTCGCCTTCGCGCCCTCGACGGCGGCCTGGATGCCCGGGCGCTGGGCCTCGTCGAGCATGTCCAACGGCACCTGGAACGACATCACGAGCGTCGACCCCGGGGCCAGCGACGCGAGTTGGCGCAGCGTGGCGGCGTTCGCATCCTTGGTGAGGTAGAGCGCGACGCCCGTGGACGCCACGACCGCCGGGCGCGACGGGTCGAATCCGGCGTCGGCCAGCGCGTCCCACCAGGACCCGCCCGCCTCGAAGTCGAACGGCACCAGGCGCAGCCAGTCGGGTACGCCGAAGCCGAGCCGTTCCAGGCGTTCCCGCTTCCAGGCCTGCGGCCGGGGCTGGTCGACCTCGAACACCGTGAGCCGGGACGCGAGTTCGGGGCGGCGCTGGGCGAACGTGTCGAGGCCCGCGCCGAGGATCACGTACTGCCCGACGCCGTGCTCCGCGGCCTGCTCGGCGATCACGTCCTCGATGTAGCGGGCGCGCGCCACGATGGACGCCCGGAACCAGCTCGTCCCCTGCGGGTGCATGTCGCCGCGGTCGCGCCAGCCGTCGGCGGGGTCGGCCAGGCGCAGGCCCAACTCGTCGTCCAGGACGTGCGGCGGCGCGTCGAGCTGCACGTGCAGGGCCCGCCACAGGGCCACGCGGACGGCGGAACTGTCCGGTTCGGCGGTCTGACGATCGGTCATCTCGTACGTTCCCTTCGGTCTGGCTCTGCGCTGGTCCTGGGGCGGTCTGCGGGCGTTCGGAACTGCGGCGGGATTTGCGGGCGGATTTGCGGGTGGAGCTGCGGGGTGTCCCGCCTACGCCTGGCCGCGCCCCGGGGCCTGGAGGCTCCACAGGCGGCCGTCGGGGTCGCGTACGGTCATCTCGCGCGTTCCCCAGTGCGTGTCCTCGAACGGGGTGACCACCTCGACGCCCGGGCCGGGCCGGTAGGTGTCGGCGTCCGCGACCTTCATCACGAGCCGGGCCCCGGGCTCCTTGTGCGCGGGGACCTCGGCGATGAAGACGTACGGCCCGTCGCCGTTGCGGAGCTGGCCCGAGTTGTGGCCGGTGTCGAACTCCAGCTCGTAGCCGAGCCCTTGGAAGAACTTGGCGGCCTTGCCCCAGTTGTGGGTCTCCAGGAAGACCGCCTCGAAGCCCTCGGTCGTCATGTCAGCTCTCCTTCGCGGAAGTCGTGTCGCGATCCCCGGGGGTGTCGTCGAGGTAGGCGCGCAGCGCCGCGGCGACCAGCGCCGACATCGACATCTCCGTCTCGATCGCACGGTGTTTGACCTGCTTGATCAGGCCTATCGGCAAGTACACGTTGAACTGCTTCACATCCTCGTCACCCACGGCTGTCATGCTAGCAAACTAGAAACCTAGATGCACGACGGCGGGGGGCGGGGGTGGTGGGCGGGATCGAACCGAGGGCGAGCGGGGTGCGCTCGGCAGTCGGATCAGTGGACGGATCAGTCGTCGGATCAGCGGCCGGACAAGCGGTCGGAGCGCAGGTCGGACCGGCCGTCAAACAGGTCGAAGCGACGCGGAAACCGGAGAAGTGGCGTCAGCGCTCGGCGTGCAGTCGCCCCGCCGAGCCCACCCCGCCCACGAGTCCGACGCCGCCGGCCGGCCGGAGCGCGTCCATGGTGTGGTCCAGGAACTCGCCCAACCGCGCCGGAGCGCCCTCGCCGTGCAGCGTGTGGCGTACGGCCGCGTGCAGGCAGGCGAACGCCGCGCCGACCAGCGCGCCCAGGATCACGGTGTCCGGACGCGCCTCCGGGTCCCGCGCGACGGCGCGCGCGGCGAGGCGCTGGGCGAGTTGCTCCTGCACGCGGTACACGCGCGCGAGCTGCGCGGCGAGCAGGGGCGGGCAGCTCTCGATGATCTCCTGGATCTCGCGGTCGCGTCCGGAGTCGTCGGTGAGGTGGTCGACGAAGACGTCGAAGCAGCGGCGGAGCGAGTCCCACTCCGGTTCGTCGAGGGGGCGCGAGTTCAGCCGGGCGAACAACTCCTCGGCCTGCCGGTCGAACTTCTCCAGCACCACGTCTTCCTTGGACGCGAAGTAGCGGAAGAAGCTGCGCTGCGACATGCCGACGGCGGCGGCGATCTCGTCGACCGTCGTCTCGTTGAATCCCTTCGCGAGGAACAGCGCCTCGGCGGCCTCCGCGATGCGGACGCGCACGGCTTCCCGGGACAGTTCGCGCAAACTCCTCATGAACCGAACGTTAGCACCTGACACAACTGTCAGAGACTGACATGTCGAGTCCGCGTGAGGTGTGGCCGGGGTGCCCGGTCGGGCGGCGACCCGGGGCGCGGAGCCGGGCGCAGGCAGACGGTTCCGGCCCGGGCGTGCAATCTCGAATATGCCCGTGAGCAGGGATTTCGTGCGCAACCGAGCCGACCGCGACACTCCCGCCGCGGACCACCCCCGGTGCCACCGCGACTGCGGCGATCGGACCCCGTTTGGCAGTCGCTGACACCAAGGGCATAAACTGCCTGGCTTGGGGTGTGTCCGCGAATCCGCCGCACCGCGATTCCGCCGCCTCGAACCGTACGAAAGAAAGGCGAGCACTCCCGTGGAACACAGTGTGGGTCTGGCAAAGGCGCCCGAAGGGGACGCCGCGGCGGACGAGGCGATGCCCCGCCACGTCAAGATCGCGATCGGCCTGCCGATCATGGCCGCCTTCGTGATGATCCTCAACGAGACCGTCATGAGTGTCGCCCTGCCGAAGCTCATGGAGGAGTTCTCCGTCAGCGCCTCGTCCGCGCAGTGGCTGACGACCGGCTACCTCCTCACGATGGCCGTGGTCATCCCGACGAGCGGGCTGATCCTCCAGCGGTTCACCACACGGGCCGTCTTCCTGAGTGCGACGTCGCTGTTCGCCGCGGGCACCCTGCTCGCCGGTATTGCCCCCGCCTTCGGCGTGCTGCTCGTGGCGCGCGTCATCCAGGCGTCCGGGACCGCGCTCATACTTCCGCTGCTGATGACGACGATCATGACGCTCGTGCCCGCCTCGCGGCGCGGCCGGACGATGGGCCTCGTGTCGATCGTGATCGCCGTCGCCCCGGCCGTCGGGCCGACGTTCTCCGGGCTGATCCTGGAATCGCTCAGTTGGCGTTGGCTGTTCCTGTCCGTGCTGCCGATCGCGGTGCTCGCCGTGGTCGTGGGCGCGGTCATGGTCCGCAACGCCGGTGAGCCGAAGCCGGTGCGGTTCGACCCGCTCTCGGTGGCCCTGTCGGCGGTCGCGTTCGGCGGTCTGATCTACGGCCTGAGCAGCATCGGCGAGTCGGCGTCCGGGCACGCCCCGGTCCCGCCCGCGCTCCCGCTCGCCATCGGCGCGGTGGCGCTCGCGCTCTTCGTCTGGCGGCAGATGCGTCTCCAGCGCGACGACGCCGCGCTGCTGGACCTGCGGACGTTCCGGACCCGCTCGTTCGTCGTCGGCATCATCGTGCTGCTGTTCGCGATGGCGGCGCTGTTCGGCGCGCTCATCCTGCTGCCGCTCTACCTCCAGAACGTGCGCGACCTGAGCACCCTCAGGACCGGTCTGACCCTGCTGCCCGGCGGCCTGGCGATGGGCCTGTGCGGTCCGGTGGTCGGACGCCTGGCCGACCGCTTCGGCCCGCGCCCCCTCGTCATCCCCGGCACGATGCTCATGGCGCTCGGACTCGGCATGATGGGTGCCATCGACATCGACACCCATCTTGCGTACGTCATCGCGACGCACGTCCTGACCTGCATGGGCATCGGCTTCGCCATGACCCCGCTGATGACCTCGGCGCTGGGGTCGCTGGACGCCCACCTCTACTCGCACGGCAGCGCCATCCTCAACACGCTCCAGCAGTTCGCCGGGGCCGCGGGCACCGCGCTGTTCGTCACGGTCATGACCAAGAGCGCGAACAGCAGCACCGACTCCGGGGCCTCGAAGGTGGAGGCGCAGGCGACGGGCATCCAGGACGCGTTCCTGTGGGGCGCGGGGCTCGGCCTCCTGGCCGTGGCGGTGTCCTTCCTCGTCCGAGGGGCCAAGCCGCCGGCCGGGATGGAGCCGGTTGCGGCGCACTGAGCGTTGCGGTGACGGCGGGGCCCCGGGCCCGGTCCTCCGGGCCCGGGGGTGCTGGATCTTTGTGCCGCGTACGCCTACCGTCGCGGCCGTGAGTGTCGTCCGGAGTGGGCGAACACGCCTGTCCGTGTGAACCGGCTTGAAGGGAAGGCGCGCCGATGACCGCTGTCGTCCGGGGCCGCATGGTCGATGTGCCCACCCACGACGGGACGGCCGATGCGTACTTCGTCCGTCCCGACGACGGCGTCGCGCATCCGGCGGCGCTGGTCTGGATGGACGCGTTCGGCCTTCGTCCCTCGCTCAAGGAGAAGGCCGACCGGCTGGCCGCGGCCGGGTACGCGGTGCTGGTGCCGAACGCCTTCTACCGCGAGGGCCGCGCGCCGCTGCTGGAGTTGCCGCCGTACATCGGTGCCGATGAGCGTTCGGAGCTGGTCCCGCGGCTCATCCCGATGATCCAGCGGCTGACCCCGGTGTCGGTCATGCGTGACGCCGAGGGCTACCTGGCCTGGCTCGCCACGTGCCCCGAAGCCGCCGACGGGCCGGTCGGCGTCACCGGGTACTGCATGGGTGCGGGACTGGCTCTGCGTACGGCCGCGGCGTACCCGGACCGGGTGGCCGCGGCGGCCGGATTCCACGGCTCGCACCTCGCCTCGGAGGCACCCGACAGCCCGCACCTCGCGGCCGAACGGATCACCGCGGAACTGTACTTCGGGCACGGCGACCAGGACCCGACCATGCCGCCCGAGCAGATCGAACGCCTCGCCTCGGCCCTGACCGCCGCGGGCGTCCGGCACCGCGCGGAGGTCTACACCGGCGCGGCGCACGGCTACACGCAGACCGACACCGTGTCCTACGACGAGCAGGCGTCGGAGCGGCACTGGGACGCGCTGCTCGACCTGTTCGGGCGCAACCTGCACGTCGCGTCGTGAGGCGCGTCGCGGCCGGGAGTTGCTCGGCCGCGACATGGGCGGTCACGAGGCGCGCGCTCGCGACGTGCGTGGCCACAACGTGGGCGGTCACGACGTGGGCGGTCACGATGTCCGCGGTCACGTCCCCCAGACCGGCGGGCGCCCTTCGGCGAAGGCCCTCGCCGCCTCGATGATGTCGCCGCTCGTGCCCGCGAGGATCTGCGTGCGGTTCTCCAGGTGAACGGCGTGCTCGAAACTCGGCGCGTCGAGGTTGGCCCACATGACCTCCTTCGTCATGGTCAGGCCGAACGGGCTGTACGAAAGGAGCAGCCGGGCCGTCTCCAGCGCCGCGTCGAGTGCCTGCCCGTCGTCCACGACACGGGCGACGAGCCCCATGCGTTCCGCCTCGGACGCGTCGAACTCCCGGCCGGTGAGCATGAGTTCGTGTGCACGGGACCCGCCGACGAGGCGGGGGAGGGTGTAGCTGACGCCCATCTCGCAGCCGCTGACCCCGAGTTTCACCGCCTGCACGCTGAGCCGCGCCGAACGCACCGCGATCCGCAGGTCGCACGCACACGCCAACGCCAGCCCGCCGCCGAACGCCGGCCCGTTGATCGCCGCGATCACCGGCTGCGGAATGCGGCGCAGATGCGGGCCGAGGTCCGCGATGTGCGCCTGCGAACGCATGCCTCCGGCGGGCGGACGCAGCCCGGCCGACACCGAGGAAGGGCCGATCCCGCGCAGGTCGAGCCCGGAGCAGAAGCCGCGGCCCGCTCCCGTGAGGACCACCACGCGCACCGCGTTGTCCGTGCCCACCTCGTCCAACGCGGCGTGCAGGTCGTCGACGAGATCGAAGGACAGGGCGTTCAGGCGTTCCGGCCGGTCCAGCGTGACGACCGCTATACCGGCCTCGGGCCGCTCGACTCGCACCATCGACATACTCGTCCTCCGCTTCCGACGACCGCCCAGGGGCCCAGGGGACGCGACCGACCCGCGGTGCCGTCGCCGTAGCCCGCAGAGGCAAACACCCCGCGGCGGCACCGAGTCGATCACCGAGTCGATCACGACGCAACACCCCTACAGCCACCGACCGGCGGATTCAAGTCAGGCCCGCCCGGCGGCACGGACGGCGCCCGCACGCCCGCCCCGAGCCGGGCCGTCCCAAGTCGGCCTGCCGGTCCCTGTTCGGCGGTCCCCGCTCGACGGCCGTTCCCGCCCTCACTTCGCGGGTGCGTTTGCCGGAGACCGGTGGTGGGCGCCGGATGTGTCGGGGGAGTCGGCGCGGCGGGCGGCGAGGGTGACCGTACAGCCGTCGCGGAGCAGGCGCGCGGCGCACGCCGAACCGATGCCGCCGCTGCCGCCGGTGACGAGCGCGCGGTATCCGGTGAGGGCAGGGGGTGATCATGTGCTCTCCTTCGCTGGCCCTCTTTGCGTGCCGCGTGCACTCTGGATGGGCCGAGCCACACGTAATGGATACATTATTTCTGCCAGCGGAAGCGATGGGCGCCGCCCGGAGCCCGCGCAACCCGGGCCGGCCGGCCCGGTCGTACGGATGGAGAAACACGCACGTGACCGCAGACACCGCCCTGCCCCAACTGTCCATGGGACTGACCACGTTCGCCGCCGAGGCACCCGCCGACTGGGACTGGCTCCTGGACCACGCCCGCCTCTACGACCGCGCCGGCGTGGACCGGCTGCTGGTCTCCGACCACGTCGCCTTCGGCGAGCGCCTGGAGGAGTACGGGCGTCCGGAGGTGGGCGGGGTGTCCGGCGGGAAGCAGCCCACCGGCCCGGACGGCCACTGGCTGGAGCCGATGACCGTGCTGTCCGCGGTCTGCGGCGCCACGACCCGGGTCCGCCTCGGCACCAACATCCTCCAGGCCGCGCTGCGCCGCCCCGCGGTGCTCGCCAAGAGCGCGGCCACCCTCGACGTACTGTCCAAGGGGCGCCTCGACCTCGGCGTCGGCGTGGGGTGGCAGCGCGAGGAGTACGAGGCCGCCGGGTTGGAATTCGAGGGCCGCGGCAAGTTGCTGGACCACACCCTCGCGGTGTGCCGGACGCTGTGGCGCGAACAGCGCGCGGACTTCGCGGACGACCGGCTGCGCTTCGAGGCCGTCCACCAGATGCCCAAGCCCGTGCAGCGGGGCGGCGTGCCGGTGTGGGTCAGCGGAACGGTCAACCGCGCCGTCGCGCGGCGGCTCGCCCGGTTCGGTTCCGGCTGGATCCCGTGGGGTCCCGCGGCGGCCGACATCCGTGAGGGGATCGCGCAAATGCGCCGCGCGGTGGCGGAGTTCGGACGCGAGGACTGGGACATCCAGGTGGTCGGCACCATCCCGGTCCGCCGGGACGAGGAGGGTCGCGTCGACTGCAAGGCCACGTTCGCGGCGGTGCCGGGCATCGTGGAGGCGGGGGTGACGGACGTCCGGGTGCCGTGGAAGGTCGCGGCGGACCCGGGCCAGGCGGAGGACGAACTGACGGCGTTCGTGGCGGCCTTCCGCGACGTCACGCGCTGAGAGGCGGGTGCGGTCGGGCGCTGGACCACAGTGTTTTGCCACGTGTCCTGCACACGCGGAACGGCGGGCGCCGCCGCGTGCTGAACGGCGTGCTCTGCCACGTACGGAACGGCATTCGCCGTCGCGGGCCGGGCGGGGGGGGAGGGGGCGTCGGCGTGCGGCCGTGCGGAAAAGTGATCAGCGGTCGACGTCGCGTCCGCGGGT
>NZ_JBPKBH010000025.1:14040-20819 GCF_051388915.1 Yinghuangia sp. YIM S09857 | reverse complement strand
TGCACCCGCGGACGGCCGCCCGCGCCCCCCCGCGCCGGCTCGCCCGCGCCGCCAGCTCCGGTTCGGCCGCGCAGCCCCGGCTCGCCCGCGCCGCCCGCGCGCCCGCACCGGCTTGGCCGCGCAGCCAACCCCGGCTCGGCCGCTACGTCCGGACCAGAGGGACGTCCCACTCGACGCCCGAAGCCCGACGCCCGACGCCCGACGTCCGACGCCCGAAGCCCGACGCCCGAAGCCCGACGCCCGACGGCCTCTGGCACCGGGCACCGACTTCGCCTCGGTCCCGGCTTTCGGTCCCCGGCAATCGGTATATTGAATTCACGTTCGCGAGGCAGACATGAGCGGACCACGACGCAGCGACGGCACGGGCGAGGGTCAGGCGTCCGAGCAGAGGAGAGCCGCCATCCGCGCGCAACGTCGAGTCCCCAAGGAACCCGGCAGCTCTCCGATCAACCGCCCGAGCAGCGGTGATCAGGTGGCCGACCACGTCCGCAGGCTGATCTGGAACGGCAAGCTCCGCAACGGCGACCACCTGCGGCAGGACGACCTCGCCAACGAACTCGGCGTCAGCCGCATCCCGGTGCGCGAGGCGCTGATCGCGCTGGAGCGTGAGGGCTGGGTGAGCCTGGAGCTGCACCGCGGCGCGTTCATCCGCGGCCTGGACGAGACCGCGGTCGGCGACCACTACGCCTTCCTCGGCGCCCTCTACGCGCTGACCGCCCGGCGGGTGACCGAGCGGGCCGAGGACTCCGCGATCGAGGCGCTCGAACAGGCCCAGATCTTCGCGGTCGCGGCGAACTCGGTCGAGGACTTCTCGTTCCACAACGACCTGTTCCTGCGGCAGTTCTTCGCCGCCGCGAACTCGCCGCGCCTGCTGTCGATCTCGCGCATGATGTCCGGTGTGGTGCCGGGCAGTTACTTCGCGATGGTCCCCACCGGACGGCAGATCCAGCAAGACGCCCTGGCGGCGGCGGTCGAGGCGCTGCGCCGCCGCGACGGGGACGCGGCGGCGGTCGTCTTCGAGGAGGCGATGGCGGCACACGGCCGGGCCGTTGTCGACGTGATGCGCGAACACCGCGGCGCGCCGGCCGAACCCTCGGAGACCGCCGCCGAGCCCGCCTCGGAATCGACCCCCGAACCGGCCCCCGAACCGGCCCGGAAGCGGGCTGCCAAGGGCAAGCGCACGTAACCCGCGGCGGCGGGCGGTCCCCTGGTATTCATCGGCGACGCCGCCGTCGTCGGACGCGTCGAACTCGACTGCGGCGCCCGGCTGGTCGTCAACCTGCGCGACACCGAACCGGCGGACTCCGGCTCCGCCTGCCCGTCGAGGAGTCCGTCGCCGACGCCGAGGACTGGGCCGTACGGCTCGACACGGCCGGAGTGCCTGCCGGGGTCAGCGCGGGAGGTTCATGCGTCAACCCGACCCGTTCAATGCTCCAAGTCCCGAGCCAGCTTCTCCCAGGGCAAGTTGCGCAGGGCTTCCGGCGCGCTCTCGTCCGACGGCGGCGTCGGCGTGTCCTGGAACCACACCACCACCAGGGCGGAGAAGTACCAGCCGGTGTTGTGCGCCGGATCGATCTCGTACGAGGTGAACGCGCCGAGGCAGGCCACACGCGGCAGTTCCTCGATCGGCTCGTCCCTGACCGTCATCGTCCCGCGCGGGGTACTGACCGGCGGTATGAGATGGACGGGCCAATGCGAGAACGTGTTCCCGGCAATCCGCAGCCGTGCGGCGACAAGACGCTCGTTGACCCGCTTGGTCGGCACGCCTTCGAGCATCCCGCCGTACGTCGACGACATCCGCAATTCCGCAAGTTCAATCCCACGCCGCGACGCCAGCGTGATCCGAGTCAACCCCATGTCCGAACTCTACGTCCCCCATTGCTTCGTGGGTCCGGCGCCAACCCCGCGGTACTGTTCGGGCGCGCGGTTGGTGGCGGTTCTGGGGAGGGGTGTGGTCGGTGGGTGGCGTGGGTGTCTCGGCGGAGGGGCGGCCGGCGGGGTGGGGGCGGGCTGCTCGGGTGGTGACCGAGGTGTTTGCGCCTGCCGTGTTGGTGGTGGGTGTTCTTCTGGCGGTCGGGTGGCACAGCACGCGGTCGTTGGCGGGGGTTGGGTGGGGGCTGCTCGGTGCGGTGTTCTGCGGGGTCGTACCGCTCGCGTTCATCCTGTACGGCGTGCGGCGAGGGTATTGGACCGACCGGCACGTCCGCGTACGCCGGCAGCGGGCGGTGCCGATCGTCGTGACGGCCGTCTCGGTCGGTGTCGGGCTCGCGGCGTTGGTGGTGATGGACGCGCCGCGCGAAGTCGTCGCGTTGGTCGTGGCCATGCTCGCCGGGCTGGCGATCGCCCTTGCGGTGACGGCGTTTTGGAAGATCTCCGTGCACACGGCGGTTGCGGGCGGCACGGTCACGGTGTTGATGCTGACGTACGGCTCGGCGGTCGCTGTGGCCGCGCCGTTGGTAGCGCTCGTCGGCTGGTCGCGCGTCGAACTGCGGGACCACACGCCGATGCAGACGATTGCGGGTGGAGCGGTGGGGGCATCGGTGGCCGCGCTGGTTTTTGCCCTGGTTCGGTGAGGCGGGGAGGGGGAGAGGTGCAGTGCGGTGCTCCCGAGAGCAGGCTCTTGGGGTGCGACCGAGCACGCCGCGGCGCCCTGTGCAGGGCCAAGGCGTCGGCCGGGGGACGCATATTTCAGGGGGATCCCTCACCGCTACTCAGTTGTAGATGACTACGGTCTTGTTCATGGATTCGCAAAATAGAGGTTTCAATTCGCCGCCCGGGGTACCCGGCCGCAGTCCGTGGCTGGTCACCGGGGTCACGGCTGTGGTGGCCGGGGGGCTCGTCGTCGGGTTGCTGTCGATGTCCGGCAACAGCGGTACGCCGACCGGGCCGATGGGCGCCAAGCCGACGATGCCGACGCTGCCGGACCTCGGCGGAACGAAGGGGACCGGCGGGAAATCGCCCGCCGCCGGTGCGCCGGGCAAGCCGACCGGCAAGAACGACTGGAACTCCGCGACCGGCGACAAGACGGTCTTCACCGCCGAGACATGGTTCCCGCCTACAGGTGCCCAGACGGTCGAGTCGCGGTCGTACCAGCATCTCGTGAGGCGGAACGGCTCGTGCATGGCGGCCGAGCCCGAGATGCGGACACTGATGACCGGTACGTGCGTCAAGGTCATCCAGTCGGTGTGGGCGAACCCCGGCAAGACGCATGTGGGAGCGCTCTCGGTGGTCTCGCTCACCGACAAGCCCGCCGCGACCGCCTTGCAGGACAAGCTGTCCGACGACCGCAGCAAGGGGCAGTACATCAACTTCCTGACGCCCCCGTCGAGTTCCGGCGTGAAGGTCCCGAGGACGGGGCCGTCGTGGGTGGGCACGACGGTTTCCGGCCACTACATGGTGATCGCCGAGGTCATGCGGGTGGACGGCGCGGAGAAGGACGCCACGTCGCGTGAGATGGTCAACGACCTGACCTCCGTCGCGATGGACTACATCAAAGAGGTCTCCACCGCGTGACGGCCGCTCCTTGCCGGGTGCGGCGGCGGTCGGCGTACGCCTGCCGGAGCCGCCGCGCCGGGCGCGGGTCACCGACCGCCGGGCGATGGCTCGTCCAACCCGTACTCCGGGACGGCAGAAGTCCCGTCGGCCTCGACCTTGAGGCAGCCGCGCTTCTCGGCGCTCTTGACGCACACGCGGAACCCGGTCGGGTGGTGTTCCGGGCTCACCAGGACGAAGCTGCGGTTGGCATTCGGCACGTTCAACTTCTGTGCCTCGTCCACTAGTTGGGGGATCCGGTGCCAGGCGATGGTGTCCAGGTCGATGAGCCTGTCGTCGGGCTCCACGGTCGCGCCCGAGTCGCCCGTGCGCCGGAACACGCCGTCGGCGTACGCGAAGAACGCCTGCCTGCCCGGCTCGGACGCCAACGGGACCAGGGCGCTGGCCGTGCTGCCGTCGATTTCGAGGAAGGCGACCTTGGCGGTGCCGGTGGCCTCGCGCAGAGCGGTCACGACGCGCTGCGCGCCCTCGGCGGTCAGCAGGTTTCCGGGGGTGACGCGGGGCGGGGGCGTCGGAGCCGGTGTCGACGGGGGTGCAGTCGCCGTCGTGGCCGAGCTCGTTGTGTCGGCTGAACTCTTGTCCCCGTCCCCGTCCCCGTCGTCGGAGCACGCCGCCGTCACCGCGACCGCGCACACGGCCGCGACCGTCCAGTGCCGCAGGCCGCCGAGCTGCCTTGATCGCCTACCGTAGGTCATACGCTTGCCGCCCTGTCGTGTCGTTGTCGTGCCGTGTCGTGTCGTTTGCCATGGTCAGCCGGTGCATTGTGGAACGCCGCATTCCGTTCCGGTGGCAGCATGGCCTGACAAGACGTGGGGTTTCACTGCCTGACTCCGGCAGTGAACGGCACGGTCCGCTGTCGTGGTTGTGCGCGCCGAGACGGCACGAACGAGGGCTGAAAGCTGCCGGGTTCTGGCAATGAACATCTGCCGCGGTGTCGGGACGATGTGACCGCCGCGCAGGCGAGGCGCAGCGCAGGCAGTCGCATCGAAGAAGCCGCACTGAGAAGACGCATCGAGGGAGGGCCGAACGGATGACCCTGTTTCTCGGTCTGGGCATCGCGGGGATCGTCCTGCTGGTGCTGTCCTTGGTGTTCAGCGGCGTGCTCGAAGGCATATTCGACGGTCTGTTGGACGGGATGTTCGACGGTCTGCTGTCCCTCCCGGTGATCGCCGGGTTCGTGTCGATGCTCGGCTTCGGCGGCGCGATCACGCTCGGCACCACGCCGCTCGGGACCGTCGGAGCCACCGGCGTGGGACTGGCGGCGGGACTCGTGACGGGCTGGGCGGTGTGGAGGTTCAGCCGCCTGCTGATCAATGACCCCGCCACCACCGCTCGCCGTGCCGGGGACCTCGTGGGTACGTCCGGCTCGGTCGTGACCGCGATCCCCGCCGAGGGCTACGGCGAGATCGTGCTGCGCCGGGGCGGCGAGCTGCTGAAGCTGGCCGCCAGGAGCAGTGCTCCCGTCGAGCGCGGCACCGAGGTCTGGGTGGAGTCGGAACTGTCGAGCACATCGGTGCTGGTCCGCCCTGTCCAGGGTTGATCTCGGTCGGCTGCACGAGATCACAGAAAATCCGAAAGCCACCACATCGAACTGCCGTCCCCCGGGAGGCAGGGGGGAATCCACCATGAGTCCAGTTGTCGGCGCAGTCATCGGAGTCGTCGTACTCCTCGTGCTGCTCGCCCTCGTCGTCATCACCCGCTACAAGGTCGCCGGCCCGAGCGAGGCGTTCATCGTCACGGGCCGCCGCGGCAAGAAGTCCGTCAATCCGGAGACCGGGATGGTCACCGTCGACAACAGCGGCCAGAAGGTCGTGGTCGGCGGCGGCGTGTTCGTGGTCCCGTTCATCCAGCAGAAGTTCTCCCTCGACCTGTCCAGCCGTCACATCCCCATCTCGGTGCGGGGCGCGGTCACGCTGCGCGGGGTCAAGGCCAACCTCGAAGGCGTCGCGATCGTCAAGGTCGGCGGCAGCGAGGACGCCATCCGCGCCGCCGCGCAGCGCTTCCTCCAGCAGCAGGGCGGCATCGTCGGCTTCACCCAGGAGGTGCTGTCCGGGGCGCTGCGCGCGATCGTGGGCCGGATGTCCGTGGAGGACATCATCCGCGACCGGGCCGCGTTCGCCGGGCAGGTCGCCGAGGAGGCGGAGGCCAGCCTGTCCGGGCAGGGCCTGATCCTGGACGCCTTCCAGATCCAGGACATCAGCACCGAGGGCTCGTACCTCGAAGACCTCGGACGCCCGGAGGCCGCACGCGCCAAGCAGGTGGCCGACATTGCGGAGGCCAACGCGCGCCGCGCGTCGGAGGAGGCGCGTCTCAAGGCCGAAGAGGAAATCGCCGTCGCCCAGCGGACGTTCTACCTCAAGCAGGCCGAGATCCGGGTCGAGACGGAGGCCGCCACCGCGCGCGCCAACGCCGCCGGACCGCTGGCCGAGGCGGCACGTCAGCAGGAAGTCCTCGGCGAGCAGGAGAAGGTGGCGCAGCGTCAGGCGGCGCTGACCGACCGCCAGTTGGACACCCAGGTCCGCAAGCCCGCGGACGCCGCCCGCTACCAGGCCGAACAGGAGGCCGAGGCCCGCAAGATCGCGCTGGTCAAGCAGGCCGAGGCGGATGCCGAACGCGCCCGCCTGACCGGTCAGGGCGAGCAGGCGCACCGTGCCGCGCTCGCCGAGGCGGTGCGGATCGAGGGCGAGGCGGAGGCCGCCGCTATCGCCGCCAAGGGCGCCGCGGAGGCGGCGGCCATGGACAAGAAGGCGGACGCGTTCGCCCGCTACGACAGCGCCGCGGTGATCCAGATGCTCGTCGAGGCGCTTCCGGAGATCGTCGCCAAGGCGTCCGAGCCGCTTGCCGCCATCGACAAGCTGACGGTCATCTCCACCGACGGCGCGAGCCAACTCCCGCGCACGGTCGCCGACAACGTCGCGCAGGGGTTTGAACTCCTCAACGCGGCCTCGGGGATCGACCTCGCGGAACTGCTCAAGGGCATCACCCAGCGCGTGGGGGCCGGGCCGGAGAAGCCCGCGTCCGCCGTCGGGGGCGGGCTGGGGTCGGCTACGGCGTCGGCGAACGACCACAAGCAGATCCGGGGGGAGTAGCCCGGTCGGCGTGGCTGCGTTGCCGTGGCCACGTCGGACCCAGACTGCGCAGCCCAGTCAACAGCCCAGCTGTTACAGGCCAGTCGTCACGGCCCGGTCGTCCGCTCTCGGGTGCGTCCCCGCCGGTCCCCGGAACCG
>NZ_JBPKBH010000025.1:0-13940 GCF_051388915.1 Yinghuangia sp. YIM S09857 | reverse complement strand
GTCCCCGCCGGTCCCCGGAACCGGCGGGGACGCACCCGGCCACCTACGGGATGGAGGTCACCTGATGTCCGAACGCGCGGGCGGTACCGACTCCGGCGGCGGCCGCGTCAGGCGCCGGAGGTACTGCGCGCATTCCGGACCGGATGGTCGCCGCTGCGCCCGCTGCCGGACCGTCCTGCTCTGGAAGGTCCGGCTGTCCATCGTCGGACTGGCAGTCGCAGCAGCCGCGTTGGCGGCACTGAGCGCGGGAACGGCACGGGCACTGAGCGGCTACACGGACGAGGACCGCGCGTACCGCGACGCACGCCCGTGCGCCGAACCCGCCGACGGGAACCGCGAGCACCGCGATTGCCTGAGGACCGTGTCGGCGGTCGTGCGCGCGGTGATCGACGTCGGTGGCAAAAATCCCCGGCACGAACTCCTGCTTGAAAGCGATGAGTTCGCGAATCGGCGCGTGCCGGTCGGCGGCTCCGGCGCCCTGATCGACAGTGTCTCCCGGGGCGACGCCGTCACAGTGACCATGTGGCGCGACCGCGTCGTGGAAGTGCATGCTGCCGGGCGCAGCGAGGTCACACGCGACACCCCGAACCACGACGCGACGGGCGCTGTCGTCGTGATCGGCCTGACGGTCCCGCTGATCCCCGTCGCGGTACGCCTCGCAGCCTGGCTCCTGCGCCACCGCCGCGCGGTCGTCGCCGACGAGGTCAACCCGGTGTTGTACGCCTGGGGCCCGCTCGACGCCGGACTGGCTGCCGCTGCCCTCGGCGCACTGACCGGCGGGCTGACCGCGCCAATGTTCGCTCTCGGTAAGGGAGTTCCCGCACGTGCCACTGCCGCCGCAGTCCTCGGCGCCCTCGCGTTCGTCGCCGCCGGAGCGGCGGCCCGGTCCCTGACGCCGTCGTTGCGCCGGCGCGACGCGGCCCGAACCGGGAAGTCGCCCGCTACAGACGGAAGTTCAGAGGGCTGAACGTCCGGCATCGCGATGGCCGGCCACTCACCCACTCGGAGAAGGGGGTGCCACGTGCGTACAGGCGGCAGGAAAGCGGTGCGCCGTCGTGGCAGCGTCAAAGGGCTGCTGATCGCCTTCGTGGTCTGCCTCCCGGTGGCCTGGCTCTTCGTCCAGCTCACCCTTGACGTGCCGGTCCGCAGCGTGAAGGCCGTCGCCGCCGCGAACGACCACTACGGCGAGCGCGGCACGGTCACCGTCACACACCGCAAGGTCGTCAACGACAGCAGCGGCCGGAAGCGGCACTGCCACGGCGAGTTCCGCCCGCGAGGCGGGGGAACGGTCGTACCCGATGTCCGCGTCCGCATGAGCGGCGACTGCACTGTCGGACGCACGCTCGACGCCCGGCTGCTGCGCCAGGACGACAGTTGGCTGATCCCGCAGAAAGACCCCGTCGCGTACGCCGGGTCCGGTGCGGGCGAGGCGATCACCGTCGGTGTGTTCATCGGCCTGTTCTGCCTGATCGTGGGCGCGCCCTTCGTCGCGGCGGCGGTGGGGATCCCGGTCCTCGTGGTCGCGGAGCTATGGCACCGCCGTCGAGGGCTTGCCGAGCCACAACTACCGTCACCGCAACCGCCGTCATCGCAACCACCGTCACCGCCGACACCGACACCGACGCCGACATCGACACCGCCGGACGACCTCACGCCGTGAGCAACGCCACCACCCGTGAAGCCATTTCCAAACCGGAGCCGTGGGCGGTCGGATCGGCCGCCGCCAGCTCCCGGTAGATCTCCTCGCCCTTCCGGGCCTTCTTCAGCGCGGCGTCGGGTTGGTCCAGCTTCCCCAGGATCGACGCGAGGTTGATCAGGGAGTCGGCGAGGTGGTGGCGGTACGCCGCGGGAAGGCTCCGGCTCAGGCGCGCTCTGATCTCCACCGCCTCCTCCGTGACGGCGCGCGCCTGCGCGAGCTGGTCCACGTCCCGCAGCACAAGGCCCAGGTTGTTCAACGACGCGGACAGGTCCCCTTCGTGGAGCGCGGGGTTCGTCCGAGCCAGATCGCGGCGCAGACGCACCGACTCCTGGGCCGGCTGCACCGCCTGGCCGGACTGTCCGGCCTCCCAGCGCCGCAGGCCGAGATTGCTCAGAGAGCGGGCCAATTGGGGCGTGTGCGCGGACGGATTCGCGGCCGCGAGCCGTCGGTCCGTGGCCACGGCCTCCTGCGTGACCGACAGCGCTTCGCTCCGACTCCCCAGATCCGCAAGGACGTTGCCGAGGTTGCTCAGCGAGATCGCGAGCAGGTCCAGGTACCCGCCGGGGTTCGATCGGGCCAACGGCCGCCGGATCTCCACCGCTTCGCGTGAAGGCGCCAGCGACTCCCGGAAGCGGCCCATCTCACGCAACAGGTTGCCCAGGTTGTTGAGGGATATCGCCAGGTCCGGTACCGCCGAGGGGTCGCGTGCGACCTGCCGCCGCCGCATGGCCAGCGCCTCCTGGGCCACGGGCAGCGCCTCGCCGAGCATGCCGAGGTCCATGTAGCGGTTCCCGAGGTCGTTCAGCGCGGACGCGAGATCGAACTCCAGGTCGTCGCTGGGGTTTTCGGCGACGACCTGGCGGTACAGCGCGGCGGCTTCGCGCGCGGTGTCGAGCGCCTTCGGCGCCAGACCGAGCCGCGCCTGATAGAGACTGAGATAGCTCAACGACACCGCGACGCTCGGCGTGTACGTCGCCGGATCGGCCTGCGCGAGCCGCCGATAGGCCGCCAGCGACTCGCTCATCGCCGACCCGGCGGCGCGCCACGCGGAGCCCTGCGCGTGCAGCAGGCCGAGCTGGTGCGCGGCCATCGCCAGATCGGGTACGAACGCCGGGTTCGTACGGGCTAGTTCGCGGCACTCGTCAGCAACTCGCCCGGCCGGGACCACCGCCTCGGTGTGCCGTCCCTCCGCCATCAACCGCTGCGCCTGCCGCCAATCGGCCTGAATCCGGTTGCTCTGCTCGGAGTTCACGCACGAACCCTGCCACACTTCGCCGTCCCCGCCCATGAGATGGGCGGGACCGGCCATCGCCCCGTCCTCACCGAGGTCACCGGGCCCGGTCCTTCGCCGTCCCCCGTACGCGTCGCACCGCCGTGACTGGTCGTCCCCCGTACGCGGCCCAGGTCGCGTCCGATGGACCACCGCCCCTGCCGCGTCGGCGCGCTGTGCCACGATCGTGCGTCGTCCCTGGAAGCCCCCCGACGAGAGACGGCGATGTCGACCGATATCTACGGTGTTCGCGTGCTGGACGTCGACCCGAAGGAACTCCGCGTCCGCTTCACAGTGTTCGCGGTCTACTACGACACCGGGAGCCGGTCCCACCCGCCGGTGCCGGGCGACCCCGGATACTTCTTCTTCCTGCTCTGGGAGGCTGCGCGGTGGGGGCGGGACGGGGGTGAACACGGAGCCCTTGCAAGGATGTTCAGCGTCGACACCATGCTCGACTACGCCTGGCTCGACGCGAACGCCCGCCGGTTCGTCCCGCGCGTCGAACGCATCGCCTCCCGCAACCACCCGCCGACCGCCGCCCAGTGGGAGCGTCTGCACGACTTCTACTACCTGCGCGACGGGGGCTGGAAGGACGAGGACCTTCTGGTGCAGTTCGACTACGACGTGTGGGTCACCGACGAGAGGTGCATCGAAACGCTCGCCCCCGGCAAAACCTGGGCCTCGACGATCTTCCCGATGCACGGCGACACCTGGACCGCCGCCGACGCCCCGCACATCCCCGACCTGGCCGAACCGGTCCACCGCATCAGCCCGTTCGCCGGCAAGAAGGGCGAGTTCAAGTACCAGGACATCCGGAACCTGGCCTTCTCCGACGACGGGAAGTACCTTGCGGCGAACACCGGGAAGGGCCTGGTGTGGGTGTATGACACCGCCGACTGGTCGGAGGTCGCGCACACGAGCGCCGGCGACTGGAGCGTCGCGATGCCGATGTGGGTGCCGGGCGAGCACGTGGTGACCCTCAAGTCGTACAGCAAGCTGAGCGACCCGAAGCCCGAGCGGCAGTGGGCGTTCGACGTCCGCACGGGACAAGAGACCACGGCGAGTTACCAGTCCGGGCACCAGCGGTCGCACGACGGCGTCCACCGGGTCACCCCGAACGGCGGCAAGCTGGGCGGCTACGACCTGCACGCGACCGACACCCTGCCGCAGCGGACCATCGTGCACGCCGGCAAGTGGGACCCGATCCAGTCCAAGGCCTTCTCGGCGGACGGCTCACGGCTGTTCCTCGGCGCGCAACAGGACCTGTATGTCGTCGACCCACAGTCCGCGGAGGTCGTCGACAAGGTCGCGGACGCCTCCGAGCGGCTCTTCGAGATCGCGGCGAGCCCGGACGGGTCGTACCTGGCCGCCGCGTCGTTGAGTCGCAAACTCGGCTACCTCGGGCCGTTCGACGGGCGCCGCCCGCACGAACTGTGCGTCTGGCGGATGGCCGACCGCCGGATCATCCTCGGCCGCCAGATGGAGACGTTCGTCACCGCCCTCGCCTGGTCACCGGACGGGCGCCACCTCGTCGCCGTACTGGAGCCGTGCGACGGGAATTTCGGCCTCGCCCACTCCGAACTGGCCGTCTTCCGCATGGGACCGGAGACCCCGCCCTTCCCGTTCGAGTAACCCACCTCCGAGAAGGCGAACCGACCCTGAACGGACGTCAGGACCGGTTCGCCTTCGGCGGCGGCCGCTCGTCACCGGCGACCGAGGTCTCGGAGCGACGGGGTCAGACGGTGGGGGCTCGGGGCGGGAGAGCGGCGACCGTGGGGTGATCCCGCCCGGTGTTGCCGATTTTGGCGCTGCCGCCGGGGGTGCCCAAGTCGGTGCAGAAGTCGGCGTTGGCGATGGTGTAGTCCTGCCACTCTTCGGGGACGTCGTCCTCGAAGTAGATCGCCTCGACCGGGCAGACCGGCTCGCAGCCTCCGCAGTCGGTGCATTCGTCGGGGTGGATGTAAAGCATCCGTTCGCCCTCGTAGATGCAATCGACGGGACATTCCTCCACGCAGGCCTTGTCCTTGATGTCCACGCAGGGCGACGCGATCACGAATGTCATCGAACTGCCTTCCTCTCCAGGTCAATTGCCGGATTCGGGGTTGACGCAGCCGACCGTAGGACCTCAAGTAACCTTGAGGTCAAGGGAGGTCGCGAATGGCGAGGCGGCGTTCGGGTGAGGTGCGGGCGAGGCCCGATGACTGGCTGACCATCGGGGAGGTGAGTGCCCGGACGGGTGCGGCTGTTTCAGCGCTGCGGTTCTACGAGGAGCTGGGGCTGATCGCGTCGGAGCGCGACGACCGCAACCAGCGTCGCTTCCCGCGCCACATGTTGCGCCGCGTCGCGCTCATCTCGGTGGCGAAGCGGATCGGCATTCCGTTGCAGGATCTCCGGGACGCCTTCGCGGACGTGCCGCTCGACCGGCCGCCCAGTCACCAGGAGTGGCAGCGCGCGTCGCGCGGCTGGAAGCGGCGGCTGGAGGAGCGCCGGCTGACGATCGAGCGACTGGAGGCAGAGCTGACCGGGTGCATCGGCTGCGGATGCCTCTCGATGAAGGCGTGCGCGCTGCTCAACCCGGGCGACACGCTCGCCGGGGAGGGAGTCGGGCCGCGGCGGTTGTGAGTGCCCCTCGTCCGAATCGTTGTGCGAATTCGCCGTCCGTGCAAGGGTGCGCCAAGATGGTTGGTGGGGGCTTTGGGCCCGGGGGATCCACGATCAGGGGTGAGCGACGCATGAAGCGGCGGTATCGGACGTCGTGAGGGGCGTGCAGAGGACGGCATCCATACCCGCGACCCGGGCGGCACGCGGCCTACGGGGCCGACGAGGTCGGCGGGTGGTCGCCGGGGTCGCGGCGGCGTGCGTGGTGGCCTTGGCCGGGTGTTCGGACGACGGTGGCGGCGAGGGCGGCGATACCGCGCCCGGCGGCCCCGGGCTTCCCGAACGGATCGGTGCGGCGGAGCGGATCGACGCCTGGGACGGGGCGACGCCCAACAATCCGCCGGACACGACGCTCGCGAGCGATCCCGCGGTGGACGACCAGGGGGCCGCGTACCGGCTGGTCCAGGAGATGGAGTTCCTCGGATACACCGACACCCGTGACTGGCAAGGCGGTTACTACTACGACGAGGCACCGGCCGCGGGTCGGCCCGGCTATCTGATGGTGATCATCGCCTCCGCCGGGAAGATGCCGGCCAATGTGCTGGTCCAAAGGGTCGTCGCGGGGGCGGAGGACGAGCCGAATCCGCCCGACACCGGCGAGGCGTTCGGCGGGACGTACAGCTGCACGGCCAGTTCGTGCCTGTGGGCCGACGACAACTACCTCGTCAACATCCTCACCGACGGCCTCGACCCCGCGGCAATTCGCACACTGATCAACCAAATTCGCACCGGCGCGCCGACCTGAGGACTCGACGTCCACCAACTGTGTTGCGCAAGGCCATGAGCGAGGCCGATGTCCCGATGCGCTCACGGTGCCTGGACACCGCGCCTCGCGGCGTTGCGGGCGTAGGAGGGCCGTCAAGTCCCGGCGGGCGAGTGCGACCGAGCACGAGCGTCGGGCCCGCGCCGTGCGATGCACGGCACCGGACACCGGGAACCGGCAAACCTCCCCGGCCGCGGCACCGGCGTCACAGGGCGGCGCGCAGGAGGTAGGTGACGAGCGGGTGCGGCGCGTCCGGGCGCGACCGGGCCTGCGGGACGAACAGCGTGGCGATGTAGTAGGGGTGGTCCGGGAGTTCGAGCACGCGCGGCTCGCCGTCGCCGTCCACGCCCGTGATGGCGAACCCGCCCTCGTGCAGGGTCGTCTGGCGGGCCGGGTCGATGCCGAAGTTGCAGTAATACCGCTCCTCGGTCCCGGTGGTGCCGTAGACGGCGGCCACGCGTGAGCCGGGGGTGAGTGCGACCGGCATCGTCCGGCCGACCAGGGAGCAGGTCAGCTCGGACACGAACAGCGTTGAGGCATAAGGGTCGTACTCCGCGTGCCCGGCGTCCTCGTACCCGAGCACGTTCCGCGCGTACTCCAGCACCATGTGCTGGCAGCCGCCGCACGTGCCCAGTGTCGGAACGCCCTTCTCCCGGCCGTACCGCAGCGCCGCAACCGCGCCCGCGAGGCTGCGGTACGGGCTGCCCGGTGCGCACCACAGAACATCCGCCCACGCGATCTCCGACACGTCGGACTCCAGCGACCCGGTGCCGAACCATCGGACCTTGAGCCCGATGCCGAGGGCCGCGGCCGAGTGCAGGAGCGCGGCGTCGGTGGCGGCGTGGGTGGGCGAGGAGGCGTCATGGTCGCCGATGACCGCGACGTTCAGGATCCGCTTCATGCCGCCACTATTCACGCCGCATGCCGGTTCGCGCCAAGGTGATTTGCCGCGTCGATCGTGAGCACGGGCTCATGTCCCCCGCATCAGGGCTACTCACCGGCCCAGATGGTGCGTCCGCCGTCGACGGTGATGGTCTGCCCGGTGATGTACGAGGCGGCCGGCGACGCGAGGAACGCCACTACCGGCGCGATCTCGTCCGGCCCCGCGATGCGGTCCAGGGGGATGCGCGCGCGGATTGCGGCCAACTCCTCCTCGGTCGCCTCGTGCCAGGGAGCGGTGAACACCCTGCCGAGCGAGATGGCGTTGACCCGCTCCATGTCCTCCCGGCGCGCGACCTCGCGGATGTACGCCAGGATCTCCGGCTGCGCCGCGAACCGCTCCGTCCAGTGCCACTCCTGGTCGAGGTCCGGCCGGTAGGACACCGAGTAGAAGAGACTGGGCGCGTCGCAGCGCGCCCCGGGGTAGCGGTTCCAGAACCGCGTGCCGCCGACCCCGGAACCGCGCGCCAGGACACGGGCGCGCAGCCCGAGCCCGCGCATCGCGTGCAACTGGTACATGCTGGCGAATCCGCCCCGACGATCAGCGCGTCGACTTCGTCGGCCCGTTCCCCTGCCATGAGTTCGCCCCTCCGCCGGGTAGCTGACGTTTTATCAAGGGCCCCCGGAACTTCCAACCTCGTGCGCGGCGGGGGCGCGGCAGGGACCGCGGCAGGGATCGGCGGTGGGGATCGGCGGTGGGGATCGGCGGTGGGGATCGCCGCGGCGTCAGCCGTAGCAGGCGCCGAAGGAGATGTTGACCTGCGTCGACGCGATGCTGCGGCCGTGTTCCGAGGCCACGAACGCGGCGACCCTGCCCACGTCGGCCGTCGTCGCGGCGCGCTTGAGCGGGGACGCGTCGACGAGACCCTGCCGGGCCGGCGCCATCTCCGGCGTGTCCGGGAAGCTGTCGACGATGCCGCCGGTCAGCAGCGTCACGGTTCGCACGCCGTGCGGCGCCAGCTCGGCCGCCCACTGCTTGCGCAGCGACTCGACGGCGTCCATGCCCACCTGCACGCTGCCCATCCCGGGCAGGGTGTTCGCGTGGTCCGAACCGCCGAAGAACAGCAGCACCCCGGACTCCTGCCGGACCATGTGCCGGGCGGCGGCCTTGGTGGTGGTCAGGTGCGTGGTCAGCGCCTTGCCGACGGCCGCGGCGAAGTCCACGGTCGAAATGTCGGCCAGCGGCTGGAAGATCGCGTCCTGGGCGATCAGGTTGACCGAGATGTCCACGCTGCCGGACTTCTCGGCGACGGCGTCGATGTGGTCGTTCACGGCGGCCGCGTCCAGGACGTCGACCACGGCCGTCTCGGCCTGGCCGCCCGCCGCGCGGACGCGGTCGGCGACCGCCTCCAGCGTGGCGGGGGTCCGCCCGACCAGGAACACCCGCGCGCCCTCGGCGGCGAAGCCCTCGGCCATCGCGCCGCCGATCGTGCCGCCGCCTCCGTAGATCACGGCGGTCTTGTTCTCCAGCAACATCTGCTGCCCCTTTCGTTGTCGGAAACGCTAGGTAAAGGCCACGGCCGCGCACATCGGCTACATGACTGGTGTGCCAACGACTGATGGAGGGGCGGGGTAAGTCGGTCGGGGGGAGGCGGTGGGTCTTTTGTAGGTCGGGGAGCGGTCGATGGTCGGTCGGTCACGGGGGGGATGGCAGGTCGGCGGTGGGTCGGCGGCGGTGCGGTCGCTGGTCGGTGGTCTGCGACAGCAGGTCGGAGGCGGGCTGGGGGCAGGCCGCTCGTGGGTCGGATGCCGGTGGATCGCAGGCGAGTTGCGGGTGGGTGGTTGGGCCGCGACAGACCAGTGGTCAGCCGGTGATCGGCGGGTGATCGGTCGGTCCGCGGTTCGGTGGTGGCTGGTCTCGGACGCGCACAGGCCGGTCGCGGGAGAACGGCCCCGTGTCGCGACCGACCGTCAGTCGAGTCCGAGTTGCGCCAGTTCGATCCGCCGCGTCACGCCGAGTTTCGGGTACGCCCGATAGAGGTGGTGGCCGATCGTCCGCGGGCTCAGGAAGAGCTGCGCGCCGATCTCCTTGTTGCTCAGTCCGGCCGCCGCCAGGCGGACGACCTGCAACTCCTGCGGCGTCAGGTTCCTCAGCGGGTCCCCGGCGACCGGCTCGGCCGCCGGGCGCTCGCCCAGCGCCGTCAGTTCGCTTCTCGCACGCGCCTCCCACCGCGTCGCGCCCATGTGCGTGAACCCGCCCAGGGCGGCGTCCAGTTCAGCGCGCGCCTCGCCGCGGCGGCGCCTGCGGCGCAGCCATTCGCCGTACAGCAGCCGCGTCCGGGCCTCGTCGAAGCGGTCGCCGCGCGCGGCGTGCAGGTCGAGGGCCGCGCGATAGTGCTCCTCGGAGTCCCGCAGCATCGCCTCGCAGCGGTGCAGCAGCGCGGTCGCGGTGGGGCTGTCCACGTGCGAGGCCCAGCGTTCCAACGTGGTGAACTCCCCGGCGATCCGGTCGGGGCCGCCGTCGCGGACCGCCGCCTCGACCAGGTCGGCGACGGCACGGACGATGAAGTCGTGCCGGGCCGGCCCCGTACACACGGCGTACAGCGTGTCGAACGCCGCCCGGTACCGGCCGGCCGCGAGATCGAGCAGCCCGAGGCCCCAGCGTGCCAGCGCGGTGGCGACCGCGTGCCGGTCGGCGAGCACCGGCAGGATCTCGGCGGCCAGTTCGCGGCACCGAGCCTCGTCGCCCGTCACCGCGGCCAGCCATACGGACGTCGCCCGCAGTACCGCGACCTCCACGTCCATCCCGAACTCGGTGCTCAGCGCCACCCCCTCGGCCAGGCTCGTCCGCGCGGTCAGGAAGTCGCCGCGCAGCGCGTGCGCCAGCGCGGCGATCTCCTGCGCGTACGGGATCCACGTCAACGCCCCGCCGGCCCGCACCTCCGCGAGCAACCGGTCCATCGCCTCGATCGCCGCCCGGTCCTCGGCCAGCATCAGCGCGCTGAACCCGGCGACGATCCTGGGCATGAGCCCGGCGTCCGCCTCGCGGCCCGTGCGGACGACGGCGCGCAGCGGTTCGACGGCGTTCTCCGGCTTCCCGTCCAGCAGGTCCGCCCAGCGCATCTGCGCGTCGGCGGCCGTCCGCATGCCGGAACCGGACGGCAGCCGCAGCTCGCTCATCAGCCGCCCGCCTTCGGCGACCAGGGCGAGCGCGCCCGCGTCCCGGCCGGCGCAGATCATCTCGGTCAGCATGACGACCGCGCGCTCCGGGTCGTGGTCCATCACCAGGCGCGCCGCCTCGCACGCGAGCGTGGCGTCGGCCTCGGGGGAGGTCCGCTCGTACTCGATCTGCCCGCGCAGCAGCGTCGCCTCGGCGATGAGACCGGGATCGGCGGTGAGGGACGCGACCTCGACGGCCAGGCGCGCCGCGCGGTCGGGCTTGCCCGCGTCGTACGCGGCAGCCGCCGCCTTCGCGATGCGGCGCGCCTTGCGCCCGGGGTCCGTGCTCAGGCGGCCCGCGCGGTCGTACGCGGCGGACACCGCCATCGCCCCGCCGCGGCGTTCCGCCCGCAGCGCGGTCCGCTCCAGCTCGGCGGCCACCGCCTCGTCCGGCTCGGTGGTGGCCGCGGCGAGGTGCCAGGCCCGGCGGTCGAGGACGTCGGGGGCGGTCAGCGCCTCGGCGAACGCGCGGTGCACCGCGAGCCGTCGGTGGTGCGCGGCGCACTGGTAGGCGGCGGCGCGGACGAGCGGGTGCCGGAACGCGAGTTCTCCGTCCGTGACATGGATCAGCCCGGCGCGCTCCGCGGCCTCCAGGTCGGACGTGTCCGCCCCGACCGCGCGGGCGACGCGCAGCACGGTGTCCATGCCGGCGAAACGGTCGGCCGCGGCGACCAGCAGGATGGCCTGGGACGCCGCGGGAAGGCCGGCGATCTGCGCGCGGAACGCCTCCTGCACGCGCCGCGCGACCGGCAGCGGACCTACCTCGTGCGCGGGCTCGGCGCGGCCCTCGCGCTGCGCGGCCAGGCGTGCCGCGCCGAGTTCGAGCAGCGCCAGCGGGTTGCCCTTGGCCTCCTCCAGGACCCGCGCGCGGATCGGGGCGGTCAGCCCGGGGCTGTGCCGGTCGAGCAGTCCGGCGGCGGCGTCCGCGGTCAGGCCCGGCAGCCGCAGCTCCTCGATCCGGGCGGTGGGGAACGGCACGGCGGTGTCGCGGACCGCGAACAGCATCGCGACCGGGTCCGCCTGGAAGCGCCGGGCCGCGAAGAGCAGGGCGTCCGACGACCCACGGTCCAGCCACTGTGCGTCGTCCACCACACACAGCAGTGGCTGCTCGGCGGCAAGTTCGGCGATCAGCGTCAGGGTCGCGGCGCCGATCAGGAAGGGGTTGGCGGCCGTGTCGTCGGTGAGTCCGAACGCGCCGCGAAGCGCGGCAGCCTGCGGGTCGGGCAGCAGGTCGAGCCGGTCCAGGTACGGGTAGAGCAACAGGTGGAGGGCGCCGAACGCCAACTCCGCCTCGGACTCGATCCCGACACCCCGCAGCACGCGCATCCCGCGGGCCGCGGCCACGGTGTGGTCCAGCAGCGCCGACTTGCCGATGCCCGCCTCGCCCCGGATCACCAGCGTCGCACTGCGGCCGGCCGCCGCCTGCGCCAACAGCCGCTCGACGTGGTCCCGTTCCCCATCCCGGCCGACCAACATGGCTCGAAAGCCTACTGTCCTACGCTGTCGCGGGTCGGGCGGCGAAGGGGCCGAGGGCAGCGGTCCGGGTGGGAGCTCGGACGGGGGCGGGGCGGGAGCGGGGGAGCAGCGGGAGCGGGGGAGCGGCGGCAAGGCACAGGCCGGGACGGGCGGGGTATGCGCGGGCAAGCGGGCGGGAATGCATGCGCGGCAGGTGTGGCCGCGTTCGTCGGCCCAATGCGCCCGCTCGGAACCTGCCTGCAAGGCAAGCCGCGGGCCATGCGCGCACCCACGGGGCGAAGGCGCCGACGGGTGGGTCCACATCGGCCGGGCGGGGCCGTGCCGCCGGTGAATGTTCGGCACGTTCCCGCTCGGCCGCCCCAGGCCGGACAGTCCGCCCACCGGCCGGATGGTCTGATCCGAAGAGCTACTTCTGGAGAATGTGCACCGCCGCGCTCGACCCCAACCCGATCACATGTGTGAGCCCGACGCGCGCCCCGTCGATCTGCCGGTCGCCCGCCTCGCCCCGCAGATGCGTCGCGACCTCGTAGATGTTGGCGATGCCGGTCGCGCCGATCGGGTGGCCCTTGGACTGCAACCCGCCGGAGACGTTGACGGGCAGGCGGCCGTCGCGCCAGGGGGCGCCGGAGTCGAGGAAGTCCGCGGCGCCGCCGGGCTCGCAGAGCATCAGGTTGTCGTAGTGCAGGAGCTCGGCGGTCGCGAAGCAGTCGTGCAGCTCGACGAGGTCGAGGTCCTCGGGCCCGATGCCCGCCTTCTCGTACGCCGCGGCGGCGGCGTTGCGCGTGCACGTGGACACGTCCGGCAGAACCTGCCCGCCCGGCACGTACGGGTCGCTGGTCATCACCGACGCCGAGATCTTGACCGCGCGCTCGCGCACCGTCTGCGGCAGGGTCGCGAGCCGCGCCGAGGAGCACAGCACGACCGCGGCCGCGCCGTCGGTGTTCGCCGAGCACATCAGCGAGGTGTTCGGGTACGAGATCATCGGCGCGCCCTTGATCTCGTCGAGCGAGAACCGCTTGCGGTACTGCGCGAGCGGGTTCAACTCCGAATGCGCGTGGTTCTTCTCGCTGATCTTGTAGAAGTGCTCCACCGACGCCTGCGGGTTGGCGTTGAGGTACGCCATCCCCGCCTGCGCGAACACGCTCGGCATCGTCTGCGACCCGAGGACGCCCTCGGTCGGCATGACGTGCCCGTCGCGGCCGGTCGGCGTGAACTCGGTCTTCGCCCCGGCAGGCCGGGCCGCGGCGCCCAGCAGGCCCATGCCGGAGGTCTTCTCCACGCCGACCGCGAGGCCGAGTTCGGATTCGCCCGCGAGGATCGACAGGTGCACGGTGCGCAGCGCGGTGGCTCCTGTGGCGCACGCGTTGGCGACGTTGTAGACGGGGATGCCCGTCTGCCCTATCTGCTTCTGCAACTGCTGGCCGAGACCCGCGCCCGCGTTGAAGAGCGAGCCGGCGGCGAGGATGTCCATGTCGGCGATGGCGGTGCCGGAGTCGGCCAGCGCGGACAGGGCCGCCTCTGCCGCCAGGTCGAGCACGTCGAGGCTGTCGTGGCGGGCGAAGCGCGTCATGGACGCGCCGATGACCCACACGTGGTCGGAGGCCATGTCGTTCCTTTCGGGGCGGGTGGTGCGGGGGTGCCGGGTCGGGCGGGTGCGAGGGTTCAGTCGCGCGGCGTGAAGGCGTACGCGACGGCTTCGACGCCGTTGTCGTCGGTGCCCGCCACGAAGGTGGTGAGTCGGACGCCCATGCCGAGCGCGACGTGCTCCGGGTCGGGGTCGACGCCCACGACGTTGCCCTGCACGGTCTGTCCGCCGTCCAGCTTCACGATGGCGGACACGAACGGCACCGCCACGCCGGGCGCCGCCCGGTGCACGATGGTGAACGCGGCGATCTCGCCGTCCGTGCCGAGCAGGAGTTCGCCGAACTCCGTGCCGCCGCAGGACGCGCAGGCGTTGCGGCGGGTCAGGAAGTCGG
>NZ_JBPKBH010000024.1:151037-157566 GCF_051388915.1 Yinghuangia sp. YIM S09857 | reverse complement strand
GAGCTTAGCACACCGTTTCCGGTCTGTTTCGCTTTCCGCTTTGCCTTCGGAATCGACCCTTGCGGGCTTTTCCCTTTCGGCTCTTCGAGCGTAGCAGCCGATTTCTCTGCTGCCAAACCCGTGTCGTGCGAGCTATTTTTGAGAACGCCGACAGTGCACGCAAAAGAAAGCACGGCAGACGACGTGGAAGACCACGGGAACTATCGTGAGATCGGATTGCTGCTGCTGTGGCGGATTCTGGATCCAGTTCCATCGAAGACTCGACAGGAACGGGACCGCCCGCTCGACCCGGTAGATGCTACCAGGTTGTCGCTCAACTTTCCAGCGTTGCGACAACCCTTCGAACTTACGCGTCCCCGGCCTGCTGTGTCAAGGTCACCTGATCAGCCGACCGCGGGAAGCTCGTCCGCGATATCCGAGGATGCCACATCCCCGCTCTCTCCGGCGGCAACGGCGCGCCGACCGAGCACGAAGACGTACGCGAGGAACGCGGACTCCGCCGCGATCCCGATCCCGATCCGGGCCCAGGTGGGCAGGCCGGACGGGGTCACGTACGCCTCGATGACACCGGACACGACCAGGACCAGGGCCAGTCCGATGGCCATGCCGATAGCGATCCGCCCTTCCTCGGCCAGCGCGCGGCCGCGCGTGCGCGGGCCGGGGTCGATGACCGTCCACCCGAGGCGCAGGCCCGTGCCGGCAGCCACGAAGACGGCCGTCAGTTCCAGGAGCCCGTGCGGCATGATCAGGCCCAGGAAGATGTCGAGGCGGCCCGCGTCGGCCATCAGGCCCCCGGAGACGCCCACGTTCGCCGCGTTCGTGAACACGATGAACAGGACCGGCAACCCGAGGAGTACGCCCAGGGACAGGCTGCCCGCCGCGACCCAGGCGTTGTTCGTCGTCACCTGGGCGGCGAAGGACGAGGCCGGAGCGCTTTCGTAGTAGGACTCGAACTCCCCGCCCGGGCGCGTGAGTTCGCGAATCTGGTCGGGGGCGGCGATGGAGGACTGGACCGACTCGTCGGAGGCGACCCACGCTCCGATCAGGGTCGAGACGACGACGAACACCACCGCGGTGGCCACCCACCAGCGGCGGCTGCGGTACACCGCCGCGGGGAACCGCGCGGTCAGGAAGAGGACTGCGTCGCGCCAGCCCGTACCGCGCGGTGCCGTGACCGCGGAGCGCCCTCGGGCGACGAGGGAGGACAGGTGACCGACGAGGACGGGGTCCGGCGCGGCCGACTGCACGAGGGAGAGGTGTGTGGCCGTACGCCGGTACAGCGTCACCAGCTCGTNACCGCGCGGTGCCGTGACCGCGGAGCGCCCTCGGGCGACGAGGGAGGACAGGTGACCGACGAGGACGGGGTCCGGCGCGGCCGACTGCACGAGGGAGAGGTGTGTGGCCGTACGCCGGTACAGCGTCACCAGCTCGTCCACCTCGGCGCCGGTCAGCCGGCCGCGGCGCCGCGAGAGCTTGTCGAGTCGGTCCCATTCGTCGCGGTGCACCGCGACGAAGACATCCACGTCCATGTGGGACATCCTCCAAGACGTGGGTGTGCGGTGACCATCGGAAGTATGGGAAGCAGTATCCATGCACCGGCATGCATCGGGCGGAAGCGAATGCGGAAGCGGGCGTCGCGGCCGAGCAGAGGGTGTGTCTGCCGTCGCGCGACAGTCGAAGGCGACAGATGAGCCGATACAAGTGAGCCGATACAAGAGGAGCGCCACGTGAGCGACCTGGTCACCGGCGAGGCCGTCGCGCTTGACCTGCGGCCGGCGCGGCTCGCGAGCCGTGCGATCGCGTTCGGCCTCGACCTGATGTTGCAGGCCGTCTGCCTGCTGGTCTTCGCGTGGGGGCTCGGCAGTCTGCTGATCAATGTCGACCCTGCGCTCGGCATGGCCGTGGGGATCGCCTTCCTCGTGGTCTTCGTGCTCGGCTGGCCGGTCGGCTGGGAGACGGCGACGCGGGGGCGGTCCCCCGGGAAGATGGCAATGGGTCTGCGGGTCGTCAGGGACGACGGCGGGCCGGTGCGGTTCCGGCATGCGCTCGTGCGCGGGCTCGTCGGCGTGTTCGCGGACTTCTGGACGACGAGTGGCTGCGGCGCGGTCATCTCCTCGCTCGCGTCGACGCGCGGCAAGCGCCTCGGCGACCAGGCGGCGGGCACGTTCGTCGTCCAGGAGCGCACCCCGGGGGCGCGGCATGTCCCGGTGGCCATGCACCCGGCGGCCGCGGCGTGGGCGTCCGGGCTCGACCTGTCGCGGCTGACCGACGATCTCGCTCTCCAGGCCCGGCAGTATCTGGGACGCATCGCGCAGTTGGACCCGGCGGTCGCCGCGGCGCTCGGAACGCGGCTGGCCGGCGAGGTCGCGGCGCGGATCGGTGTGACGCCGCCGAACGGGGTGCATCCGGCAAGCTTCCTGGCGGCGGTGTTGGCGGAGCGGCAGCGCCGGGCGTACGAGCGGGTGCAGCCGGTGGGCCCGGCGGCTCCTCCGCCGCAGGCCAATTGGGGTGTGCCGGGCATGAACACGTCAAACCTGGGCGCGTCGAACTTGGGTGCGTCGACCCTGGGCGCGTCCTACTCGGGCGCGCCGGGGATGGGCGCGCCGGGGGTGGGAGGCGGCCCGGATCCTCGGGCGGCGGGCGGTCAGGCTCCGGCGCCCGTCCCGGCTCGGGACGACGAAGCACCGCCGGTGGCACCGACCGGATTCAAGCCGCCCGCCTGACGGCCGAGAGGCGCCGCGGAAGCGCGGATTCCGGTCGGGGAGCGGGAGTTCAGCGCTCTTCGGGAGCACGCTCCGCCGGGCAGGGCGTGTCGTACGGACGCCTCGCACGGGCGGCGCGCAGTGCCTCGCCCCACCACGTGAGCCGGTCGAGCAATGCCTCGGCGGCCTCGTGGTGGCTCTCGCACAGCACGCAGTCGCCGACGTCCGGGAAGGCCACGGTGTCGGCGAGGGTGACGGCGTGCAGGTCCGCGAAGACGAGTCGCAGTTGGTCGACGGCGCGCAGGCCGCAGGCGGAACCGCCGTACGCCACGAACCCCACAGGCTTGGCCTGCCACTCGGCGCAGAACCAGTCGATCGCCGTCTTCATCGCGCCCGGGAAACTGTGGTTGTACTCAGGTGTGACCAGCACGAAGGCGTCGGCCGCGGCGAGCCAGTGCCCCAGGTCGCGGACGGCTGCGGGCACCGTCGCACGGTCGTGCGGCTGGTCCGGGAGCCAGGCCTGCGCGAGATCGAGGACGTCGACGTCCAGCTCGGCCCGTTTGCGGGCTCGGGAGGCGAACCACTCGGCGACGATCGGTCCGGACGTACCGTCGCGCGCGCCGCCGACGATCACGGCGATGCGCAACGGGTCCGGGGGCGGGGTGTCAGGCACATGTTGCGCGGCAACCTGCGGGTGAGCCGTCTCCGCCGACACGGGCACCGTCTCCACGGGCATCTCCTGTCTCCCTCCGACCGGGTGTTGCGGTGGAAGCAGAGTGCCGGGTGGGGCTTCGGAAGGGCTTACGGTCGCCTTCGGATGCGGTCAGTCCAGGGCGTCGCGTATGCGCTCTATTTGCGCAGTTACCACGTCGGGGTTCGGCATGCCCGATGTGTTGTGAGTCGGGTCCGACTGGGCGAAAACGGCGAGGACGTCTTCGATGCGGACTATGACGTAGCCGGTCGGAGCCGCGTCCTCGCCAGATGCCGTCGACGCGGACAGTTGCAGGCCGACGCTGAGGTCGCCCGCTTCCGGGACCGGTACGCACTGCGGCTGGTGTTCCGTCCACGCCGCGTCACTTCCGGTGCCGGGCCCGGCTGTGGGGCGGGCCAGGGTGTAGCACCAGTCCAGGGCCCGCAGGCCCTCGTCCACCACCCGCTGCGCGCCGGTCTCGGCGAACGACGTGATCACCACGGTCGTGCGCGCGGTCGATCCGGGCACGGACCAGGACGCCGCGGTGTGGGCCCGGGCGTCCGCGCTGCCCACTCCGCCGGACAGCAGGCGTGCCAGGGGGTCGCAGTCCTCGTCGCGCGACTCCACGTACGCCGCGGCAGGCGCAGCCGTCGGCCCGGTCATGCCGCCGGGTATGTCCTCGCCGGCGAGGACGACGTCCCGCAACTTGTCGTCGCCGAGCGGGCCGGCGGGGTCGGCGGCCGAGTCGACGACCTGGCGCGCGACGCGTGCGTCAGCGCAACCCGCCAACGTGGTCCCCAGCGCGGCGACGGCCAGGAGCGCGGCCGGGGTGCGTCGCGCAAGTCGGCGCCGCGCGCCTCGGCGCACGGGACCGGCTGGCCGTGGCACCTGACGGCGGGTCAGCCCGTGGTCGATCGAGTCGCCGTTCGTCACCCCGCCGTTCGTCACGTGGCCTCCCCGAGTCTGGTGGCGGACCGTCGCGTGGCCTCGGGAAACCTCCTCGGCGGAGAGGCGGAAGCGAAGCCGGGTCGGGCAGCGTACGTGATCGGGCGGACCGCGGCGGCGCCCGGGGTACGCGGACAGCCCGCCGCACAGCCCGAGAGCCCGCCCCACGGTCCGCACAGCCCGACAACCCGCCCCACGGTCCGCGCACGCCCCGCATTCGCACTGTGCGGGCACGGCGCCTCCCCCGCATAGGCTCGTGGTCATGCCCTCCGGCGCGTACTCCTTCCACGATCCGGCCGACGGGACCCCCCTCGGCGGCGAGCGCTTCAGTTGCGCACCCGGCCCCGCGGGCTGGCGCTACACCGCGGCGTCCGCCGACGGCCGCTGCTCGGTCGACCTGACGCTGGACGTGCGCGGCAGGCCCGTGCGGGTCGAGGTGGTCGCGGGCGACTGGCGGGTGCGCGGCGGAGCCACGGTCCTGGACGGCGCCGCGGCCGTCGCGTGGGTACGCGCCCCCGCGGATCCCGCGCTTGCCGCGCATGCCACCGAAGGTGACGCGAAGACGCCCGCGTTCACCGGCAGTTCGCCGGCCTTCCTGGTGGCGACCGCGCGGCTCCTCGGCCTCGCCCCGGGGCAGTCGGTGCGGGTACGCCTCACCGCGCTCACCGACCCGGTCCTCGCACCGCACCCGCGCGAGGAAGCATGGGCACTCACCGGGATCGAGGAACATCCCACGCCGGGCGGCCCGTTGCCGGTGGCGCGCTACGAGGTCGCGGACCTGGCCACCGGTATCCGGGGTGTGGTGCACCTGGCCGGGGACGTCGTCCTGGCCGCGCCGGGCGTCGAGTTGGAGGAGTTGCACAGCCCGCCCAACTTCATTTGACCGGCACCGGAGCACCCTATTACGCGCACTGCTGCGACATCGCGGTCTTGTCTGCGTCCGTGACGGGGAGGTCGTACTTGACCGAGACCTGGGCGTAACGCACGACGTATGCGCACCTTATGGCCGGGTTCGGCGGGAGCCATTCGGCCGGTGTGGCATCTCCCTTGCCGCTGTTGGTCGGTCCGTCGACGGCGAGGAGGTTGAGCGGGTCGTTGGCGAACTGCACGCGCTTGTCCTCGGGCCACCGCGCGGCGCCCATCTGCCAGCTCGCGCTGAGCGCGACGACGTGGTCGATCTGCACCGCCGTCGCCTTGCTCTTCTCGAACGGGATGGACCTGCCGGTGTACGGGTCGGCCAGTGACATCGCGGTGACCACGCACGTCGATCCCGACTTGAACCGCACTCCGGTGCCGTCGCGCCGCAGGATGTCGTCGCGGGTGCCGCAGCCGTTCTTGCCGAGCGCGACGCCGGTCGCGGAGTCGGTCCACGCCGGTCCGTACTCGTCGCGCTCGTACCCCGTCCTGGCACCGCGCGCCGCGGTCCGCACCTGGTCTATCAGCGCGCGGGCCTCTGCGCGGTCCGCGTCCGCGCTGACCGGGGCCAGGCCGGGGGCGGTCCCGTCGCCGTTGTCGAGCGGCAGCGCCGCGGGGCCTGTCGGTCCTGCCGATGCCACGGATTCCTCGGCCGGTGCGGGCGACCCGGCCCCGCCCGGCCCGACGGTGTCACCGGGGTTCGAACACCCGGTGAGTGCGATGGCCGCCGCCGCCGCGAGTACGGCGGTACGCCGCCCCCATCCCCTGCCCATGTCCCCGAGTCCCCTTCACCGGCCGATTCACCGGCCGACCGCCGATCATGCGCCGCGCGCACGGTGCCGCCGCCGACCGCGACGCGGCCGACGGGTGTGCCTTTCGCCTTGCTGCCGAACGTACTTACTCGACGTGCCTGCCGACGGAATACCCGCGTTCCGCTTCGCCAGTCGCGAACGGGCGTGCCTGCCATACCGCGTCGCCGGGGTGGGCTGTACCGCGCTCGGGGCCGTCCGGCGAACCGAGCGTCGATCCCCCCGGCGAACCGCCCGCCCCGGCAACGGATTTCGGGTCGTCCCGGCGCGGTCCCGCGGCGCAGGGGGGCGCGGTGTCCCAGTCGGCGGTGAGCGGAAGCGGCTGGAGGCATTCGGCGAAGGCCGCGCACGCCTCCAGCGAGGTACGGAACCGCATCGTCCGGCACGCCTTCCGCGAGCAGGGGGAATCCGGGCGAGTCAAACCCTAGCCAGATTTGACCGATTCGCTCGGAAATGCGGAGAGTGGG
>NZ_JBPKBH010000024.1:142956-150906 GCF_051388915.1 Yinghuangia sp. YIM S09857 | reverse complement strand
CGTGTCCTCGGCGAGGACACGCCCACTCTCTCCAGATCCACTCACTCGACTGCGTGCCCCGGGTAGCGCGCCGTCGGGGCACGACGGCACCCGCCGACCCGACGCCCGTCAACCCAAGCCGTCAATCCAAACCGTCGGTCCGAGACCGCCGGTCCCCGCCCGAGGCTCGTCGGCCCGAAACTGCCGGCCCGAGGCTGCCGATCCGGGCCTCGGCCCGAGATTGGCGGCCCGAGGCTCGTCGGCCCGGCCCACCCGGGCGGGCCACGGTCAGTAGCGGTAGTGCTCCGACTTGTACGGCCCCTCCACCGGAACCCCGATGTACGCGGCCTGCTGCTCGGTCAGCGTGGTCAGCTTCACCCCGAGCGCGTCCAGGTGCAGGCGCGCCACCTTCTCGTCGAGGTGCTTCGGCAGCACGTACACGCCCACCGGGTACTCCGACGTCTTCGTGAACAGCTCGATCTGCGCGATCGTCTGGTTCGCGAAGCTGTTGGACATCACGAAGCTCGGGTGCCCGGTCGCGTTGCCCAGGTTGAGCAGGCGGCCCTCCGACAGCACGATGAGGACCTTGCCGTCCGGGTACGTCCAGGTGTGGACCTGCGGCTTGACCTCGTCCTTCACGATGCCCGGGGTCTTCGCCAGCCCCGCCATGTCGATCTCGTTGTCGAAGTGGCCGATGTTGCCCACGATGGCCTGGTGCTTCATCTTCGCCATGTGCGAGGCGAGGATGATGTCCTTGTTGCCGGTCGTGGTGATGAAGATGTCGGCGGTCTCGACGACGTCGTCCAGCGTGGCGACCTGGTAGCCGTCCATCGCGGCCTGGAGCGCGCAGATGGGGTCGATCTCGGTGACGACGACGCGCGCGCCCTGGCCGCGCAACGACTCGGCGCAGCCCTTGCCGACGTCGCCGTAGCCGCAGACGACCGCGACCTTGCCGCCGATCAGGACGTCGGTGGCGCGGTTGATGCCGTCGATCAGCGAGTGACGGCAGCCGTACTTGTTGTCGAACTTCGACTTGGTGACCGAGTCGTTGACGTTGATCGCCGGGAAGAGCAGCGAGCCGGCCGCGAACATCTCGTACAGGCGGTGGACGCCGGTGGTGGTCTCCTCGGTGACGCCCTTGATGTGCGGGGCCATCGCGGTCCACTTGCCGGGGTTCTCCGCGAGGTTGCGGCGCAGCACGTCGAGGATGACCGCGTACTCCTCCGAGTCGTCGGCGGTGGTCGCGGGCACGGCGCCGGCCTTCTCGAACTCGACGCCCTTGTGCACCAGCAGCGTGGCGTCGCCGCCGTCGTCGAGGATCATGTTCGGCCCCTCGTGGCCCGGCCAGTTGAGCGCCTGCTCGGTGCACCACCAGTACTCCTCCAGCGTCTCGCCCTTCCAGGCGAACACCGGGACACCCTGGGGGTCGTCGACCGTGCCGTTCGGGCCGACGGCGACGGCCGCGGCGGCGTGGTCCTGGGTGGAGAAGATGTTGCAGGAGACCCAGCGGACCTCGGCGCCGAGGGCGACCAGGGTCTCGATGAGCACGGCGGTCTGCACGGTCATGTGCAGCGAGCCCATGACGCGGGCGCCTGCGAGGGGCTGGGCCGCCGCGTACTCCTTGCGGATCGACATCAGGCCGGGCATCTCGTGCTCGGCGAGCTGGATCTCCTTGCGGCCGAACGGCGCGAGGGAGAGGTCGGCGACCTTGAAGTCGGTGAAAGCCATGGGGCGTTCCTCAGATGAGAGTCGGTACGGGGTCCGGGGGATGCGTCGGGCGCCGGGCAGGCGCAGCCGCACCCGCCGTACTCCGACGCGATCCAGTCGGGAGCCCTCTGCCCTCATGCCGTACGCCCGGGCCGGTGCCGGGGCGGAACGGTTCTGACCGCCGTCCGCAGCGACTGTGTGCGCCTTTCCGCCGACGACGTTAGCACTTTCAGGCGGCCGGCTCGGGCGCGTGGTAGATGTCCGGCTCCAGGTAGATGACGCGGGCGATGGGCACCGCGGCGCGAATTCGCTCCTCGGCGCCGTCGATCGCGGCCGCGACCTCGCCCGCGGAGTCCCCGGCGTTGACCGCGATCTTGGCGGCGACGAGCAGTTCCTCGGGGCCGAGGTGCAGCGTGCGCATGTGGATGATGCGCTCGACGTCCTCGCCGTCGACCATGGCCTTCTCGATGGCGCGGATGGTGTCGAGGTCGGCTGCCTCGCCGAGGAGCAGGCTGCGGGTCTCCAGCGCGAGGACGATCGCGATGAGGACGAGCAGCACGCCGATGCACAGCGTGCCGATGCCGTCCCAGACCGGCTCGTCGGTGATGACGGTGAGGCCGACGCCGAACAGCGCGAGGAACAGGCCGACGAGGGCACCGAGGTCTTCGAGCAGCACGATGGGCAGCTCGGGCGACTTGGCGCGGCGGACGAACTGCACCCAGGTGAGCTTGCCGCGCACCACGTTGGACTCGTGGATCGCGGTGCGGAACGAGAACGTCTCCAGGATGATCGCGAACACCAGGACGCCGACCGCCCAGTACCAGCTCTTCAACTCGTGCGGGTGGGCGATCTTCTCGTAGCCCTCGTAGATGGCGAACATGCCGCCGACCGAGAACAGCACGATCGAGACGAGGAACCCGTAGATGTAGCGCTCGCGTCCGAAGCCGAACGGGTGCTCGGGGGTCGCCTCGCGCTGCGCGCGCTTGCCGCCGACCAGCAGCAGGACCTGGTTGCCGGAGTCGGCCAGGGAGTGCACGCCCTCCGCGAGCATCGACGACGAGCGGGTGAACGCGAAGGCCACGAACTTCGCGACCGCAATGCCGAGGTTCGCGAACAACGCCGCGACTACGGCTTTTGTACCGCCACCCGCACTCATGCAACTACCGCCCTAGGTCAGATCCGCCGATGCCGTGCCCTGGTCCTTTGAACGCGCTTGGCGCGCGCTTTGCCGTTCTGCGGCGGTCATTCTGTCACCGCGAGCGCGCCCACGGCGGATATCGGCAACTCGTGTCGGGGAGACCGCGGCTCAGCCCTGGCCGGGCACCGTGGCGCGGAAGACCGTGCCGACGCCGCCGAGCAGCAGGTCCGGGTCGTCGGCCGGGACGTACACGGACTGCCCTCGCAGCAGTTCGAGTTCGCCGCCGTTCGCGTCCGCGACCACCGCGGCGCCGTCGGTGCACAGCAGGATCTGCGGGGCCGCGGAACGCAGCGTGTGCCGGGCGCCGCCGCCGAGTTCGTAACGCGACAGGCGGAAGTCCGGGACCGGCGTCGGGTAGACCTGCTCGCCGTCCTCCCCCTCGATGGGGTCGAGGACGTCCACCGGCCCGGCGCGGAACTCCAGCACGCGCAGCAGCTCGGCGATGTCGATGTGCTTGTCGGTGAGCCCGCAGCGCAGCACGTTGTCGGAGTTCGCGAGGATCTCCACGAAAACGCCGCGCAGGTACGAGTGCGGCAGGCCCGCCGCGAAGTACACGGCCTGGCCCTCGGTCAGCCGCACGTGGTTGAGCAGCAGGGCGGCGACCACGCCGGGGTCGGCCGGGTGGCGGCGCGCGAGGTCGGCGACCGCGGCGCAGGCCGCGGCGAACGGCCCCGGGGTCTCGGCCACCCGCAGGCAGGCGGCGGCGACTTCGCCCACGACGATGGCGCGGCGGTTGTCCGGCAGCGTCAGGGCGTACGTCGTGGCTATGCGCAGCCCCTCGGCCTCCGACTCCTTGCGCAGCGCGTCGATGCACGGTTGGAGCTCGGGAACGGCCAGCAGGTCCAGCAGCTTGACCGTCTCGGGCACCTCGCGGAAGCCGCACAGGGCTTCCAAGTCGCTGAGAGCGCAGGCGAGTTCGGGCTTGTGGCTGGCGTCGCAGTAGTTGCGGAACGGGGCGTCCAGCGGTACACCGCGCGCCTGTTCCTCCGCAAATCCCGCCGCGGCCTGCGCCGGGTTGGGGTGCACCTGGAGCGACAGCGGCGCCTCCGCGGCCAGCACCTTGAGCAGGAACGGCAGCCTCGGACCGAAGCGTTCCGCGGTCACCGCGCCCAATTCGCGCGCGGGGTCGGCGGCGATGACGTCGGCGAGCGAGCGGGCGCCGAGTCCGTCGCGGCGGTCCACCCGGGACGGGTCGCCGGGGTGGGCGCCCATCCACAGCTCCGCCTGCGGTTCGCCGGTCGGCGGCACGCCGAGCAGGGCGGGGATCGCGGTTGTGGAACCCCACGTGGAGTTCCGGACCCGGTTGACGAGGCGGTCCATCGCTATCGGGTCCCGTCCCCGTCCCCCGGCGCGAACGCGTCGAAGCAGCCCTCGGAGCCGGTGTCGTGCCCGGTCGTGAGCGCGAGGTAGGTGGCGGCGAAGTCGCCGAGGGCGACGAACCCGCCGAACCGGGCGAGGGCGTTCGGGCCCTCGGCGGCGATCTCGTTGAACGGCAGGCCGAGGTCCACCGCGACCCGGCGGACGGCGTCGACCTGGCGGCGGACCGGGGCGGTGTCGTCGTCGACGAGCAGCACCGGGCGCAGCCGCATCGGCTCGGGCTCCTCGACCCGGTCACGGAAGAAATCGTCGGAATCGCCCGACGCGCGGCCGAGCGAGCCGTCGAAGAGGCTGCCGGACCCGGCGGCGGCCTCGGGCAGCGTGCCGGACAGCGCGGGCAGCCCGGCGACCGAGGTCAGGGCCGCGGCGAGGCGGGCCGCGGCGACCCCGGCGACGGGGCCGGTGCCCCACACGACCGGGATGGTCCCGGCGAGGTCGAGGGCGAGGGACTTCGCGGGGTTCTCGTACGTCTCGGCCGTCGGGCGGCAGCGCAGCCCGACCGCGTCGAGCCGGTCGGCGAGCGCGTCGAACGCCTCGCCGGGGCCGTACGTCCCGACGCCGTACGACTGGCACAGTGCAAGCAGCCCGCTCAGCAGCGGCCAGAACGCGTCCCGGGCGGCGACCTTGTCGGGGCCGCCCACCGCCGGGGCGAAGACGCGCAGGCGCAGCCCGCGGGACTGCTCGGCGGCGGCGTCCAGCGCGGAGCCCTCGGGGGCGACCGCGGCGACCCCGCAGCCGCGCCGGTACGCCTGCTCGGCGAGCGCGAGGAGGTCGGCCTCGCGGCCGGTGGGGCCGCCGAGGACCAGCAGGTCGAGCGGGCCGAGCCAGCCCGGCAGTATGCCGCCGGTGACCGCCACGACGGGGACCGCCGCGGTGGAGCCGGTCAGCGCGGTAAGCGCGGCGACCGCCGGCCCGCAGTTCGGCGGGACGGCGACCGCGATGGTGCGCGGCCGGTCGCCGGAGCCGGCGCGCAGGCCGGACTCGGCGACCGCCCACGAGGCGCGGCGTACCTGGGCTCCGGCACCCGCGAGGGTGAGGAGCGACTGCCCCGTGTCGGCGCGGCCGAGTCCCTCGGCGTCGTCGAGCAGGGCCTCGTCGACGGGGATCATGCCGAGCCGTTGCCGGAGCCGCCGGGGCGGCGCGCCTCGTCGGCGAGCAGCACGGGGATGTCGTCGCGGACCGGGTAGGCCAGGCCGCAGGTGTCCGACGAGCAGACCAGCTCGGCCACACGGATGTCGGGACGCAGCGGGGCATGGCACACCGGGCACGCGAAGACCGTCAGGAGCGGGTTGTCGGGCTTCAAGGCTTTCACTCCCACGGGGACGGCTGGGCGGAGGTCCGGCGGGCCGGGACGGCACCGCGACCGAACGGTCAACGAGACACCCTACTGACAGGTTCCATGATCCGATACGCGGCCGGAACCGGCCGGGCCGCCGGTCATCCGCGGATCAGCGCGAGGACCGCGTCGCGCAGCGCGGCCATGGTGGTCGCGTCCTTGGCCTCGACGTTCAGGCGCAGCAGCGGCTCGGTGTTGGACGGACGCAGGTTGAACCACCAGTCGTCGCCGCCGATGGTCATGCCGTCCATGTCGTCGACGACGATGCCGGGCTGCCCGGCGTAGGCGGCGCGCACCTTCTCGGCGGCCGCGGCCTGGTCGGCGACTTCGCTGTTGATCTCGCCGGACTGGACGTAGCGGTCGTAGTCGGCGACGAGCGCGGACAGCGTGCCGTCCTGGCCGCCGAGGGCCGCGAGGACGTGCATCGCGGCGAGCATGCCGGTGTCGGCGCGCCAGAAGTCGCGGAAGTAGTAGTGCGCGGAGTGCTCGCCGCCGAAGACGGCGTCCGTCACCGCCATCTCCTGCTTGATGAACGAGTGACCGACGCGTGTGCACACCGGCGTGCCGCCGTGCTCACGCACGATCTCGGGGACCGCCGAGGAGGTGATGAGGTTGTGGATGACCGTGGCGCCGGGGTGCTTCTCCAGCTCGCGGACCGCGACGAGGGCGGTGATCGCGGACGGCGAGACGGGGTCGCCCTTCTCGTCCACGACGAAGCAGCGGTCGGCGTCACCGTCGAAGGCGAGGCCGATGTCGGCGCCGGTCTCGCGGACCTTCGCCTGGAGGTCGACCAGGTTCTTCGGGTCGAGCGGGTTGGCCTCGTGGTTCGGGAAGGTGCCGTCCAGCTCGAAGTACATCGGGACGACGTCGAGCGGCAGGCCCTTGAGGACCGCCGGGACGGTGTGGCCGCCCATGCCGTTGCCGGCGTCGACGACGACCTTGAGCGGGCGGATCGCGCCGAGGTCCACGAGGGAGCGCAGGTAGGCGGCGTAGCCCGGCAGGACGTCCTGCTGCGTGATGGTGCCCTGCTTGCCGTCGAACCCGGGGACGCCCTCCTCCACCAGCGCGCGGATCTCCGCGAGCCCGGTGTCCTGGCCGATCGGCGAGGCGCCGGCGCGGCACATCTTGATGCCGTTGTACTGCGCGGGGTTGTGGCTCGCGGTGAACATCGCGCCGGGCAGGTCGAGGCTGCCGCTGGCGTAGTACAGCTCGTCGGTGGACGCGAGGCCGATCTCGGTGACGTCGGCGCCCTGGTCGGCGGCACCCTCCGCGAACGCCCGCGACAGGCCGGGTGAGCTGGGGCGCATGTCGCGGCCGACGACGATCGCCGTGGCGCCGGTGACCCTGACGAACGCGGCGCCGAGGGCGCGGGCGGTGTCCGCGTCCCACTGGTCGGGGACCACGCCCCGCACGTCGTACGCCTTCACGATCTGGGAGAGGTCGCGCACCGGGGCTCCGCTTCGTTGTCCGCTTGTCCTGGTTCGGCTCGGTCCCCGGTGTGGCGTGGGGTCCTGGGAAACCCTATCGCCGCGCACCCCGCAGCCGAATCTGACCGGCCGTCACCATCGGAGGAACGTTGTGCGGCGGAACCGCCGGACGGGAGTCGGATCGGGTCCGTCCCGGGGTGCGGGGACGCAGCGGACGAGAGGGGGGCGACGAGGGGAGGGAAGGGTGAAGCGGGCCGAAGAGGGTGCGGCGGCGGGAGCCCGGACTGTGCGGTCCTGCCTCGGACGGCGCCGTTCGGTGTTCGGGGGCGCTGCGGCGCGGTTCGGGTCAGGAGTCGGGTGAGCGGAGTACGCGCAGGTGGCCGCGGCGGCCGGCGTCGGAGTGGCCGCCGCGGTCGGCGGGCTCGGGCACGGTGGGCTGTTGCTGCTGCGGCGGGCGGGCGGCCTCGCGCACGGCGTTGGCCAGCGCTTCGAGGTCGTCCGTGGTGGGCTTGCCGGCGGCGGGGTCCGGGGCCAGGCGTACGACCTCCCAGCCGCGCGGAGCGGTCAGGCGCTCGGAGTGCTCGGCGCACAGGTCGTAGCAGTGCGGTTCCGCGTAGGTCGCGAGGGGTCCGAGGACCGCCGTGGAGTCCGCGTAGACGTACGTCAGCGTCGCGACCGCAGGGCGACCGCATGCAGTCCGCGAACAGCGACGTACAGGGCTCACGGGAGTGGACGGTACCGCACCGCGGGCACCCGCGGGTCGCATACGCCCCACGTCAGGCCCACGTGTCGCCGATCCGGGCCGGTCAGGGGGATGTCCGGGGGTCTTACCGGCGGGGCTCGGCGGCGTTCGGCGGCCAGCCCCTATGCTCGATTCCGTGCACAGTGAGCACTCCGCGGGCCCGTCCCGCAACGACCGCGCGCCG
>NZ_JBPKBH010000024.1:134322-142837 GCF_051388915.1 Yinghuangia sp. YIM S09857 | reverse complement strand
GGCGGCGCCGCCGCGACCGGCACGGCCGGGGGATGCGCGGCCCGTTGGCGCCGCGGCCGGTGCCGATCGCGCTGACGCGCGCGGAGAAGTTCGACGACCTGGCGTCCGATTCGGTGGAGCGGCTGACCAAGCGCTGGCCGGAGCTGGAGCGGGTGCGCTTCGCGGTGCTGGACGTCCCCGAGGCGGAGACCGAGCTGCTGGCGGACGAGCCGGTGGCGCTGGGGCGCATGGTGCCCGCGACGGCCGACGAGACCGCGATGATCATCCTGTACCGGCGTCCGCTCGAACTGCGCGCGGAGAGTCGCAGCGAGCTGGAGATGCTGGTGCACGACATCCTCGTGGAGCAGGTCGCCGACCTGCTGGGGCTGGACCCGGACACGGTCGACCCGGACGACTGACGGGCGTACGCCCCGGGTCTGCGCGGTCCCCTCGGCCGCACGCGGCCCCACCGGATCCCGAGGGCGCCCGGCGGGGGTCCGCGGCCTACTTCTTCTTCGGGGGCTCCGGGCTCTCCTCCGGAACCATGATCGACATGTCGCCGGACACCGTCGGCAGGGCGACCGTGTCGCGCGCGGACGTCGCGCCCTGGACCGTGAACATCGGGACCTTGTCCATCTGTTCGGCCACCATGCGGGCGGCGTGCACCGGCCCGGTCCCGGCGACCGGTTCGACGGTCAGCGCGAACTGCGCGGCCCCCCCGGGCACCGGCGCCGGGACGCCGACCGTCGTGCCGGCCGGGATGTCGACCTCGGCGGTGGCCGGCTCGGCACCCGCGGTCGAGGTCAGCTTGACCTTCGCGGCCCCCTGAGGCGCCGTCAGGAACACCACGCTGCTCAGCGTTCCGCCCGCGCGGTTGTCGGGCAGCACGGCGCGGCCGGTCAGTTCGGGGGTCGCGGCCAGGTAGGCCACGTCGGCCGCGTCGCCGGTGCCGCGGGTCACGCGGACGCCCACCAGCACGTCGGCGCGTGCCGCCGTCAGCCGCAGCGCCGATGCCTCGCCCTTGGTGATCTCGCCGAGGTCGACCTCGGTCACCTTGCCTCGCTTGACCAGCGCGCTCTCGAATCCGGCGGGCTTGAAGGTGCTGGCCTTGCCGACGATTTCGATGTTCACGTCGGTGTCGGTGTCGCTCGCGCCGAACAGCACCAGGCGCACGTTGGTCGCGTCCTGGGGCAGGCCGGGCACCACGAACGAACGACCGCTGCCCGCGGCCTGCGGGAGCCAGTCGTTGCCGCTCACGCCCTGCTGGTCGCGTACCGCGGCGGCGATGCGGCCGGAGCGGGTCAGCACGTGCACGGCGACCACCGGCACGTTCGGCGCGAGCGGCTTGAGCGCGATGTTCTGCGACTCGCCCGGCGGGAACGTCAGGCCGCGCACGCCCTCGGCGGCGATCGGCCCGTCCGGCCCGTACAGCTCGACGTCGACCTGGGCGGCGACGTTGGTGCTGTTGGTGAGGTAGAGGTACGCGTCGCGCGTGTCGGCGGTCGACGTGCCGACGAACCACTGGTCGGTGCCCGGGGCCTGGCACTGCACGCCGGCCAGGCCGCGGCCCGCGCCGTTGCCGAGGCGCGTGGTCGCCTGCGCCGAGAAGCCGGGGGCGAAGGCGCCGTCGGCGGTCCAGCCGACCGCGGGCACGTCCTTGCCGTCGATGGTGACCGCGCCCGGGCGGCCGGGGGCGTCGAGCTTGCCGCGCTCGGCCTTGTCGCCGACGTTGGCGAGTTCGGCCTCGCCGCCGGTCGCGGAGCCGTTGCCGGGGCTGAAGGCGGTGTACAGCGTCGAGGCGCCGTCCAGGGTGCGCACCTGCGGGCAGGTCGCCTCGGCGCGCTCGACGGGGACCTGCTTCGGCGGCGCCGCGTCGGCGGCCCGGCTGGTCGACGGGCGCGTGAGCGTCGCGAGCCCGACGATCACCGCGAGCACGGCGACCGCGGCGGCCAGGGACATGGTCGTGCGCTTCACCGGGGGCCTCCGGGTCGGGGCGGCTGCTGCGGCGGCCACGGGTCGTCGTCACCGGCCTGGCCGGGGGGCTGCGGCGGGTACGGGGGCGGCGTGTTCGGGTCGTACGGGGCGTACCCGGGCTGTCCGGGGTCGTCGCCGTAGCCCTCGTAGCCGCCCTGCGGCGCACCCGACGGGTCGTAGCCCTGCTGCGGGTAGCCGCCCTGGCCGTAGCCGGACGGGTCGTACCCGCCGTCCTGGTAGCCCTGCGGGTAGCCGGACTGCTCGTAGCCGGGGGCGTACGCGGGCTGCTCGTAGCCGTACGTGCCCGTGTCGTGCTCGGCGCCGGGGTGTCCGCCCTGCGCGGGCACGCCGTCGGCGTAGCCCCCTTCGCCGGGCAGGCCCTCGCGGGGCTGGAAGCCGCGGGCGTAGCGGCCGAGGTCCCAGTCGTCGTCCGGAGCCGCCTCGGGCTCGGTGGCCGTCGCCGCGCCCGGTGTCGACGGCAGGAAGAGCGAGCCGGTGTCGGTGCCGGTCGGCGTCGGGTCGGGCGCCGCCGTGCCCTCGGCCTCGGCGGCGGCTCGGGCCCGGCGGGCCCGGCGTCCGCCACCGGGCAGCGTCGCGGACACCTCGGAGACGCCGGCCTCGCCAGTGCCCTGGGCGGGGATGCCCGCGGCCCGGCGGCCGCCCGCGCCGCCGGAGTCCGGCAGGTCGTCGTCGGTGCCGCGGCGCCGGGCGGGCATCGCCAGGATCACCACGACCAGGAGCAGGGCGCCCTGGGCGATGAGCCAGACGTTGCGGCTGCCGCCCTCGTACGTGACGGCCAGTCGGCCGCCGGAGGGCGGGAGTTGGAAGGCCTGGCCCCATGCGCCGTCGCCGCGGGCGGCCGCGGGGGCGGGCTTGAGCGGGCGGCCGTCGAGGGTCGCGCGCCAGCCGGCGTCGGGGCGTTCGGCCAGGTTGAGGATGCGGCCCTCGGGACCGGGGTCGATCCGGGTCGCGACGTCGTCGGGGCCGGAGGCGACCGGGACGGACGTGCCGTCCGGCTGCGTGATGGTGACCCGCGCGGTGGTGCCCTCGACCCGCCACAGCGTGGTGCCGTTCTCGGCGGACTTGCGCAGCAGGCCGGGCGTGCCGTCGAGGCGGGTGATGACCGCGGGGTCGGAGGACGGCTGCACGAGGATGTAGCGGATCGCGAAGGCGGACAGCCCGTGGGCGTCGGCGCTGCCGGTCCCGGACAGGAAGGCCGCGACGTACTCGTCGAGCGCCTTGTGGTCCCCCGGCTCGGGGGCCACGTCGGCGTCGCCGAGGTAGACGCCGCTGCCGCGCACGAGCGTGGCGCTGACCGCGCCCGACGGGTCGGTGCGCAGGACCAGCGTGCGGGCCCGGTCGGAGTTGGAGTTGTCGGAGGCGATGAAGGCCGGGACGTACGGGCCGCTCTGCCGGTCCAGCGGACCGGACGCGCCCTGCCACAGCCACGCGCCGGCGGCGGCGACCGGGGTGACGGCGGCGATGACCGCGACGGCCACGGCGGCCGGCTGGCGCCAGCCGAAGCTGATCGCGGTGACGCGGGCGCGGGCGTCCTCGGCGCCGACCATGGCGGCGGAGACGTACCCGAGTCCGATGACGATCGTGGCGACACCGGGCCAGGCGGGGACGGCGGTGCCGTCCGCGGGGGCGGTGACCTCCATGCGGCTGACCGCGATCGCGACGAGCAGGCCGACCGCGGCGACGGCCCAGCCGGTCAGCACCGCGCGGCGGCGCGAGTCGCGCAGCAGTGCGGCGAGGGCCGCGAGCAGCAGCCCGGCGCACACGACCCAGGGGATGGTTCCAGGGCCGCCCGGGTCGAGCATCATGAGCCCGAGCGGGTCGGCGCCGTGCTCGGACAGGCCCTCCGGGGCGAGGCCCGGTTCGAGCAGGAGCCGGTCGCGGCTCAGCAGTTCGAGGGACCACGGGACGAGCAGGCCGATCGGCACCGCGAGCATGATCAGCACGCGGGCGACCAGGCCCTTGCCGAGGGTCCCGGCGAAGTGCGCGGCGGGCAGCGCGGCGAGGGCGAGCACCGCGGCGATGACCCAGGTGAGCGGGACGAACGCGACGGCGAAGGAGAGCGCGAGGCCGGTGCCCCAGGCTGCGCGCCAGGACGCGGGGAGCCCGCCGAGCCCGACGACCTGCACCGCTCCGCGCGCCACGATCGGCGCGACGACCAGGACGACGGCGGTGCCGATGCGGCCCTGGGCGACGGCGCCGGTGGCGACCGGGAGCAGCGCGTACACCGCGGCGCCCCAGGCGCGCACGAGGCTGCCGGCCACGAGCTTGCGGGCGCTGAGGTAGGCGGTGATGCCGGCCAGCGGGATGCTGCCGATCAGCAGCACACTGACGGCCGTGCCGACGCTGCCGAACATCACGACGCCGAGTGCGCCGACGATCGCGAGGTACGGCGGTGCCGCGGCGTCGCTGCCGAGGCCCACGCCGTGCCAGCTCTCGGTGAACCGCGAGATGAGGTCGCCCGCGCTGTCCGGGACGGGGAGCAGCGCGCCGCCGAGCAGTCGGCCGCCGGTGAGGACGTCGCGCGCGGCCGCGAGGGTGACGAGCAGGAGCAGCACGGTGAGTGCGACCCCGGGCCGCTGCACGACGGCGCGCAGCCGGGCGAAGTTCTCGACCTCCAGGTCCTCGGCGTCCTCCGAGGTGGGGCCGCTCTCCAGGACGCTGTTGCGGGCCCGGGCGCCCTCCGGTTCGACGCGGCGGCTGATGCTGCCGATCAGCGAGTCGAACGCCTGCCGGACGCTGGCGCCGCGCGGCGGGAAGAGGTCGCGGAAGTCGGCGTCCTCGGCGACCCGGGTGCGGGCCCGGGCGCGGCGTCCGGAGACGACGCGGAAGGGCCGCAGGAGGACGGAGTAGACGCCGATGAACTCGTCGAGCGCCATGCGCGGCAGCTTGCCGACGAGGTACCCGAAGACCCGGACGATGGTGCCGAAGAACAGCCGGAGCCAGGTCAGCGGGAACGTCTTGCCGGGACAGTTGGCCAGCAGCATGTAGACGGCGCCGGCCCGGTCCACCCGGTGCGGGTGGTCGGTCGCGCAGTCGATGGGCCGCCGCTCGCGGGTGGCGGCCTCGGCGTGCAGGACGACGGCGTCGGGCACGACCACGACGCGGTGTCCGGCGGCGTTGGCGCGCCAGCAGAAGTCGGTGTCGTCGCGACTGAAGGGCAACTGGGGGTCGAATCCGCCCAATTGCTCCCATACATCGCGTCGGACGAGGAGGCCCGCGCTGCCGACCGCGAGCACGCCGCGGACCGCGTCGTGCTGGCCCTGGTCCTGCTCGCGGCGCTCCAGCCCGGTCCAGCGGCGGCCGCTGCGGGCGACGGTGGTGCCGACCTCCAGGAGCCGGCGCCGGTCGTACCAACTGCGCACCTTGGGGCCGAGGACGCCCGCGGAGGGCAGTTCGTCGGCGGCGCGGAGCAGCAGGTGGAGGGCGTCCGGCGCGGGCTCGCTGTCATCGTGCAGGAGCCACAGCCACTCGACGAGTTCGTCGGACCGGCCGCCGGGGTAGGACTCGTCCGGACGCCCGAACGAGTCGGGTCCGTAGGGGTCGTTGGCGGCGGCGTAGCCGTCGGTGGAGTGGACCGTCGAGTAGGGGAGCGAGGCGGCGTCGGCGACCGGGACCGTGCGGACGGCGTCGGCGACCGCGGCGCCGAAGGTCGCGGTGCGGTCGGCGCGGATCACCGAGGTCGGCCCGAGGGCGTCTTCGAGGAGCCGCGGCGTGGCGTCGGTGCTGCCGGTGTCGACGGCGACGACGCGCTGCACGGGGCGTTCCTGGCCGAGGAGTCCGGTCAGGGTGCCGGGCAGCCAGCGGGCGCCGTCGTGGGCGACGAGGACCGCGGTGACGACATGTCTCGGGTACGCCGGCGCGTGCGCATAGGCCGACTGTTGCGTGAAAAGTGGCATCAGGGTTGAGGACCCCGGGAGGCTCGGGAGCGACGGCGGAGATCATCCAGCACCCGGCTGGACGGCCCCACACTACGCGACCGCGGCCACGGCGCCGGGGCGGTCCGTGATGCCGGCCCGGGATCGGCAGGTTCCCGGGCGGGGTGGTGCGGTGTGTTGTGCCGCGGTATGCGCGGTCTGTCGCACGGTCCGTCGAGCGGTTTGCCACACGGTACTTCGGGCGGTCCTCGGAGCGGGCCGCACGCGGTCCCGCGGGCCGTCCGCGGTACGGCGGTCCGCCGCGCGGGCGTCCGGCCGTACGCCTGACGGCGTGTCAGACCGCGCGCTTCTTCAGGCGGCGGCGCTCGCGCTCCGACAGGCCGCCCCAGATGCCGAACCGCTCGTCGTTGGCCAGGGCGTACTCAAGGCATTCGTCGCGGACCTCGCAGGAAAAACAGACCTTCTTGGCCTCGCGGGTCGAACCGCCCTTTTCCGGAAAGAAGGACTCCGGGTCCGTCTGGGCGCACAGCGCCCGCTCCTGCCAGGTGAGTTCCTCCTCCCCTTCCAAGACGCCGTCCTCGACCAGCATCTGCAAGAGCTCGCCCATCGCGTGCCTCCTCGACCCTTTTTACGTCCCCGTTATTTATCCGTGACTGGCAATGGTCACAGCATGTGTGAAATTACAAGCGCGTCGTTACTGTCCCGTCAAGCCGAGCTCTGCTATTGGAGCCCGGATTCACCCCCGGGGACCACACCACCCCACGGGTTGGACGTATTCCACCAAACACGGACATATCAATCAACCCAAGTTCGCTGCCGGGGCTCCTCGCGCGCTACCCCGTGCATTGCTCCGGTCACGCCTGCACCCTCCGGACCCAGCCCTCCGATGCCGACTCGTAATGGACCTACGCGTCGCGCGCTCGTCAGGGTTCCCCGCTTCGCAGGAAAATCTCACCGGAATGACCGACGTCACAGCGGACAACCGCGCCGGCAGACCAGCCAGGCGACATGTCAGGAAATCACTCCCCCACCGCCCTCTTTTTCAACCCTCGCAATACTGCCGCCTTCCCAACGTCACCCGAATCGGCGAAGACGACCGGTTGTCCTCACCCGCCCGGCGCACCCCGAGTTGACAGACCCCCCAGGTTGCGGGTGTCCTTTTCGTCATGTCCGCACACCGCATGCCGCTCCGGAGTCGCCCCGCCGACGTCCGTCGGATCGCCGCTGCGCTGTGTTGTCGCACCCTCTGTACGAGCTGAGGGCGACCTTCCCGTACGCCCTCGCCGCGCAGGCGGTGCCCAGGACCAGGTACGTCCGGGACATCCCACCGGTTCGAACCCGCGGTGAACTCCCGCGGCCCGCGACGCCATCCGCGTCCGGCCGCCGGGCTCCCGCCGGCGCCTCGGCCGCCTGCGCCCACGGATCCACTCCGAACCGCGCGGCGGCCTCCCCCGCCGCGCCAGCGCTCCCGAGGACTTCCCGCGCATGTCCAGTGACATCACGGTCGCCGGCGACCCGCTCGCCGCCCCCGCACACCTCGCCGTTCCGCCGGCGCCCGTCACCCGTCCGACCGTCGCCCGGCTCTCCGGCCTCGCGACCCGCCACGCCGCCGAGGTCGCGGCAACGCTCCACACCGTGGAGTACGAGCCGGTCTCGCGCTGGTACCGCCTGCTGCACTCCGCCGACGACCACGAAGTCTGGCTGCTGAGCTGGCTGCCCGGCCAGGGCACCGGGCTGCACGACCACGGCGGCTCGTCCGGCGTGTTCACCGTCGTCGCGGGCGAACTGCACGAACGCTCGCTGGTCGTCACCCCGCTGCGGCGCGCCGGGGCCCGCGAACGGGTGCTGGGCGCGGGCGCCACCCGGGTGTTCGGGCCGTCGTACGTCCACGAGGTCACCAACGTCGGCACCGAGCCGGCGGTGAGCGTGCACGTGTACGCGCCGCGGCTGACCGCCATGACGATGTTCGAGGCGGACCACGAGGTCCTCTCGCGGCCGGGCGGCGAGCCGCTGCCGCGGTTGCGCGTCGAGCGTTCGGGAGAGCACTGGTGACGTCTGCTTCCACGGGGCCGGGAGGCGGGGCTTCGGGGTTCCGGGCTACAGCGGGGTCGGCGGATTCCGCGGGTCCCCCGGGCGCTTCGCGTTCCGCGGGGTCGGCGGGGTCGGCCGGGTCGGCGGGGTCGGCCGGTTCCGCGGGTGTGCCTGTCGGGGACGCCGCGCCCTCTCCGATACACCCCGGCACACCACCCGTTCGGCCGACACGCGTGGACTCCCTGCTCGCCTCGGCCCGTTCGCGACTCACCCGGGTCACGGCACGCGAGGCCTTCGAGGAGGCCGCGCGCGGCGCGGTACTGGTCGACACGCGCAACGCCGGGCAGCGCGCCGCCGACGGCGTCATCCCGGGCGCGCTCGTCGTCGAACGCAACCACCTCGAATGGCGCTTCGACCCCGAGGGCGACGCGCGCCTGCCGCAGGCGACCGGCTACGACGCCCGGGTGATCGTGCTGTGCGACGAGGGGTACGCGTCCAGCCTTGCCGCCGCGTCGCTGCTCGACCTCGGCCTCGTGCGCGCCACCGACATGATCGGCGGCTTCCAGGCCTGGCGGGCCGAGGGGCTGCCGGTCGAGGACTGACCCCGCCCGGTGCGGCGGCGGTACGCGCGTACC
>NZ_JBPKBH010000024.1:119805-134222 GCF_051388915.1 Yinghuangia sp. YIM S09857 | reverse complement strand
CCCCCCCCCCCCCCCCCCCCCCCACCGGCGACCACCACGAAGGCGGCGGCGTAGGCCGCCTGGTGGACGAAGCGGATCCGCTCCGCGGTGAGCCCCATGAAGAACGTGAAGTAGACGGCGTAGCCGGCCAGCCCCACGGCCATCCACTCCGCCCGGCCGTCGAGCACCACGAGGGCGACCAGGAGCAGGGCGTACCACGGGTAGTTCGGCGTGAGGACGAGCAGCAGGGTGCCGGTCATGGTGAGCGCCGCACCCCACGGCCGGTCCGGATCGGAGCGGCGGCCGACCACCACGGCCACGACGAGGAGGACCGCCACGGCCGCGTACCGTGTCGTCCCCTCCGGCAGCAGGAGGCCCAGCAGTCCGAAGCGCGCCCCGTCGTCGTAGCGCTCCTCGCGCAGATAGCCGGGCAGGTAGCCGACCACCGCCGAGCCGGACATCAGCACATATGGCACGTAGGTCGCGGCGACCGTGAGCACCGCCACGCCTCCGGTCAGCAGGGGCCGGCGCCGCGCGCTGCCCACGAGGGACGCGGCCGGGAACATCTTCACCGCGATCGCGGCACCGGTCAGCACCCCGCCGAGGATCGGGCGGCGCGCCGCGACCGCCGCGAGGCCGAGGACCATGAGCAGCACGCCGAGGCCGTCGACGTGGCCGTTGTTGCCCGATTCGAGGACGACCATCGGACACCACGCCCACAGCACCGCGTGCCGCGGGTCGCGACCGAAACGCCGCAGCACGAGCAGCAGGGCGGCGGTCACCGCGACCGCGACGAGAGCCGCCGCGGCCTGCACTGGCTCGCGTCCGCCGTCGGGGGTGACCGCGTGCACGCCGCGGTACCAGAACTGCGCGACGGGCGGGTAGATCGTGTGCACGGCCGGCCGGTTCATGAGCGTGCAGGTGCCGTCCGGCAGCGGGTGCCGGAACCATCCGGCGCAGTCTCCGGGCGGGAACAGCCAGTCGTCGCGCAGGTGTTCGAGAGCGGGGTCCTGCGGGCTGTAGCGGTACGGCGAGATCCCCGCCGCCTGGACGCGTCCGTCCCACGCGTAGCGGTACGCGTCGTCGCTCGTCTGCGGCACCGCGGTCATGGCCATGGCCTGGAAGGCGACGGCCCCGAACAGGATCAGCGCGACGGCGGCGCGGCGCGGGACGCGGCGCACGACGATCCATGCGGCGAGCGCGAACAGCACCCAGGTGACGGCGTAGGCGGCATAGATGCGCGGGGTGTCGGGGCGCGCGTAGGGGCCGCGTACGGCGTAGGCGAGGGCGCCGCCGAGCGCGAGGGCGACCGCGGTGGCCAGGGCGGTCCATGCCGCGACCGAGCGGCGCGACGGCGGCGGGGCGGGAAGGGATGGCGTCGCGCCTTCGGAGGATGCCGAGGGCTGGGCAACCCCCGGGCATCCCGAAGGTGCGTCGGCCGCCGGGCATCCCGAAGGTGCGTCGGACCCCGGAGATCCCGAGGACGCCTCGGCCCCCGGGCATCCCGAAGGTGCGTCGGACCCCGGGCATCCCGAGGACGCCTCGGCCCCCGGGCATCCCGAAGGTGCGTCGGACCCCGGAGATCCCGGGGACGCGTCGGATTCCGAGGGTGTGGCGGGGGAAGTCTTGCCTGCGGGCATGCCCCGACGATCGCAGCCGGGACGGCCGGTTCACCGTCGCCGCGTCCAGACGTCAGCACTCCGTAAGCACCGCCCGCGGTACGCCGAGGCCCCTCAGGGGATTGAGTGCAGACATGAGGAGGACCCGCTTTTCCGGCTCCCGGCGCCTGCCCGACGACATTCCGCTCCCGGCGCCGCCGGGGATGCTGCGCAAGGGCCCGTTGCGCGAGGGCACGTTCCGCACGGCGCTGCACGATCCGCGTACGGCGGTGGTGGTGGGACGCCTGCTGGGAGCCGCGTTCGCCGTGTGCTTCCTGACCGGCGTGCTCAGCCACCTGATGCAGAATCAGCCGGGCTGGCTCGCGCTGCCGAGCCGTCCCGTGTGGGGCTACCAGGTGACCCAGGGCCTGCACGTGGCGGCCGGGATCGCGGCGATCCCGCTCCTCCTGGCCAAGCTGTGGGTGGTCTACCCGAGGCTGTACGTATGGCCGCCGGCCCGTTCGGTGCGCCACGCGCTCGAACGGCTCTCCATCGCGGTCCTCGTCGCCACCGCCCTGTTCGAACTGGCCACCGGCATGATCAACATCGTGCAGTGGTACCCGTGGGCGTTCCCGTTCGTCCCGGTGCACTACTGGGTCGGCTGGGTGCTGACCGGCGCGCTGGTGCTGCACATCGGCGTACAACTTCCGGTGATCACCGAGCACTGGGCGCGTGGGCCCGAGGCGGAGCCCGGTGCGGCGGACGGGGGTCCGTCGCGGCGCGGGCTGTTGGCTGCGCTTGGGGCGTCGGTCGGCGTGGTGACGCTCGCGACCGTCGGCCAGTCGGTGTCCCCGCTGGCGAAGGCGTCGCCGCTGGCGCCGCGCCGCCCGGGTGTCGGACCGCAGCGGCTGCCGGTGAACCGGACCGCCTCTCAGGCGGGCGTTCTGCAACCGATTCGTGATCCGGAGTGGCGGCTCACCATCGCGGGCCCGATCGAACTGTCTTTCACACGTGCGGAGTTGCTGGCGATGCCGCAGCACTCGGTGCGGCTGCCGATCGCGTGTGTGGAGGGTTGGAGCGCATCGGCCCGGTGGACGGGGGTACGGATCCGGGACCTGATGGACCGGGCCGGCGCACCGGAGGACGCGACGCTCCGGGTGTTCTCGCTGGAGCAGTTCAGCCCGTACTCGGTAATGGAGATGCGCCGCGAATACACCCGTGACGCACTTACGTTGCTGGCCCTCGGCATCAACGGGGAGCCTCTCGCGGAGGACCACGGATACCCCGCGCGGATCATCGCGCCGAACCGGCCGGGCGTGCTCCAGACGAAGTGGGTCGCGCGGATGGAGGTGCTGTGAGGTGAGCGGGGGCGAACGGCGCGAGGTCTCGGGCGTGGTGCGTGCGTGGCGGCTGGTTCTCGGGGCTGCCGGACTCGCCGGGATCGGCTACGGCATCGCGGGGTTGCTCGACCAGCCGGCGTACGTCGACAAGTGGGCGGTGCTGCGCTGGCTCGTCGGCGGGCTGCTGCTGCACGACATCGTCTTCGCGGGGCTGGTGTTCGGAATCGGATGGCTGGTGATGCGGACGCTTCCGGGGCGCGGCCCGGCACCGTGGGTGCGGCGTACGCTGCTGGGCGGCCTGGCGGTCGGCGTGGCGGCGACACTGGTCGCGCTGCCTGCTCTGGTGCGGCCTTGGCCGCCGCCGAATCCGTCGGTGCTGCCGCTGGACTACGGACGCAACCTGGCGATGATCTGGGGTGCCGTGCTGGCGGTCACGGGGATGGTGATCGGCGTACGCAAGTGGCTTGCGGCGCGCGGGGGCTGAGTCGGGGTCAGATGCGACCCGGGTCGGCGCGCAGGTCGCCGCGGCACGGAACGGCGCGCCCGGGACGACGCGGCACGGCCCGTGCGGTCGGTTCAGGCCGTTGCGGTCAGCGCGGCGAAGCTCCGGCCGTTCGCCGTCCAGGTGTCGCGCAACCGGAAGCCGCAGGCAGGGGCCATCGCCTCAAGCGCCCGGACACCCACCCGCGCCCACCGGAACGGCGCCCCTGCCCGGCCGTCCGCGTCCTCGACGCGTGCCGCGAACCGCTCGTGCACGTACGGGTCTTCGGGCTCGGTCTCAACGATCAAGCGGCCTCCCGTCCGCAGCAGCACGGCCGTTCGCGTCAGCAGTGCCGCGGGGTCGCCGCCGATGCCGATGTTGCCGTCGGCCAACAGGGCTGTCCCCCAACGGCATTCGCCGGGCAGCGGATCGAAGACGGACCGGCGCAGTGCGGCGCCGCCGGAGGCGACGGTCAGGCGGACTGCGGCGGCGGCGAGGTCGATACCGAGTGCGGGCACGCCGCGCCGGACGAGTTCGGCGACGAGGCGGCCGGGGCCGCAGCCGATGTCGAGCGTCGGGCCGGAGCAGCGGGCGAGCATGGTGCGGTCGGCGGTGTCGGGGCCCGCCGCCCAGCGGGCGACGTCGAGGGGATGGCGGCGGCCGTCGGCGCGGCGGAGGTAGAGGGGGCCGCGGGTGCGCAGGGCGTGTTCGTACGGTTCGAGGGCGGCGCTGTTGGACGTGGGTTCGGGCGCGGTCGGGGCGGTGACTCCGGCTGTGCCGGCTGCGGCTGTCCCGCTTCCCGCTGTCCCGGCTTCCGCTGTCAGGATCCGCGCGGTGCCTGCGGCGGCGCTCATGCGGGGCCGCCTGTCGCGGCCGGGACGTCGGCGCGCGTCGTTCGCGCGGCCAGGGCATGGTACGCCTGCGCGAGCCGTGCGGTCCGGGTGTGCGGCGCATCGCGCGCCACCTCGGCGAGGTCCTCGGCGGTGTCGATGTCGTTGAGCACGGGCAGGTCGCGGACGCGCAGCCCGGCGGCGACCAGGCGCTCGCGCTGCACCCGCCCCGTGTGCGGCACGGACATCGGGACGCCGAGCAGCAGCGCCGGGTCGGGTACGCGCAGGCCGAGCGCCCAGAATCCGCCGTCCGCGGCGGCGCCGAACCACGCGTCGGCGAGCGTCCAGTCGACCGCCAGCAGGTCCGGGTCGACCTGTGGAGTGTCCATGCCGATCAGCAGCGTCGGCCCTGTGCAGGCGGCGAACGCGGCGGCGAGGCGCACGTCGAGTCCGCCGGCGCACTGCGGGACGACGTCGATGTCGGCCGGGAACCAGGCGCGCGGGCGGCCGTCCAGGACGAGGACGCGGCGGCGGGCCGGCGCGAGGCGTACCGCATCGAGGGTGTCGGCGAGGGCGGCCTCGGCGATGTCGGCGGCCTGCTCGGGGGTGAGCGGCGGGGTCAGGCGGGTCTTGACGCGTCCGGGGCTCGGGGATTTGGCGATGACGAGGAGGGTGGTGTCGGGGGTGGTCGGCTCAGACACGGGCCAGCACCGCGCTCATGTCGCGTACCGCGGTGATCGTCCCGCGTACGGTCCCCGTCACCTTCGACCGGCCGGTCCGCGGCAGATAGCGGACGTCGGCCTCCTCGATCCGCCACGACGCCGACGCCGCGCGGACCACCATCTCCAGCGGATAGCCGGACCTGCGATCGGCGAGTCCCAGGCCGAGCAGGTCCGCCCGGCGCGCGGCGCGCATCGGGCCGAGGTCGTACAGGCGGGCACCGGTGCGGGCACGGAGCCTGCGGGCCAGGACCCGGTTGGCCAGTCGGGCGTGCGGCGGCCAGGCTCGTCGGCTCGCGGGGCGCCTGCGGCCCAGCACGAGGTCCGCGTCCCCGCCGAGGACCGGGTCGGCGACGCGCGGGAGTTCGTCCGGGTCGAGCGACGCGTCGCAGTCGCAGAAGCAGACGACGGGGGCGGTGGCGGCGAGCAGGCCGGCGTGGCAGGCGGCGCCGAAACCGCGTACCGGCTCCTCGACCACGTACGCGCCGAGTGCGCGGGCGAGGTCGGCGGAACCGTCCGCCGAGCCGTTGTCGACGACGATCGGGCGGTAGCCGGCGGGCATGCGTCCCAGGACCCACGGGAGGGCACCGGCCTCGTCCAGGCACGGCAGGACGACGTCGACGCGGGCGGCGGGCGGGTTGGAGGCAGCGTCCATGCCCATCACGCTAGGCAGCGCGGGCCGGGATTCCGGGGCGCGGCGTGCTTACGAAATTCGTACGTCGGGCTCGGCCGCGGGCGGCGGGCCGCGGGCGTCCGAGGCACCGGCGGGCGGCCGCCGGGCACCGCCCGCGGAGGTCTTACGGAATCCGAACGGCGCATCGGCGGCCCCTCGGCGCGGCACCCGCCGTCCCTACACTCGGCCGTATGACAGGCACCGTTCTCGTGGTGGACGACGATCCGACCGTGGCCGAGGTCGTCGTCGACTACCTGCGCCGGGCGGGCTTCACCACCGCGCACGCACCGGACGGGCCGACGGCGCTCGCGATGGCCGACGAGTCGCTGCCGGACCTGGTGGTCCTCGACCTGATGCTGCCCGGCATGGACGGCCTGGAGGTCTGCCGCAGGCTGCGGCGGCGCGCGCCGGTCCCGGTGGTGATGCTGACCGCGCTGGGCGAGGAGAGCGACCGGGTGCTCGGGCTGGAGATCGGTGCGGACGACTACGTGACCAAGCCGTTCAGCCCGCGCGAGCTGGTGCTGCGCGTGCGGTCGGTGCTGCGCCGCGCGGGAGCGGTCCCGTCCGACGGGTCCGACCTGCTGCGGCACGGCGGGATCGAGGTCGACGTCGCCGCCCACCGGGCGACTCGGGACGGTCGGGAACTGTCCTTGACCGCCCGCGAGTTCGATCTGCTGTGCTTCCTCCTCCGGCATCCCGGGCGGGTGTTCTCGCGCGAGGAGCTGATGCACGAGGTGTGGGGCTGGTCGTTCGGCGACCGCTCGACCGTGACCGTGCATGTGCGGCGGCTGCGCGAGAAGATCGAGGACGACCCGGCGGCGCCGCGCATGCTGGTGACGGTGTGGGGCGTGGGGTACCGACTGGATCCGGGCGGCGCGGGCGAGGGGGATGCGCCGGAGCTGGGGCGCGTCGCGGCAGGGGACGCGGGGGGTTCCGGGGGCACAGTGGGTTCCGGGGGCACAGTGGGTTCCGGGGGCACGCTGCCGGGGTCGTCGGGTTCGTCGGTTTCATCGGTTTCATCCGTGTTGCCGATGCCGTCCGACGCGACCGGCGGGCCGTGACGCCGTATGCCACTCAAGGACTTCCTGCTCATCTGCCTGATCGCGGGCGCGTGCGGCCTTGCCGTGACGCTCGTCGGCATGGCGTTGCTGCGCCTGACGCGCCACCGGCCGCTGTCGGTGGCGCTCGGCTCGGTCTCGGTGGTGACCGTCGCCGCGATGGCGGCCGGAACGGTCGGGGTCGCGCAGGCGATGTTCCTGTCCTCGCACGACCTCACGGTGATGATGGTGGTGTGCGGGGTCTCCGCCGTGCTCGCGGTCGCGGTCGCCGCGGTACTCGGGCGGCCGGTGGTGGCGGACGTACGGGCGTTGCAGCGGGCGGCGCACGGCCTCGGGTCGGCGTCCTCGGACGCCGCTCCGGCGTACCGGCCGCCGCGGCCCTCGTCGATAGCCGAACTGGCGGACCTGAGCCGGGAGTTGGAGCGTACGAGCGCCCGCCTCACGGAGGCCCGGGCGCGCGAGCGGGCGGTCGAGCAGTCGCGGCGCGAACTGATCGCGTGGATCTCGCACGACCTGCGTACGCCGCTTGCCGGGCTGCGGGCCATGGCGGAGTCGTTGGAGGACGGCGTAGCCGCCGATCCGACGCGCTACCACCGGCGGATCCGGGTCGAGGTCGACCGGCTGAGCGGCATGGTCGACGACCTGTTCGAGTTGTCGCGGATCCAGGCGGGCGCGCTGCAACTTTCGCTGTCGCGGGTGTCGTTGTACGACCTGGTGGGCGACGCGCTGGCGGGCACCGAGGTCCTGGCGCGGTCGCGGGCGGTGCGCCTGCACGGGGAGGGGATCGAGCCGGTTCCGGTCCGGGTGGACAGCCGCGAGATGTCGAGGGCGCTGACGAATTTGCTGGTCAACGCGATCCGGCATACGCCGTCGGACGGGACCGTGGCGGTCGGGGTGCGCACCGTGCCGGACGGCGTGCTGCTGACCGTGACCGACGCGTGCGGCGGGATCCCGGAGGACGACCTGCCGCGGGTGTTCGACACGGGGTGGCGGGGCTCGCATGCGCGGACCCCCGGGCCGGACGGGGGTGCCGGGCTCGGCCTCGCGATCGTGCGGGGCATCGTGGAGGCGCACAAGGGGTCGGTCGGCGTCGTCAACATCACGGGCGGGTGCCGGTTCGAGGTGCGGCTGCCGGCGTAGTGGGCCGCGCGCTCATCGCCTCCCTGAACTCGCCCGGCGCCGTCCGGGCGAACGGCCGTGCGCTGACCGCGTCGACGCCCCGCAGCGCGGCCGCGACCGCCGCGGGGTCGCGCACGGCACGGCCGTCCGGGCGGACGGCCGTCCTCACCGCAGGGCAGCGCCCGCGAACTCCCGCATGCCCGCCTCGAAGTCCACCCGGGCGCGCCAGCCGAGTTCGCGTTCGATGCGGGCCGGCGACGCCGTGATGTGCCGGACGTCGCCGAGCCGGAACTGGCCTGTGACCACCGGGTCGGGGCCGCCCCGCGCGGCGGCCAGCGCGACGGCCATCTGCCCCACGGTGCGCGGGTGCCCGGTGCCCACGTTGTACGCGCGCAGCCCGGTGCCGCCCCGGCCGAGAGCCGCGACGTTGGCCGCGGCGACGTCCGCCACGTGGATGAAGTCCCGGCGCTGCCTGCCGTCTTCGTACACGCGCGGGGCCGTGCCCGCCGCCAGGGCCGAGCGGAACACCGAGGCCACGCCGGAGTACGGGGTGTCGCGCGGCATCCTCGGGCCGTACACGTTGTGGTAGCGGAGCGACGTCGCGGTTCCGCCGACCGTGCGGGCCCATGCGGCGGCGAGGTGTTCCTGGGCGAGCTTGGTCGCCGCGTACACGTTGCGCGGGTCGGGCGCGGCCTCTTCGGCGATCTGCCCCGGTGCCAGGTCGCCGCCGCAGCCGGGGCAGCGCGGTTCGTAGCGTCCGGCGGAAAGGTCGGCCTCGGGGCGCGGGCCGGGGACGACCGGCCCGTGTTCGCCGCAGGTGTAGCGGCCTTCGCCGTACACGACCATCGATCCCGCGAGTACGAGGCGGCCGACGTCCGCGCGGGCCATCTCGGCGAGGAGGACGGCGGTGCCGAGGTCGTTGCAGCCGACGTACATCGGCGCGTCGTCCAGGTTCAGGCCGAGGCCGACCATCGCGGCCTGGTGGCTGACCGCGTCGACGCCCCGCAGCGCGGCCGCGACCGCCGCGGGGTCGCGTACGTCCCCTTCGTGGAGGTCGACGCCGTCCGGCACTTGGGGCCGCGCGCGGTGCACCGCGGGCAGCAGGACGTCGAGCACGCGCACGTCGTGGCCCGCCGCGAGCAGGGCGTCCACGACGTGCGATCCGATGAAGCCGGCGCCGCCGGTGACCAGGATCCTCATGTCGGCGACGCTAGGCCGCGCGGACCGGGTCGCGGGGGTGACGCGGCGGGCCGTCAGCCTTTCGTAAGGGATCTCGTACGAGATCTCACACGGCTCTCGTGCGGGATCTCGTACGGGGTGTCGTGCGGGATCTCTTACGGGCTCTCGTCAGGGGTGTCGTACGGGATCCCGTCGGGCATCGGCGCCGCGGAACGGCCCGGGCGCCGGACACAGCTCGAACGCGCGTCCGCACGTGTCGCGCGTTCACCCGCCCCGGCGGCTTCCGGTGGGGGCCGAGCCTGCGAGACTGGTCCGCATGCGCATCGTGGTACTGGCCGGCGGGATCGGCGGAGCCCGGTTCCTGCGGGGCCTCAAGGCAGCGGAACCCCAGGCGGAGATCACTGTCGTCGGCAACACCGGCGACGACATCCACCTGTTCGGACTCAAGGTGTGCCCGGACCTCGACACGGTGATGTACACCCTCGGCGAGGGCATCAACGACGAACAGGGCTGGGGCCGCCGCGACGAGACGTGGAGCATCCGCGAGGAGATGGCCGCGTACGGCGTCGAGCCCACGTGGTTCGGGCTCGGCGACCGCGACTACGCGACCCACATCGTGCGCACCCAGATGATGGGCGCCGGTTATCCGCTGAGTGCGGTGACCGAGGCGCTGTGCGCGCGGTGGAAGCCGGGCGTCCGACTTATCCCGATGTCGGACGACCGCGTCGAGACGCACGTCGTCGTCGACACCGACGAGCTCGGCGAACCGGGCGCGGGCGACCGTCCCGGCACGCGCAAGGCGATCCACTTCCAGGAGTACTGGGTCAAGCTGCGGGCCGCGCCGACCGCGCACGCGATCGTCCCGGTCGGCATCGAGGAGGCCAAGCCGGCCCCCGGCGTCCTCACGGCGATCGCCGAGGCGGACGTGATCCTGTTCCCGCCGTCGAACCCGGTGGTCAGCATCGGAACCATCCTCGGCGTGCCGGGGATCCGCGACGCGCTGGTCGAGGCCGAGGCGCCGGTCGTCGGGCTGTCGCCGATCGTCGGCGGCGCGCCGGTGCGGGGCATGGCCGACAAGGTCCTCGAAGCGGTCGGCGTGGAGACCTCCGCCGTCGCGGTCGCCAAGCACTACGGCCCGGGGCTGCTGGACGGCTGGCTCGTCGACTCCACGGACGCCGACTCGGTCACGGCGGTCGAGGAGGCCGGCATCCCGTGCCGCGCGATCCCGCTCATGATGACGGACGTGGAGGCGACCGCGGCCATGGCGCGCGCCGCCCTCGACCTGGCGGCCGAGGTGCGGGCGGAGGGCGCGGTATGACCCCGCCGCGCGGGTACGAGGTGCTGGGCGTCCCCGGCATCCCCGAGGTGCGCGAGGGCGACGACCTCGCCGCACTGATCGCCGCGGCGGCGGCCGACGGGCCCGGTCTGCTGGACGGCGACATCCTCGTGGTCACCTCGAAGATCGTCAGCAAGGCCGAGGGGCGCCTGCTGCGCGGGGTCGACCGCGACAAGGTGATCGACTCGGAGGCGGTACGGGTGGTCGCGAAGCGCGGCAACACCCGCATCGTCGAGACCCGGCACGGGTTCGTGATGGCCGCGGCCGGGGTCGACGCGTCCAACACCGAGCCGGGCACGCTGCTGCTGCTCCCCGAGGACTCCGACGCGTCGGCCCGCGCGCTGCGTTCCGGGCTGGCGGCGCTCACCTCGCGTCGCCTCGGAATCGTGGTGAGCGACACGTTCGGCCGCCCCTGGCGCACCGGCCTCACCGACGTCGCGATCGGCGTCGCGGGCCTCGACGCCCTGGACGACCACCGCGGGCGCACCGACACGCACGGCAACGAACTGGCCGTCACGGTGACCGCGGTCGTGGACGAACTGGCCTCCGCCGCCGAGCTGGTCAAGGGCAAGGCGGGCGCGGTCCCGGTCGCGATCGTGCGGGGTCTGCCGCACCTGGTCACCGACGCGGACGGCGAGGGCATCCGTACCGTCGTGCGCAGCTCCGCCGACGACATGTTCCGCCTCGGCACCGACGACGCCATGCGCGAGGGCGCCCGCAACGCCGTCACCGCCCGCCGCACCACCCGCGCCTTCACCGCGGACCCGGTCGACCCAGCCGCAGTACGCCGCGCGGTCGCCGCCGCGATCACCGCCCCGGCCCCGCACCACACCGTCCCGTGGCGCTTCGTCCTCCTCGAATCCCTCGAGTCCCGCACGCAGTTGCTGGACGCGATGCGCGACGCCTGGACCCGCGACCTGCGCGCCGACGGCCTCGACGAGGCCGCCGTCACCCGCCGCGTCGCCCGCGGCGACCTCCTGCGCAACGCCCCCTACATCGCCGTCCCCTGCCTCGTCACCGACGGCGCGCACACCTATCCGGACCCGGTCCGCACCGCCGCCGAACGCGAGATGTTCGTCGTCTCCGCCGGCGCCGCCGTCCAGAACCTCCTGGTCGCCCTCACCACCGAGGGCCTCGGCTCCGCATGGGTCTCCTCCACCATGTTCTGCCGCGACACCGTCCGCACCACCCTGGACCTCCCCGACACCTGGGACCCCATGGGCGCCATCGCTCTGGGCCACCCCGCCGAACCCCCGCGCCCCCGCCCGGCCCGCACCCCGGACGACGTCATCACCACCCGCTGACCAAATCCCCTTAGGCCGAACGGGTGATCGCGCACCCGTTCGACCGGGAGCGCCGTCCCGGGTACCGCAGGATCTGCCCGTGACCACAACAACGATGCAACCGCATTGCCCGGTAACGCGGCCTAAAATGGGCGTTGCCCACGAAGCATCGGAGCGTGATCACGTGACCAGACCACACGATCCGATCAGGGATGTGTTCCTCGCGATGGACATTCCGGAAGACTTCCACGGCGAATACCTGCGTGGCCACATCGTGATGATGTCGTCCGCGTCGACGATCCACAATCGGATCGTCATGCTGATCGGCCAACAGGCCCCCGAGGGAGTTCTGTCGTTCGCCACTCAGGGCATCGAGTTCGCGCGCATCTCGGATCTTCCGGAACCCGACGTCGTGTTCGTCGAGGATGGTGCCATCACCGGCAACCCAAGCTATGTCCCAGCCGAACTGGCGATCGCCGTCGTCGAGATCGTCTCGCCGAGCAACTGGCGCAAGGACCTCGGCGACAAGCTGGAAATCTACGCAGAAGGCATGGTCTCGACCTACGTCATCGTCGATCCCCGCGACGGGACCGTGGCGGTCCACTCGCGATCGGACGGCAAGGCGTACCAGGACTGCTCCCGCTACCGGTTCGGCGATCTGGTCCCGATGCCCTACGGCAGCGACCTGGACACGTCGCGATTCCCGATCTATCCACCGGGCACGCGTTGAGCCCCCGCCCGCCTTGCTGAGCCGCGCATCTGCGCTGGTCAGATACGGGTGTAGTTGCGGGGGGCGAAGCGGGGGGCTCGGCGGGGGACTTTGGCGCCTGACATGCGGATGAGTAGGGCGGCTCGGTGGCGGTGGCCCTGGTAGGGGGTCAGGAGTTCGAGCATGCGGGCGTCGTCGCCGGGAGTGCCGGTGAGGGCGTAGGTGACCTGTTTGCAGAGGTGGAGGTCGCCTACGGAGACGGCGTCGGCGTCGCCGTGGGAGCGCTGCATGGTTTCGGCGGCGGTCCAGACGCCGATGCCGGGGACGAGTTTGAGGAGGCGGGAGGCCTCGGGGTTGGGCAGGGGGGCGGTGCGTTCGAGGGCGGGGGCGACGCGGACGGCGGCCATGACGGTGCGGGAGCGCTTGTGGTCGACGCCGGCGCGGTGCCAGTCCCAGGTGGGGATGCGCGCCCAGGTCGCGGCGTCGGGGATGACCCGCAGGTCGGACGGGGCCGGGCCGGGGGCCGGTTCGCCGTGCCAGTGGACGAGGAGGCGGAACGCCCTGCGCGCCTCGATGGTGGTGACTTTCTGTTCGAGGATCGACGGGATGAGGGCGGCGAGCACGAGCCCGGTGCGCGGCATGCGCAGCCCTCGGCGCAGGCGGAACGCGTCGTGCAGGAGCGGGTGGTGGTGTGACGGGAAGCCGGACGGGTCGTCGCCCTCGCCGAGGAGGTCCGGGAGGCGGTCGAGCTGCCATTCGGCACCGGGGCCCCAGGCCTGGCCGGTGACCTCGCCGGTGGCGCGTGACGCGGTGATGCGCAGGGAGCACGGCCCGGCAGGCGTACGCGCGCTGCGCCACACCGCGCCGTCGGGGGCCACCCGGTAGGTGGGATCGCTGTGCCCGCGCTGCAACTGACCGAGCGTCAGGCGCAGATCGAGGTCGTACGGGGGCCGCCAGGTGCGCGTGCGTTCCATCCCCGCGCACCCTCCCCGAGTCGGTATGGCCGACGGACCGCGCGGTCGGCCGGACCGGGGCCGCTCCCCGGCTGATCAGGGCGTCACGTTAACACCGGCGCACCGCGCTCCCGGCCGGAACCTCCCGAGACCACCCCCGGGAACGAGAAGCGTCCCTACATCTGGTTTTCGGGCCGTCACGCTGCGCACAATCGGCATATGCGGGTCATGGTGTTCGGCACGTACGACACGACCGTGCACCCCCGGGTCGGGATCCTCGTCGAGGGGCTGCAACGCCAGGGGGTCGACGTCGTCGTGTGCAACGCGGCGCTCGGGCAGGACGACGCGGCCCTCGCGGGACCGCCGCGCCACCGGCAGGGCGCCCGGGCGCGGGCCGGGCTGCGGCACGCCGCGAGGCTCGGCCAACTGGCCGTCCGGGCACGGCGGTTGCCCAGGCCGGACGCGATCCTGTGCGGGTACCGGGGACGGGTGGACATCCAGGTGGCCCGCCGGCTGTTCCCGCACGTGCCGGTGCTGCTCGACCACCTGGAGAGCGTCGACGACGTCGTCGACCGCACCGGGCGCACGCCGCGCGCGGGCCTGCGGGTCGCGATGCGGGTCGAGGCGGCCGCCATCCGCGCCGCGGACCTGGTGCTGGTCGACACCGAGGAGCACCGCCGCATGCTGGCCCCGGCGGACCGGCAGCGGGCGGTCGTGGTGCCGATCGGCGCCGCACCGCAGTGGTTCGACGCGGGGCGGGACGTGAGCGCCGACCCGGAGCCCGCCCCCGAGCCGGCGAGCACCGAACACCCGCTGCGGATCGTGGCGTTCGGCCACTACTCCCCCGTGCAGGGCGCCCCCGTCATCGGCGCCGCGCTGCGTCAGCTCGACGGATACCCGCTCGCGGTCACCATGGTCGGCCGCGGCCTTCAGCTCCAGCGCACCCGCGACCTGGTGGGGCAGGATCCGCGGGTGCGCTGGCACGCCTGGGTGCCCGGCCGCGAACTCCCCCGGCTCGTGGCCGGGCACGACGTGTGCCTGGGGGTTTTCGGGACGGGCGCCAAGGCGCTGCGCCTCGTTCCCGACAAGGTGTTCCAGGGGTCGGCGGCCGGGTGCGCGGTCGTCACGTCGGACACCGCGCCGCAGCAGCGGCTCCTCGG
>NZ_JBPKBH010000024.1:104423-119637 GCF_051388915.1 Yinghuangia sp. YIM S09857 | reverse complement strand
GCCCTGGCGGACGCCTTGCGCCGGATGGCCGGCCATCCGGCCGAGGTGGCGCGCCTGCGCGGCGCGGCGGTGGAGCTGGCCCGTGAGCGGTTCACGCCGCAGGCGGTCGTGGAGCCGCTGGTGGAACGGCTGGAGTGGATGGTGGGGAAGGGGTCGTAGGGGCGGGGGTGCGCGCGGGGCTCACGCGGGTCTCGCCCGGAGTACGCGCGGGTGCGCGCGCATTCGCGCGGGTCTCCTACGGAGCACGCGCGGGTACGCGGGGGGGGTCACGCGGGTACGCGGGGGGGTCACGCGGGTGCCCGGAGGTGCGTGCAGGTTCGCGGGTCGGCCGCGGTCAGCGCATGAGGCTCTCGACGCCGCGACGCAGCTTCGGCAGGGCCTCGTACAGCCGCTCCCCCGGGCACTCGGTGTTGAACGCGTCGCGGTGTCCCGAGACCACGTTGAACCGTACGTTGGTTCCGGCCGGGAACCGGCTGCCGCTGTCGCCCGACGTCAACTGCGCCTTGCCGAGCGGGTCGGCGCCGTGGAGACCGAGCTTCCAGGCGATGACGCGCGACATGGAGTCGAGGAGCGCATCGGGCGGTGCGGTGTCGGTGTACGTGCCCATCGCCGCGACCGACGAGCTGTTGGTGTTGAAGCCGAGGGTGTGCGCGCCGAGCACCGGCTTGTCGACGCCGCCCGCACGGCCCTCGAAAACGGTGCCGCAGCGGTCGACGAGGAAGTTGTAGCCGATGTCCGCCCAGCCGTTCGTCTCGACGTGGTAGCGGTAGATCGAGCGCAGCACGGACGGCGAGTCGGCGCACGTGGCATAGGTGTTGTTGTCATGGTGCACGAACATCACCTTCACGGTGTTCGTGTACTTCACGTCGAGGTCGCGCAGCGTCTCGTCGGCGCCCCACTCGCCGCGGGTCACGATGGCCGGACGCCCGGCCGCGCGCCCCGGGGCCGCGTCGGTGGCCCGCCCGGTCATGCGGGCATCTGCGGGCGAGGTTCCGGGGTCGACGAGGTCGAGGCGCAGCCCACCAGGCAGGCGGCCGGAGCGCACCTCCACGCGAGCCTGCACGGCGTCCGAACGCCCCACCCACAGCGGCTCGGTGGCACCGCGCGCGGCGGCGGGGCGCGGTGCGTCGGCGTACTGGCCCATCGCGTCGCCGGTGTGGAGCGGGCGCCAGGGGGTCCAGGCCCCGGCCGTCCTCGTACGGACGCTCACCTCGAAGTCGGGCCGCGCCGACGGGTCGTCCCACGAGACGCCGACCAGGGAGAAGTCGTGGGTCGACCGGGCGGGGACGAGGACGGCGGGCTGCCCCGGGCCGGGGCTCCGCACGTCGGCTCCGGGGAGGCCGGGCAGGGCGACGGTGTACGAGGCCCCGGACACCGGCACGGGAGTCTCCTGCGCGGCGACCGCGTGGGTGGGCAGAGACAGCACCGGCGTCAGGACGACGGCCGCCAGCAGCGCGGAGACCTTCAGGAGCCGACTCACGGGCACGCGCGCGGACTGGGGTGTCACAACGACCTCTTCGGGAACTTGCGGACAGAACGGGGCTCGCAGGGAGCACAACTGTGTTCTGGTGCCTCCGTGTCCGCCGTGTAGTGCTCATCCGCAGAAGGCCACCCAAATAGCGCAGTGGCGAGGGGTGTTGGGGGGCAGATGGATGGGTGGGCACACGGGTCGACCGCGAGAGGAGAGGACGCGGCCTGACGCTCGGGAGATGGCGGGGGCGTGATGGGCCAGTTGCGGGGTCGTGGAGACGAGGCGCGACGGCCACCCATGCCTCGCGGACGATCGCGTCGAGGGCTGTCAGGCCCGACCACCGACGTGCCGCGTCGGCCGCCTACCCACCCCGCCGCGCACCAACGAGCGAAGCGTGGATCCCGCGAATGGCGAGGCGTGCGGAGCGCGGGCGGCGAGCCGAGATGTGGCGACGCACTCGTGCATTCAACGGGCGGGCGCCCGGGAGTGGGGCGGTGTCCGCTCAGATGACGGGGTGAGGCACCCGGACGCGGGCGCGCTCAGGGACGTTCGCTCAGATGGCGCGGCGGGGCATCCAGAGGCGGGCGCGCTCAGCGGCGGCCGGTCAGGTGTCGGGGCGGGGCACCCAGAAGCGGGCGCGCTCGGCGGCATCCGCTCAGGCCGCTGGGCGGGGGCGTTTACAGTGGCCGCATGGTTGGGACGCCTGGTGGGCTTTTGAGTGCTGCTCTCGTTGCGGACGGGGCGCGGCCGTTCACGACGTTTTACGACGATGCGACGGGCGAGCGGGTCGAGTTGTCCGTGGCCACGTTCGACAACTGGGTGGCCAAGACCGCGAACCTGCTTCAGGACGACCTCGGCGCCGAGCCGGGGCAGCGGGCAGCGCTGCTGCTGCCCGCCCACTGGCAGACGCAGGTGTGGCTGATGGCCTGCTGGGCGGTCGGCCTGATCGTGGTGCCCGGCGGGGCGCCCGCCGATGCGGACCTGGTGGTGTCCGGGCCGGACACGCTCGACGAGGCCCGTGCGTGCGGCGGGGAGCGGGTCGCGCTCGCGCTGCGGCCGATGGGGGCGCGGTTCGCCGACGCACCTGAGGGCTTTCTCGACTACGCGGCGGAAGTCGCGGGGCACGGCGACCGGTTCGTCCCGTACGTCCCCACGGCACCCGACGCCCCCGCCCTCGACCTCGGCGGCCGCGAGTACTCCGCCGCCGAGTTGGCCGAGGTCGGTGCAGACGCCGCGAAGGAGTGGGGCCTGACGTCCGGCGACCGCCTCCTCTCGGCTCTTCCGTTCACTCGTGAGAGTGGACTGCGTGCGGGCCTGCTTGCACCGCTCGCGGCGTCTGTACCTGTGGTTTTGTGCCGGAACATCGAACGATTGGACGAATCCGCCCTGGAACGACGGATTTCGACCGAGCGAGTCACCCGTACGATCACTGACTCCGAAGGCTGAACCCCGGCCGGCCACGCGCCGCGGTCACACCGACGCGATCGCCTGCCCCCGGGGCAACCGCGTGCGGGGAGGTGACGACGGAGCATGGCCGACAAGCGCACTCCGTCCGGCAACGCAACCGAGGACGGCGGAACGAAAGGCGGTTCCGGCGCGGGCGGCCGCGCGGCCCAGCGCCGCGCCCGACGCAGGCGCAACCGGCGGCGCAAGATCGTCATCCCGCTGGTGGTCGTCGGCTCGCTCCTGCTGCTGACCGGCGTCGCGGCGGCGTATGTCGCCTACCGCACGCTCAACGGCAACATCAAGACCGACTCGGTCGAGGGCAAACTGAGCGCCGACCGCCCCGAGGTGGGCGGCAACGGCAAGGGCAAGCCGATGAACCTGCTGATCATCGGCTCCGACTCGCGCGCCGGCGCCAACAAGGCGCTCGGCGGCGGCAAGGACGAGGGCGAACGCTCCGACACCACGCTGCTGCTGCACCTCTCGTCCGACCGCAAGCACGCGGTCGTCATGAGCATCCCGCGCGACGTCCTCGTGACGGTGCCTCCGTGCGTCATGCGGAACGGCGCCAAGTCGCCGGAGCGCGAGCGCCAGATGTTCAACTCGGCCTACGAGTTGGGCGGCGCGGCGTGCACGCGCAACACCCTCGAACGCATGACCGACATGCGCATCGACCACCACATCATCGTCGACTTCTCCGGCTTCAAGGGCATGGTCGACGCGATCGGCGGCGTGGAGATCTGCCTCCCGCAGGCAGTGCAGGACAAGACCGGCAAGATCTCGCTGGAGGCCGGCAAGCGCACGGTCGGCGGCAAGGAGGCCCTGGACTTCGTACGCCTCCGGCACGACGAGGCGATCGGCGGCAACGGCAGCGACCTGGGCCGCATCAAGCGCCAGCAGGCCTTCATCGCGTCGCTCGCGAAGCAGATCACCAGCAGCAAGGTGCTGCTCAACCCCGCCCGGCTGTTCAACCTCGCGGACGCGCTGACCAAGTCGATCCGCGCCGACGAGGGCCTCGACTCGGTCAAGGCGCTCGTCGACCTCGCGCGCAGCGTGCAGGGCGTCAAGACGTCGGACATGACGTTCGTGACGGTCCCGGTCTTCGACTCGCCGACGGACAAGAACCGCCTGGAGCTGATCCAGCCGGACGCGCGCCGCCTCTTCCAGGCCGTCAACGCCGACGAACCGCTCAACGGCCGCAAGCCCGGCGGCGGTTCCGGCGCGCCTCCGGCCCAGACCGCGGCGCCGGGCAGGCCGGGTGCGGCTCCCCCGGCCGCCGCTCCCGCCCCGCCGCCGGTCCCGGCGTCGAAGGTGCACGTCAAGGTGTTGAACGGCAGCGGACGCCCGGGCGCGGCACGCGAGGTGGGCGACGAACTGGCCGAGCGCGGCTTCGTGGTGGACTCCACCGGCAACGCGGCGGCACCGACGAGCGGCACGACCATCGAGCACGGCCCCGAACTCACCGACCACGCCCGTACGCTGGCGGCCGCGATTCCGGGGGCGGTGCTGGAACCGCGCAAGTCCGCGACGGACGCGGTCGTGCTGACGATCGGATCGTCCTTCAAGTCGGTCGCGCCGCCGGGCGGGGCACCGGCCGACGCTCCGCCGCCGTCCTCCGCGCCGCCGCCGCTGAAGGTGTCGACCCGGGACGGGGACCAGGACATCTGCAAGGCGACCTGACCGCGGGCGCCGCGCCGCGGGGACGCCGAACAGCCGTGGAAGGGAAGCACGGCCGCGGGGACGCGGACCGGACGGGCGACGGACGGGCGACCGCCGCGAAACGGCTGGGGGGCGGGTGCCGCGACCCCCGGTGTCGGCCCGGCCGAACGACGCAACGTATCGTGCCCGCAGCCCGGCGCACAGCTTCGTCGCCCCGCGTCACAGCATTGTGATGTGACTTGGCTCACATGAGCCACGCGACATGCAACTCACCTGTCAGCCGGTACGTCTATCTGGACACCGGCCACCGGGAGTTCGCCGCTGCGTACGACCGGACGCGGGGGCCGATCCATATCGCGTGGCAGGGAGCGGGAACCTCGTGGGCAAAGGCGAAGAGGACCAGACTGCGTCAGGTCCGGTCCCCGATCCGGGGCCGGACGCCCCGACCGCTCCCCCGGTCCCGCCCACGCCGGACGACGCCGCCGAGGACCCCGCGGCCGAGGGGACTCCAGCCCAAGAGCCCCAAGCCGAGCCGACGCAAACCGAGCCGACGCAATCCAAGGCAACCGCGCCGACAGGTGACGGACCGGCGGACGCCCCCGCGGCCGACGCCTTGGACGCCACCGCCCCCGAGAGCTCAACACCCGAAACGCCACCGGCCCTTGAGCCGGCGGCAACAGACACGGCTACAGACACGTCGGCACCGATGGCCGCCGAGCAGCCCGCCGTACCCGAACCCGTCCCGACCCCGGACCCCGTCCCGACTCCGGACTCCGTCCCCGCACCTGACCCCACCCCCGTGCTCGGCGAACTCCTGCCGCCCGCGCCGCCCGTGACCCCCGCTCCGAAGCGGCGCCGTCGTCGTCTGCGGCGCGTGCTGGTCAGCATGGTGGTGACGATGGCCGTCCTGGCCGGGGCCGCCGTGACGTCCGCGTACCTCATGGTCCGGCACCTCGACGGCCAGATCACCTCGGAGAACGTCGCCCCCAAGATCGGCCTCGACCGGCCGCCGGTGATGCCGGAGGCCTACGGCGCGGTCAACATCCTCCTGATGGGCTCCGACGACCGCACCGGCGAGAACATCAAGTACGGCAACATCTACGACACCACGCGCCGCTCCGACACGACGATCCTGCTGCACCTCTCCGCCGACCGGAAAAGCTCGGTCGCGGTCAGCATCCCGCGCGACCTGATGGTGGAGATCCCGTCCTGCGTCCGCGACGACGGCTCGATGTCGGCGGCGTACAAGGACCAGTTCAACCACGCGTTCGAGATCGGCGGGTCGGCCTGCACGATCAAGACCGTCGAGCAGATGACGCGGGTGCAGATCAACCACCACATCGTCATCGACTTCACCGGCTTCAAGCGCATGGTCGACGCGGTCGACGGCGTCGAGGTCTGCCTGGCCGAGCCACTGCGCGACTACGACGCGAAGCTGGACCTGGACGCCGGGCAGCAGAAGCTCAACGGTGAGCAGTCCCTCGCGTTCGTCCGGGCCCGCAAGGAGCTGGGCGACGGCAGCGACACCCAGCGCATGGTCCGGCAGCAGCGCTTCCTCGCCTCGCTGATGGACAAGGTGAAGTCGGACGGCGTCCTGTTCAACCCCAAGAAGCTGTACGACCTGCTCGACGCCGGCACCAGCTCGATCACCGCCGACCCGGGCCTCGACTCGCTGGACGAGCTGACCAAGCTGTCCAAGAGCGTGTCGAACATCCCCTCCGAGCAGTCGGCGTTCCTGACCGTGCCGCGCCAGCAGTACCGCTACAACACGAACCGCGACGAGCTCGTCCAGCCGGACGCCGACGCGCTGTTCACCGCGATCCGGTACGACCGGGTCGCGGTCGGCAAGGCCGATCCCGGCACGCTGGTGGAGCCCGGCGGCAGCGTCCGCATCGACGCGCCCGCACCGGTCGAGGACGACGCCCCGGCCCCCGGCGCGACGACGGCCAAGCCCTCGTCCGGAGCGACGCAACCGCCGGGGCGCCGCACGACGTCTCACCCGTCGGGTGCTTCGTCGCCGGGGCGGTTCGGGCCGTCGGCGACACCGGACACAACCCCCGGAAGCACCACACCCAGCACCAAAACACCAGGAAGCACGACACCAGGAACCGCACCCCCGGACGGCACCTCGCCGGACGCCACGCCGACCGGCACCGCCGCACCGGGCGCCGCCCCCGGCGCGACAACCGCCGCGCCGTCCCCGACGCCGTCGGTTCCGGCCGGGCCGATCGTCACCGTCACGGGCCGGACCGTGGAGCAGGACTCCTGCTCATGAGGGCCGCGAACGTATACAAATCGAAAAGAAAGTTGGCATCGAGCGATCACCAGCGCGCAGGATTGGGCGTTCTCGCAATATTTCGCCCCAATCTTGAAATGACAGGTTTGCCGACTGCCGCACAGTGCCGCGAACTTGCCCGCTAGGGTGACTGTTTCGTACGCGGGCCGAAAAGCAGCCGAGAACACGGTGGAACCACCAGACCGCGACCGGCGGGCTGCGCGGCCCGGGCAGTGACGAACCCAGCCGTCGGGCACAACCATCGGGCACGGCGTCGAACGCAGTCGACTCGGGCAATTGGGAGGGGAAGCGGGTCGTGAGCACAGGGAATGGGCCGAGGTCGGGCGGGCACGGGGACCACCTCGATGCCATGAACGACGCCGACGTCGCCGACCTGTGGGTGATGGACCCGGACACCGGCCACTACCGCCTGCGCACGCCCGACGAGCCCGCGGCCGGAGGCCAGGCGGCCGCCGCCGCGTCCCCTCCGGGACGCGCGGCGCCCGAGGACAACCCGTTCGACAGCCTCTACCGCGAATCCGCCGCCAACACGGCGAACGCGGCGAACGCTGCCAATGCCGCGAACGCGCCCGCCGTGCCCGCCGCCCGCGCCGCCGCACCGCCGCGTACCGCCCCAGGGACCAGCCCCGACACCGCCCCCGCGCCGCGGACCGAGCCCGCCCGCCGTCCCAAGAGCAAGGTCAAGAAGCGGCTCAAGTGGACCGCGATATCCCTGGTCGTCCTGCTCGTCGCGCTGGTGGCCGGGGCGTACGGCTACTACCAGTACCTCAACAGCCGCATCAAGAAGACCGACCGCAGCGGCTCGGTCGAGGAGATCCCGAAGGCACCCGTCGACGAGTTCGGCCGGAGACCGCTGAACGTCCTGCTGATCGGCTCGGACACCCGGCTCGGCAAGGGCAACCAGATCGGCGGGGAGACCGGACACCCGGGCCTCGCCGACACCACGATCCTGATGCACCTGTCCGCGGACCGGTCCAACGCCACGATGGTGAGCATCCCCCGCGACACCATGGTCGAGCGCCCGGCGTGCAAGTATGACGACGGCAAGAAGGTCCAGCCGGCATCCCAGGGCAGGGTGCAGTTCAACAGCACGCTCGCCGGGGAACCGGGCGCGCCGTGCACGGTCGCGACCGTGGAGCGCATGCTGCGCGTGCAGGTCGACCACTATCTGATGATCGACTTCAACGGCGTCAAGGAGATGACCAAGGCGGTCGGCGGCGTGCCGATCAACCTCTGCGATTCGATCAACGACCCCGTGCTGCCGAACAAGCAGGGCGGCACCGGCCTTGTCCTGCCCGCCGGGGAGCAGCGCCTGGAGGGCCACGAGGCCCTCCAGTTCCTGCGCGCCCGGCACGCGTTCGGCGACGGCAGCGACCTGGCCCGCATCGAGGCGCAGAAGTCGTTCCTCATGGCCCTCGCGCGCGAGATCAAGAGCAACGCGAAGTGGAGCAACCCCAAGGCGGTGTTCGACATAGCCAACGCCGCCGTCGGCAACCTCCAGGTCGACAGGGGCCTCGGCACCATCGACAAGCTCGCCGGTCTCGGCAACGAGATCAAGAAGGTCCCCGAGAAGCGCATGGCCTTCACGACGCTGCCCACCGAGCCGTACCCGGGCAACCCCAAGGCCTGGGTGCAGCCGCGCCAGCCGGACGCCGACCGCCTGTGGCGGGCCCTGGCGACCGACACCTCCGTCACCGCCGGGGGGCCCGCCTCACCCGCGCCCACGGCCTCCGTGGCGGCCCCGCCGCCCGCGCCCGTCGTGACGGTGGACCCCGCGACCATCCGCGTCACGGTCCACAACACCACCAAGGCCTCGAAGGGCAAGGCGGTTGCCGACCAGTTGACCGCGCTCAAGTACAAGGCGTCCTCGGTCCCGACCGACGACAGCCGCCCGCGCGACAACAGCGTGGTGAAGTACCCGGCGGGCAAGATCGACGCGGCGAAGCAACTCGCGCGCGCCGTGGGGCTGTCCGAGATCGCCGTCGAGGAGAACACCACGCCGGGCAACACCTTCGAGCTGATCATCGGCTCGGACTTCCCGGACCTCACCTCGCCCACCGCGAAGATCCCGGCCGCCTCCTCCGGCAAGCCGGCTCCGCCGCCCGCCCCGGTGGTCGTGCCGCCGTCCGAGGAGATCAAGCTGAACACCGCCGACAACACGGCCTGTATCTCCACTGGCAAGAAGAGGTAGCGGCCGGAACCGCGACAGGGCACGAGGCGGTCGTCGAGGCACGGCGCCGGAGGAGAGGACGCACACGGCATGGCTTCGGGGTACGGACGCGCGCAGGACGAGCGCGGCGGTGAGCTCGGCGCGATGGACGACGCGGACGTCGCCGACCTGTGGGTCATGGACGCGGAGACCGGCGCCTACCGGATGAAGACGCCGGAGGAGGTCGCCGCCGACAACGTGGTCACGGTCGAGCCGACCGAGTCGCCGTCGCCCGCGGATCCGGCCCCGACCCGGCGCGGCAGGCGGCAGCCGCCGCCCAAGAACCCGAAGGGCAAGGGCAAGGGGAAGCGGCGCCTCAAGATCACCGCGATCAGCCTGGCCGTGCTGCTGGTGCTGATCGTGGGCGGGGCGTACGGCTACTACGAGTACCTCAACAGCCGGATCAAGACCGACGACCTCACCGCCTCGGTGGACAAGGTCCCGGAGGCGGCGGAGGACGAGTTCGGCCGTACGCCGATGAACATCCTTCTCATCGGCTCCGATTCGCGCATCGGCTCGGGCAACACCGGTTACGGCGCGAACGGCAAGGAAGGCACCGCGGACACCACGCTGCTGCTGCACCTGTCCGCCGACCGTTCCAACGCGACCGTGGTGAGCATCCCGCGCGACACCCTGGTGACCCGCCCGGCCTGCAAGCTCGACAACGGCGAAATACAGCCCGCCAAGCAGAACTTCGCCTTCAACGCCACTTTGCAGAAGCCGGGCGGACCGCCCTGCACCGTGGCGACGGTCGAGAACATGCTCAAGGTGAAGATCAACCACTGGATGATGATCGAGTTCAAGGGCGTCAAGGCGATGACGAGCGCCGTGGGCGGCGTTCCGATCACCCTGTGCGACCGGCTGTACGACCCGAAGAAGACCGGCCAGGGCACCGGCCTCGACCTCACCGCCGGCGAGCACAAACTCCAGGGCGAAAAGGCACTGATGTTCCTCCGCGCCCGGCACGGCTTCTACGGGGAGAGCGACCTGGCCCGCATCGAGGCGCAGAAGTCCTTCCTGATGGCACTGGCGCGCGAGATCAAGACGAGCGCCACGTGGAAGGACCCGGCCGCGATATTCAAGATCGCCCAGGCCGCGACCGGCAATATCACGGTCGACGAAGGCCTGAACCGCATCGAGAAGTTGGTGGCTCTCGGGAACGAGATCAAGAAGGTCCCCGAGAAGCGCATGGCCTTCACCACGCTCCCGGTGATGGACGTGCCGCACGAGAACCCGAAGGTGCACGTCCAGGCCCGGCAGCCCGCGGCCGACAACCTGTGGGCGTCGGTACGCAACGACGTCGCGGTCACCAAGGGCGATCCCGCGCCCGCCGGTTCGGCGCCGCCGAGCTCGCAGGCCCCGGCCCCGCCGCGGATCGACCCGGCCACCATCAAGGTCTCGGTGCGCAACACGACCACCGTGCCGAAGGCGCAGGCCGTCGTGGACGACCTGGTGGCCGAGAAGTACGCCGCGACGGTCGACCGGACGAAGGGCACCGAGCAGGGCGCCAGTTCGGTCGTCCACCCCAAGGGCAAGGCGGACGCAGCGAAGCAGCTCGCCGCCGCGGTGGGCCTCCCCGAGACAGCGGTCATCGAGAGCGCGACCGCCAAGCAGTTCGAGGTCGTCATCGGCCTCGACTTCCCCGGCCTCAACGACAAGGACCCGACAGGGAAGGCCCCGGCCTCGTCCTCCAAGGCCCCGGCGTCCCCGAAGCCGCCCGCATCGGCGACCCCGCCGTCCAGCGAGGACATGAAGCTGAACACCGCCGACAACACGTCGTGCATCAAGACGAAGTACTCGAAGGGTTAGCCGCTGGTCGTCCCGCCGGGATCCGCAAGTCGGGCCGCTACCGGGCCTGTTCGCGGACTCCGGCGTGACGCGCGGACTGCGGCGTGACGCGCGGCCTCCGGCGCGGTACACGGGATTGCGCGGGCGGGCACCCGCCCGGCCCGTGCCGACGGGCTGTTCAGCGCTGCCGTGGGTCCTCGGCCGGGGTGCCGGAGTCGGCTTGGGCCTTCGGGGTCAGGTAGGCGATCGTCCAGGCCAGGTCCGGGGACGCGGTGTGCTGGACGACGATGCGCTGGCCGCTCACCAGGATGCGGTCCACGGGCGCGGTCAGGGTGGTCGGTTGCGCGGTGCCGTCCGCGAGGCGGAGGACGCGGGGGCCGTTCGCGCCCGGCAGATAGACCAGGGTTCCGTCGGTGCCGCCGTCGGCGAGCGTCTTCAGATCGGGAACCGCGGTGAACCACGCGGGAGTTCCGTCGACGAGGCGGTACGCGGCCACGCCGTCCGCACCGCCGCGCGTCTCGCGCACCACGAGCATGCCGCCGGACACGATCGCGTCCTCCGGGTCGGAACCGCCCACCGACCACGCCTTGTTGCCGGCCGCGTCGAAGGCCGTGACGGTCCCCGCCCCGCCCTCCACGGGCCGCGTGGCGACCAGCACGCGCCCGTCCGCGACCGACCGGAAGGCCGTTTCGGCTCCGGCGGGAAGTTCCGCGCGCCACACCGGAGTTGCCACCCCCGGCCGGAACGCGGCGACCGCGCCCGGCGCGGCCGCGTACACGAGCTTGCCGTCGGAGGCGACGTCGGTCCAGGTGCCCTGGACGGTCCACTGGCGGGTCACCTTGCCGGTCACGACGTCCTGCGTCGCGATGGCCGAGGTTCCGGCCGCGGCGCCCTTCGCCTGGCCGACCAGCAGGACCGTACGGCCGTTCCCGGTGGTGCCGGTGGCCCACCCGGTGTCCTGGTCGGACGCCGCTCCGGAGGGCTTCAGCGGCACCTCGGCGCACCACTGGAGGTAGCCGGAGCGGGCGTCGGCGCCCAGCACGCGGGTGGTGCCGTCCGACTGCGGGACGAAGGTGAGCGCGCGCAGGTTCTTCATGAAGAAGTCCGCCGGTTTGACGGCCGAACGCATCCAGTGGCGCTTGCCGTTGCGCCCCTCGTACATCGCCAGGTCGTCGGGGTCGGCGCCGCCGCGCGCGGCCAGCAGGCCGAGTTGGTCGCTGAGGACCGGGTTCGGCCCGGGCGCGGCGATCGTCCACACCGGGCCGCCGATGGCCGCGTCGCCCTTGAAGTCCGCCGCGGCCCGGAAGGCGGGGTTCGTGCCCGCGGCCCGCAGCGCCTTGTCGTCGTAGGTGCCGGCGAGCCGCACGGTGAAGGCGTCCGGGAAGACCTCGTTGTCGGTCAGCGTGTCGAAGTCCTGCCAGCAGGAGGAGACTTCCTCCGCCTGGACGGCCACCACGCCGAGGACCGCCAGCAGCGCGGCGGCGATGCCGCCCGCGGCGACCTTGCCCGCGTTCACCTTCACCTGGCTACCCCGAACTCTCGCGGGCCGGTCAGCGGCCGCCGCCGATGGTGCGGCGGGCGACCCCCGCCCACAGGTCCGGGTCGGTCACCCGGCGGCCGTCCACGAGCGCACGCACGCCGGGGAACTGCTCGGCGGACAGCGTGCGGTACTCGGCGTGGTCGGTCTGCACGACGACCGCGTCGACGGCGTCGCCCGCGCGGTACGGCGCGAGGCCGAGCGCGGTGATCTCGTCGTCGGCGTACATCGGGTCGGCGACCAGCGCCTCGGCCCCCGCCGCGCGCAGCGCCTCGACGACCGGGAACACCCCGGAGAACGCGGTCTCCTTGACCGCGCCGCGGTAGGCCACCCCGAGCACCGCGACGCGCGCGCCGCGCAGCCCCGGGCCGCCGTCGCGCGACAGCATCCCGTCGAGCAGGCCCACCGCGTAGCCCGGCATGCCGGCGTTGGTGGTGCGTGCCGCCTTGACGATCGTGGCGTCCGGGTCGTTGAACGCGTAGAAGCGCGGGTAGACCGGGATGCAGTGCCCGCCGACCGCCACGCCGGGGCGGTGGATGTGGCTGTACGGCTGCGAGTTGGACGCCTCGATCACCGCGTAGATGTCGATGCCCACCGAGTCCGCGAACCGCGCGAACTGGTTCGCCAGGCCGATGTTCACGTCGCGGTACGTCGTCTCCGCCAGCTTCGCCAGCTCGGCCGCCTCCGCGCTGCCCATGTCCCACACGCCGTTGTCGCGTGCGAGGTCCGGACGGGCGTCGAAGTCCAGCACCGCCTCGTAGAACTCCACGGCCTTCTTGGCGCTGACCTCGTCGACGCCGCCCACCAGCTTCGGGTAGCGGCGCAGGTCGGCGAAGATGCGGCCGGTGAGCACGCGTTCGGGGCTGTGGCACAGGAAGAAGTCGGTGCCGCAGGCCAGTCCGGACGCGGCCTCCAGCTGCGGCAGGAAGCGCTCGCGTGTGGTGTGCACCGGCAGCGTCGTCTCGTACGACACCAGCGTGCCCGGCTTGAGGCCGGCCGCGATCGCCGCCGTGGCGGCGTCCATCGCGCGGAAGTCGGGGCGCGCCTCGGCGTCCACGACGACCGGCACGACGACCACGACGTAGTCGCTCGCCGCGACCGCGGCCGTGGTGTCGGTGGTGGCGGTCAGCGCGCCGGACTCGACCACCGCCCGCAGGCGCACGTCCAGCTCGGCCTCGCCGGGGAACGGCTCGACGCCCTTGTTGACCTTCTCGACCGTCGCGGCGTTGACGTCGGCGCCGACCACTTCGTGGCCCTTGGCAGCGAACTGCACGGCAAGCGGGAGGCCGATCTTCCCGAGCGCGACGACACAGATCTTCACGATGCGCAAACCTTCGGTCGAGGTGGGTCGGACGGTGATCCGGTGCGGCCAGCGTACCGGCCGGGTTTCCCCGGCGGCGAAGCCGCTGGTCGGGGCCGCGCGCACGGTACAGCACGACGCGCGGACCGGAGGTGCGGGGTGCGGCGCGCCGCCGGGTCAGGTGCGTTCGGCCAGCGCCGCGACGACCTTCTCGGCGGCGTGGCCGTCGCCGTACGGGTGCCCGGACACCGGGGTCGGGGCGTCCCGCAGCACGGTTTCGGCCAGGTCCGCGGGGTCGGCGCACAGCCGGTTCCAGCCCCCGTCGAGCGTCTCCGGCCACTCGGTCTCGGTGCGCAGCGTGGTGCACGGGCGGCGCAGCAGAAAGACCTCCTTCTGCAACCCTCCCGAGTCGGTGACGACGCCGCGCGAGCCGAGCACCGCGCGGACCATCTGCGGGTACGGCAGCGGCCTCGCCACCCGCAGCGCGCCCTGCCGCAGCGGGATCCCGGCAGCCTCGGCCCGGTCGCGCAGCCGCGGGTGGGCGAGCAGCAACACGGGCAGCGGGAGGGACGCGAGGGCGTCGACGATGCCGCGCAGCCGGACCGGGTCGTCGGTGTTGTCGGGACGGTGGACGGTGGCCACGAGGTAGCCGCGGGCGCCCAGTTCGTCGGCGAGCGCGGCGCCGTCCGTACCTGCGGTGCCGTGCGGCTCGTCCCCGCCCGGCAGTTCGAGCGGCTTGCCGCCGACCGCGTCGCGCACCCGCAGCAGGATGTCGGTCATCACGTCGCCGACCATCACCGTGCGCTCGGCGAGCCCTTCGCCCGCGAGGTTGCGGACCGCGAGGTCGGTGGGGGCGAGCAGGAGGTCCGCGGCGTGGTCGGTGAGCACGCGGTTGTGCTCCTCGGGCATGCGGCGGTTGTGCGAGCGCAGCCCCGCCTCCAGGTGGGCGAGCGGCAGGTGCAGCTTCACCGCCGAGACCGCGGCGGCCAGGGTCGAGTTGGTGTCGCCGTACACCAGCACCCAGTCCGGGCGCGCGCCGCCGAACAGCGTGCCGCCGGGCAGCACGTCGTCCAGCGCCGCGAGCATCGCGCCGGTCTGCGCGCCGTGGCCGCCCGAGCCGATGCCCAGGTGTACGTCGGGCTTGGGGATGCGCAGGTCGGCGAAGAAGACGTCGGACAGGTCGGCGTCGTAGTGCTGCCCGGTGTGCACGATGCGGTGCTCGTGGCCGGTGCCGCGGAACGCCTCGGCCACCGCGGCCAGCTTGACGAATTGGGGGCGGGCGCCGACGACGCTGATGACCTTCACGGGGCCAGCGTACGACGCCTGTTGCGTCTTCCCGGACCACGGCGCCGCGACGCCACGCTCCGCGGTCGCCGCGGCACGCACCGCGCGCGGCACTCCGGTTGCGGCACTCCGGGCGCAACACCAGGGCGGGAACACCAGGCCGGAACACCAGACGGAAACGCCGGTCGGAAACGCCGGTCGGAAACGCCGGTCGGAAACGCCGTCGG
>NZ_JBPKBH010000024.1:60812-104317 GCF_051388915.1 Yinghuangia sp. YIM S09857 | reverse complement strand
GCCGGTCGGAAACTCCGGTTGAAAACGCCGTCGGCGGCCGTGGTGGTCTGCGGCCGCCGACGTGTACTGCACAGACGTGTGTCCGCAGGGCGCGCCGTGCGCCGCCGGACACGCGAAGGGCGTCGAACGCCCCGCGCCTCAGGACTCCACGGAAACCGTGACGCCCTCGGCCGCCGAGTCGAGCAGGGCCTGCGCCACCACGACGTTGACCAGGCCCTGCCGCATCGTGACGATGTCGGCGTCCTTGCCCAGCACCGCGTCGCGGAACGCCTCGTGCTCCGTCTGCAACGGCTCCGGCTTGGAGATCGCGTACCGGATCATGTCGCCCTCGGACACGCCGCGGAAGTTCGACAGCGCCTCCCACTGCGTCATCATCTCGGCGTTGTTGTGGAACGTCAGGTCGACGTTCAGCGTGTCGGCGATCAGGCAGCCGCGCTCGCCGGTCACTATCGTGACCCGCTCCTTCATCGGCGACAGCCAGTTCACGAGGTGGTTGGTGACGGTGCCGTCGGCGAGCTGGCCGACGACGGCCACCAGGTCCTCGAAGTCGCGCCCGCTCTTGTACGCCGTGCGCGCGGACACCGAGCGGTACGGCTGCCCGGTCACCCACGCGGTCAGGTCGATGTCGTGCGTCGCGAGGTCCTTGACCACGCCGACGTCCGAGATGCGGTTCGGGAACGGCCCCTGGCGGCGCGTGACGACCTGGTAGACGCTGCCGAGCTGGCCGTCCTCCAGACGCGCGCGCAACTGCTGGAGCGCGGGGTTGTAGCGCTCGATGTGGCCGACCGCGCCGACCAGCCCGGCGGCCTCGAACGCCTCGGCGACCTTGCGGGACGACGCGACGTCCTGCGCGAGCGGCTTCTCGATCAGCGTGTGCACACCCGCGTCCGCGAGCGTCAGGCCGAGCTTCTCGTGGAACGCCGTCGGGGCGGCCACCACGCAGTAGTCGAGGCCCTGTTCGATGAGCTGCTCGACGGTGTCGACGCGCAGCAGGCCCTGCGCGGCGCCGTGCGGGTCGCCCAGCGGGTCCGCGACCGCGACCAGGTCGACGCCGGCCAGGCGGCGCAGGACCCGGGCGTGGTGGCGGCCCATCATGCCGAGCCCGACCAGCCCGGCGCGGAGCGGTGCCTTGTCGGGGCTCATGCCGTTCCCTCACTGTGCTCGGTCCGGCGGCGGCCGGATCGCGGTTTCGAGGCGTTGGACGGGGTGCGTGCGCTCATCGCGCGACCACCGCTTCGACGATGGTCTTCAGGTCGCCCTCGGACAGCGACGGGTGCACCGGGAGGGACAGCACCTCGCGGGCCGCCCGCTCGGTCTCCGGCAGGTCCAGCGTCAGGCCGAAGGACGGGAGGCGGTGGATCGGCACGGGGTAGTAGACGCCGCTGCCGACGCCGCGCTCGGCCAGCCGCGCCGCGAAGGCGTCGCGCCCGCCGGGGACGGCCTCGTCGCCGACCCGGACCGTGTACTGGTGGTAGACGTGCGTGGCGCCGTCGGCCACCGCGGGGGTGACGATGCCCGAGCCGGCGATCCCGGCGTCCAGGTACTCGGCGTTGGCGCGGCGCTGCGCGGTCCAGCCGGCGAGGCGGCCGAGCTGGACGCGGCCGATCGCCGCGTGCAGGTCGGTCATGCGCATGTTGAAGCCGACGACCTCGTTCTCGTACCGCTTCTCCATGCCCTGGTTGCGCAGCAGGCGCAGCTTGCGGGCGATCTCCGGGTCGTCGGTGACGACCATGCCGCCCTCGCCGGAGGTCATGTTCTTCGTCGGGTAGAGGCTGAAGACCGCGGTCTTGCCGAAGGCGCCCACGGGGGTGCCGTGCAGCGCGGCGGCGTGCGCCTGGCAGGCGTCCTCGATGATCGCGAGGCCGTGGCGCTCGGCGATCCCGCCGAGGCGGACCATGTCGGCGGGGTGGCCGTAGAGGTGCACCGGCATGATCGCGGCGGTGCGCGGGGTGACCGCGGCCTCGACTGCGGCCGGGTCGATGCAGAAGTGGTCCGGCTCGACGTCCACGAAGACCGGCGTCGCCCCGACCAGCGCGACGACGTTGGCGGTCGCCGCGAAGCTGAAGGAGGGCACGATGACCTCGTCGCCCGGGCCCACGCCCATGGCGATCAGGGCCAGGTGCAGGCCGGAGGTGCCGGAGTTGACCGCGACCGAGGTGCGCCCGGCCACGATCTGCGCGAACTCCTGCTCGAACGCCGCGACCTCGGGACCCTGGGCGACCATGCCGCTGCGCAGCACCCGGTCGACCGCCTCACGCTCCTCCGCGCCGAAGAACGGCGCCGCGGCGGGGATGGTTCCGGCCATCAGGGGGTTACCTCCGAAAGGGTTTCGTCGATCTCGATATAGCGTGCTCCGGTTTCCGGGCACACCCAGCGCCGTGCGGCCGGGGTCTGGCCGCCGCGGTGCTCCCCCGTAAGCTCCTCGACCTGCCGGCCCGAGTCGGCCGTCTCGTCCGCGACCAGCGGGAGCCCGGCCTTGCCCACCCATTTCACACGTTTCGCGGGGACTCCGGCGACCAGCGCGTAGTCGGGTACGTCGCGTGTCACCACGGCACCCGCGGCCACCAGGGCCCAGCGGCCCACGGTAACGCCGGCGACGAGCACGGCACGGGCGCCGATCGCTGCGCCGGTGCGTACCGTGACGCCCCGGGCGTCCCAGTCCCCGCCGCGCTTCAGGGTGCCCTCGGGATTGACCGAGCGAGGGTACACGTCGTTGGTGAGCACGGCGGCGGGCCCGATGAAGACCCCGTCCTCAAGCCGGGCCGGCTCGTAGACGAGCGCGTAGTTCTGCAACTTCACGTTGTCACCGAGTTGCACGTCGGGTCCGACGTACGCGCCGCGGCCGATGATGCACCCCGAACCGAGCACGGCGCCCTCACGCACCTGCGCGAGGTGCCAGATGACCGTCCCCGCCCCGATCTTGGCCCGGTCGTCGACGTCGGCACTCGGCATGACGCTTACAGCGGAAGGGTCGGGGGTGCCCGTGGACTCCACTCAGCGCTCCTCAGTCTCGTCAGGGTCAGCGCTCGGCGGCACGGACAAGATCACTTATGGTGCGGGCGAGTTCGTCGGAGGGTGACACCCCGGCGAGGTGGTGAGCGGTCCACTCGAGTGCGGCTTCGCGCATCGCGCGGAGCTCCTCGGGGTGGTCGGCCCATTCGCGCAGGACCCGCCCCGCGTCCTCGGCGTCGCGGACTACCCGACCCGCCCCGGACTCGCCCACGATCCTAGCCATACGCGGGAGGGGGGTCGCCACCACGGCGAGTCCGCTTCCCAGGTATTCGTACAGCTTTGTGGGGACCGCCTCGCGGAATGCGGGCGTATCGTCGAGCAGTGCGAATCCCGCCCACGCGCCGCGGGCGAAACGCCATGCCGCCTCCGGCGACAGCCTGCCGTGCAGCCTGACCCGCTTGGCCGCCGGCGAGGTGCGGCGCCATTCCTCCAGCCACACCTTGTCGGTCCCGGCGACCGGGCCGACTATGTCCAGTTCCCAGGGGTCCGCGGCCTCGATCGCGGCGAGCATCGTGGCCAGGCCGCGGGAGCGGCGCACGTCCCCGATGTAGAGGGCGCGGGGGGTGGGGTCGAACTCGCCCGGCTCGGGCAGGTAGCCCATGTCGGGGAGGTTCTTGACGACCAGGCGGCTGCGCGCGGAGAGCGGCGGCACGTGGTCGTCGGCCACCACGGTGAGGTCGGCGCGGCCGGTGACGACGGTGCACAGGCGGACCAGGGACTCCCCGGCGCGCCCCTTCCAACTGCTGCCCCACGGGCGGTCGCGCAGCAGTTTGAGGTAGTCCTCGTGGACGTCGACCGCCAGGCGGCCGCGGCGCAGCAGCCGGGCCGCCGCGGCGGTCGGGACCAGGTCGGGGTCGAGGGTCATAACGACCTTGCCGCGGGCCTTGAAGGGCACCGTCAGGTCGCGGCGGGCCCGGTCGACGGCGCCGCCGCGCGCACCGAGCGAGACCACGTGGGCGCCGGCCGGGCCGCCCGCGGGGTCGCCGAGCCCGATGACCTCGACGGTCAGGCCGGCCCGGATGAGTGCCGCCGCGGTGCGGTGCAGCCGCGCGTCGGCGACGTCGTGGCCCGAGCTGATGATGCTGACATCGATCGGGGTGCGGTCCCCCGGCCGGCGGCCGGCCGCACTCGCGGTCTCGCTGGTGGCGTCGGTCATGGCCTCTGGATCAGACGTCTTCCATCGCGAACGCCTCTTCGCCGACCTCGAGGAAGCGCATGTACTCCCCGATGATCGTCTCCGGGTCGCCCTGGTCCATCAGCTTCCCCTTGTGCAGCCAGAGGCAGTGGTTCGCCATCTCGCGCACCGATGCCATGCCGTGGCTGACGAGGATGATCGTCCTTGCCGCCCGGCACAGTTCGTCCATCTTGGCGGCGGCCTTGCGCTTGAAGCGCGCGTCGCCCGCCGAGAGCGCCTCGTCGACGAGGAGGATGTCCGGATCCATGTGCACGCCGACGGAGAAGGCGAGTCTCTGGTACATACCGGATGAATAGGACTTCATGGGCATGTCCATGAACTCGCCCAGTTCCGCGAAGTCCGCGATCTCCTCGTACTTGGCCTGCACGTCGGCCTCGCTCTTGCCCTGCGCGAGGCCGCCGAGGATGACGTTCTCCCGCCCGGTGAGCTGGCTGTTGAAGCCGACGCCGAGGGCGAGCAGCGTGCTGACCCGGCCGTGCACCTCGATGCGGCCCCGGGTGGGCGGCAGGATGCCGGCGATCGCGCGCAGCATGGTCGACTTGCCGGCGCCGTTCGCGCCGACCACGCCGAGGACCGTGCCGTGGTTGATGCTCCACGACACGTCCTTGACCGCTTCGATCTCCTTGATCATCCGTTCCCGGCGGCCCACGCGCTTGATCGCGCTCTTGAGCGTGGGCACCTTCTCGACCGAGGTGCGGTACGTGATCGCCAGGTTCTCGACCTTGACCGCGAGCGGCTGTTCGCGCGGGTCGGGTCGGGCGGGACCGGCGGCCTCGCCCGGGGCGGCGGCGTCGGACACGGCGGACTCCAGGACCTCGGGGTCAGATGCGGTAGGCAAATTCACGCTCCCGGGACAGGAAGAACCAGGCTCCACCAAAAAGGGCCACGACCGCCCAGGCCGTGCCGTACAGCATGAGCATCCCGTCGGGCGCCCGGTTCTCCAGGATGACCTGGTTCCAGGAGCCGATGATCGGGTACAGCGGGTTGACCTTGAAGATCCACAGCAGCCACTCGTTGCCCGCGAGCTTCTCCCTGGCCTGCTCGACGGTGAAGAGCACCGGCGAGAGGTAGATCCAGATGCGCAGGGCGTACGGCAGGAGGCTCGCGGTGTCGCGGAAGTAGACCGCCATCGCCGCGAAGAACAGGCCGCAGCCGAAGCTGAACACGGTCTGGATCACGAAGATGGGGATCAGCCACGTGAAGGCGATGCCGGCGGTGCGCCCCGCGGCGAAGTGCGCGATGGCGTAAACGACGAGCGTCGGCCAGTACATCATGAACGAGGAGAACAGCGAGGAAAGCGGCAGCAACGCCTTCGGAAACGCCATGTTCATGATCATCTTGCCGCCGCCGGTGATCGACTGCGACGAGAGCTGCACGATGTTTCGCGTGTAGTAGTAAGAAAAAAGGCCGCAGAGGATGAGGGTGAAGCCCTTCATCGCACCGCCCTCGTGCGACCCGGTCAGGACCGTCACGAGCATGAAGTAGACGGCGGCGAGCAGCAGCGGGTTGATCACCAGCCACAACTGCCCGAACACCGTCTCGTAGTTGCGCCCCTTCAGGGTCGCGTGGGCCATGCGGTACGCGAAGCGCCTCCGCTGGCCCAGGTCGTGCATATACGTCTTGAGCGGAGGCAGGTGAGCGGTGTACGGCTCGTACACGTGCACTGGCACGCTGTCGGCCGCACGGCTCTTCTTCGCCACCTGCGCCTCGGCATCCATGACCGCCACTACCGGCTTCTCCTCGGCTGCGGGGTACACCCCTCGGAACTGACGACCGCGAACCGCTCCGTACGGGTGGATACCGACGATACCGGGGATACCGGTCGGGGGCTGCGGTCGGAGCACACACGGTCGTCCCGGTGTTCGGACGGCCGCGCGGCGGCGCCGCCGAGGTTACCGGATTCCTTGATCGCGCATCGATCGCGGAGCACCCGGATCATGCACACTCCTCAGCGTCACAGTCGTCCCTGGCAGCCCATTTGGTTCCCGGATCACGCCGTCTCGGCGAACGGACGGTGCCCCGGCAGCGGTTCCGGCGCGCGGCCCGCGAGCGCGCCGTAGAGCGCCACGAGGACCTTCGCCTGGCCCTCCCACGAGTTCTCGGCCAGAAGCGAGTCAGTGTACGCCGCGGCGTAGCCCCGCGGGTCTGCGAGCACCTTGCCGGCCGCCGCCGCGAACGCCTCCGCGTCCCGCTTCCGCAGTGCCGCGTCCGCCACTTCGTCGGTCGAACGCACCGCGAACACCTCGCCGCACCCGAGTTCGACCGTCTTGTCCGCCATCGCCTCCACGTCGGAGACCACGATCGGGAGTTTCGCGTGCATGTACTCGTAGTACTTGGTGATCAGTGCGATTTCATGGTTCACGGTGTGCAGGATCGGGATCACCCCGACGGTCGCCGACGACAGGAACTCGGGGACCTGGTGCGGCGCGACGTACGGAACCGTGTGGATCCGGTCGCCGGCGCCAAGTTCACCCGCACGAGCGACCAGCGATCGGACATAGGGATCCTTGCGGTCGCCGCACACGACGGCCACGTGCACACCGTCCAGCAGCGGCAGCGCCTCGACCATGATGTCCACGCCGCGGGCGGGCGAGATGGCTCCGCTGTAGACCAGCAGCGGAACGTCGTCGGCCAGGCCGATCGTCTCCCGTATCCCGGTGACCTTGCCCTCCTCCGCGGCCGTGTCGAGCTCCACCATCGGCGCGTTGGCGACGACCGTCGGCCGGGTGCGGAGCGCGTACTTCTCCACCAGCATGTCGGCCAGCGTCGGCGACACCGTCACGACGGCGTCCGCGCGGCGCACGAACTCCCGTTCCAGGCCCGTGTACGCCAGCTTCCGCTGGGTCGGCATGTGCACGCCCGCGACGTACTCGTGGGCGTCGTAGACCACCTTGGGGCGCTTGCCGCCGGCCCGCGCGATGCGGTCCGCGATGCGCACGCCGATGCCCGGCGTGTGCATGTCGTGCGCGTGGATGACGTCCGGCCGGAACTCCTCCACGACGGCGCTCCAGGCGTCCTCCAGGAGCAGCAGATGGCGTGCCGTACGCCGCCAGTCACCGTCGCGGATGTAGACCTTCCAGAGCGTCTCCTTGGCCTTGTCCTTGACCCCGGGGCCGCCGGTGCCGGGCTCCTTGACGCTCTTCATGAGGCGGCGGCGCGCCTTGTAGTCCATGCGCGCCGCGAAGCTCGCCGCGCGCAGCGCCCCCGCGCGGGCCCGGTCGGCCGGTGCGGTGGCGTGCGCGTACTGCTCCGACTTCAGCCTGAAGCGGTTGGACAGGCCGGTGCGCGCCACGCGCGCGGCGCCGATGTGCGTCGTCCCGGCGGGCACCGCGGGCGCGTTCGCGTCGTAGCCGAGCAGCAGCACGTCGAAGCCCGCCTCGGCCGCCGAGTACGCGACCTTCTGCACGCGCGAGTCCCGCGTGATGTCGTTGGCCACCAGCATGGCCACGCGAGGCCGTGTCACGGTGTGACCCCCAGGAACTCGGCGAGGACGCGCGCGCTGCGGGTGCCGTCGTGGTTGTCGCGGACGTAAGCCGGGCCCCGCGCCGCCAGTTTCCCGGCCTCGTCGCGCTCCGCGAGGATGCGTTCCAGCTCGCTCCCCAGCGTATCCGGGTCGGCGTTGACCATGGGAACGTCCTCGGGCAGGTGTTCGGTCACCGACTCGTGCAGATAGCACACCGTTACCCGGCCGGCCGCCATCGCCTGCACGGACATCACGCCGTACGAGCCGAACACGAACTGGTCCAGCACGATGTCCGCGTCGGCCAGCAGCGCGGGCATCTCGGACGCCTGAACGCCCTTGATCCGCCGGTACTCGATCAGCCCCGCATCGTGCATCTCCTCGACGACCGGCTCGATCAGCCCGGTGCCCTTGGTGAACGGGCTCGACGGGGCATGCACCACCACCGGCCGCTCGCGTCGCAGCGGCTTGTTGTCGGCGGCCCACACCTGTGGGTCCACGACGACGGGCAGCCAAACCGCGTCCGGCACGTCGTGCAGCAGGTCGGGCGTGGACACGAACTTCGGTACGTCCATGGCCCGGACGACCGGCCCCAGCCGGTCCACCTTGCTCTGGAGCGCCCGGGTGAGCTCGTGGTCGGGGTCGAACGGCGAGAACGGCACCCGGGCGCGCTGCGCGGCCGGGTCGCGGATCTCCGAGCCGTGGAACGCGAGGCCCACCGCCACGCCGGCGGCGGCCAGTTCGGCCAGGTCGAAGTTCGCCCACGGGCCGTTCAGCCGCCCGAACGGCGGCATCGCGCACTCCGCCAGCACGTGCGAGTAGTTGTCGAGCACGTACGCGAGCTGACCCAACTGCCAGGTGCGCGACAGCCAGTCGTCCGTCGAGATGGTGCGGTCCGCGGCGAACCCGAAGGTGTTGCCCGAGCTGAGAGTGAACGTCTCCGCACGCACGCCCGGCAGCCCGCGCTCCACCGCACGCGCCCACTCGTAACCCTGCCCGGCCATGTTGGTGGGCCCGATGCCCAGCACCACGCCCTCGGGCGTGGAGCCCTTGGCGTCCACGGTCGCGGCCTCCCCGACGGGGGCCTCGGCGACCGGCGCGAAGGCGTCGGCGTACGGTCGGTACGCGGCCTCGCACCGCTCCCCCCAGTGCGGGTCCGCCGCCGCGGCCTGCCACACCCGCTCGCGCACCATGGCGAGCTTGCGGCGGGCCAGCTTGCGGCGCAGGCCCGTGACCAAGCCGGAGCCGGCCAGCGCGGCGACGTTCGAGCGGGCCACCGAGATCTCGGCGGCCGCATCGGCATCCACCGGCACATTGAGCACACGCAGCACACCGGTGTCGGACACGGTGGCCGTGGTGGACACCTCGGCGGCCTCGGCGGGCGCCGCGAGCAGCACGTAGTTGCCGGCGTCCGCCAGCGCGCGCCCGGCGGCGAACTCCGGCCCGGACGTGCCCACCGGAGCGTCCGCGGTGAGGACGACGCGCGGCAGCGGGCGCCGCGTGTCCGCCGGCACCGCCCCGGCGGCCTCGCCCGCGTCTGCCGCGTCCTCGGTCACGACGGATTCCGTTTCGGCCATCAGGTCTCTCCCTGGGATGGTGCATGCCTGGCGAGAAAGGAAGCGAGTGCCGCCGCGGATCGGCGGCCGTCATGATGCGTCGCCGCGAACTCCGGTCCACGCGCTGCGACTTCGCGCGCGACGTCGCGGTCGTCGAGCACCCCGGTGAGCACGGTGCGGAGCGTCTGCGGGGTGGCCTCGACCTGCGGTACGCCGCCGTCCCCGAACCGCTCGCGGACCCGCGGCGCGGCGTGGCCGACGACGACCCGCCCGGCGGCCATCGCCTGTGCGGCCAGGACGCCGACGTTCCCGATCGCGAGCTGGTCGATCACGATGTCGGCGTCGGCGACGAGGGCGGGCATGTCGGCCGGGGGGACGCCCTCCACTCGCCGGTACTCGACCAGGCCGCGGGCGGCGAGGTCGCCGACGACGGCGTCCACGACCGGGGAGCTCTTCAGCGTGCCGCGCGAAGGTGCGTGCAGCACAACTGGCTTGCCCCGGCGCAGCGGCTCGGCGCCCGGCCTCCAGGCGGCCAGGTCGACCACGACGGGTAGCCAGACGGCGTGCGGCCATCGATCGACGACGAAGTCGAGGAGGTCGGGGGTGGAGACGAAAACCGGGCCGTCCCAATCATCCACATCGCGCATGCGGGCGTCGTAACGTGGCTGAAGGTCCTGCGAAACCTGGCTGTTCGGATCGGCGAAGGGCGACTCGGCGTAGAGCTCCCGGTGCCGCCTCGGATCGCGCACGTCGGACCCGTGGAACACCAGCCCGACGGCGATCCCCGCCTCGCGGAGGACGTCCGCGTCCCCGGAGAACCGCCCCGACCGCGCGGCCCGCCCGGTCAGCGGCAGCCCCGATTCGAGCAGCACGTGGGTCGCGGTGCGCACCACATGCCGACGCAACGCAAGGTGCACTCTGACGGACTCCCACCCCGCGGTGGTGAGGTACCGGTCCGCCGAAAACCGCAACGGCCCTTCCCGCCGCAACGCGAACACCTCGGCGGCCACGCCAAGATGCCGCTCCGCGGCCTGCGCCCAAGCCCACCCCTGCCCGGCCATGTTGGCGGGCCCGATCATGAGGGAGGGGGACGCAAGGCCACGCGAGTCGGCCGCGGAGCTTCCCGCGGGGTCGGCCTGCGGCGAACCCGGGGTGGCGGCAGAGGTGGTCGCGTCGGTCTCGGGGTGTGCTGTGGCCTCCGCCGTCGCGCGTGCCGCGGCGGCTGAAGCCGGGCTCGCCGCCGGCCCGGCGCCGCCGCCGCGCCCAACCCCCGCGCCCCCGCGTTCCGTCACCGCTCCCGCCGGAGTCGTGTGCACGCGGGTCGCGCGCGGGGTGCACAGGCGCTCCAGAGTACGGAGGGCTCGGCGGGCCTCCGGTGTTTCCGGCAAACCGGTGGGATCAGCGCCTGGAGGGTGGTACTCGACGGTCAGGGTGCGGCCGGTCTTCTTGGCTCGCGCGGCGGCATGGGAGGCGATCAGGAGGGCCACCGGGTCGCAGGCGTGGACGACTTCGGGGGCGAGAGCGTCCAGTACGGGGGCCAACGCGACCTCGGCGTCGATGGCCTCGGGGAGGGCCGCGCGCCAACCGAGGGACGGCAGGTCCGGGAGCCGCTCGAAGAGCGAACTGCCCCTGCGGCCCAGGAACTCCGCGTACGTGCGGGCCGCGCGGGCGACCGACTCGTCCGTCCCGCGCCTGCGGTCGCGACCCGCGGCGACGGTCCGCGGCGCCGGGATCAGCACGACCTGCGCGGCGTCCGCCGCCCGCGGCGGACGGCGAGTGCTGTCGCCCGGACCGTCCGGGTCCGGGGCCAGGACGACGGCGTCCAGGCCCGCGGAGCGCGCCCGGTCGGCGAGGGCCGTGACGGCGCCGCGGCGCACCCCGGTCGCGGAAGCGACCAGCACGACGGCACGGGGAGAAGAGGCCGGAATGCCCGCGTCGTCGAGGAGTTCGGCGGGCGGGCGGCCCTCGGAGGCGGTCGGCGAGGGCTCGGCGGACTCCTCCGCCCCGACCGCGGGCGCGCCCGTCGGCACCTCGGCGAACTCGGCCGCGCCCGAGGCGAGTTCCGCGGCGAGGGTGCCCGTCGTGCGCGGCTCCGGCACCAGGCCGGTGAGGCGCTCGTACAGCGCGGCGACGTTCTCCGTCTGGCGGTCCCAGGAGTGCTCCTCCAGGAGTCCGTCGGCGGCGTACGGCTTCACGTACCGCTCGCGGTCCGCGAGGACCTTGCGCACCGCCGCCGCGAGGCCCTCCGCGTCCCCCGCCGTGAACACCTCGCCGCAGCCCAGCTCGCGCGTGAAGGCCGCCATCGTCCTGACGTCGGAGACGACGATCGGCAGCCCCGCGTGCATGTATTCGTAGTACTTGGTGATCAGCGAGATCTCGTGGTTCGGCAGGTGTCGCAGCGGGATGACGCCGATCGTCGCGGACGACAGGTGGTCCACGACCTCCTCGGGGTCGACGTACGGCACGAAGTGGAAGCGGTCGCCCACCCCCAACTCGGCGACGCGCGCCTCCAGTTCGGCGAAGTAGGGGCGACGGTCGCCGGCCACCACGACGGCGTGCGCGTCCGGCAGCCGGACCAGCGCCTCGGCCAGCGTGTCGACGCCGCGTTCGGGGGCGAGCCAGCCGGAGTAGACGAGGACCGGCACGTCGTCCGGCAGCCCCGCGGCGCCCCGCACGCCCCGCCCGGTGCCGCCCGTCGGCCGGGTCAGGCGCGGCGCGTTGGTGGCGATGGTCGGCCGGTCGCGCAGGCTGTAGCGGTCCCGCAGCATGTCCGCGAGGGTGTCCGACACCGTCACCACGCCGTCGACGCGGGCGATCAGTTCGCGCTCCAGGCCGACGTACGCCGCCTTCTGCTCCGGGCCCGGATACCCCGCCCCGGCGATGAACTCCTGCGCGTCGTAGATCATCACGGCCTGGCGGCCGGTGCGCCGCGCGCGTTCGACCGCTCGCGCGCCGACGCCGAGCGCGGTGATGTCCTGCGCGTGCACGATGTCCGGTTGGAGCGCGTCGATCTCCGGGCCGAACGCCGCCTCGAAGTCCACGAGTTGCGGTTGCGTGGCACGCCAGCCGGAGCCTTCGGCGAGGTACGAGTAGGCCACCGCGCGCGCCTTCGCCCCCGGCCGGGCGACCCGTGCCAGCCGGGCCGCGTGGCGGCGCGTCGCCTCGCGGCGCACCATGTGCCGGGCCCGCGCGGCGGTGACCCCGGCGCCCTTCACGGTGTGCCGCACGCGGTCCGCGGGCGACGCGACGAACGCCTCCTCGGCGGCCTGTTCGCGGCGCAGGAAGTTCACCGTGACGCGGTCGGCGACCTCGTCGTCCCGGCTCAGGAAGCCGATGCGGCCCAGCACGCCGCGCAGGCGCCGCGAGCGGCGGTACGGCGCGACGACCGACGGCACGGGCACGCGGATGACGGTGGCCGCGCCGCGCTCCGGGTCGCCGAGCGTGGTCACCTCACGGGCGGAGGTGCGCGAGCGCCCGAGCACCACGACGTCCCAGCCGCGCTCGGCCATGCCGAGGGCGAGCTTCTGGATGCGCGAGTCGCCGGTGATCCAGTTCATGCGCAGCAGTACGAGGCGCGGCGGCGCACCGGCCGCGCGGGGGGCGGCTGAGACGACGGGGGCGGCGGACCTGGACGCGCCCATCAGCCCGCCAACCGCTCGTACAGCGCCAGCAGTTCCGGCACCTGGGCCTCCCACGTGTTGCGGGCGAGGAGGTCCCCTTCGTACGGCTTGACGTACTTGTCGCGGTCCGCGAGCACCGCCCGCACCCCCGCCGCGAAGCCCTCGCTGTCGCCTGCCGGGAACACCTCGCCGATGCCCTGCTCACGCGTGAACGCGCCGACCGTGCGCAGGTCGGAGACCACCAGCGGCAGGCGCGCGTTCAGGTACTCGTAGTACTTGCTCGGCAGCGACAGCTCGTAGTTCGGCGAGTGGAGCGAGGTCACGATGCCCACGCTCCCGGCGGCGAGGTGCGCGACGACCTGGTGCGGCTTGACGTACGGCAGGATGTGCAGCCGGTCGGAGACGCCGAGTTCGCGGGCCTGCCGCTCCAGCGCGTCGACGTACGGGTTGCGGGCGGTGACCATCGCCAGGTGGACACCGGGAAGCGACGGCATCGCGGCGACCGCGGTGTCGAGCGAGCGTTCGGGCGCGGTCATCCCCGCGTACACCATCAGCGGCACCTCGGCGCCGAGCCCGGCCGCGGCGCGGACGTCCGGCACCACCTCGGCGTCGTCGTCCGTGGCCAGTTCGGCGACGGTGGGCGCGTTGCACACCACCGTGGGCCGCGCCGCGAGGCCGTGGTCGGCGACCAGCAGGTCCGCGATCGCGTCGGAGACGGTGACGACCCCGTCGGCGAGCCGGATGTACTTGCGCTCCTGCGCGGCCATCGCCGGGCGGAACGCCGGGTCGCCGGGCCGCTCCCAGCCCGCGATGTACTCGTGCGCGTCGTAGACGATCCGCACCGGGTGCCCGGCGCCGCGCAGCTTGAGCCCCGCGCGCACCACCAGCCCCACGGTGTCGAAGTCGTGGGCGTGCAGCAGGTCCGGCTTGAGCTCGGCGATCACCGGGGCGAACGCGGTGTCGAAGTCCACCAGTTGGGGCTGCGTGAGCCACGCGCCGCCGTCCCGGCCCAGGCCGACGGCCAGGCGCGTGCGCCCGCCGGGCTTCTTCGCCTTGGCGGCGGACCGCTCGTAGAGCCTGCGGCGGGCCTCGATCCAGTAGCCGCGCGCGCGGTCGGCGGCGGTCAGCCCGGTCAGCCGCAGCCGCGTGGCCATGTCGTCGTCGCCGAGTGCGGCGAGGCGGCGTTCGACCTCAAGGTCGGCGCGCAGCGCGCGACGGGCGTCGACGCGCATGCGCGCCTGCTCGCCCGAGCGGTACCCGAGGCGCCCGGCCACACCGCGCGGCGGGTTGTCCTTGCGGTACGTCTGGGCCGTCATGCGCAGCGGCACGCGGATCACCCGCGCGTCGCCGATCGTGTACTCCTCGCGCGTGTTCCCCCGCGCCCGGCCGAGCAGCACGACGTCCCACCCGGCCTCGGCGACCGACCGCGCGGTCTTCTGCACGCGCGAGTCGCCGTCGACGAAGTTGCTGACGACCATGACCGCGAGCCGCGGCCGCTGCTCTGCTCCCTGCACTGCGGGTCACTCTCTCTCGACTGTGCGGTGGTCAAGGCCGGGTGCGTGGCCCGGATCACGCGGTCAGTTTGCCACGCCTGCCGTTTCCCCTCGGGGACAGCGCGCGGGCAGCGGGGCGCGGCGTCGGCGGGATGTCCCCGGGACGTCGTACGGTGGCGCCGGGACGCCGGTCGCACGGCGCCGGGGCGGGCCGCCGAACGCGCCACCGGGAGGGCCGCCACGGGACCCGCCGGACTCCCGGGCACTCAGCCCCGCTTGCGCAATGCGCCCATTTTGACCAGTTTCACCCGGGCCCGCTTACGAGCGCCGTCGAGGCGCCGCACCAGCAGGTGCACACGCAGGTTGTCCTCGATGCGGTCGCGCACCGTCCGCGGCGGAACCGTCGCCGCGCGGTTGCCCTGGCGTCCCAGCGCCTGGCGCAGCCGCGACAGCTCGGCCTCCAGGGCGGTGATGCGGCCCCGTCCCTCGACCACCGGCCAGTCGGGCCGACCGGCGACCACCTTGACCGGCGGTTCGCGGTACGCGTCCAGCAACTGCCGTGCCACCGTGCCGAGATCGTGGCGCTTGTGCACCCACGCCACCGACTCGGCGCGCAGCCGCGCCCGTTCGTCGGGGTCGGCGGCCAGGCGGCGTACGACGTCCCCGAGGTCGGCGCCGACCGCCTCCACCACCGGACACCCGGGCGTACGCGCGCGGTTGCGCTCGTGCACGTGCGCAATGGCGATGGCACCGCAGGCCATGCCCTCGACCGACACCATGCCGTGGTCGCCGATGGTCAGGCTGTCCACGATCATGTCGGCGCGCGCGAACTCCGCCTTGACCTGGCTGTGCGAGAGTCCGGACAGCGGCCGGTACTCGACGACGCCCTCCTCGTGCAGCGGCGCCAGGGCGGCGTCGACCAGGTGCGAGCCCTTCGTGGCGCGCTTGGACGGCAGGTGCACGACCACCGGCACCCGCGGCTCCGGCCCGCGCTCGGTGTGCCACGCGTCGGCGTCGACGGCCAGCGGGACGAGTTCGGCGTCCGGCACGTAGTCGAGCAGCCCCGGCGTAGAGACGAACATCCGGTCGCAGTGCCGCCGGGCGGTCTCGACCATGGCGTGGATGCGAACCTCGTCGACGACCGCGTCCTTGAGGTACGAGTCGGGCTCGCGCTCCATGTGCACGCTGCGCAGCCGCACGTCGGAGCCGTGCCAGTGCATGAAGACCTTCTTGCCGAGCGAGCGCAGCAGGGGCAGGTCCCACAGGGCGGGCAGCAGCGGCTCGTGGGCGTTCAGGAGCGAGCGGCCGTACTGGAAGTGGAAGACGTCGAAGTTGCGGACCGCGTGGTCGAGGACCTGCCAGCGGTAATCGGGCTCGGCGAGCAGGCGGTCGGCGTCCCACACCCGGTCCGGCACGATGCCGAAGGCCGGCTCCCCGAAGCTCCACACCTCGGCGTGGACCCCGAGCGCGCGCATCCCGCGGGCCCAGGTGCTGGGTTGTCCCGCGATGTCGCGGGGGGCGTAGAGAACCCGGAGTGACGTCATGGCGGTGTGTCTTCCTGCGTTCGCGGGACGGGCGGAGTGCGGCGGAAGTCGGGGCGGTCCGGTCGGGGGACGGTCGGGACCGTCGGGGACGGTCGGGTCAGGAGGCGCGGTCGGGTCAGGAGGCGCGGTCGGGCACGGGCAGGTCCGCGTACAGCTTCAGCAGCGTCTTGGCGTCGTGCTCCCAGGACAGCAGCGGCTCGGCGGCGCGAACGTTGGCGAGCAGCTCCGGGTAGCGGTCACGGGCCTCGCGCACGGCGGCGGCCAGGGACACGGCGTCGCCGGGGCGGTAGAGCGTGCCGAGGTCGTGCTGCCGTACCACGCGCGCGAGTTCGCGTACGTCGGTGGCGACCACCGGCACCCCGGCCCGGACCGCGTGGAACAGCTTGTTGGGCATCGCGAGCCGGTGGTTCTCCCAGCGGTCCGAGTGCGTCACGAGCGCGAGGCCGGTGCGGCGCAGCAGCGCGTCGACGCCGTCCACCGGCAGCGCGCCGAGCACCCGCACGGGACCGGTGTCGAGGGCCGCGAGGTACGTGTCGTCGGACGGCCCGACCAGCGTGACCTCCAGGTCCGGCAGTTCGCGGGCGGCGGCGACGATCGCCTCGATCTCGCGGTACGGCGCGATCCGCCCCGCGTACGCCGCGCCCTTCGGGCTCTCCGGTAGCGGCACGTCGGCGGCGGCCGTACCGCTCGGGAAGGTGTTGTGCACGACGGTGACGTGCGGCCAGCCGTAGCGTGCCCGCAGCGCGTCGGCGACCCCTTCGCCGACGGTGATCACCGCGGCGGCCCCGGCGCCGAGTTCGCCCTCGACCTTGGCCTCGCGCGCGGCGCGCACCGGGGTGGGACGCCCCACGCGCGGTCGGCCGGACCACAGTTCGTGCGTGTCGTAGACCAGCGGGACACGGCGCTCACGGGCGAGTTCGGCGCCCAGTTCGAGCGTGTTGAAGTCGTGTGCGTGCACGACGTCGAACGTGCGTGCCAGCGCGTCGGTGCGGGCTGCCCGCGCCCACGCGGCGAATGCGGACGCGCGGTGCTGCGGCAACAGCGCCCACCGCGCCGCACGCATGTGCGGCGGCAGCCGCCGCCCGCCGCCGACCGGCGCCCCGGCCTTCTGGAACACCGAGGCCCCGCCGACCGACGAGACGCCGACCCCGCGCGGCGGCACCCAGTCCTCGGGCACCCCCCGGCCGATGACGTGCACATGGTGCCCGGCGTCGGCCAACGTCGTCGCCTCGCGCACCACCCGGGTGTCGGTGGCGACGGTGGTGATGACGAGCATCAGGATGTTCACCGCGAGTCGGTCTCCCCGGCGGCGTCGGAAGGCGCCCGCAGATCGCCCTCCCCGGACACGACGAAGAATCCGGAGTCGGGCCCGGCCACCTCGGCCACAGGCCCGGTCTCGGACGCCCCGGCACCCGACGCCTCATCAGCAAACCGGGCCGCGACTTCACCTCCGGCCAGGTCTTCGGCCGCGGTCTCGGCCTCCGCTTGTGCGGGTGCGAGGTCATCCGGGACGTCGGCTTCGGCCGCCGCCTCGCCGCCGCTCGGCGCGACTTCGGCGGTCATCGCCCCGGCGGGGGAAGGCGACTTTGCCTCGGCCCCGGCGTCGGTCACGGCGTCCGGCGGGGCCGCGTTTGCCGACGGCGCCTCGATCCGGGCTTCGGGCGTGGCGGCGGTCGACCTGGCGGCCGCGCGCTCCGCCTCCATCGCGGCTTCGACCTCGGCGTCTGCCGCCGCGTCGATCTCCAGGGCGCGGGCCAGGAGTTCGCCTCCCGTGCCGTCGCCTCCGGCACCCACATCGGCCGCCGTTCCCTCCGCCACCTTCTCCGCCAGTGCGCGCGGGCTGGTCAGGAAGCCGACGGCCCACGAGCCGTGCATCGTGGCCATGGCGACCGGGAGGCGTACCAGCGCCGAGGGCTTGAGGCCGCGGCCCTCCCACGCGGATCCGGCGAGGATCGCCGCCGCGTACCCGGCCGGCAGCACGAAGCCGCGCCGGAAGCCGGCCGCGCCCGCGACCGCTCCGCCGACGACCGCGACCAGCGCGGCCGGGGCGGCCAGGTAGCGCGGGTTGACCGAGCCCCGGTGGTGCCGGGTCACCACGCGGCGCCACCGGCCGTAGTGGAAGTACTGCTTGGCGAGCGCCTTCACGGTCGGCCGCGGGCGGTACGACACCCGCAGGTCCGGCGAGAACCACACCAGGTGCCCGGCCTCGCGGATGCGGTAGTTCAGCTCCCAGTCCTGCGCCCGGATGAACTCCTCGTTGTAGCCGCCGAGGCGCTCCAGCACCTCGCGGCGGAACACGCCGAGGTAGACCGTGTCCGACGGCCCCGCCCCGCCGCCGGTGTGGAACCGCGCGTTGCCGACGCCGAGTTTGGACGTCATCGCCCCGGCCACGGCCTCCTCGAACGCCGTAGTCCCCTCCGCGTGCATGATGCCGCCGACGTTGGCCGCGCCGGTGTCGCTCAGCAGCGCGACCGCGGTCCGCACGTACTCCGGCGGCAGGATCCCGTGCCCGTCGACCCGCACGATGACCGGGTGCCGGGCCACCGTGATCGCCGCGTTGAGCGCGGCCGGCGTGCGCCCGCTCGGATTCGGCACGGTGCGCACGCGTGGGTCGGACGTCGCGAGGCGCGCCGCGATCTCGTCCGTGTCGTCGGTCGACGGCCCGAGGGCGATGACCAGTTCCAGTTCGCCTTCGTAGTCCTGGGAGAGCGCGCGGTGCACCGCCTCCTCAAGGTGGCGCGACTCGTTCAGCACCGGCATGACGATCGACACCGGCGGCGTCGGCGGCAGCGGCGGCAGGTCGCCGGGGCGGTCGTGGGCGTCGGAAGCACGCGGGATCGGGTTCATCGAGACCCGAGAGTACTGCGGAAGCGGAACCGTGTTGACACCCTCGGGCCTGCCGCGGAGCCCTGATCATCTCCCACCGACGCCCCGGCGTGCCTCCGGCGGACCCTCACGGGGGTCACCCTAAGGTGGTGACTCCGCGTCGGCCCCCGGGTGAACCGCGCGGAACAGGGCAGTGGTTGTGCGGGCCCGCCGTCGTCCGGCGGCACCCGCAACAGCCCGGTCGGGCGGAGGAGGGGACGGGCAGGGCATGGCGACGCGCAGCACGGCAGCCGGACGTACTCCCCCACCACCCGCGCGCCCGGCCCGCCGCTGGGCGATGACCGTCACCGGGTTCCTGGCCGTCCTGGTCCTGCTCACCAGCGGTATCGGCTGGGCCTGGGTGAAGTACCTGGACGGCAAGATCAACCGGGTCGACCCGTTCGCCGGCCTGGGCGATCGCCCCGACACCGGGTCCGACGACGACCTCAACTTCCTGGTCGTCGGCACCGACAGCCGCGAGGGCGTCTCGCGCGCCCGGCTCAACGAGCTGCACGCGGGCGGCGAGAGCTGCGACTGCACGGACACCATGATGATCGTCCACCTCAACGCCAAGCGCGACAAGGCCACGGTCGTCAGCATCCCGCGCGACAGCTACGTCACCTTCCCGGCGCACGCCGACAAGCGCACCGGGCAGCAGGTCGGCGAGTCGAAGGGCAAGATCAACGCGGCGTACACGCTGGGCGGGCGCGCGCTGACCATCGCGACGGTCGAGCGGGCCACCAACATCCGCATCGACCACTGGATCGAGGTCAACTTCCTGTCCTTCGTCGACGTCGTCGACGAGCTCGGCGGGGTGGACATGTGCACGCCCGTCCCGCTCAAGGACCCCAAGTCGGGCCTCGACCTGCCCGCCGGCACCACCCACCTGGACGGCGTGGACGCGCTGAAGTACGTGCGCGCCCGCTACATCGCCAGCGACCCGACCGGCGACATCGGGCGCACGCAGCGGCAGCAGAAGTTCATGTCGCAGATCCTGGCCCGTGCCACGAGCACCGGCACGCTGGCCAACCCGGTCAAGCTGAAGGGCGTTCTGGAGGCCGCGCTCGGCTCGCTCACGGTGGACAAGGACCTCGGGATAAAGAGCCTGCTCGACCTCGGCACCAAGATGAAGGGCATGTCCAACTCGGGCGTCACCTACGCGCAGATCCCGCTCAAGACCATGGACCACCAGGTCAAGGACTGGGGTTCGACGGTCCTGTGGGACGAGGCCGGCTCGCGTGTGCTCTTCGACGCGATCCGCGAGGACCGCGGCGTCCTCGAACCGCCGAAGACCACCGCGCCCGGCAAGGGGCAGTCCCCGGCGCCGAACGCCCCCGCGACCGTGGAGGTGCCGCCGTCCGAGGTCTGGCTCCAGGTCTACAACGGCACCGACACGCAGGGCCTGGGCGGTCGGGCGCACACCGACCTGTCGGCCGCCGGGTTCAAGATGAACGCCGCGGCGCGCGGCGGGCAGACGATCGGCGTCACCGGCGCCACCCAGACCGTGATCCGGTACGACCCGCGCTGGGACCGCTCGGTGCGCACCGTCGAGGCCGCGCTGCCCGGCTCGAAGCTGGAGCCGGTCGAGGGGCTGGGGCGCACGATGGAGGTCGTCGTCGGCTCGCAGTACGCCGGGGTCACCCCGGTCACCGCCGCCTCGGCGCCGGCCGCGGGCAGCCTCGCCCCGAGCACGGGCGGCACGCCGTCCGGCCCGGCGCCGTCGATCACCGCGACGACAGGCGACAAGGTGGTGTGCAAGTGACGGCGGCGAGGGGTGCGCGTGGGCGGGCGTACGAGGGCAGGCGGTGCGCGGGGGACGGAAGCCCGCACACTCGTACCAACCGGGCCACAGAAATGTCGTAGTCCGGTACGGGGTTTGCCGGGTGCCCGCGCACGATGGCAGGTTCGTACACATGAACTCAAGGTCGCCCGGATGGGCGGAGGACGACGGGCTTCGGGGAGGCCCGCGGCGCGACGGCCGGGAGTACGACCCGCCGCCCGCCCGGCCCGCCGCGCCCGAATCCGAGCCGACCGCGGTGATGCCGCGCGACCGGTACGGACGGCCGGTGCCGCCGCCGGGGACCATCCCGACGCCGGGCAGCGCGCCCGCGCGGCCGGAGGGCACCCTGCCGGCCCCGGGAGCGCGCCCGCCCGGGCCGACGCCGCAACCGCACCACGCGCCGCCGCCGATATCCCCGGACGCGCAGCCGACCGAGGTGCTGCCGCCGTCCGCCCGCGGACCGCAGCAGGGCTATCCCGCCCAGCCGTCCCCGCAGGAGGCCGCGGCCCAGGCCGCCGCGGCCGAGCCCACCGCGCCGCCCCGGCCGCTCACCAAGCCGGACGGGCCCGACGGACCCGAGGGGCCGGGCGGCCCCGGCGGACCGGGACGCGGCGACGGCCCGTCGCGGCGGCGCCCCAAGGGCCCGCCGAACTGGAAGAAGCGCATCCTCATCGGGGTGACGGTCTTCCTGGTCGTCGTGCTGCTGTTCCTGACCGGCACGTACTTCTGGCTCGACTCCAAGATCCGGCACGAGGACGTCCTGAAGGGCTATGAGGGGCGTCCGGCCGCAACCGCCGGGACCACCTGGCTCATCGTCGGCTCCGACTCGCGCGAGGGCCTGTCCGCGGAGGACAAGAAGGAGCTCAAGACCGGCGACGCCGCCGGCAAGCGCACCGACTCGATGATGCTGCTGCACAAGGGCTCGGGCGGGACGACGCTGATCAGCCTGCCGCGCGACTCGTACGTGCAGATCCCGGCGTACGAGAACGGCAAGACGAAGGTCAAGGCGCAGAAGAACAAGCTCAACGCGGCATACGCGATGGGCGGCGCGCCGCTGCTGGCGCGGACCGTCGAGATGGCCACCGGCATGCGCCTGGACCACTACGCCGAGGTCGGCTTCGACGGCTTCGTGGGCATCGTCGACTCGCTCGACGGCGTGGACCTGTGCCTGGACAAGCCGATCAAGGACAAGAAGTCGGGGGCCGATCTCCCGGCCGGGTGCCAGACGCTCAACGGCAAGGAGTCCCTGTCGTTCGTGCGCGCCCGCTACTTCGACCCGACCTCCGACCTCGGCCGCATGCAGCGCCAGCAGCAGTTCCTCGCGGCGCTCGCGAAGAAGGCCAAGTCGCCGTCGGTGCTGCTGAACCCGTTCAAGGGCTTCCCGATGGCGGACGCCAGCCTCAGCGCGGTGATCGTCGACAACGACACCGGGCTCTTCGACCTCTACGGGCTGTTCAAGGACATGGGTTCGCTCTCCGGCGGCAGCAAGAGCGGGACCATCACCGTGCCGATCAAGAACGCCGACTTCAATCCGGGCGGCGGGATCGGGTCCTCGGTGCTGTGGGACGACGCCAAGGCGAAGACCCTCTTCGACGCGCTGCGGAACGGGAAACCGGTCCCGAGGTGACGCGGGGCGGCCCGATCCGGCCCCGGTCTCGGCGCCGGTATTGACGGTGGACACACATTGCCCCGACGGCGGGCCGGTTTCGACTGGCCCGCCGTCGGCGTTCTCGGACATCATCAACACCCATGGACCACGCTGCCGAAGCCGCCGACGCGAACCGCCGGCCGGCCGGGATACCGACTCCCGCCGACGACCACACCTTCCAGGTGGATCTGCGCGGACTCGTGGACCTGCTGTCCCACCACCTCTATTCGAGTCCCAAGGTGTACCTGCGCGAACTCCTGCAGAACGGGGTGGACGCGATCACCGCACGGCGCGCCGCCGACCCCGGCGCGCCCGCGGCGGTGCGGATCACCGCGGACGGCACGGCACTCCGGATCGAGGACACCGGCGTCGGGCTCACCGAGGCGGACGTGCACCGGTTCCTCGCGACCATCGGCCGCAGCTCCAAGCGGGGCGACCTGGAGTCGGCACGGCGCGACTACCTCGGGCAGTTCGGCATCGGCCTGCTCGCGTGTTTCGTCGTCGCGGACGAGATCACCGTCGTGACGCGCTCCGCGGCCGACCCGGCGGCCCCGCCGGTCGAGTGGCGGGCCACCGCGGACGGGCGCTACGGCGTGCGCGTCCTCGGCGGCGATGCGCGTCCGGAACCCGGCACCACTGTGCTGCTGCGGCCGCGCCGCGGGTGCGAGGAGTGGTTCGAGACCGATCGGGTCACCCAACTGGCCCGCGACTTCGGGGCGTTGCTGCCGTACGACGTCACCGTCGCCGGTGCCGACGGGCGGCGCGCGGTGGTGAGCGACGCCCCGGCCGTGTGGGACCGTCCGCACGCCACACCGGCCGCGCGGCATCTCGCGCTGGTCCGCTACTGCGAGGAAGTCCTCGGCTTCACGCCGCTGGACGTCGTGGACCTCGACGTGCCGCCGGCGGGCGTGCGCGGTGCCGCCTTCGTGCTGCCGTCCGCGGTCAGTCCGGCGATGCGCGGCAGGCACCGCGTACACCTCAAGGGCATGCTGCTCACCGAGACCGCGGACGGCCTGCTGCCCGAATGGGCGTTCTTCGTGCGCTGCGCGGTGGACACCGAGGCGCTGCGGCCCACCGCCTCGCGCGAAAGCCTTTACGACGACGAGGCGTTGGCAGCCGTACGCGAAGCCCTCGGGAGCACGTTGCGGAAGTGGCTGACGGGCCTCGCGGCGGGCGACCCCGAACGCCTGTCGCGGTTCCTCGGCGTCCACCAGCTCGGCGTCAAGGCCATGGCGCAGCACGACGACGAGCTGTTCGAAGTCATGCTGCCGCGCCTGATGTTCGAGACGACGGACGGCCCGGTGAGCCTGGACGAGTTCGCCGATCGCCACCGGGTACTGCATCTCACGGACTCCGTCGACGAGTTCCGGCAGATCGCACCCATCGCCGCGGCGGCCGGCCTTGGCGTCGTCAACGGCGGATACACGTACGACGCCGACCTGGTACGGCGGTTGGCCGTGCTGCGCCCGGGCGTCGTGGTGGACCGGCTGGACCCGGACACCGTCACCGCGCACCTGGACACCGTCGACCCGGCGGCCGAACTCGCCGCCGGGACCTTCCTCGCGCTGGCCCGTACGGTGCTCGACCCCCTCGAATGCGAGGCGTCGCTGCGGGCGTTCCACCCGGTCACCGTGCCGGCGCTGCTGCTCGACGGGCGGGACGAGCGCAACGAGCGCTCCCGCGCGCAGGCCGAGTCCGAGGCCGCGGACGCCGGGGACGACGTGTGGGCCGGGATCCTCGGCTCACTGCGCGGCGACGCCCCCCGCGCCCGGCTCGTCCTCAACCACCTGAACCCGCTGGTCCGCCGCATCCTGACGGTGGACGACGCCGACCTGGCGCGCACCACCGTGGAGGGGCTGTACGGCCAAGCGCTGCTGCTCAGCCGGCGCCCGGCGTCGGCGAAGGAGGGTGCGCTGCTCAACCGTTCGTTCCTCGGGCTGCTGGAACGCGCGGTGCGGACGACGGCCACCGAGGACAAGTGACGGGGAGCACGGGCATGTTCGAGGACGTGATCGACGCCGGGACGTTCCACGCCGCCGCCGAGCGCGTGCGCGCGGAGCCGTACGGCACCACGCGCTGCGCGCAGGCCGAGGGGCTGCTTGCCGCGGCGGAGCGCGTCGGCGACACGGCGCTGGTGGCGCACGCCCTGGTCGGGACGATAATCGCGTACAACTACGGCGGCGAATCGCCCAAGAGCGCGGTCTCGATGGGACGCCTGCTCCGTCTCTTCGACACCCGGCCCGCCGAGTTCGACGAAGGGCTCACGCACTACGTCTTCTGGTACCTCAAGTGGGTCACGTCGTCGCTGCTCGGCGTCCCGGAAGTGCCGCTTGCGACGATCCGCCGCTTCCTCGACGACCTGGAACGGCGCTACCGGACGGCCGGGCACAGCATGCGGCCGGTCCACAAGTGCCGATTCGTACCTCTACGACCACACCGGCGACAAGGCGGGCGCGGCGCGGGAGTTCGAGGCGTGGATGGCGGCCGACCGGGACGCGCTGACCGACTGCGACGCGTGCGAACGCCGGGAGCAAGGCCGCTGGCTGGTCCAACAGCGGGACGACGCACGGGCGGTGGAGGTCTTCGGTCCCACGCTGTCCGGCGCGCGGTCGTGCGCCGAGGAGCCGCAGATCACGTTGTCCGACTCGCTGGTCCCGCTGGTGCGGCTCGGCCGCCTCGACGAGGCGCGGGCCAACCACCTGCGGGGCTACCGCATGGTGCGCGGCCAGGCGGGCATGCACGACATCGTCGGCAGGCACATCGAGTTCTGCGCGCTCACCGGCAACGAGGGCCGGGGCGTCGAGATCGTCGCGGAACACCGCATGTGGCTGACCGACGCCTCGGGGTCGGCCATGGACCGCCTCGAATTCCTGGGAGGCGTCGCGGTGTTGCTGCGCCGCCTGGTCACCCTCGGCCGGGCCGGGCTGCCGGTCGCGCCGCTGCCCGGGACGGACGGCACGGCAGCGGGTGTCCTGACCTTCCTCGAACGGGAACTCGCCGACCTGGCCCGGCGCTTCGACCAACGAAACGAATCCGACTTCGTCAGCTCCACGCTGCGCGAACGCCTCGACCGCGAGCCGCTGACCGAGTCGCTGCCGCTGGGTGTACGGTCCGCCCTGGCCGAGGCCCCCGGCGCGCACACCGCGACCACTCCCCCGGCCACCGTGCCGCTGGACGAACTGCTCGCGGACGCCCGCGCCCTCGACGCGGTCGACCACCCGCGCGCCCACCTGGTGTGGGAGCAGTACGCCCGGGCCGCGGAGGAACGCGGCGTCGAGCCCCCGGACCGCGCCGCCGCCGAACTGGCCTCGTCCCGCAGCCGGGTGCTCATGAACCGCGGCGAAGTGGGCGCCGCCATCCGCGGATACCGCTCCGCGGCCGAGGCCTTCACCCGCGCCGACCTTCCCGGCGAGGCCGCTGTCGCCCGCTCCCGGGCCCTCGCCGCGACCCTGCACCCGGACGCCCCGCCGAGCACGGACCCAATCGCCGCCACCACCGCCGCGCTTGACGAAATCACCGACGAAATCGACGACTTGATCGCCGCCGACCAAGCCACGGAGGACGACCTGGCGGCCGTGCTGACGGCGCGCACCACCGCGGCCCGCATGCACCTGCTGGCGGTCAGCGCGAACGAAGCCGCCGCGGCGGAAGTGGTCGCGGCGGAAGCCCCCGAACTGCCCTCCGACTCCCCGCCCGAGGCCCTCGACGGCGACGAAGGCGCCTACCCCGACGTGGAATACGCCGACGTGGACTACACCGACGTGGGCCACACCGCCGTCGAGGGCACATCACCAACGCCGACGCCCGCCGAAGCCGCAACCGCACAACCCGCGAATACCGCGAACATCGGCCGCACCGAAGGCACCAGGCAGTCCGCCGCCACCGCCTCCGATCCCACCGCCCAGGACCCCGTCCGAACCGCACGCCTCGCCGCGGAAGCCGAGGTCGAGCGCCTGGCCGCAACCGCCGAACGCCTCGTGCTGCCCGCCCGGCAGGCCGACGCCGCCGAAGGCCGCGCCCACTTCGCCCTCCTGGACGGCGACCACGACGCCGCCGTCCGGCACCTGCGGGCCGTGGTCGACCTCTGCCAGGCCGCCGGACGGCCGTGGCAGGCTGTGAAGCCGGGCCGTTTCCTCGGCAACCTCCTACTGCACCAAGGAGATTGGGCCGGCGCCGAACTGGCCTACCTCGCGGTGCACGACGCCGCCCGCGACAGCATGGACACCGCCGAGGACTACGCCGAGGTCCTGGTGGGCCTGGCGAACTCGACCGCCCCCACCCGGCCGGACAGCGCCCGCGACTACGCCGTACGCGCCGCCCACGAGTTCGACCGCCTCGGCGACCGGGCGGGCGCCGCGTACGCCCGCCGGGGCCTAGCCGAGTTGCTCCAGAACGCCGGACAGTCCGCCGACGCGGTCGCCGTGCTGGAGGAGAACCTGCCGGAATTCGCGGAGTTCCTCGGCGAGGAGGCCGCCCGGCACGCCCGCCGCCGGTTGGCGGCGAGCCTGAACGCCGTCGGCGACCACACCGAGGCCGCCGACGTCCTGGCCGCGCTGGCCCGTGACACCGCACACGGTGGCGACGCCGAAACACACGCCGAGATCGCCGCGGAGGCGGCTCTGGCCCTCGCGCGGGCGGGCCGCCGCGACGCCGCCGACCGGGCCTTCACGGCCGCCACCGACGCCATGCGCGGCCTGGACCGCCCCGGCACGGTCATCCGCCTCCTGCGCGCGGCCGGCTGGAACCTCATCGAGAACCGGTCCCCGACCCCCGCTTCGTCCCCCGACGCCGAGTCCGCCGCACTGGAGCGCGGACTCGCCCACTTCGCCGAAGCTGCGGCCCTCCTCGACGCCGCGACCGCCGACGGCCCCGACCTCGACCGGGCCCTGGAACGCGCGGACACCGACGCCGAGTGGACCGAGGCTCTGTGGGCCGCCGACCGCCACGACGCCGCCCTGGCCCTCGCCGACCGCGCCGCGGCCCGTCTGGAGATCACCCTCCCGCGCTTCCAGGACCGCTACACCGCCATCGTCACCATCGCCGCGCGCATAGAACACGCCAACCTCAACATGCCCGCCCTGGCCGCATCCCGCCTCAACGCCGCCCTGGCCATCTGCCGCATGACCAAGTCCGACACCGCCACCACCAAACTCACCCGGGTCCGCGACCAACTCACGACCTGACCGCGATTGCAAGGTGGTCGAGGCCCCGCGCAACCACCTCATCACCCAAGCCCACTGCCCCACACGGTGGTTGAAGCAGGCCGACCAGCGGACACCCCGCGGACACCGCGCGCCCCCACCCCCCAGCCGCAGCGCTCCGACCAAAGCAGCCGCCTGCAACTCCTGCCCGCACCAGCCCATCCGACCTGCGCGTTCCCGCGGTCCGCACTCCCGCCATCAGGCCCCCGGCCACCAACCACCCAACTCCACCACCCCGCAAGGTTGTTGAAGCGGCCGAGCCGCGGGCGCCCCACGGTCACCGAGCAGCCCCGCCCCAAACGCCCCAACTTCATCGACCCGCAGGGTGGTTGAAGCGGCCGAGCCGCGGGCGCCCCACGGTCAGCGAGCAGCCCCGCCCCAAACGCCCCGACTTCATCGACCCGCAGCGCTGTTGAAGCGCGCCGAGCCGCAGGCGCCCCACGGTCACCGAGCAGCCCCGCCCCAAACGCCCCGACTTCATCGACCCGCAGCGTTGTTGTGGGGCTGACCACCGGCCGGCCCCAAAACGCGAGGCAGCGGCGATTGCGGTTGCAGGCGTGCAACTTCCCCCCACCCGGCCAAAGCCCGCTACCCGCGAAGGCCGTCTACTTCGGGAGGTTGCGGGCCATGACGATGCGCTGGACCTGGTTCGTGCCCTCGTAGATCTGGGTGATCTTGGCGTCGCGCATCATGCGTTCGACCGGGTAGTCGCGCGTGTAGCCGTAGCCGCCCAGGAGTTGGACGGCGTCGACGGTGATCTCCATGGCGGCGTCCGAGGCGTAGCACTTGGCGGCGGCGCCGAAGAAGGTCAGGTCGCCGTCGCCGCGCTCGGACTTCGCCGCGGCCTGGTACGTCAGCGCGCGGGCGGCCTCCAGTTTCATGGCCATGTCGGCGAGCATGAACTGCACGCCCTGGAAGTCGGCGACCGGCTTGCCGAACTGCCTGCGCTCGGTGACGTAGCCCTTCGCGTAGTCCAGCGCGCCCTGCGCGATGCCCAGCGCCTGCGCGGCGATGGTGACGCGGGTGTGGTCGAGGGTGGTCATCGCGGTGGCGAAGCCGGTGCCCTGCGCCCCGATCATGCGGGACGCGGGGATGCGCACGTTGTCGAGGTAGACCTCGCGCGTCGGGGAGCCCTTGATACCGAGCTTCTTCTCCGGCGCGCCGAAGGAGACCCCCGCGTCGGACTTCTCCACGACGAAGGCCGAGATGCCGCGCGAGCGCTTCTCGGGGTCGGTGACCGCCATCACGGTGTAGTACTCGGACACCCCCGCGTTGGTGATCCACCGCTTGACGCCGTCCAGCACGTAGAAGTCGCCGTCGCGGACCGCCCGGGTCTTCATCCCCGCGGCGTCGGAGCCGGCCTCCGGCTCGGAGAGGCAGTACGAGAACATCGCCTCCCCCCGCGCGACCGGCGCCAGGTACCGCTTCTTCAACTCCTCCGACCCCGACAGCATCAGCGGCATCGTGCCCAGCTTGTTGACCGCCGGGATCAACGAGGACGACGCACACACCCGCGCCACCTCCTCGATCACGATCACCGTCGCCAGCGCATCCGCGCCCGACCCGCCGTACGCCTCCGGCACGTGCACCGCATGCAGATCGCTCGCGGTCAGCGCGTCCAACGCCTCCTGCGGGAAACGGCCCTGCTCGTCCACCTCGGCCGCATACGGCGCGATCCTCGCCTCCGCCAACGCCCGCACCGAACTCCGGAGCATCTCGTGCTCCTCACCGATGCGAAACAAATCGAAGTCGCCTCGTCCAGCCACGTGCGGGCCCGCCTCTCTTGTCCCGAGTCTGTGCTCAATCTTGCGCCGACTCGCATGCCGACTCTCGCGCCGGGCTTGTTCCCGAGCCTTGACGCCAAGACCTTTGTTACTCGTCAGTAGCAACCTGTGTGGAAGATTCTACGACGATCATGCGAAGGGCGGGCATACGCCGACCGCCCGTGCGGTACGCGGCGGACGACTACCATCCCGGGTAGGCACGACGGCGTTTTCGACCGGGCTCGACCGGCCGATCCGACCGGCGGTTCCGGCAACGGACACTCGACAACCGACAACGTATGGAGGCGGTGTGGCATCCGCGCCCCGCATCACGCCCCGCATCACCGTGATCGGCACCGGCTACCTGGGCGCGACACATGCCGCCTGCATGGCCGAGCTGGGCTACGAGGTGATCGGCGTCGACGTCGACCCCGACAAGGTCGCCGACCTCCAGGCGGGACGCGTCCCCTTCTACGAACCGGGCCTCGAAGAGCTGATCGCCCCGCACCTCGCGTCCGGCCGCCTGCGCTTCACGACGTCCGCCGAAGAGGCCGCGGCCTTCGGTGACGTGCACTTCGTCTGCGTCGGAACCCCGCAGCTCAAAGGCGAGTTCGCGGCCGACACGCGCTACCTCGACCAGGCGATCGACGCCCTCGCCCCGCACCTGGTGCGGCCCTGCCTCGTGGTCGGCAAGTCGACCGTCCCGGTCGGCACCGCAGCCCGCCTCGCCGAGCGCCTGAGCGCCCGCGCCCCCGTCGGCGAAGCCGCCGAGCTCGCGTGGAACCCCGAGTTCCTGCGCGAGGGACACGCCATCAAGGACACGCTGCGGCCCGACCGCCTGGTGGTCGGCGTACGCTCCGAGGCCGCCGAGGCCCGCCTGCGCGAGGTGTACGCCCCGCTGCTCGACGCCGGCGTCCCCTTCCTCGTCACCGACTTCGCCACCAGCGAGCTGGTCAAGGTCTCCGCGAACGCCTTCCTCTCCACCAAGATCTCGTTCATCAACGCCATGGCCGAGGTGTGCGAGGCGGCCGGGGCCGACGTCACGCAGCTGTCCGAGGCGCTGTCGTACGACCCCCGCATCGGGGGCCTCTTCCTCAACGCCGGGCTCGGCTTCGGCGGCGGCTGCCTGCCCAAGGACATCCGCGCCTTCATGGCCCGGGCCGGCGAACTGGGCGTCGACCAGGCGCTGACCTTCCTGCGCGAGGTCGACGCGATCAACATGCGCCGCCGCTTCAAGATGGTCGACCTGGCCCGCGAGGCGTGCGGCGGCGGTTTCCTGGGCCGCCGGGTGGCGGTGCTCGGTGCCGCGTTCAAGCCGGAGTCCGACGACATCCGCGACTCGCCGGCCCTCAACGTCGCCGCCCAGGTCCAACTCCAGGGCGGCGAGGTGACCGTCTACGACCCGAAGGCGACCGACAACGCCCGCAAGATGTACCCGGGTCTCGCGTACGCCGACACCGCCTTCGACGCCGCCCGCGGTGCACACGTCGTCCTTCACCTGACCGAGTGGCGCGAGTTCCGCGACATCGACCCGGTGGAGCTGGGCTCGGTGGTGGCCGCGCGCCACATCATCGACGGCCGCAACGCCCTCGACGCGCCGCGCTGGCGGGCCGCGGGATGGACCTTCCGGGCACTCGGACGGCCCTGACCACGCGCCGTCCTGTGGTGGGACGGCGGTCCGCAGGGCACGATGGGCCGCATGGCATATGTCGCTGACGGGGTCATCACCGACGATCAGGCGATCCGGGATTTCCTGATCGCCCACCGCACCTGGGCCGTGGTCGGCCTGAGCGGGAACATGGCCCGCCCCGCCTGGGGCGTCTCGGGGTTCCTCAAGGGCCACGACAAGCGGATCGTGCCGGTCCATCCGAAGGCCGAGGCGGTCCACGGCGAGCAGGGCTACGCGCTGCTGGAGGAGATCCCGTTCCCGGTCGACGTCGTCGACGTGTTCGTCAACGCCGACCTCGCCGGGCCGGTGACCGCGCAGGCCGCGGCCGTCGGCGCGAAGGCGATCTGGTACCAGCTTGACGTCGTCAACGAGGACGCGATCAAGCTCGCCCTCGACGAGGGGCTCCAAGTGGTCGTCGACCGCTGCCCGGCCATCGAGTGGCCCCGGCTGATCGGCGCCTGACGCGTCTGTTTCCGGCCGGTAAAACCCCCGCGAATCCTGCGGTTCCGCCCTCGACCCGCAAGCTGCCGAAGCGCACGATGGAGTGCGAGCGAAGCGGCGCACGATCCCCAACCGATCCCCAACACCGTGAGGGGCACAGCATGCCGTACGGCGACGACGCGACCATCCGGCGCATCCTCTCCCACCGCACCTGGGCCGTGGTCGGGCTCAGCACCAACTCCCACCGCGCGGCCTTCGGGGTGGCCGCCCACCTCCAGCAATGGGGCAAGCGCATCGTGCCGGTCCACCCTCGGGCGGAGACGGTGCACGGCGAACGCGGCTACGCGTCGCTCGCGGACATCCCGTTCCCGGTCGACGTCGTCGAGGTCTTCGTCAACTCCGCGACCGCCGGCGACATCGCCGACCAGGCCGTCAAGATCGGCGCCAAGGCGGTGTGGTTCCAGCTCGACGTGGTGGACCTGGCCGCGTACGAGCGCACCACGGCCGCCGGGCTCGACATGGTGATGGACCGTTGCGCGGCGGTCACCCTCCAGCGCATCGGCCTGGCCAGCGCGGCCGTCTGACCCGCCCCCGGCGTCGGGGCGGGCCCTCGGACCGTGCGGCGCCTCGGCGGCAGCCCGCGACCGCGACCGCAAAGCCCGCGGAAAGTCTCAGCGCCCGGCTTCCTCGCGCAGTTTGCGGCCCTTTTCGGTCGCCTGCGCGTTCAGGTCCGCCTGGAACGCGGTCATGCGGTCCAGCAGCACGGGATCGTGGGCGGCGAGCATGCGTACCGCCAGCAGGCCCGCGTTGCGGGCGCCGGCCACCGAGACGGTCGCGACCGGCACGCCCGCGGGCATCTGCACGATGGACAGCAGCGAGTCCATGCCGTCGAGGTACTTCAGCGGCACCGGCACGCCGATGACCGGCAGCGGGGTCACGGACGCGAGCATGCCCGGCAGGTGGGCGGCGCCGCCCGCGCCCGCGATGATCACCTTCAGGCCGCGCCCGGCGGCGTTCTCGCCGTACGCGACCATCTCGCGCGGCATGCGGTGCGCCGAGACGACGTCGGCCTCGTACGCGATGCCGAACTCTTCCATGACCTCGGCGGCCGCCTTCATCACCGGCCAGTCCGAGTCCGAGCCCATCACGATCCCGACAACCGGGGACCCGGCGGTCTGTGCCGTCATTCGGTGATGCTCCCTCGCAGATAGGCCGCGGCGTGGTCGGCACGCGCGCGCACGTCGTCCAGGTCGTCGCCGCAGACGGTGACGTGGCCGACCTTGCGGCCCGGCTTGACGTCCTTGCCGTACATGTGGACCTTCACGCCCGGATCGCGGGCCATGACGTGCAGGTACGCGTGGTACATGTCGGGGTAGTCGCCGCCGAGCACGTTGACCATGACGGTCCACTTGGCGCGGGCCCGGGGGTCGCCGAGCGGCAGGTCCAGGACGGCCCGCAGGTGGTTCTCGAACTGCGACGTCACGGCCCCGTCGATGGTCCAGTGGCCGGAATTGTGCGGCCGCATGGCCAGCTCGTTGACCAGGATGCGGCCGTCGCGCGTCTCGAACAGCTCGACCGCGAGGTGGCCGGTGACGTCCAGCTCCCCCGCGATGCTCAGGGCGATGCGCTGCGCCTCGACCGCGCGGTCCTCGGGCAGGTCGGGGGCCGGTGCGATGACCTCGTGGCAGATGCCGTCCACCTGGATCGACTCGACGACGGGGTAGGCGACGGCCTGACCGTGCGGCGAGCGTACGACGCAGGCGGCCAGCTCGCGGGCGAAGTCGACCTTCTCCTCGGCGAGCACCGGCACACCGGCCTTGAACGGCGCCTCCGCCCCCGCGGCGTCGCGGACCACCCACACGCCCTTGCCGTCGTAGCCGCCGCGCGTGGTCTTGAGCACCACCGGCCAGCCGCCGACCTCGTCCGCGAAGGCGGCGACGTCGGCGGGGTCGGCGACGATGCGGTTCCGCGGGCAGGGCACGCCGATCGCGGCCAGGCGCTCGCGCATCACGCCCTTGTCCTGCGCGTGCACCAGCGCGTCGGGGCCGGGGCGCACAACGATGCCCTCGGCCTCCAGGGCGCGCAGGAATTCGGTCGGGACCTGCTCGTGGTCGAACGTCACCACGTCGCACGAGCGGGCGAAGTCGCGCAGGTCGTCCAGGTCCGCCTCGTCCCCGAGGAACGCGTCGGCGACCACCTGGGCCGCGGACTCGTCGGGTGCGGACGCGAGGACGCGGAAGCGGACGCCGAGGGGGATTGCGGCCTGTTGGGTCATGCGGGCGAGCTGGCCGCCGCCGACCATGCCGACGATCGGGTATGTCACGGGCACCAAGGGTATCCGGCCACCCGAAGTGGTCCGTGCGTGGTCGGCCGCGTGGTCGGCGCGTGACCGGTCGGGCGTCCCGGCGCCGGGGTTTCGGCCGTCACGGGCGGTGCCGGTGGGACGTGGGGGCGTATCGGGGCGGAACGGGCACCAGGGCAAGTCATGCCGAGGAACGTGTAAAGACTGTGCAACAGGTCGGTCCCCCGCTCAGGAAGCCGGGCCGGGACAGCGGCTACCCTCGTGAGGTGAGTCGTCCATACAGCCATGTGTGCCCGAGGCGCAGTCAGGAGAGCCGGTGAGCGCCGCCCCCGCGGAACCGAAAGCCGAGCCGGGGCGCATCGCCCGCATCCGCACCGAGGTCGCGCAATTCCTCGTGGCGGGCGGTCTGGCCTACGCCGTGGACGTCGCGGTATTCAACCTGTGCCTGTACCTCGGCCTCGACGCGGTCGTCTCGAAGGTGATCTCGTCGGTCCCGGCGACGATCGTCGCGTACGTGGGCAACCGCTATTGGACGTACCGCCACCGCGAGCGCACCGGCGTCACCCGCGAATACACGATGTTCTTCGTGTTCAGCGCCATTGCGGCGGGGATCCAGGCAAGTTGCGTCTTCGTCTCGAACAACCTGCTCGGCTACACCAGCACGCTGGCGGACAACATCTCGGGCAACATCGTAGGTATGGCCCTGGGCACTCTCTTCCGGTTCTGGGCGTTCCGTACCTTCGTGTTCAAGCACAAGCAGTCGGAGGCCTCGGCCACGACGGAGCCCGCGATGTCCAACGCCGGCGGTACCTCATGATCAAGCGCTTGTCCTCCGCCTACGGGCGTTTCCGCCACCTGGTGCACGAGCTCCTGAAGTTCGGCGCGGTCGGCGGCTTCGGCGTCGTCGTCAACGTCGTCGTGCTGAACGTCTGCCTCAACCACCTCGACCTGGCCCCCGTGCGGTCGACGATCATCGCGACGGCGGCCGCGATCGCGGTCAACTACCTGGGCAACCGCTACTGGGCGTACCGGCACCGCGGCTCCGAGGACCGGCGGCGCGAGCTGCTGCTGTTCCTGGTGTTCAGCGGCGTCGGCATGGGCCTGACCGCGGGCGTCGTGGCGATCTCGAACTACGCGCTCGGGTTCACCAGCGTGCTGGCGAACAACATCGCCAACTACGCTATCGGGCTGCCGATCGGCACGCTGTTCCGGTTCTGGTCGTACCGGACGTGGGTCTTCACCGGCACCCAGGCGGCCGCGGAGCTGGACCGCGAGGCGGCACGGCTGGTCGAGGAGGAGTCGGCGCCCACCGGGCGCTGATCGGCGGGCACCGCCCCGGCCTCCCGCCGACCACTCGATCGCCCCGGTCCCCGGTCATCCCGGTCCCCGGGCCGCCTCGGTCCCGGGGCGCCTCTGCACCCGGGCCGCCTCTGCGCCCGGGGCGCAACGCAGGACCCCCTCAGGATCCTCAGTCGTCCTTCTCCGCGCCTTCCGTGGGGAAGGCGGCCAGGAAGACCGCGAACACCGGCGGACGGAGCTGGAGCAGCTCCAGACGGCCTCCGTCGGCCTCCGCCAGGTCGCGGGCCACCGCGAGACCCAGGCCGGTCGAGTTCCGCCCGCTCACCGCGCGCTCGAAGACGCGGGCGCCCAGCACGTCCGAGACGCCGGCGCCCTCGTCCTCGACCTCGACGACGACCGAGGTGCCGGTACGCCGGGTCCGGATCGTCACCGTGCCGTCCCCGTGCATCAGCGCGTTCTCCAGCAGCGTCGCGAGCACCTGGGCCAGCGCGCCGGGCGTCGCGACGGCCACCAGCCCCTGCTCGCCCGCGACCCGGATCACCCGGTGCGCGCTCGCCACCGCGGGGCGCCACTCGTCCACCTGCTGCCGCACGACGTCGTCGACGCGGACGGTCACCGCCGACGCGGTACGCGGGTCCCGACCCGCCGCCCCGCGCCGGGTGCTGGTCAGCAGCCGCTCTACCACGTCGGTGAGGCGTTCCACCTGCGACAGGGCGATGGCCGCCTCCTCCTTGACGGTCCCCGGGTCCTCGGTCGCGATGATCTCCTCCAACCGCATCGACAGCGCGGTCAGCGGGGTGCGCAGTTGGTGGGACGCGTCGGCGGCCAGGCGGCGCTCGGCGGTCAGCATGCGGGCGATGCGCTCGGCGCTCTGGTCCAGCACCTCGGCCACCCGGTCCAGCTCGGGTACGTCGTACCGGCGCTGCCGGGGCCGCGGGTCGCCGGAGCCGAGGCGTTCCGCGGTCTCGGCGAGGTCGGTCAGCGGACGGGCGAGCCGCCGGGCCTGCCACACGGCGAGGGCGGCGGCCGCGGCCACCGCCAGCAGGGCCACACCGAGGATCAGCAGCAGCGACTCGCGGACCTCGCGGGTGACCCGGGCGCGGGACTCCGAGACGGTCACCCGTTCGCCGAACGCCCCGCTCATCGTGACGTCGAACGACTTCCCCTTGGGCTTGCTGCCGAAGGCCAGCACAGGGCGGCCCGGGATGGTGATGGTGGCGTACCGCGGCGCGGTGACCTGGCGGGCGAGCAGCGCGGTGTCCGGTTCCTCGCCGGCCGCCAGGCGCAGTTCGACGGTCTCCAGGAGGCGCGCCGCGTCGGCCTTGAGGTTGTCGCGCGCGGTGGTCTCGATCGCGTTGGTCTCCACGAAGGCCAGCGGGATTCCGAGCACGGCCACCACGACGAGCACGACGCCCAGGGTGGCGTTGATGAGCCTGCGACGCACAGATACGGCCGTTCCGAGTTCCTTCCCCGCCGGCTAGCTCTTCTCGAAACGGAATCCGACGCCGCGCACGGTGGTGATGTAGCGCGGGTTCCCGGCGTCGTCCCCGAGTTTCTTGCGGAGCCAGGAGATGTGCATGTCGAGGGTCTTGGTGGAGCTCCACCAGGTGGTGTCCCACACCTCGCGCATGAGCTGGTCTCGCGTCACCACCCGGCCGGCGTCCCGGACCAGGACGCGGAGCAGGTCGAACTCCTTCGCGGTGAGCTGGAGTTCCTCGTCGCCGATCCAGGCCCGGTGCGAGTCGACGTCGATCCGGACGCCGTGCACCCCCTGGCCCACCTCGGCGGCGCCGCGCCGCAGCAGCGCACGGACGCGCGCCAGCAGTTCGGCCAGGCGGAACGGTTTGGTGACGTAGTCGTCGGCGCCGGCGTCCAGGCCGACGACCGTGTCGACCTCGTCGGCGCGTGCGGTGAGCACGAGGACCGGGAACCCGTGCCCTTCGGCGCGCAGTCGTCTGCAAACCTCCAGGCCGTCCATCCCGGGCAGCCCGAGGTCCAGCACGAGCAGGTCGACCCCGCTCTGTGCGGCACACTCCAAGGCCGTGGGTCCGTCCTCACGCACCTCGACGTCATAGCCCTCGCGGCGCAGCGCGCGTGCCAGGGGCTCGGAAATTGAGGCGTCGTCCTCGGCGAGCAGTACGCGGGTCATGGCCCGATCGTAGAACCCATCAGCCCGCTGGTCCCGTACCTGTCCCGGAGAAGTGCGGTCGAAGCGGGTTACCGGGCGGTTTCGGACACGCGCCCGCGGCGGGCGTACGGGCGAGGTGGGCAGCCTGACGAACGACCGCGGGGCGGGCCGTCCGGCGTAGGCTCCGGAGGATCACGGCCCCAGGAGGCTCGCGGTTGCGGACGGCCCGGGGCGCCGCGGTCGGCGTGGGCGTCCGGCGCCGGAGAGTGGCGGCGGGGTTACCGGACAGGTGGAACCTGTTACCGATTAATGCGTGGGGCCGGGAGCCGGAGAACGCTCGGAATCACCGGCGACGGGTCGATCGAAAAGCGCATGACAAAGCGGCAGCGCGGAATTCCAACCGCGTGCCGCTTTCTCTGCGGGCAATTGCCCGGGGCCGGGGCAGTCGCCCGGGTCAGTCGTCCTCGGTGTGGCGGCGCCAGGACATGAGCATCGTGACGACGGCCATCAGCAGCACCAGCGCACCCGCCGCGATACCGAAGACCGCGGCGCCGGACATCCCGTCATCCGACGAGGCGGACGAGCCCTCGGCCTTGATGGTGGCGCTGGACGGCTCGGGCTCGTCGGGGGCGGTCGCGGTCGCCGTACCGAACGCCGGGAGGTCGCTGGGCGGGGCGGCCGGGACGATGCTCTGCGGCGCCTCCTGGCCGGTGGAGCCCGCAGGGCCCTGCGCGGGGCCGACCGGCGGGTCCTGCGCGGTGATCTTGACGACGGTGGACACCTCGACCGGGGCGATCGGCGTGCACGTCGTGGTCTGCACGCCGAAGACCGAGGTGTTGGTGACCATCTTCCCCGGGGTCAGCGAGATGTCGCCGCCGGCCTCTATCGGGATCGTCAACTCGCCCTCGTAGGGCGGCACGACGATCTGGTTCGGGTGCCCGGGGATGTCGACCAGCATCTGCGGCCCGAGCAGGCGTACGGTCCCGGTCGCGCCGCCGGTCATCGTCAGGTCGATGGACGGGGTGAGCGGGGTGCCGGGCAGCGGGATCGGGCTGGTGGCGATGGTGGGGCCCAGCGTCACCCGGATCTTGACCTTGGCACCGGGCCGGACCGCCTCGGCGGGGCCCTCAAGGGTCACCAACTGCTCGCCGGTGGCGGAGGGTTGGTCGAGCGGGAGCTGGCAGTTGACCTGCATGCCCACCGTGCCGGCGGACGCGGGCGGGGCGAGTCCCACCACCGAGGCGGCAAGGGTCGCGGACGACAGTCCCAGGGCGAAACCGGCTCTGGCGATACGTCGAGCCATCGGAAATCGCGGTCCCTTCATCGTTGTGCGCCTGACCACTTGCCGCTCGCGGGATCTTCCCGGGAGGCACAGTACGCGAAGGGGTCCTTCTCCCGGGAGATCCCGGGAGAAGGACCCTTCCTAGCCTTTCGGCGTCATGCGGTGTCACTCATCTCGGAGTTCGTCCGTCCGTCGCGTCAGCTTCCGGCGACGGCGCGGCGGCGGCGCGTGATGAGCAGCAGCACGCCGACCGACGCGAGCACCGTGGTGCCGGCGACGAGCGCGAACGCGCCGAGGGTGGAGCCGCCCGAACCGGTCTTGGCCAGGTCGCCGCTCGCGGCGCCGTTGCCTCCGGTCGTACCGCTCGTGGTACCGCCGTTGCTGCTGGGGAGTTGGCCGCGCGCGCCCTCGGCCTTGAGGGTGGCCGAGGCGGCCGGGTCGTTCTTGAGGGTGCACACGGTGTGCGTCGGCTGAGGAACGATGTTGGTGGCGGTCGTGATGCGCAGTTCACCCGGGAAGAAGGAGAACAGGCCGCCGCCGGGGATCTTGAACTTGCCGGTGAACGGACCGGCCTTCATCGGCTTGCCCGGCTCCAGCGGGATCGGCGGCGGGCTGGCCGCGGTCAGCGTGATCTTGCCGGTGCCGCCCGCGTCGTCGGTCACCTTGATGTCAAGCGTCGGGGTGATGGTGAGCTGGACGTTGGGAACCGGGATGTTGGGCATGTCGCCGACCACGTCGTCCTTGAACGACGCGCTGACGTCGACCTCTTCGTTCGGGTCGCCGGCCGACGGCAGCAGGATGGTGATCTCGCGCGTCGCCTCGAACGGGCCCTTGGCGGAGTCGATCGGGCTGTCCGCGGTCAGGCAGCTGTACTTGACCTCGACCGGCTTGCCGTTCGGGTCCTTGATGACCGGCGGCGGCGACGTGGTCGGCGGGTCGGTCGGGTCGGGGTCGCTCGTGACCTTGAAGTTCGCGACCGCGGACTTGCCGTCGGCGGTCGCCTTGATCTTGGTCGTGTCCTTGTTCTTCACCGTCAGGTCGACGCTGAAGGTGCCGTCGTCCTTGACCGTGCCGGACGCCTTGTCCTCGGTCGGGGCGTCGCCCTTGAGACCGACGACCTCGACGGGCTTGCCCGCGGGGAAGTCCTTGCCGGTGACCTTCACCTTGGTGTCGACCGGGCCCTCGACCGGGTCGAGCGTGATGGCCGGCGCGGTCACGGAGAACTCGTTGCTGAGCGCGCTGACACCGTCGGCGTAGGCGACCTTGATCTTGTACTTGCCGCCCGCGGTGTCCGCCGGGATGGTCGGCGTACCGGCGATCTTGTTGTCCGCCTCGGAGCGGGTTACGCCGGTGATGTCCTTGCACGCGTTGGACGCGTCGCAGAGCTGCACCTTGCCGAGCGGTGCCGTCCAGTTCTCGCCCGAGACGGTGACCGTGGCGCCCGGCTCGACCGAGGTCTCGGCGACCACGACGGTGCCGGGCTGGGCGGCGGCGGGCTTCACGTCGTACGTCGCGACCGCGTCGGAGGTGTACGTGCAGGGCGCGGTCTGCTTGCCCAGGCCGGGCAGCACCGTGACGTTCGTCGAGCCCTTGGGCGTGAAGGTGATGGTGCCGTCAACCGTCGCGCTCGCCGGAACGGTGAACGTCGTCGTGTATGGCTCGGGATCAATCGGCACGTTCGCGGGGATGGTCAGCTCGACCACGGGCCCGACCAGATCGACGGTGCCGGTGGCAGCACCCGACATCTCCAGGTGCAGCGTGCTCTGGGCCGTCGAGTCCTTGAACTCCGCCGGGGCGGTGATCGGCGGCGGCCCGAGGTCGACGTTGGCGGTGACCTCGATACCCGCCGGTCCGGCCGTCGGGGTCAGCGTCACACTGATGTCCTGCGGCCCCGTCTTCTCACCGAGAACCGGCACCTGGCATTTGGCCTGTGCCGTCACCGTGGCCGCGGTTGCCGCCGGGGCCAGGACCGTCAGGCCCGCGCCTCCGGCTATTGTCACCGCCCCCAGAAATGCGGCGGCTCTCTTGTTGACTCTCATCATGAGGTGGTAGTCCCAATCTCCGAAGTTGGTTGACGCTGTTCCGCGCATTCCTGAGTGAGCGTCAGGTGAGTGGACGGCTCCTTCGGCGGTTCGAAAGGGCCAGGAGCACCGCGATGCTGCCGAGCACCAGCGACGCGGCCACAAGCGCGAAGGCGAGCACCTTCGAGCCGCCCGAACCCGTCGGCGCCAGGCCGCCGGTCGAGCCCGGGGAAGTCGTGGTGGGTGCCGCGGTCGTGGGTGCCGCGGTCGTGGGGGTGCCGGTCGGGCTGCCGGTGGTCGGCGTGCCGGTCGGCGGCTTGGACGTGGTCGGCGTGCCGCCGAAGTCGACGTTGACGCCCTGCGTCAACGTGCCGCCGTTGGACGGCGATTCGCCGGACGACGCGGTGACGGCGGGCCAGCGCCCGGCGGTGCTCACGGCCGCGCATTCGAGTGTGAGCGCCTTGTCGCCGTCGCCCTTGTCGACGAACGAGAGCTTCAGGGACTTCAGAACGGCCGCGTACGAACCGGCCTTCGGCAGGTCGAACTGCCCCGCCAGGGTGCCCACAGTCACCTTGCCGTCCGCGCCGACGGTGCTGCCGTCGCCGGAACTGGCGAGTGTCACGGAGGCGTTGGCGCCCTCGCCGCCCTCGACGTCCGCGGTGAGCGAGGCGCCGGTGTAGGCGAGGTTGTGGGCCTGGGACCCGGCCGGGACCGTGAGCAGCGGCCCGTCCTTGCCCTTGGCCGTCAGGTCCGCCTTGGTGCCGATCCGCGCGGCGGACTCGCCCACGGACATGACCAGTTCGGGGCTCGGCTTGAAGGCCGGGCCGTACGGCGTACCGCCGGTGGCGGTCTGCCAGGAGCAGTCGAGCACTACTGTCGCGGTGCGCGCCGCGGGCGCGGCGCTCGCCGGCGGTCCGAGGGCCAGAATCCCCCCGGCCGCACACGCCGCGCTCACCCCCGCGACGAGGCCGGCTCTTTTCATCCGCGTGGCCATCGGACTGCGTACTCCCTTCTCCGGGGCGGGACTTGCCCCTTCGCCTCGGTCACCGACCGGTGTGCGCCGGTCAGGCCAAGGTCAACAGCAAGGTCGCCGTGTAGCTCCCGGATGTCGTCGATCCGGCGGGCACGGGGAGCCGGATGTCGGCTCCCACGTCGAACTGGCCTCCTGTGACCCCCGCCAGCGCGGGGGCCGAGCACAGGAGGGCGGTGCGGCCCGCCGACACCGGCGAACCGGGGACGGCGGTGCTGGGATAGGGCTCGCCGCCCGGATGGGCGCCGCACTTGGGCTCCCATGCGAGTTTGTCCGCGTCGAGCGTCCGGCCTCCCGGGACCGAGAAGTCCGACATGGTGGCGGTGAGCGTCCAACCGGAGTGTGAGCCCCGGAAGTCCTGGACGAGCATCGGGTCCAGACGGCCCTTCGCCGTGCTCGTCGTGCGGTCGACCTTCAGGAAGCCCGACCCCGCGCTCGACGGGGTCAGGACGCGCAGCGGTCCCGCGTGGATGACCGCGCTGACCCCGTCGGGGTTCGCGGTCTGCGCCTCGGGCGCGGGCGGCATGTCCACCTGCGCCGAGAAGTGCAGGTCGCCGTCGCTCGGCGCGGACGGTACGGCGGTGGGCAACTGCGGTGCGCCGCCCGTCGGTTGCCCGCCCGGTCCGGACGGGCCGCCGGACGGGGTCGTGGACGGGGCGGTGGGCGAGGCCGAGACCTCGCCGACCGCGACGACGGTCGGCTCCGACGCGTCGCCGCAGCTCTCCCCGTTGCACCCGCCCCCCGGGAACAGGAAGAAGGATGCGAGGACGGCCGTGGTCACGGCGACGGCGAAGACCGTCCCCAGCAAGGCCGCGGTCCCCTGCCCGGGCCGATATGTCATGACGACCCGCGCTCCTCTCCCGCTCCCCAGGCGAGTCCGCGCGCGACGTCGGAGGGACTCACCAGGCCAGGCGCGTCCTCGCCCTCTTCGGGAGCCTCGGCGGCGAGCCGTCCCGGCAGTACGCGCGTCTCCTCGGCGGCGGACTCGGGGGCGGCACCGGTCTGCGCGGGACCGGACAGCGGCGCGGCTTCGGCGTCCGCACTCGATGCGCTTGTCCCCGAAGGCAGTTCGGGCGTCGGCGCCGCGGCGGGCAGCGCCCTGCTCGGGCGGGCGAACAGCGGCGCTCCGACGACCATCGTCTCCTCGACGCGGCGCATCGGCGTGCCGCCGCCCGGCACCAGGACGGGTTCCCGCGCCCGCTCCGGCTCGGGTTCCGGTTCGCCCTCGGCGGCCTCCGCGTCGGCCTCGGCGCGGCGGATGATCGACTGACCGGGCACGCCGACCTCGCGGTCACGCTCGACGGCGCGGTCCGACCGGTTCTCCCGGATCGCGCGCACCAGGCTGCTGCCCAGCCGCCAGACCGTCATCGGCACCACGATGAGCAGGAGTCCGCCGAACAGGTAGACACCCCAAGGGCGTCCGACCTTGAGGCCGATCTCGTCGACCACCCGGCCGTCGTAGGTCACGCGGTAGCGGAACTCGCCGTGCTGGCGCGGCTTGAGCTCGATGGGGAGGCTGACGTTGACCCGCTGGCCCGGCAGGATGGTGCCGGTCCAGGTCTTGTCCTCCCAGGTGGGCGCGTACACGCCCTCGAACGTGCCGATCCGGAACACCGGGTTGACGATGGGCGATTCGCCCATGTTGCCGACCTCGATCTCGAACCGGCGGCTGACCGGCGAGCCGAACCACGTGAAGATGTTGTCCTTGCCGGTCATCTCGCTCTTGATGAACGTGAGCCGACCGGGCGACTTGCCGCTGTTCTGCATCGCGGCGAAGGGCGCGCCCTCGATCTCCACGGGAATGCTGCGGTCCAGGGCGCGTCCGCCGGTCACGGTGACCACGCGAATGACGCACGGGCAGGGTACGGGCGGTAGTTCGACCCGTACCGAAACGGCGAACTCGCCGGCCGTGGCGACCGGCACGTTCATGGACGAGGCGACCGCGCAAGCCCGGGTCCCGGCAAGGCCGTTCTGGCCGCACACCGCGATGTTGACCATCGAGCCGGGCGCCCACGCGACACCGGTGACCTTCACGATGCCGCCGGGCTTGGTCTTGGTGGTGCTCAGGGACGCCTGCCCGTCCTCGGGTGCGCCGGGTGTCGGGCTGGGCGGGGTGACCGCGTAACCGGGGGCCGCCGCGGCCAGGAGCAGGGCGACGAAGGCGGAGACGAGCAGGACATACGCGAACGCCCCTCG
>NZ_JBPKBH010000024.1:59053-60673 GCF_051388915.1 Yinghuangia sp. YIM S09857 | reverse complement strand
CCCCGCGAGGGTGCGTCGAGGTGCCAGGTAGCTCAACGACCGACCCCCGCGGGGTCCGCCGCCTCGCCGCCCGCCGATGCGGGCGCGGTTTCCTGGGACGTGTCCTTCTTGCCCTCCGCCTTGACCTCGGTCTTGGCCTCGGTCTTGGCCTCGGTCTCGGGGTCCTTCTTGGCCTCGCTCTTGTCACCGGTCTTGTGATCGGCCGACGACGCGGGCACGGTCTCCTTGACCTCGTCCGTCTTGTCATCCGCTGATGACGCGGGCACGGTCTCCTTGGGCTTGTCCTTCTTGTCGCCCGCGCCCGAGCCTTCGGCCGAGCCCGCGACCTTGTCGCCGCCGGCGGTCGGCGCGGACTCGCCGCCGGAAGGCGCCTTGGGCCCCTGGTTCTCCGCCTTGTCACCGCTGTTGCCGCCGCCGCTCTTGCGGTTGCGCATGAGCTGCCACGCCACGCCGCCGCCGATCAGCAGCAGCGCGAGGACCAGCAGAGCGGGCCACGGCACCGCGGTGTAGGACGTCGAACTCTTGTCGGTGAGACGCTGGTTCTCCTGCTCGGTCACCGCACTGACCTGGACGTCGACCCGGTCCAGCAGCGGTGCGTCGTTCCAGGTCTGGACCAGCTCGACCTTCTCGCCCGGGAAGATCTCGATCTGGTTGCCCGGGTCGCTCTTCTTGGTCAGCAGCGTGCGGCCGAACAGCCCGCTCACCTTGAGCTCGGTCTGCGGGCGGATGATGACGTTGCCGGTGTTGGTGATCGTGTAGCGGATGACGGCCTTGTCGGAACCGAAGAACTCGCCGAAGCCGGTGGCGCGTTCGACGCGCACGTCGCGCACGTCCATCGCGGGCAGGCTGGGTCCGCGGACCTTGAGGTAGATGCGGGCACCCACCTGCATCTTGAGGTCGACGCGGAGCTGGCCCTCCTGCTGCTGGCCGATGGTCTCGTTGTTGAGTGCCATGATGCCGCCGACGTGGTCGCCGGAGGTGGCGTTGGCGGGTATCACGATCTGGAACGGGATCGCGACGCGCGTACCCGGCTCGACCTCGACGGTGTCCTGGCCGTTGCCGACCTTGAGCCAGAGGCCGACGCCCTTCATCGGGTCGCCCAGGCGGCGCACCGAGAAGGCGCCGTCGCGCGGCGTGTTGAAGGCGTCCGCGCCGAAGACCTTGAAGGTCAGCTTGCGGTTGCTGGTGTTGGCCACGACGACCGTGTCGGTCACCGTCTCGCCGGCCGCGGCCTCCAGGAAGAAGTAGCGGCGGTTGTTCTGGTCGGTGCCGGGCGGCACGAAGGGGTCGACGGACCAGTCGCCGTTGCTCGCCGCGTGCGCGGCGGGCGCGGGCCCGACCAACAGGCCGGCGAGGACGGTGAACACCGCGGCGAGCAGGGCGAGGCTCCGGGCGCGCAGGCCGGTGCGGCGTGGGCGGGCGGCTCTGTGCCGGCGCTCTGTCGACGTGTCCGTCATGTCTGTCTCCTGCGGCTTCAACGGGGCTGGCGGATCGGCGGCCGGTACGGCCCGGGAGCGGAGACCTGGGCCGTGGCCTGGATGGTGCGGTGGAGCTCGGGTGGTGCGGTGCGGGGCGGTGCCGAGCGGCTTGGGTGGAACGGGCCGGATTGCCCGTCCCACC
>NZ_JBPKBH010000024.1:49093-58858 GCF_051388915.1 Yinghuangia sp. YIM S09857 | reverse complement strand
TCCCGGCCGGGCCGAGGCTCCGGCCGGGAGTCCTAGTCCACGCTCAGATCAGATGAGGGTGAGCGTGAGGGTGGCGGTGTAGGTGCCGGAGAGCTGCCACGCCGGGACCGAGAGCTTCGTCGCGGCGTCCGCCGTGAACTCACCGCCGGACACCTGGCCGGGGGCGTTCGGGCTCTGGATGCAGAGGGCGCCGACCGCACCCGCCGAACCGGTCTGCACCGCGCTCGGCGAGTCCGGGTTGGTGACCGCGCACACCGGGGTCCAGGTGAACCGGTCGGCCGAGATCACGCCGCTCACCGCGGGAGAGGTGAAGTCGGTGATCTGGCCGGTCAGGTCCCAGCCCAGGGTGGTGCCGCGGAAGTCCTGCACCTTGACCTGGTTGAGCGCGCCGTTCATGGTCTGCGGCTTGCCGTTCAGGGTGATCGGGGTCAGCGAGATCCCGGTGCCGGCCTGCTGGAAGTTCAGGCCACCGCCGATGACTTCGCCTTCCAGGTCCTGCGAGACCTGCTGTCCGACCTTGACGGTGTAGGCCGCCGCGGCGCTCTTGGTGCCGTTGGTGACGCCGATCTTGCGGGTGTTGGCGTCGTTGACCGTGTACGGCGTGGTGAAGGTGCCGTCCGCGGCCACCGCGACGGTCACCGGGGCGTCCGTCGTCGGGGTGTTGTCCTGCTTCAGACCCTGGACGGTCACGTTGCCGGCCGGCCAGTTGGTGCCCGTCACGGTGGTCGCGGCGCCGAGGTCACCCGAGGTCGGGTTGACGGCGGCCGTCACCGGCGGAACCCCGGTGACCGTGAAGGTGTTGGTCTGCGTGCTCTGCCCCGAGTCACTGGTGATCTTCAGGGAGTAGGTGCCCGGCGGCACCTGGTCCACGACCGTGAACCCGCCGGTCAGCGCGCCGTTCGCGCCGACCGCGATGGTGTGCACGGGGTACGGCTGGCAGGCCGCGCCGACGCACATCTCGACACCGCTGATGGTGCCTTCCCAGCCGGTGCCGGTGACCGTTCCGCCCGATCCCTGCTGGATCGTGGTGGGCGCGACGGTCGCGGTCACGGGGGCGGGAGGCGCCTCTACGGTGAACGTCGCCACGGCTCCGCCGCCCGTGTAGGTGCACGGGGCGATCTGCTGGCCGAAGCCCGGGATGTCGGTGATGTTGGTGGTTCCGGTCGGCGTGAAGCTGATGTCGCCGACCGACGCGTTCGCCGGGATGGTGAACGTGGTGGTGAACGGTGCCGGGTCGATCGGTACGTTCGGCACCAGGTCCAGCGTGACCTCGGGCCCGGCCAGGTCGACGACGCCGGTGGCGGCACCGGACATGGTCAGGTGCAGGGTGCTCTGCGCCTTGGCGTTGGCGATGGCCAGCGGGCTGGTGATCGGCGGCGGACCGAGGTCCACGTTCGCCGTGACCGTGATGCCGGCCGGGCCGGCGACCGGGGTGAGGTCGACCGTGACGTTCTGCGGGCCCTGCTTCGGACCGATGATCGGCACGTTGCAGTCCGCCTGCACCGTGACCGTGCCGGCGGACGCGGCCGGAGCCACGGCCACCAGGCCCGCGGTACCCGCGATCACCGCGGCACCGAGGCCCGCGGCGACTCTCTTACGGGACTTGATCATGTGAGGTGCTACTCCCTTCCAGGGGCTGCTGCCGCCGCCGGGGGGCGGGGCAGTCGAACACCACACCGGAGTTGAGCCGAGAGCGCACTACCATGGACTCAGGCGCTCCGGTGCCGTTCCTGGGACGGTCGCCTCGAATTTCCGTCGCACACGGCCGAGGCGGCCGTCTCGCGGCCCTTGCGCCCCCAAGCTCTGGTAGAGGTGCGCGGGACCGACGTGCGGGTGGAACCTGTTTCAAAAACCAGGCGTGCCATTGATGCCGTTACGCGCCTCAGATGTCAAGGCTTTGGCGGCCTCGCGCCAAGAGTTGCGTAATACTCCGGCAACACCCGACAAGTCCGATCTTGGAAAACGGGTTCGCACAGGCGGAAACGGTGCCGCCGGCCCGGGAGTTCGGGCGCGACGGCACGCGCATTTCCTTGGCGGGATCATTCGGCCGGGCTCGACGGGCCGATGACCGGATTTCGCGGGCGGCGGCCGAAACCGCTTTCACCCCACGGGGTTTCGGTGGCGCGGTGCACACCGCGCCACCGAAAACCCTTGTCCGGCGGTGGTGTTGCGCGAGGCGCGGACCTTGCGGGTCGCGACCAGCACGGCGCCGATGCCCAGCAGGCCGACCGTGCCGCCGACCAGACCCATCGANCCCCCCCCCCCCCCCCGAAACCCTTTGTCAGGCGGTGGTGTTGCGCGAGGCGCGGACCTTGCGGGTCGCGACCAGCACGGCGCCGATGCCCAGCAGGCCGACCGTGCCGCCGACCAGACCCATCGACAGGGCGTCGTCCAGCGGACCGGTCTTGGGCAGGCTGCCGGTGCTGCTGCCGCTGCTGCTGCTCGCGGCCGCGCCACCGCTGGAGGTGGACGACGAACCCGAACTCGTGGACGTGGTACCGCCGGTGGTGCTGGTGGTGCCGCTCGTGGTGCCGCCCGTCGATCCGCCCGAGAGGGTGATGCTGTGGACGACGCCGGCGCCGGTGGTCGTGCAGACCATCTGCAACGTGACGCCCATGGCGTTGATGTCAAGGGTCAGCTTGTCGGGCGCCAGGTCCAGCTTGCCGGAGCCCGAGGGGACCTTGACCTTCACCTTGAAGGCCGGCAGGTCGATGCCGCCCTTCTTCAGGTCCATCTCGATCGTCGAGGCTTTGGCGCTGATCGGCGCCGTCGACGCACCCGAGGCCTTGAACTGCACCGTCGGCGTCAGCTTCGCGCCCGACACGTCCAGCGGCACCTCGGCGGGACTCGGCCCGAGGTCGACATTCAGTTCCACATCAGAGCCGGGGGCGGCCGTCGCGGGGCCCGTGACGGTGTACGCCTGGGGGCCCTTGAGCTCCGTCTGGTTGTTCATGGCGCCCTGGATTTCCTTGGGAACCGGGCACGTGGCTTGACCGGAACTCGTACCGGCGTGCGCGGTGGGCGCGAACATCAGCGTCGCACCCGTCGCGAGTGCGGCGGCCGCAATCGTGCCCGCCGCTCGACCCATCAGCTTGACCATAGGGGTGGCTCTCCCTTCGGGGACTTGCCTGTCGTCTTCCGACGGCCGACGCGGCCTGCGTCGCGTGCGCAGCCAGACCGCTCCGGCCCTTCGTCCTGCACGGACCGTTCGCGCCTCCGGGGAACCGGAGTTCGCGATCGTCCCCCCGGCCGCACCACTCGCGTGGTTCGGACGGACTCGACGGCCCGCACCAGCGCACAGGCCCTGGGCACGCTGACCTGGGCTTCAGAAGATCGAAGTCCCCGTCTGCACCGCACCCCGAGAGACATCAAGACTGTGCCAGTCATTGATGTCATGTCAGATCATGGGGTGACGGTACGACAAGTCCCATGAGCGAACAACAGTCATCGGCAGAAAAAACGGCGGTGCCGGAAAACAGTTCGGCATCATTCGGAACCCCGTAAATCACTGTGTCGACATGCCGCGGGAAACACGAAAGCCGAGGTGGCACGGATCGACACGTGTCACCACTTCCGGCCGGTCGGCGCGGCCGTCAAGGCCGTGGAGCGCGGCGGGATGCGTGACTTCGGGACACATCACACCTATCCGGTTGGTTTTCCGAGTCTTCGGGATCAATGGCGATGAAGTGTGCGGACACCGAGCCTTGACACACCATCAGGGAACCGGATGAATTGCTGTTCGACTCCGGGTCAGTAAGACCGTCCGGAACCGCAAGGAACGCAGATAGGGAGCGACCGCACCATGGCTTCACGGCGCACCGGACTTCTCCTCGCCCTCGGAGTCGTCGCCGCCGCCGCGGGATTCGGCACCGGCACACCGCCCGCGCAGGCCGCCGCTGTCACACACGCCGTCGAATGCGATCCCACCTTCGCCAACGGCCTCAAGTTCACCTGGAATCCGCAGATCGAACTCGCCGTCGCGCCACTGAAGCCGACGTACGCGGTGGGCGATGAGGTGACCGTGACGTGGTCGTGGAAGACACCGCCTCGCAATCCTTCCAGTTGGGTTCTCATCGCCAAGGACACGGCCGAACCGAGCGGCGTGGTGAAGCTGTCGGGCTCGCAGACCGGCGAGGTCAAGGTTGCCGGCCCCAAGAAGAACCCGACGACGGGAGGCGGCCAGCCGCTGCCCGTCGAAGCCATGACCGGGAAGTTCACCGTCGACAGGGAAGGGCGCATCGACCTGACGCCCGGGGCGTACGCGATCGACACGCTCCTGTGGGGCCCTCCCGTTCCGTGCACCCCCACCGGCACCACCCCCGTCTCCACCAGCATCCAGTCCGGCACACCCTCCACCCCCGGGCCGCAGCCGACGGACGACCCGGGCACGCCCGGCGGACCCGGCACCACGCCGCCGACCACCGGTCAGCCGGGTACACCCGGCGCCACCGGAACTCCGGGCGTCACAGGGGCTCCTGGCACACCTGGCGGCCCCACCGGCAGCCCCGGGACGACCACTCCCCCGGCCGCCTCGGGAGGGCCGTCGACGGGCTCCGTCGGGGGCCAGTCGCCCGCGCCCGGCGACGGCTCCCCGTCCGACGCCCCGGCCCCCGGCGACGCACCGCCCGCCGCGGGAGGTCCGCCGCCGCCCGGGCCGCTGTTCATGAAGGCCGACCAACAGGCCGTGGTCATGGGCGACTTGCTGCCCGGCTCCGGCCCACGCCAGGTGACCGGGCAGCTCCACCCGCTCCAGGTCGTGGACCAGCGCGGCAGCACGCTCGGCTGGACGCTGACCGGCCAGATCGGCGACTTCGTGGCCCCCGACGGCTCCCTCATCCCGGCGTCCGGGTTCGCCTGGACGCCCAACTGCCTGGCCACCGGCACCACGTCGAGCGCGGTCTCGAACGGCCTTCCGGGCGACGCGGCCGACAGCCCGGAGCTGTTGTGCCGCCAAAACCCGAGCATGGGCGAGGTGACCGGCGGGGAGTTCCAGGTCGACGCCGCACTCACCCTCGGCGTGACGGTCCCGACCACCGAAGCGGCGCCCTACACCGCGGAACTGACACTGAGTCTGATCTGAACGCCGGGCCGCGCACCACCCTGTCCCCACGCGCCCCGCTCGGCCGCACCGACCTGCGGAAACGGGATCCCCACAGCGCCGCGGCGGTCTTGACTTCGCGGCGATCTGGGCGCTGAATAGCAGGGCCCCAACTGGAACACGTTCCAGTCTGGGATCGGGAGACCGGCGTGTGGGGCGCCGGGACGACCGCGTCGACGGATCCACCCCTACTCGGCCCGGCCGTCCGCCGACCGAGCCATCCGCCGTCCACGGCACGGCACTTCGAGGCGTACGCGGGCACCTTCGCGGACGCCGGAGGCCGGGCACACGGACCGCTCTCCCCGGGGCGGGACGGGCACGATCCCGAGGAGGGACAGCTCTCTATGCGCAAACCCGCGAAGGGCCTGGCGGCGGCGGTCGGTACCGCCGTCGCGGCCGTCGGGGTTGTGGTCACGGTCGGTTCTCCGGCGGCGAACGCCGCGACCGTGACGTACAACGTTCACTGCACACCGCCGAGTGTCGGCGGCAGTCCGTTCGACTTCGCCGCCCAGGTCGACCTGACGGTCAGCCCGAGCAAACCGGCGTACGCGGTCGGCGACCAGGTCACCGTGACGTGGAACTGGAAGGCCGCCGCGAAGAATCCGTCCGGCGTCACCGTCAACGCCGACTCGGTTCAGCCCTTCGGCACCGTCGACGTCTCCGGCGCGCAAGGCGGCACGATCGCCGTCTCCGGGCCGAAGAAGAACGCCGCCACGCCGAGCGGCGAGCCGCTGTGGCTGTCGGACATGACCGGGACCCTCACCGTCACCAAACCGGGCGCCATCCACCTGTCGCCCGGCAGTTACAAGAACGTCGCCAGCATGCTGGGCACCTGGGAGACCCCGTGCGACGCCACCGGCACGCCCGGGGTGTCCGCCACGCTCCAGGTGGACGGCTCGGTGCAGTCCGCGACGCTCGGCGTCACCCGGGGCGAAGTCCGGCCCGGCAGCGCGCCGTTCCAGCTCGTCGGCGCGAACTGGCCGGCGGGCGGCGCGGCTCCGGCCGTGGAACTGTGCGCGGCGGACGGCGCGGCGTGCGGTACGTCGCAGATCACCGTGTCCGGCGTCGGGGTCGACGCGGGCGGCAACCTCGCGGGCCGCGTGTCCGTGCTGCCGACCACGGGCGAGGGCGACTACAAGGTCCGCGTCTCGTCCGGCGCGACCGCCGTGGCCGTGCCGCTCAAGGTGCGCAACAACGCGCCCGCCTGGGCCGAGCCGGTCGCGTACGACGTCAGTTGCAGGCAGGCGACGAACGGTGCCGTCTTCCCGTGGAAGCCGCGCGTGGCGCTCGAACTGGCGCCGGAGAAGCCGTACTACAGCGTCGGCGACGTGGTGAGCGTGACGTGGCGGTGGAAGGACTACCCGCGCAACCCGCAGATGCCGGGCGTCATCCTGCTGAAGGACACGGTGACGCCTTCGGGCGTCGTCAAGCTGTCCGGGGCGCAGACCGGCAACGTCACGATGAACGGGCCGAAGAAGAACCCTGGTGCGGGCGCGCCGCCCGCGGTCGTCCAAGTATCCGACATGACGGGCACGTTCACGGTCACCGCGAACGGCGCGATCGATGTGAGCCCGGGCGACTACGCGCTCAAGCTCATCGCGCAGACCACGCCGTGCACCGCGGTGGGCGCGCCGGGAGTCTCCTCGACCGTACAGGTGGGCCTTCCGGCCCCGCCCGCGCCGACGCTCGCGGCCGCCCCGAACCCGGTCAAGGCCGGTGAGGCGGTGGCGCTTTCGGGCCTCAACTGGCCCGCGGTGGGCGCCGGAACGGTCGGCGTGCAGCTCTGCGCGGCGGACGGCAGCGCCTGCGACCCCGCGGCGTTCGGCGCCAACACGCTCAACGTCGGCCCGGACGGCGCGCTCGGCGGCAACGCCACTCTCGCGCCGAACGCGCCGCAGGGCCCACGCCTGGTCAAGGTGACCGTCGGCACGGGCCCCGGAGCCGGTACGGCGAGCGCCCCGCTGACCGTGGAGCCGCCCGCACCCAACCTGCGTTCGGTGGAACTGACGCCGAATCACGGGCCGTTGGGAACTGTGGTCACGGTGCGCGGGACCGGCTACACGCCGAACACCGCGATCTCGATCGCGGGCGTCGACAAGGACCTCCAGCCGACGTTCGACCTGGCCTTCCTCGACTCGGGTCCGGACGGCGCGTTCGTGGGGCAGTTGACCGTCACCAAGGCTCAGACGGACCAGATCGCCGCCGCGGAGGGTGTGGATCAGAACAAGGCCGCCGCGGCCAAGTTCACCGTCGAGCCGGGCGGCAACACGGACGGCGAAGTCCTGCCCGGGCACCTGGGGTTCAAGCGGACGGGAGCGTCCGACAAGCTCGTCGAACTGTCGCCGGTGACCGTCGACGGCACCCCGCAGACCATGAACGGCGTGCTCAACCAGGTCATTGTGCAGGACTTTCGGGGCGGCACGCTCGGCTGGGAACTGACCGGGCGCATGGGTGACTTCGTCTCCGACACGCAGGGCACACTGCCCGGCGCGGCCCTGTACTGGACGCCCAACTGCGCGGTGCTGAACCCGGATTCGCCGAGTCCGGTGCTCACCGGTATGCCGGGCGCGGTGGACGGCTCGCGGCTGTGCGGGATGCCCGCGCAGACGACGCCGGGGCTGCCGAGCGGCGGCGAGTTCTCCGCGGACGCGGGGCTCGCGCTGCACGTGCCGGGCTTCCAACTCGCGGGCACGTACACGGCGACGCTGACGCTCACGCTGATCTGACGGGTCGCCGGCACGCCCTTCGCGGCCGGACGTCGACCAGGCCGACCGCGAGGCCGACCACGGCGGCGTGGCGGAGGGGCGACCCGGCACGCGGCACCACGGAGGGTGCCGCCGACATCCTGTGCGGGATGCCGGCGGTACCCTCCGTGCTTTTCCGGGCCCCGCGCGGCGCCCCGCGGCCGTCCTCGGCCGACCGGATCGACACGTGTCACCGCAGGTCAGCGGCCTGCCGATCAGCGAAGTGTGGTGTTACCGGAAGTAATTGCGGTATTGACTTCGCCNCCCCCCCCCCCCCCCCCCCCCCCCCCCCCCCCCCCCCCCCCCCCCCCCCCCCCCCCCCCCCCCCCCCCCCCCCCCCCCCCCCCCCCCCCCCCCCCCCCCCCCCCCCCCCCCCCCCCCCCCCCCCCCCCCCCCCCCCCCCCCCCCCCCCCCCCCCCCCCCCCCCCCCCCCCCCCCCCCCCCCCCCCCCCCCCCCCCCCCCCCCCCCCCCCCCCCCCCCCCCCCCCCCCCCCCGCCCCCGGCTTCCCGGCACGACGGCGCCCCGGCCGTCCCGTCCTCCACCTGCGACGCCCGCTGGGCGCCCGAACCGCCGTACGCAGCGCGCGGCGCGGCACGTACGGCATCCTCAGAAGGGAGCTCCACCCCCATGACCTCACTCGGCAGGCGGCTCGCGGCCGGCCTGGGCGCCGGCGCGATCGCGGCGACCGGGCTGATCGCCCTGGCCCCGGCCTCGTCCGCGGGCACCATCAACCCGACCGTGGACTGCTACGTCCAGGCGCTCGACAAGCACTTCGTCGGCGCCCAGTCGATCGACCTCGCGGTCACGCCGAACCCGGCCGACCCGGGCGCGTCGGTGACCGCGAACGTCACGCTCGGCCCGAGCCCGGCCACCAGCCCGCTGGCGCTCAGCGGCGTCCAGGTGACGCCGACCATCGAACTCAAGCTCGGCGGCGGCGCGGAGGGCACGGTCACCGTGACCGGCCCGACCACCACGATGGACATCGCGCAGAACGCCCCGATCACCCCGCCGCCGTACTCCGGGGCGCTGACCATCCCGGCCACCGCGGCCGGCGACGTCACGTTCACCCCGGTGAAGCTGGTGACGACGGTGTTCATCCCGGCGTACAACCTGACCCAGGTCACGCCGTGCGACATCACCGCGGGCGGCGGCGTCGCCGAGACCGTCACGGTCAAGGAGCCGCAGCCCGAGGTCCCGACGCTCAGCGCCGACCCGGGCACCGTCGAGCCGGGCGCCGCCACGACGCTCGCGGGCGTCAACTGGACGCCGGGCGGCACCGCGACGCCGGAGCTGTGCGACGCGGCCGGGGCGAACTGCAACCCGGCCGGCATCTCCGCCAACACCCTGGCGATCGGCGCCGACGGCCGCCTGGGCGGTACGGCGACCATCGCGCCGGGCACCGCGGACGGCTCCTACACGGTCAAGGTGACGAACGGCGCCAAGAGCGCCACCGCGCCGATCGCCGTGAAGAAGAAGGAGGTCCCGGTCCCGCAGCGGACCATCACGCTGAGCAAGTCGAGCATCCGACCGTGGACGTTCGTCAAGGTCACCGGGGAGAACTTCACCCCCAACACGCTGGTGGCGATCATCGGCGTCAACGGCGCCAACCCGGTGGCGAACTTCTCCGCGGCATTCGCCGGCCGGGACGGCAAGTTCACCACGTACATCCTGGTCACCAGCACGAAGGTCAACTCGATCACGGCCGCCGAGATCGACCTGACCTTCAAGTTCGACAAGGTCGCGATCGCCCCGATCACCGTCAAGTGGTGAACCGCCGGCGCCCTCCGGTGACCTGACGCCGACGGCCCGGGCCGCAGCGGGCGGGTAGCCGCGGGGCACGGCAGGAGACAGGGCGACGGCCCCGGTACGCGGTGCGTACCGGGGCCGTCGTTCGCGCCGGAGTCGTCCCCGCTCGGGCCCCG
>NZ_JBPKBH010000024.1:31030-48956 GCF_051388915.1 Yinghuangia sp. YIM S09857 | reverse complement strand
GTGCGCGCCTCGGCCGGGGCGAACGGCCGTGGTGGGTCCGCCGCGGCGGGAGTGCACCCGGGGCGACGCCGCGACCGGCGCCGGCGGTGTCGTCGACCGCGCGGGTGTCGCCGGTGGGCATCGGGTGGCACTCCCTTCTCTGCTGCTCGGCTCTCCTTCTTCGTCCGCCGACTTCCCGGCGTGTTTCTCCGTTTCGTCCACCGGGTGTCCCCGCTCGGGCGCGGCCGGAAGGCCGGCGCGGGGCGCGTGGAACGGATGCGGCCGGCGAGGCGGATGAACGGTGCGCGTGCTCCGGATTGTCGCCGGGCGCCGCGGCGAGATCCCTCCATGAGTGAATCCGCGCTTCCACATGAATGTCAACCCTGGATATCGCGCGTAATTGCGGGCCCGGGAATCCGCGTATTGTCGGCGGACAAAAAGCCGGCGGCGCTGACACGTGTCGTAAAGATCAACATGTCATCGGACATTGACTTCCCATTGCATAATCGGCTATAAAAGCATCGCACCCTCGCGGCCCGCGGTATGTCCGCACGGGCCGGATCGGCGAGTCCTCGTCCGGGCGTCCGGACCCGATCGGACGTCGCACACGAAAAGCCTCGTACCCGCCCGACGCTGGTGACACGTGATACCAAGATCTCTTGTCATCGGGCATTGACAACGCTCCGGAATTCCGCATGGATACGGTGGCCGATTCTTCTTATCGCCCCCGAGGAGCGCAGTGTCCGCGTCGTTCTCACGGCCAAGGCCGCACAGGGCTCGACTGACGTCCGCCGCGACCGCCGGAGTACTGGCGGCGGCGACCGGGGCGGGCCTGGTGCTCGCCGTCGCGCCCGCCGTCGCGGTCCCCGTCCCCTATACGGCGAAATGCGTCGACCAGACCGCCCCGGAGAAGGCCGTCCCGGACGCCCTCGTCGACGTCGACATCCAGGTGAGCCCGGCCAAGCCCGCGTACCGCGTCGGGGACGAGGTCACGGTGACGTGGGTGTGGAAGACGTACCCGAAGGTCCCGGCGGACGCCGCACCGAACGCGACGGCGTCGCCGGAGGCCGCCGATCCGCCGGACGCACCGGCCGCCGCGCCGGGCGTGGTGCCGGCCGACTCGACGCTGCCCAAGGGACAGATCGTGGTCGGCGGCGCACAGGGCGGGTCGGTCGCGGTGGCGGGGGAACGCAAGAACCCCGAGGCCCCGGCGGGCACCGAGCTCAGGCTCACCGACATGACCGGGAAGCTGAGGTTGACCGCGGCCGGGCAAGTGAGCCTCGCGCCGGGCGACTTCGCGCGGTTCACCGCGAACGGCGCGGCGGAGGCCGAGACCCGGTGCACCCCGGTGTCGCCGACGGCCGTGTCCACCATGCTGACCGTCGAAGGGGACGCGGCGCCCCCCACCGCCGCCGACACGCCCGCCGCTCCGGCCGATCCGACGCTGGCGGCCGACCGCGCCGCGGTCGCGCCGGGCGGGCTGGTCGCCCTCAACGGCACCGCCTGGCCCGCCGGGGCGCCCGAGGTCTCGCTGTGCGCGGCGGACGGCGGCCGGTGCGACACGGCCGGAGTCGCCGCGAACACGGTCGCGGTCGCGGACGGCCGCCTCACCGGCACCGCGACGCTCAACCCCGCGGCAGCGCCCGGGAATTACACCCTCAAGGTCGCGATCGGCCCCGCCCACAAGGCGGTGCCGGTGGCCGTCACCGCGGTGCCGCAGACCCTTACCGCGACACCCGCCTCCGGCCCCGTCGGAACCGTCGTCAAACTGGTCGGCTCCGGCTTCACCCCGGGCGGGACCGTCGTCGTCCGGGCCGCGGCCGCGGACGGCACCGAACTGGGCGGCGGCGTGGAGGCGCCGGTCGGCCCGGACGGCACGTTCAGCGCCGACCTCCCGGTCGCCGACCCGGCGACGGCGATGATCCGGGCGCACGAGTCCGGCTCCGCCGCCACGGCGTCCGCGACCTTCACGGTCACGCCCGCGCCGGGCCAGATACCGGCCGAGGAGGCGCCCGCACCCGGGACGCTGTCGATGACCCAGGCCGGAACCGCCGTCGACTTCGGCGGCGCGACTCTCGACGGCACCGCCAAGACCCTCGACGCGGCGCTCAACCGGATCACCGTGACCGACTCGCGGGACGGCGCCCTGGGCTGGTCGCTGACCGGCACCATGACCGACCTCGCGCACACCGGCGGATCGGGCGCCATCCCGGCGGGCAACGTCGCCTGGACGCCCAACTGTGCGGCGCTGCCGGGGAGTTCGAGTGAGGTGGTGTCCGGTGTCGCCGGGCCGCTGAGCAGCACGGCGGCCGCCTCGCTGTGCACGCAGGCGCCGGGCACCCCGGGCGCGGAGTCGGGCGGGACGTTCACCGCGGACGCCGGACTCACGCTCACCACGCCGGAGTTCGCCGCCGCCGGCACGTACTCCGGAACCCTCACGCTCACCCTGGTCTGATCCCCTGACGGCAGGCGTCCCCCGCATGACCCGCGCCCACCGTCACCCCTCGGAGCCCGGCCCCGCGTCCCCACCGCGGCGGCCGGGCTCCGCCAGTTCCGCCCACACCGTCTTGCCGCGCCCGCCGCGCCCCGTGCGCGCGGAGTGCACCGAGACGCCCCACGCGCGGGCCAGCCTGCGGACGATGTGCAGCCCGTGCCCGCCGGCCCGCGGCCCCTCGAACGGGCTGCGGGGCTCCGGAACGCGGTCGCTGCGGTCGTCGACCTCGACGCGGACCACGCCGTCCAGCCGCACGAGGCGCAGCTCCACCGGGCCGCCGCCGTGCAGGCAGGCGTTGGTGACGAGTTCGACGGCGACCAGCAGGATGTCGTCGGCGGCGAGTTCGGTGGCCCGGTCGGAGGCGGGGAGCCAGCCGTACGCCTGCATCGCGGTCCGCAGGAAACTCCGCGACCGCGCCACCGCCCCGGACGCCGCGGTGAACGGCAGCCGCCGCACCTGCCGCCGAGGCCCCCGGTCACGCGCGTCCCCACCACCGGAGGCACGCGACCGCATGGCGCTCATCAAGGGATCCACTTCGCTGGGGGTGCTGCGCAGGGGGATAGTGCCCGTTCCGCGGCGACGGACACCAGTGCGATGGAGCGATCTCCACCACGTCCACGGGGGCGGACGGCGGCGCGGAGCGGCCATCGGATGCGGCCCTGGGTGCACTCCGGTCCGCTGTGCGCGCACGATCCGCCGGAGCGCGGCGCGGCGCGGGGACGCCTTGGGCCACCCCATGATCCACCACCCGGCCACGGCCCCCCACCGGCAAGTGCTGCGGGGCCGCATCCCTCAGAAGCGGCCTCCGCCACCCCGTGATCCACCACCCGTGCACGGCCCTCCGCCGGCAAGTGCTGCTGCGCGCCGCATCCCTCAGAGACCGCCTCCGCCACCCCGTGGCCCACCACCCGGGCACGGCCCCCACCGGCGAGCACTGCTGCGCGCCGCCTCCTTCAGAGACGGCCTCCGCCACCCTCTGATGCACCCTCCGACCCGGGCCCGCGGTACACGCCCGGCCCGCGGAAACGCTGTGCGGCGCGGAGCGTCCCCCTGCCGCGTCGCCCCCCGCAATACCCCCGTGTGGGCCGCCGAATCGGCCCTCGGTTCTACCCGCGCAGAACCGATGCCGCAGGTCAGCGGGCGGAGGCCGGTCGCGCGAACGCATTGCGGCATGATCTCCGCGCGCGCCATGCTAGATGGCCCGGACCCACCGGACCCACCGGAGCGCCGCGGCACCGGCTGGGGTGTACTTCCGCACGCCCGAAAACCCCCCGGCGGGACGGTCCCGCCCGACCTCCGACCGCCCGTTTGCCCGTCGTGCGAGGACCTTCATGACTGTCGACCAGCGGGCCCGGCACCGCACGGCCCGCCTCAGTGCGGCCCCCGCGGCCGTTCCGCAGGCGCGCAGGCTCCTCACCGAGGCGCTTGCGGACTGGGGCGTGTGTCCGGGCACGGACCTGGCCTACGATCTGCGCCTGATCGTGTCCGAACTGGCCGCCAACTCGGTGCGCAACGCCGACCGGCTCTCGCCCGTGTTCACCCTCACGATGGTGCTCGGCGACGGCCACATCGGAGTCGGCGTACACGACGCCGACCCGCGGCCCCCGGCCCGCCCCGGCGACGGCCTCGGCGTGGTGCATGAGGTCATCACCGAGGCGCACGGCATCACCGAGGTGCAGTCGACCGAGGACGGCGGCAAGACGATGTGGGTGGTCCTCCCGCTGGACGACCGCGGCTGACCCGCGCGCGGTCCGGCACCGTGCCGCCCCGCCGACGCCGCGAGGCTCCGCCCGCCCGCACGCGGCAGGCGGCCGAAGCCTCGTCGGGACCGCACCGCCGCGTTCGCTCTTCGCGGCGATCGGCTTTCTGTGGTGCTCAGCCTGGACGGACGTCCGCCCGTCGGCCCTCAGCTCTGCGGCGGCTCGAACTTGCTCGTCCGGGTCATCCCGGCCGCCCGGCCCTTCGCCGAGATCACCAGCGCCATCTTGCGCGACGCCTCGTCGATCATCTCGTCGCCGAGCATCGCCGCGCCCTTGGCCCCGCCGGCCTCCGACGTGCACCACTCGTACGCGTCCAGGATCAGCTCGGCGTGGTCGTAGTCCGCCTGCGACGGCGCGTACACCTCGTTGGCCGCGTCGATCTGGCCCGGGTGCAGCACCCACTTGCCGTCGTACCCGAGCGCCGCCGAGCGTCCCGCCACGCGGCGGAAGCCGTCCGTGTCCTTGATCTGGAGGTACGGGCCGTCGATCGCCTGGAGGTCGTGCATGCGCGCGGCCATCAGGATCCGCATCAGGATGTAGTGGTACGCGTCGCCCGTGTCGTACCCGGGCGGCTGCTCGCCGACCACCAGCGACTTCATGTTGATCGACGCCATGAAGTCGGCCGGGCCGAAGATGATCGTCTCGATGCGCGACGACGCGGCGGCGATCTCGTCGACGTTCACCAGGCCGCGGGCGTTCTCGATCTGCGCCTCGATGCCGATCCGGCCGACCTCCAGGCCGACCGTCTTCTCGATCTGGGTCAGCAGCATGTCGAGGGCCTTGACCTGCGAGGCGTCCTGCACCTTCGGCAGCATGATGCAGTCGAGGTTCGCGCCGGCGCCTTCGACGACGGTGACCACGTCGCGGTACGTCCAGTGGGTCGTCCAGTCGTTGACCCGCACGACGCGGATCCGGTCTCCCCAGTCGCCGTTGTTGAGCGCGTCCACGATGGTGTGGCGGGCGCCCTCCTTGGCGAGGGGTGCGCAGGCGTCCTCCAGGTCCAGGAACACCTGGTCCACCGGCAGGCCCTGGGCCTTCTCGATGAAGCGCGGGTTGCTGCCCGGAACTGCCATACAGGAACGGCGGGAACGCAGGCTACGCGATGTGGCGGCCATTGATGGTCCTCCCATTGCATGCGGATCGTGCGGTCAGGTTACTGGCAGGTCACCTGAGGGGCCATGCGGGGTGCGGCTGGTTTGGCGCGGGGCGGCCCGTCTCGCGGGGGCACCGCGTCCTGCATGCCGAACGCCGCGTCTCCCACGGCGCGCCCCACCATCCTGGCGACCGCCGCGCCCCCACGGGAGCCCGGCACTTCCGGCTCGCCTACCCCACGTCCGCCATATGGGACCCTGACGTCCATGAGTGAGCCCGGGACCCCCTCGCCACCCTCGTCCTCTTCGCCGTCCTCGCAGTCGGCGACGCCGCCCGGGACACCCCCCGCCTCCCCCGCGGCGTCCTCATCGGCCCCCTTCGACACCGCACTGCTCGAAGAGGCGGCGAAAAAGTCCGGCCTCCTGTGGATCGCCCCCGCCGCACACCCCGCCCGTCCGGTGTGGCACACCTGGCACGACGGCGCGGTGCACATCCTCCAGGCCCGTACCGCCGAGGCCGTCGAGCAACATGTTCCCGGCCTCGCCGATGCGGCCACCGCCGAGGCCACTCTCCGCAGCAAGGACAAGGGCGGACGCCTGCTCACCTGGACCGCCGACGTCACCGTCCTCACCCCCGACACCCCCGCCTGGCCCGACGCGGCCGCCGCCCTGCACGCCGACCGCCTCAACGCTCCCGACGGCGAACAGCAACCCACCCGCTGGGCCCAGGACTGCGTCATCGTCCGCCTCGACACCCCCCGCCGCCTCACCCACGGCCAAGCCCTCCCCGACACCTCCCAGTCCGCTCCACCACCCCCCACCCCGGCAACCACGAGGGGCCCTTCCCCCAAGAACCTCTCCCTGGGCCGCAAACTCCGCCCCTGACCGCGGCCTCGCCGATCACCCCGTACGTTCGTCCGCCGCTCCCCCCGGGCAGGCGCCACCACGAACGCTCAGCCCGACCGCTACTCCAAACTCTCGCGGCCGCGCGCAACCCCCTGGGAACCGACCGACTCAGCCGCAAGGGACCAACCAACCGGCGTGACCACGCCGTACCGTGTCAGCCCTGAAACCAGTTCACTCCGAAACGCAAGGTTCGCCCGTCCACGGTGACGGACTGCTGCTCAGGTAGCAGCGGCTCGCGCAAGGCGGGTACGCGTACGCGGTCCCACTCGACGCCGACCCCGATCTCGTCGTGGTGTTCAAGCATCGCCTCGACCCGCATGTCCACCAGGAGTTCAGGGTCGTCGATGCCGTCGGCGTCGCTGTCCGGCTCCGGTTCGCCTCCGACGTGATCATGATTGTCATCGAACCCCAGTTCCGCGAACCCGGGGATCCGCAGGCGGAGCAAGGGCATCAGATCATGCGTCGCCGCGTGTACGCCCTGCTGGTACACCCGCACGGACAGCTCCTGCCCCGCAGACGGAGTCAACACGAAGCCGCCGCCCGAACAGACGTAGTCCCGAATCGCGACCTCGCACGCCGCCACGGTCGTGTGGACCGCCGCATACGAAGTCACCACACTGCCCGACGTGTTCGAGCCTTCGACCAGAAGAAAACTGTGCATGGCAGAGAGAGTGTCAGGCCCCACTCAGGATGCAGGTGGCGTCGCGGGATATGACCTTCCCCGCCCTGAACGCGCGGCCACCGGTGGCGGCCGCGCGCAGCGCCTCCGCCCGACGCACACCTGTGAACGGGGCCTTCCAACGAATCAGCGGTACGCGCCATCCGCGGAGGGCCGAGCCGAGACCGTGCTCAGCCCAGGGGCCCTACCGGAGCCGGGCGCACTACGCACGCGCACTGCACTCCAATCCGCCGGAGTTCGGGGCAGGGCCATGAGCGCGGTCAGGTCCGGGACGCCGTGGGCGTCTTCGTCGTGGACCTTGTGCTCGGGGAAGTCGGGCGCTTGGTCGGGGATTTGGAGGATCCCGTGGGGGGCGGGGACAGGTCCTTGTCGACGACGAGGTCCGGGTCGGGGGCGGTGATGACGGTGCGTTCGTTGTAGCCGAGGAAGTCGATGGCGCCCTTGGTCCGGGACTCGGGGCCGGCCTCGAAGCGCATCAGGTACGGGGCGCCCTCGGTGGCCACCCAAATGGTGCCGCCGCCCGGTCCGCGGTCGACGAGGGCGATGGCGTCGCGGCCGTTGACCTCGCGCGTCTCGCCCTTTTCGAGGGGGCCGGGCTTGCCGAGGAGTTTGGTGACGAGGCGTTCGACGTACGTGTTCTCGACCAGCCCCGCATACTTCTTGTCGCCGACCGGGACCTGGACGAACTTGCCCCGGTTGGCCGTCTCCGCCGCCGCGCTGCCGACCTCGGACCAGAACCGCGCGTCCCCCTGGAACCACACCTGGTTCTGCACGCGGGTCACCCGCGCCGTGACGCCGTCCTCGACGATCGAGCCGTCGCTGCCGGTGGCCGTGAACCGCATGTCGACGCTGAACGGCGTGCTCGCCCCCGGCTCGGTGACGGTGCCCTTGACGTGCACGAACGCCGCCGCCGCGGTGGCCGCCTGGGCCCGTTGCAGGATCGCCGCGGCGTCGAGGTCGCCGACCTGGTTGCCCAGTGGCAGGCCGACGGACGGCTCGTCGCCGGGGTCGGAGAAGGAACGGTGCGCGGGCTTGCCCACGCTGCATCCGGATGCCAGGACCGCCGCCACGAGCGCAGCCGTCGCAACGAGGCCCGTCCGCGACCGGGCGCTTCGTCGAGTCACCGCCAGTTTCCTTACGTGTCAAGCCGGGTGGAGCCGGATGGAGCCGGGTGCCGGTGCCGGTCCCCGAGGGGCGTGGGCCGGGCCCGGGGTCCCAGTGGGCGTGGGGCCGGGGCCACCGTATCCCGGTGCGGCCCCGGTTCAGGTCACGAAGAGCGCGTACTGGTGGGTTGGCCGCTCGGACTCCTGGTCCCGGTCGGGCTGCCGGACGGCTTCCCCGACGCCCCCGGCGCCGGCGACTGGTGCGCGTCCGTCCCCGGCGCCGGCGGCTGGGCCGGATTGAGCGTCCCGTAGTCCACGACCTGGTTGCCCGGCGGCACCTCGACCGGGAAGTCGGTGTCGTACTCGTAGAAGTCGAGGCGTCCGGCATTCGGGCCGGGGCTGTAGCGCATCGGGTACGGCTTGCCGCCCAGCGACACGTACAGCTCGCCGCCCCGCCCCTTGTTGGCCGCGAGCGCCAGCGTCTCGACGCCGCGCACGTTCTTGCGGCCGTCCTTCTTGACCTTCCCCTCAAGCCGGAACAACTCGTCCAGCAACGGGTGGAGCTGGGTGAATCCGGATAGCCGGGCGAACGCCGGGTCGTCCGGCGGCACCTTCACGAACTTGTCGCGCAGCACCTCCGCCGACGCCGCCGCGTCCGGGTCCTGACGGCCGTCGCGCGGTTGGTAGAGGCTTTCGTCGCCGCGCACGAACAGGTCGACGCCCACCCGCAGCAGTTCGATCCGCGTGCCGGTGCTGACGATCTCGCCGGTCGCGCCGTCCGTCTTGATGCGCATGTCTATCTGGTACTCGACCTGCTGCGTCACCCACGTGCCGGTGATGTGCACCGCGGTCGCGTTCTTGGCGGCCGTACGCGCCTGATCCAGGATCACGTCGGTCGGCTCGCCCGCCAGCCCCGTGGGGTCGTCGGGGCCGGAGCACGCGGTCCCGAACATCCACAGCAGCAGGACCAGGACGACGGGCGCTCGCAATCGTCGGCGCAACGGTTCCCCTCGGGCGGCGTGCGGGTCGTGATGTCAGCACGCAGCGTACAAAGCACCGCCGTGGGCATCACATCCGGCCGGTGCGGGCACAGGCGAAAGGCGGGACCGGCCGGTGTGATCTCCCGAAGATCCGAAAGCACACCCGGCCGGTACTGTTCGGTACGCGGCGGTACGGCGTCGCCCGCACACTGCGGGCCACTCGAAGGGAGGCGGCCATGAGCGAGCGCAGCGAACCGACCGGCACCAGGACGCGCTTCCCGAGCCGCTGCCCAGGCCCGGCGGTCCCCGGCACACACACCCCTCCCGAGCCGGGCACCACCCCCCAAAGCGAGGTGCCCGCATGAGCGGCACCCCCAGCCGCGTCTTCATCTCCCACCTCGCCGGCGCCGCCGTCTTCGACCCCGGCGGCGACCAGGTCGGCCGGATGCGCGACGTCGTGATCGCCCTCCGCACCGGCAACCAGCCCCCGCGCGTCCTCGGCCTCGTGGTCGAGGTCACCACGCGCCGCCGCATCTTCGTCCCGATGACGCGCGTGACGAGCGTCGAGACCGGCGAGGTCATCACCACCGGCCTGGTCAACATGCGGCGCTTCGAGCAGCGCCCGACCGAGACCCTCGTACTCGCGGAGATGCTGGACCGCCGCGTCACCCTCGTGGAGACCGGCGAGCAGGTGACCGTCCTCGACGTCGCGATGAGCGCCGGCCGCGGGCGCGACTGGTACGTCAGCAAGCTCTTCGTGCAGAAGGGCGGCACCGGCTCCGCGCTGCGCCGCCGGCGCGGCGAGACGCTCACCGTCGACTGGAACGCCGTCACCGGCTTCGAGCGCCCCGAGGAACAACAGGGCGCCGCCAACCTGCTCGCCACGTTCGAGCAGCTCCGCGCCGCCGACCTGGCCAACGTGCTGCACAGCCTGTCCCCGAAGCGCCGCGTCGAGGTGGCCGCGGCGCTGGACGACGACCGGCTCGCGGACGTCCTCGAAGAGCTGCCCGAGGACGACCAGGTCGAGATCCTGGGCCAGTTGCGCGAGGAGCGGGCCGCAGACGTCCTGGAGGCCATGGACCCGGACGACGCGGCCGACCTGATCTCCGAGCTGCCCGAGGAGACCGCCGAACGCCTGCTCGACCTCATGGAGCCGGACGAGGCCGACGACGTGCGCCGCCTCCTCACCTACTCCGACGACACCGCCGGCGGCATGATGACCACCGAGCCGATCGTCCTGGAGCCGGACGCCACCATCGCCGAGGCCCTGGCCCTGGTCCGCAACCCCGACCTCTCCCCCGCGCTGGCCAGTCAGGTGTATGTCTGCCGCCCGCCCACCGAGACCCCCACCGGCAAATACCTCGGCACCGTGCACTTCCAGCGGCTGCTGCGCGACCCCCCGTTCACCCTCGTCGGGGCGGTGGTCGACACCGACCTGCGCCCGCTGCGCCCGGACGCCCCGCTCGCCGACGTGACGAGCTTCCTGGCCGCGTACAACATGGTCGCCGCGCCCGTCGTGGACGAGGACGACCACCTGCTCGGCGCGGTCACCGTGGACGACGTCCTCGACCACCTGCTGCCCGAGGACTGGCGCGAGGGCGCGCTGCACGGCGAGGCGCGCGGGGTCAACCCGGCCGAGGTGAGGAGCCGCCTCAATGGCGCGTGAGACGCAGGGCGCGCTGCCCGACGAGCGCCGGCGCCGGCCCCGCCTGGACCAGCCGACGCTGCCGCAGCGGCGGCTGAACCTGCTGCCGAAGTACGACCCGGAGTCGTTCGGCCGCTTCTCCGAACGCATCGCGCGCTTCCTGGGCACCGGGCGGTTCCTGGTCTACATGACCGCGACCGTGTTCGTGTGGGTGGCCTGGAACGTCGCGGTGCCCGAGGACCTGCGCTTCGACGAGTTCCCGTTCATCTTCCTCACCCTGGCCCTGTCGCTCCAGGCGTCGTACGCCGCCCCGCTCATCCTGCTCGCGCAGAACCGGCAGGACGACCGCGACCGCGTCAACCTGGAGCAGGACCGGGCACGCAACGAGCGCAACATCGCCGACACCGAGTACCTGACGCGCGAGGTCGCGGCCCTGCGCATCGCCCTCGGCGAGGTGGCGACGCGCGACTTCCTGCGGTCCGAGCTCCAGTCGTTGATGAAGGAGCTGGACGATCGCCGCGAGGCCGGACAGTGGCTCGCGTCACACCCGGAATCGACCGACAACGGCCGCGAGGGGGGCGACAGTTCCGGCGGATCGGGCGGTCGGGACCGCGGTCGCGAAGGCGGGCGCGACATTTCGGGCGATCCCGGCCGTGACCCGAAGCCCGACAGCGGCCGCGACAACGGTCGGGAGGGCGGGCGAGGTAGGCCACCTGGGCGCGGTGGAACCCCTTCGGGGACGTAAGCTCACTCGTATGGCAACCCTGGAATCTGGCGAGACCCGTACTTCTGTCCCGGAAGACGCCGTACGGGACGCGCTGGCGACCGTCGACGACCCCGAGATCCACAAGCCGATCACCGAGCTCGGCATGGTCAAGTCCGTCGACATCGCCGCCGACGGGCGCGTCAAAGTGGCGGTCTACCTGACCGTGGCCGGCTGTCCGATGCGGGACACCATCACCTCGCGGGTGAGCGAGGCCGTCGGCAAGGTCGCGGGCGTCACCGCGGTCGAGGTCGAGCTCGACGTGATGAGCGACGAGCAGCGCAAGGAGCTGGCCTCGCACCTGCGCGGCGGCCAGGCCGAGCGCGAGGTGCCGTTCGCGAAACCCGGCTCGCTGACCCGGGTGTACGCGGTGGCCTCGGGCAAGGGCGGCGTCGGCAAGTCGTCCGTGACCGTGAACCTGGCCGCCGCGATGGCCGCGCAGGGCCTCAAGGTCGGCGTCGTCGACGCGGACATCTACGGCCACTCGGTGCCGCGCATGCTCGGCGCGGAGGGGCGCCCGACGCAGGTCGAGAACATGATCATGCCGCCCGAGGCGCGCGGCGTGAAGGTGATCTCGATCGGGATGTTCATCGCGGGCAACGCACCCGTGGTGTGGCGCGGACCGATGCTGCACCGCGCGCTCCAGCAGTTCCTGGCCGACGTCTACTGGGGCGACCTGGACGTCCTGCTCATGGACCTGCCGCCGGGCACCGGCGACATCGCGATCTCGGTCGCGCAGTTGGTGCCGAACGCGGAGATCCTGGTCGTCACCACCCCGCAGCAGGCGGCCGCCGAGGTGGCCGAGCGGGCCGGGACGATCGCGGTCGAGACGCGGCAGACCATCGCGGGTGTGATCGAGAACATGTCGGGCCTGCCGTGCCCGCACTGCGACGACCACATCCTCGACGTCTTCGGCAGCGGCGGCGGCCGGCGCGTGGCGGACGGCCTGTCGCAGGCGACCGGCACCAAGGTTCCGCTGCTCGGGCAGATCCCGATCGACACCCGGCTGCGCGAGGGCGGCGACACCGGTGCGCCGGTCGTGGTCGACACCCCCGACTCGGCCGCCGCGGTCGCACTGCGCGGCATCGCGGACAAGCTCGTCAACCGTCAGCGCGGGCTCTCCGGCATGCAGCTCGGACTGACCCCGAAGCGGAAGTTCTGACCCTCGGAGCCCTACGGCCCGAGAGCGTACAGTCCGGTAGTCCGGTAGTCCGGTAGTCCGGTAGTCCGGTAGTCCGGTAGTCCGGTAGTCCGGTAGTCCGGTAGTCCGGTAGTCCGGCAAGAGAACCAAACCGCACGGCACCAGGGGGCGCCCCCAAAGGCGCCCCCTGCGTCCTCAGGCCTCGTACGCCTTCAGCTCCGGCATCAACGCGAGCCCCAGCCCGTACGCACTGACCCCGCGCCCGTACACCCCCAGGTACACCCCCGCCGCCTGTCCCGCGAGCACCCACCCGTACTCCGACTCGCGGTAGCGGAACCGGTTCGGGACGCCGTTGACCGGCAGCGCGAGCCCCGTCCAGCCGTCGCCCTCCAGGTTGTCGGCCAGCTCCCAGGCCAGGTGGGTCTGCTGGTCCATCCACTCCTGCCGCAGCTCGCGGTCGAGGTCCCAGGGCCAACTGTCGGCCAGCAGCGCGACCCCCGCGACGGACGCCGCACTGGCCATCGACGTGGCCTCAAGCAGACCCGCGCCGTCGCCGCTCGGGCGGCGTTCGCGCTGCGGGACGGTGACGACCGAGACGAACCGCCGCGGGCTCGGGTCGCCGGGCCGGCGGCTCGGGGCGTCGCCGTGGCCGAGGGTGCCGTACTCCAGCCCCTCGCGGCCCTGACAGACCGACGCGAGCCAGCGCCGCCCGTCCCAGCCCTCGTCGAGGCCGTACCACGGGAAGTCGGCGACAAGGTACTGGTCGTGCAGCGAAGGCCCCGTCTCCCCCTCGGCCGTGTCTTCCCCCGCGTGGTCCGCCCCCGACTGGTCGCCCAGCGCTCGGTCGGGTGCGCCTGCGTGGCTCATCGTGTCCATGCTTCGCCTTGTCTGCTCGCGACGCCCTGAGGCGCGCCGTCACCGGTCCCGCTCTGGCACGGTACGGCCTGTGCCCCGCCACAGGTGCGGCAATCGCGCACGACCCGCCGTTCCGGGGGTCCTGTGGGCGTTCTGCGGCCGTACGGGCCTCGGTGCGGTGACCACAAACCTTCACCGGTCCTCGGCGAACCTTTGGGCCACCGCACCAGCGGAGGTAGAGAAAGGAGAAAAGTAACGGCCCGCGGGCGGCGCCTCAGGTCGCGTCGGCGTCGTACGGCGGGCGCTCACCCGGCTGCACGCGCGTGCCGTTCTTCTTCTCCAGCATCGGGTGCGCGGCCGGGCCCGGGGCGCTCGGCACGCCGTTGGCGGCGTCCTCGTCGAAGCGCAGTTGCCGGGTCAGGTCCTCGCGCAGGTCGCCGAACTCCTTGAGGCCGAGCTCGTCGTCGTCGCCCATCAGGTGCTTGCGGGCGAACGTCTTCGGGTTGAGGTCCTCGAACTTGATGTTCTCGAACTCCGGACCGAGCTCTTTCTTCAGGTCCGAGCGCGCGTTGGTGGAGAACTCGCGGAACTTGCGTATCGTCCGGGCCGCCTCGCCGACCATCTTGGGCAGCTTGTCAGGCCCGAAGACGACGATCGCGATGATGATGAGCGCGACCATCTCCAGAGGACCGACGTCGAACACCTGGACTCCACGAGCTGCGCGGCAAGAGCCGATCGGCCGACCGGACCCCGACAACAGTAACCGCCGGGGCCGGGAAGCGGCACTGCCCCCGAGGAAGTGCCGGGCGATATGTACCTTTTGGCAACACTTTGCCCAGCAGATGTGACCGCCCGGCCATGTGCACGACACAACCAGGTCACCCGCGCCGCCCCCGGAGCCACCCACCGACCCCGCCGGACGGGGTCACCCGCTCTCGCCCTCCAGCTTTATCGGCAGGCTGAGTTCCGCGTCCCCGCGTTTGACGGTCAGCGTCACCGTGTCGCCCGGCGCCTTGCTGCGCACCGCGACGATCAACTCGTTCGCCTCGGCGACCCGCTTGCCGTCGATCGCGGTGACGACGTCGCCGGGCTGGAGACCCGCACGGGCGGCGGGCCCGTCGGGGAGCACCGGCGGGCGGCCCTCGAAGTCCTTGTCGGAGATGCGCGCGCCCTCACCCTCGTACTGCATGTCGAGCGTGACACCGATCACCGGGTGCACGGCCTTGCCGTCGTCGATGAGCTGCTGGGCCACCCGCTTGGCCTGGTTGATCGGGATCGCGAAGCCGAGCCCGATGCTGCCGGCCGCGCCTTCGCCGCCGAACGGGTCGCTCTCCTCGCCCGCGGACCGGATCGCCGAGTTGACGCCGATCACCCGCCCCGACGCGTCGATCAGCGGGCCACCGGAATTGCCCGGATTGATCGGGGCATCCGTCTGCAACGCGCTGATGTACGACACGTCCTCGCCCGAACCCCCCGCACTCACCGCGCGGTCCTTCGCGCTGATGATCCCGGACGTCACGGTGCCTTCGAGGTTGTACGGCGCACCGATCGCGATCACCGGATCGCCCACCTGCACCGAGTCCGAGTTGCCCAGTGGCAGCGGCACCAGGCCCTTCACGTTGTGCACCCGGATCACCGCGAGGTCGTAGCCGGTGTCGCGGCCGACGATCGTCGCGTCCGCCTGCTCGCCGCCGTTGAACACGACGCTGATCCGGCCGCCGTTCGCGGCCCCCGACACGACGTGGTTGTTGGTCAGGATGTAGCCGTTGCCGTCCAGCACGAAGCCGGTGCCGGAGGCCTGCTCGCCGCCCCTGGACGCGTGGATGTAGACCACCCCGGGCAGCGTCGTCGCGGCCAGCCCGGCAACCGTGTCGCGCGGGCGCTCCGGACCGGACGAGGTCGGCTGGCGCAGCGTGACGCCCTTCTCGTCGCGGTCCGCGACCCAGACCCCGATCCCGCCGCCGAGCGCCCCGGCCGCAAGGGCGATGCAGGCGAGGCCGACCCCGATGCGCCACGTCCACTTGACCGGCTCGCGCGGCTCCTCGACCGGGAAGGCGTACGCGCCGGGCGGATATCCGGGCGGCATCGCACCGAAGCCGCCGTCGCCGTACGGCAGCCCGCCCGGCCCGCTGTCCGCGTCGTACGTCCACCCGAAACCGTACGGCTGCCCGTACCCCTGCGCCTGCCAGGTCGGACCGCCCTGACCGGCCGCGTGGCCGGGGCCGTAGCCGTGGGCGGCCGCCGGGTGGGCGTACGGCGTACCCGAGTTCGGCGGAAGCGTCGGCTGCCCCGCCGGATGCGGGAACCCCCAGGCGGGCGTGGGCGGGGGTGGAGGCGGCGCCGCGGGAGCGGAATCCACCGGCGCAGGGGCGCCGCCGAACGCCGGAGGCTCATGGGCCGGATCCTGGAACGACTTGTACGGCGGGTGCCCGGGCCCCTCCGCCTCGGCCGCGTCGCCACCGACGGCGTCGCCAGTCGCGTCCGCGCCCCCGGCCCGCCCCGCCGCCCGGGGCTCGGCGCCGTCGGACTCCTCCGCACCCGCGTCCGACTCCCGACCGGCCCGCAACTCGTCGGCGTCCCGGCCAATTCCGGGCACGGGCTGCTCGTCCGCGTCGCCGTGTCCGACGACGTCGCCCGGCTCGTCGCTCATCCAGAACCCTCCGTGGCGGCTCTGCCGCGCCGTTCCTCGTGGGCCGCCGGCGGCGAGCCCGTCACGGGCAAGTCTCCCCAATGCCGCGCCCCGCCGCAGCGCGGGACCCACCGCGACGGCCGCACGCGAACGGCCGCCCAAGGCCACCCGCCGCAGCCGAACGCCCCCGCCCACACGCGAACGAGCGCTCGGCCGTCCGGGCGCTCGTAGGTGTGCGGGCGAGGGGTGTGCGGGACCTCAGTGCCGGTTCGGCGCCGACGCGGCCTGGGTGGTCACCGAGACCGAGAGCGCTCTGCCGGCGGGGGCGGCGAGGGTGGCGGGGACGGCCGTGGTGGCGCCGGTGGGCGCGACGCCGACGGTGCCGGCCTGCTCCACCAGATTGCGTTCCACGATCGGCGCCGCGGGACGCCCGGACGAGCCGCCGGCCGGGCCCTGGGCGATGACCGCGCTGCTCAGCGCCATGGCCATCATCGAGAAGGCACCCGCGGCGGCGAACGTCAGGCGGCGTTTGCCCACCGGGGGTCGCACGCGTGAGGGCGCGGAGTTGGGGCGTCCGGCACGGGGGCCCGTCCCGCCGCGCGGGCGTGCGGCACCCGACCTGCGACTCAGGGGCTGAACCGACCCCCTGACACGGGACGGCGGCGGGATCAACTCGTCCTCACCGCCGGGGGCGGAAGGGCCGCCGAACCCGCCCTCGCCCATGGCGAGCAGACGGGCCATCAGGTCCGCGGACGGTCCCGGTTCGGAGCTGTTCGCCAGCAGCGCCTTGACGCGCCGCTGCTCCTCCGCCTCGACGCGGCACTCGGCGCACTGCGCCAGATGCGCCAGGACCTTCTCCCTGGCGTCATGCCCCAGCTCGCCGTCCACATAGGCCGCGAGCTTGTCCTCGGGGTGGTTCACCGGCCCGCTCCCGCGGCCGGACGTACCGCCCCGACGTTAGAACCAACGATCACGGTGCCCTCATCTCTGCACCGACGCACACCCCGGGATGTCCTCGCGGTCAGCAGAGGTCCGGGGGGCACGGTGCCGCAGCGCCGCCCGGAGCTGGGACCTGCCGCGATGTATGCGGCTTCGGACGGTCCCGAGTTTCACACCGAGCGTGGTGGCGATCTCCTCGTACGACAGGCCCTCGATATCGCAGAGTACGACGGCGGCGCGGAATTCCGGGGCGAGCGCGTCCAGCGCCTGCTGGACATCCGCGTCGAAGTGGGCGTCGTCGTACGTCTGGTCCGGGGACAGCTCGCGTCCGGGAAGCCGCTCGGCGGCGTCGTCGGCGAGGCCCTCGAACCGGATGCGCTGGCGACGACGCACCATGTCGAGGAACAGGTTCGTGGTGATCCGGTGCAACCAGCCCTCGAACGTGCCGGGCGTGTAGCTCGACAGCGAACGAAAGACCCGGACGAACACCTCTTGCGTGATGTCGTCCGCGTCGTGCGGGTTGCCGCTCAGGCGGTAGGCGAGTCGGTACACCCTCGCCGAGTGGGTGCGGACTATGTCCTCCCACGACGGCGGGGTCCACGCGTCGGCTCCTGGACGGGCGGTCGTGCCCGCCACGGAGGCAGTCTGCGCGAAATCCCCCGACGCCGCGGTGGTACCGGCGGGAGCGGGGGCATGGTCGGTGGTTGCGTTTGCGGCTTCGGCCACGTGATTTGGCATCGGCGCGCCAGCGCGAGGAACGGTCTGATCCCCGCGGTGGTCGTCCACTGCCACACCTCCTCTTTCGAGTAGCGCAACCACCATAGACAACCTGCCTGTTAAGCCCGGATAAATGCCTCTGGGCACCGCTCCGGCACCGCGAACCTGCTGTGCAGCTCTTCTGTTTGCCTGTTCCAAAGAGCCCAACGAGCCGACCGCCCGCCGGGTTCCCGGCGGGCGGTCCC
>NZ_JBPKBH010000024.1:25748-30907 GCF_051388915.1 Yinghuangia sp. YIM S09857 | reverse complement strand
CGGTCCCGGGCGCGGGGCGTTTACCGGCCGCCGGGAACCGGGCGGCCGCCATGTCGCGTCTGTACTCCTCGCGCACCCACCCCGACCTGGTACGACGCATGGGTGTACCCCACGCTGGCGTACAGGGCACTCCATTACTCTTGCGCCCAAAGGCCGCCCCGTCCCCGGGCGGCCCGACGCGAGGAGGAAGCCATCTCCAGCAACCGCCAGGCCGGCCGGGAATTCGCGGAGGCGTACGCCGGCGAGGACTCCGTCCTCGTGCAGGCCCGCCACCGCGCCCGGGAGGCCGGCGTCGTGCCCATCAGCCCCGGCGGCGGATCGGCGCTGTGCTTCCTCGCCGCCGCGACCGACGCCCGCGCGGTCGCGGAAATCGGAACCGGCACCGGCGTGTCGGGGGTGTACCTGCTGCGCGGCATGCGCCCGGACGGGGTCCTGACGACCGTCGACCTGGAGCCGGACAACCAGCGCATCGCCAAGGAGACGTACGCCGAGGCCGGGTTCTCCGGCGGCCGCGCCCGCTTCATCCCGGGCCGCGCGCTGGAGGTGCTGCCGCGCCTCGCCGACCACGGCTACGACCTGGTGTTCTGCGACGGCGACAAGACGGAGTACCCGGACTACCTGGCCGAGGCGCTGCGGCTGCTGCGGCCCGGCGGCGTGGTGTGCTTCGACAACGCGCTGTGGCGCGACCGGGTACCGGACCTGACGCACCACGACCCCGAGACCTCCGCGGTTCGCGAGGTGTTGCGCGCGGTACGCGAGCACGACGCGCTTGTGCCCACGCTTCTCCCGGTCGGGGACGGCCTGCTCTGCGCGGTGCTGCGGGGCTGAACGGGCGGCGCGGGGCCCGCGGTTCGGCCCGAACGCGCGCGGCCGGCCGGGCGGTTCGCCGGTATCCGGGCATGCGACGGCCCCGGCCGGTACGTTCTCACGGATTTGTCCCGATCGTCCGATCGGAAGCTCCCTGAACACATACCGGCCGGGGCCGCTGCTCACCGCGACTCGGTCGAGGGTGGCAGGCACCGGGTGGGTCAGGACCTCCTCAGGAGGTCTTGGCACCCGTGGCGTTCGCCAGCGCTTCGCTGAGCGCGCCCGCCTCGTCGGGTGTCAGCTCGACAACAAGCCGCCCCCCGCCCTCGAGCGGAACGCGCATGACGATACCCCGCCCTTCCTTGGTCACCTCGAGCGGGCCGTCGCCCGTCCGCGGCTTCATGGCCGCCATGCTCGTTCCCCTTCCTGCATATCGACACACCGGTGCTCACCCGGCCACCGGTCTTCGAGCGCATTGATCAGGCCCCATTATCCCGCATTCGGCGGCGGGGTGAGCAACAACGGTCACGGACGGCCGCGTATGGGCCGATCCGGGGCCGGTTTCCCGGCCCGATCCGTCCGGTCCGCCACATGCGCCCCGACCTGCACCGACGGGTACGCGCGGCGGCGGGTCGGCCGGGGTCGCGGCGGGACGGGAAAAGGCGTCCGGCATGCTGAGTCCGTTCGGAGGCGCGGACCTGCCAGTGCCCTCACATCGACGGGAGACCCATCGTGGCCGACAACGTTCTCTACGACCTCGCCGACGGCGTCGCGACGATCACCCTCAACCGGGCGGACGCGATGAACGCGCTCGACACCGATACCAAGGTCGCGCTGCGCGACGCGGTGCTGCGGGCGGCGGACGACGACGCGGTCCGCGCGGTGGTCCTGACGGGCACCGGGCGGGCGTTCTGCGTCGGCCAGGACCTCAAGCAGCACATCGAGTTGCTGGAGGTCAGCCCCGAGGTCACGTTCGCGACCGTCAAGGACCACTACAACCCGCTGGTCACCGCGATCGCGACGATGCCGAAGCCGGTGGTCGCGGCGGTGAACGGCGTCGCGGCGGGCGCGGGGGCGGCGATCGCGTGGGCCTGCGACTTCCGCGTCATGGCGGACACCGCGGGCTTCAACACGGCGTTCGCGGGCGTCGCGCTGACGGCGGACTCGGGCGCGTCGTGGACGCTGCCGCGCCTGGTCGGCCACGCGCGGGCGACCGAGCTGCTGATGTTCCCGCAGATGGTCAAGGCGCCCCAGGCCCTCGAACTGGGCCTGGCCACGAAGGTCGTCCCGGCCGACGAGGTCGCCTCCGAGGCGGCCGCCCTCGCGGGCCGCCTCGCCGCGGGCCCGACGGTGGCCTACGGGGCGATCAAGGAGTCGCTGGCCTACGCCGCCGACCACGACATCGTCGAGACGCTGGCCAAGGAGGACGAACTCCAACTCCGCGCCGGCAGCTCCGCGGACCACCGCATCGCCGTGGACGCCTTCCTGGCGAAGCAGCAGCCGGAGTTCACGGGCAAGTAGGCCGCACGAGGCGAGGGCGGAGGGGGCGGCAACGCTCCCTCCCCGGCGCGGTGAAGGCGGTTCGCTGTGATGGGCCGACCTCCGCGCGCCGGAGCTGCGCGGGGCCGGTGGCAGCGGCCGTGTCTGCCGGATCTTCGCACCGCTGACGGTCCCTGGACATCGCGCCTCGCGGCGTCGCGGACCCCTTGCGAGTACGACTGAGTACGAGCTTCGGGCCTGCGCTTGGGAGGGCCGCCAGGCCCGGTGGGCGACGCACGGCACCGGAAACCGGGAGCGGCACAAAGGTCCGACAGACACGACCTGGGCGTCGGACGGACGGTGGGGCCGCGCACAGCTGGGGCTCGCGCGGGGACGACGATGCGTCAGACCAGCCTTCGAAGGCGGTTGGCGGTCTGGGGCGCGTATGGGGTGGCGTCGGGCCTGGTGACTGGGGGTCAGACGGGCTTTCGTCGGGCGTGGCAGGCCGCCAGGTGGTCGTCCACCAGGCCGCAGGCCTGCATCATGGCGTAGGCGGTTGTGGGGCCTACGAACTTGAAGCCCTTCTTGCGGAGGTCCTTGGCGAGGGCTTCGGACTCCGGGGTCACGGCCGGGACGTCGGCGACGGTGCGCGGGGCCTTGCGGCGCGGCTTCGGGTTGGGGGCGTGCGCCCAGATCAGCTTGTCCAGGCCGCCGGGGAGGTCCGCGGCGGTGCGGGCGTTGGCGATGGACGCGAGGATCTTCGCGCGGTTGCGGATGATGCGGGTGTCGTCGAGCAGCCGGTCCACGTCGGTGTCGTCGTATTCGGCCACCTTGGCGATCCTGAATCCGTCGAACGCGGCGCGGAAGCCCTCGCGGCGGCGCAGGATCGTGATCCACGACAGGCCCGACTGGAAGGCCTCCAGGCACAGTCGCTCGAAGAGCGCGTCGTCGCCGTGCACGGGTACGCCCCACTCGGTGTCGTGGTACTCGACGTAATCGACCGTGCTGAGCCCCCACGGGCAGCGGGCGAGCCCGTCCGCGCCGACCACCACGCCACCCTCGGTCACGCCTTGTCCTCGCGGGACTCGTCGTCGGAGGCGGCGGCCTCGGCGCCCGCCTCGGGGGCGTCCTCGGGCGCTTCCGCGGCGTCGGGCGCGGCGCCGTTGCGGGGGCGCTCGGCGTCTCCGGGCGTCGCCTGCTTGGTCAGCGTGGGTGTCCCGGTGCGCGCGCCCGCCGGGCCGTCCGGCGCCGTGGCGGCGCCGGGCAGCGTGCCGGTGCCCGGCATGGGGGCCGCCACGCCGGGCGGCAGGACGCCCGCGAGGCGGTACTCCAGGTCCATGATCCGCGCGTCGCGCGCCGACAGCTCCGCGCTGAGGCGGTCCAGGGTGTAGTCGACCTCGCTCATGCGGTAGCCCCGCAGCACGACGGGGAAGCGCACGCGGTCGATGTCCTCGACCGTCAGCGGCCGGTCCGGCGTCCACGACAAATCGGGGCGGTCCTGGTGCGCGTCCGGCAGCGAGCCGCCCGCACCCAGCACCACGGCGGCGACGACGAAGACCACTCCGGTCACGACGACCAGTTGGATCCAGAACACGGAAACTCTCTCCCCTTGTCGGCACCGCGCCCACGGCCCCCTGTCGGCCGCGCACGGGACGATCGTGCCACGATCTGACGTGGTGATGTCCGCCCGCCGGCAGATCGCACGAACTGCCCGCGGGACCGATGGCGGTATTCGCACGAACGGGAGGCGCCGGTGGCGACGCTGAAGCTGGGGGCACGCGAGTTCGGCGACGACGAACACGTGATCATGGCCATCGTCAACCGCACCCCCGACTCGTTCTTCGACAAGGGCGCGACGTTCGACGACCGCCCGGCGCTGGACGCGGTCGAGCGCGCCGTCGCGGAGGGCGCGGCGATCGTCGACATCGGCGGGGTCAAGGCGGGGCCGGGCGCGGAGGTGGACGCCGCGGAGGAGATGCGGCGTACCGTCTCGTTCGTCGCCGAGGTGCGCCGCCGCCACCCGGACGTCGTGATCAGCGTCGACACCTGGCGCCACGAGGTCGGCGAGGCCGTCTGCGCGGTCGGGGCGGACCTGCTGAACGACGCGTGGGGCGGGGTCGACCCCAAGCTCGCCGAGGTCGCCGCCCGGCACGGCGTCGGCATCGTGTGCACGCACGCGGGGCGGGCCAAGCCGCGCACCCGGCCGCACCGCATCGGCTACGACGACGTGATGGCCGACATCCTGGACGTGACGGTCGGGCTCGCGGAACGCGCGCTGGAGCTGGGCGTACGCCGCGACGCGATCATCATCGACCCGGGCCACGACTTCGGGAAGAACACCCGGCACTCGCTGGAGGCCACCCGCCGCCTCGGCGAAATGGCCGACACCGGCTGGCCGGTGCTGGTCTCGCTGTCCAACAAGGACTTCGTCGGCGAGACGCTGGACGCGCCGGTCAACCAGCGGCTGCTGGGCACGCTGGCGACCACGGCCGTCTCGGCGTGGCTCGGCGCGCGCGTGTACCGCGTGCACCAGGTGCGGGAGACGCGGCAGATCCTCGACATGGTCGCGACCATCAAGGGCCAGCGGGAACCGGCGGTCGCGCGGCGCGCGCTGGCCTGACCCGGACGCCGGCCACTCCACCGCTCGACCGTCGTCCGACCGGTCAGCCGCTCGGCAGGCGGTGGCTCGGCGGCGGTGCCTCGGCAGGCGGTGGCTCGGCAGGCGGTGCGGCACGGATACCCGACACGCCGTGGGCGGGAGCTGACGTGTCGTCAACTCCCGCCCACGGCCGGTCTGCTCAGATGTCGCGGTGGGGCCGCCAGGGGCCCTTGATCGCGTACATGATGCCCGGGGTCTGCACGTTCGCGAACAG
>NZ_JBPKBH010000024.1:5933-25739 GCF_051388915.1 Yinghuangia sp. YIM S09857 | reverse complement strand
CCCCCCCCCCCCCCCCCCCCCCCCCCCCACGGCCGGTCTGCTCAGATGTCGCGGTGGGGCCGCCAGGGGCCCTTGATCGCGTACATGATGCCCGGGGTCTGCACGTTCGCGAACAGGATCTTGCCGTCGAGCGAGTACGTCGGGCCGGCGAACTCGCTGAACTCCGGGTCCTCGGGCGAGCCGAGGTTCAGGTCGTTGCGGGCGATCGGGTACGAGCGGTTGCCGCTCGTCGCGCCGACCAGGTGCTGCACGCCGTTGCCGTCCTCGGCCAGGATGACGCCGCCGTACGGCGACACGCTGATGTTGTCCGGGCCGTCGAACGGACCGTCGACGGACGGGTTCGGGTTGACGCCGAAGCGCAGCTTGAGGGTCAGGCGGCGGCGGTTCGGGTCGTAGAACCACACCTGGCCGTCGTGCGCGACGCCCGGGCTCTCGGCGCGCGCGAAGCTGGTGACGATGTACGCGCCGCCGTCGCCCCACCACGCGCCTTCGAGCTTGCGGCCGCGCGTCACGTCGGAGTTGGTGAACTGCTTGCGGATCGGCGTGGTCCGCGCGTCGCGGTCCGGCACCGGGATCCACTTGACCTCGTAGCTGGTGCCGATCTCGACGCCGCGCGAGAGGTCGTCGACGAAGTTGCCCGCGGCGTCGAACGCCTTCATCGCGGCGAGCGTTCCGGCGGTGTCGGACAGGCCCTTGAGCCGTCCGCGGCCGCCGCGGAAATGCCTCGGCGGCTCCCAGCGGTACAGGAGGCCGTTCGGGCCGCTCGCGTCCTCGGTCAGGTAGATGTGGCCGCGCCACGGGTCGACGGCGGCGGCCTCGTGGGCGAAGCGGCCGAGCGCCTTGATCGGCTTGGGGTCGCGGTTGGCGCGGGTGTCGTACGGGTCGACCTCGAACACGTACCCGTGGTCCTTGGTCGCGCCGCCCTGGCCCGCCAGCAGCTCGGTCTCCTCGCAGGTGAGCCAGGTGTCCCACGGGGTCTTGCCGCCGGCGCAGTTGACCGCGGTGCCGGCCACGCCGACGTACTCGCGGGTGCGGCGGCCGTGGCGGTCCGTCTCGACGACGGTGCAGCCGCCGGCGAGGGCCGGGTCGTACGTGTAGCGCGGCAGCGCGGGCACCGGCAGCTCGGTGCCCGCCATGGCGCCGAGCTCGTGGTTGACCACGAGCACGGTGCCGCCGCCGTGCCGGTGGTAGGCGGCGGTGCCGTCGTGGTTGCTCGGCGTGTACTGGCCGGACTCCAGCTTGGTGACACCGGCGTGGGTGACGATCTGGTACGAGAAGCCGGCCGGGAGGGCGAGCTTGCCGGCGGGGTCGGCGATGAGCGGCCCGTACCCGAACTCCGGTCGCCCGGGGCCGCCGTGCCGGTCGCCTCCCCCGTGCGCCGGCGCGGCGGACGCGCCGGGGGCGAGCAGCATCTCGGTGCTGCCGACGAATGCGATACCGGCTCCGGCCACGGCGGAGCGGCCCAGGAAGCCTCTACGGGACAGCGACATCGGTTCTCCTGCTCAGAGGGGACGGATGCGCGTGAGGACCACACGCACCTCCGGCACCGGCCGATCGCACCGGGCGGACACACGGTCCCGCGCGGCGGTGTCCGCCGGGTGAACGCGGACGGTCGGACGGATGCCGCACAGAAGTCCGTTCGTCCGCCTCTGGCAGGGGTTGTGACGGGTGGTCAGGGGCTGTCGGCACAGGGTGCGGATCAGCGCCCGGCGCGCCGCTCGGCCTCCTCCTTGTCGCGGCGGGCGGCGGCCTCGGCCTCGTCGAGGAGCACGTCGGCGTCGACGATGATGCGGACCGCCTCCTCGATGTCGTCGGTGACGTGGATGAGGTCGAGGTCCTTCGGCGATGCCTTGCCGCCGGCCACGACGCTGTCGCGCAGCCAGTCGAGCAGGCCGGACCAGTAGCCGCGGCCGATGAGGACCAGCGGGAAGTGCGTCACCTTGCGGGTCTGGACGAGGGTGAGGGCCTCGAACAGCTCGTCGAGCGTGCCGATGCCGCCCGGCAGGACGACGAAGCCCTGCGCGTACTTCACGAACATCGTCTTGCGGACGAAGAAGTAGCGGAAGATGAGCTCGATGTCGCAGTAGGGGTTGAGCCCCTGCTCGAACGGCAGCTCGATGCCGAGGCCGACGGACGTGCCGCCGGCTTCCTGAGCGCCCTTGTTCGCGGCCTCCATGGCCCCGGGGCCGCCACCGGTGATCACCGCGTAGCCGGCCTCGACGAGCGCCTTGCCGACCTGCTCGCCCAACGCGTACTCGGGACTGGCCGGAGGCGTCCGGGCCGAGCCGAACACCGCGACCGCCTTGCCGAGTTCGGCCAGCGCGCCGAACCCCTCCACGAACTCGGACTGAATCCGCAGCACGCGCCACGCCTCCGCCCCCAGATGCCGCACCGCCGCGGGGTGCGACGCGGCCACCTCGGCGGGAGTGGCGAACTCGGGCGGTTCTGCGGGAGTGAAGCGCGTATCCATGCCGTCCACACTGGCACGCGCAACGATCAGATGTACGGATTTACCCAACCGGCACGATCACATCATCCACCCGACGCCGAACGTCCCCGCGCGGGTCACGTGGACGGGGGTGAAGCGGTCTGGCCCGGGCCGACGCGCGACGCAGCAGCACGGCGAGGCGGACGGTGAGAGCGGACGCGTGGAGCGGGTGGGACGGTGGAGTCGGCAGGTGGCGAGGACTGCGAGGTGGCGGGCCTGCGGGACCGCTCAGCCACTGCACACGCCGGGTGGGGGTTGAGGGGTTGGCAGGGCGGAAGCAGGTCGCGCGGCCGCGCGCGTGGGGCGTTGTGCGCCGCCGCTCAGCGCCGGGCCGAATCCCGTCGCGCGGCCGCGTGTGGGACGTTGTGCCCGCAGCCGCCCAGCCGCAGCACGACATCACGCCGCCGCGCGTCGGGTGGGGGGTGACGGGTTGGCGGGGCGGAAGCAGGTCGCGCGGCAGCGCGCGAGGGGCGTCGTGCCCGCAGCCGCTCAGCCGCCCAGCCGCCCGGCCGCCCGGCCGCCCGGCCGCAGCACATCACCGCGCCGCCGCGCGTCGGGTGGGGGTTGAGGGGTTGGCAGGGCGGAAGCACGTCGCGCGGCAGCGCGCGAGGGGCGTCGTGCCCGCAGCCGCTCAGCCGCCCAGCCGCCCGGCCGCCCGGCCGCCCGGCCGCAGCACATCATCGCGCCGCCGCGCGTCGGGTGGGGGTTGAGGGGTTGGCAGGGCGGAAGCACGTCGCGCGGCAGCGCGCGAGGGGCGTCGTGCCCGCAGCCGCTCAGCCGCCCAGCCGCCCGGCCGCCCGGTCGCTCGGCCGCAGCACATCATCGCGCCGCCGCGCGTCGGGTGGGGGTTGAGGGGTTGGCAGGGCGGAAGCACGTCGCGCGGCAGCGCGCGTGGGCGTTGGATGCGGTCGGGCCGGTCGTCGCCGAAGATCGCGTCGCGTGGCCGCGCGCGTGGGCGTTGCGCGGGGCGATGTCTTGCGGTGGTCGGGTCTCAGGCGGTCACGTGGTCAGCCAGGTGCGCATGCGGTGTTCGGCTTCGGTGACGGCGGCGAGCTTGACGTACTCGTCCCGGGTGTGGGCCAGGGCGGGGTCGCCGGGGCCGTAGTTGACGGCTGGGACGCCCAGGGCGGAGAAGCGGGCCACGTCGGTCCAGGCGACCTTGGCCCGGGGGGTGCCGCCGACCGCGGTGACGAAGGCGGCGGCGGAGGGGCGGTCGAGGCCGGGGAGGGCGCCGGGGGCGGAGTCGGTGAGTTCGATCGTGGCGCCGCGTGCGACGGCGGGGGCGAAGATCTCGCGCAGGTGGGCCTCGGCCTGGTCCTCCGAGCGGTCCGGTGCGAAGCGGAAGTTGATCAGGACCGAGCAGGCGTCCGGGATGACGTTGCCCGCGACGCCGCCCTCGATGCCGACGGCGTTCAGGCCCTCGCGGTACTCCAGGCCGTCGATCACCGCGACTCGTGGCTCGTACGCCTCCAGCGCGGCGAGGATCGGCGCGGCCTTGTGGATCGCGTTGTCGCCGAGCCACGAGCGCGCGGAGTGCGCGCGACGGCCCTCGGTCGTGACGCGGATGCGCATCGTGCCCTGGCAGCCGCCCTCGACCACGCCGTCCGTCGGCTCCATGAGCACCGCGAAGTCGCCCGCCAGCCACTCCGGGTGGGTGCGGGCCAGGCGGCCGAGGCCGTTGCGGGCGGCCTCGACCTCCTCGTTGTCGTAGAAGACGTACGTGATGTCGCGGTTCGGCTCCGGGAGGTGCGCCGCCAGGCGCAGCTGCACCGCGCAGCCCGCCTTCATGTCGGAGGTCCCGCACCCGTACAGCAGCGGGCCCTCGACGCGCGACGGCAGGTTGTCGGCGATCGGCACGGTGTCCAGGTGCCCCGCGATCACGACCCGTTCGGCGCGGCCGAGGTTCGTACGGGCGACGACCGCGTCGCCGTCGCGGTCGACGGTGAGGTGCGGCAGCCCGCGCAGCACCTGCTCCACGACGTCCGCGAGCACCTTCTCGGCGCCGCTCACCGACGGGATGTCGACGAGTTGCGCGGTCACTTCGGCGGCATCGCGGGTCAGGTCCAGAGCAGCAGGCATACCGGCCACCATAGTCTTCTGGCTGTGGGCCAGAGAAAACGCAGTTCGGAGCGCCCGGAGCAGTCGGGCATAGTCGGCTGGGCGATCGCCCTGCTCGTCGTCCTCGGCTTGTTCGCCGGGGTCGCCGTCGTCGTGGTCAAGATGCTGCCGGACGGCGGCCCGGAGCACGACGAGTGCACGGTGACCGCGTCGGACGGCACCGCGGACTTCGATCCCGCGCAGGCGGCGAACGCCGCGACGATAGCCGCCGTCGCGCAGGCCCGCGGCCTGCCCGAGCGGGCGGTGACGATCGCGTTGGCGACGTCGATGCAGGAGTCGAAGCTGTTCAACATCGACTACGGCGACGCCGATTCGCTGGGCCTGTTCCAGCAGCGCCCGTCCCAGGGCTGGGGGACGCCCGAGCAGGTCCAGGACCCGGTCTACGCGGCCGGGAAGTTCTACGAGGGCCTGGTCAAGATCCGCGGCTACGAGACGATGCCGCTCACCGAGGCCGCGCAGGAGGTGCAGCGCAGCGCGTTCCCCGACGCGTACGCGAAGCACGAGCCGGAGGCCGCGGTGCTCGCCGCCGCGCTGACCGGCCGCGCCCCGGGCGCGCTGAGCTGCCGCATCAAGGGCGAGCCGGCGGCGGCGACCGCGGCGCCGATCCGCAGCGGGCTGGTCGAGGAGTTCGCGCCGGTGCTGCCCGCGCAGTCGATCACCGAGGACACCCCCGGCACGCTGTCGGTGCGGCCGGGCGACGACCCCGGACGCGGCTGGGCGATCGCGTCGTGGACGGTCGCGCACGCGGCGGAGCTGAACGTCCGGGAGATCGCGTTCGACGGCAAGGTGTGGACGCGGGACGACAGCGGCAAGGGCTGGCGCGTAGGCCAGGCCGAGGGCACCGCGGACGGCGGGCCGCCGCCCGCGGATCCGAACGTGGTGCGGATCCGCTACGCGGACTGAGGCCGGCGTCGAAGTAGAGGCCGGCCTCGGAGCAGGCGTCTGGTCAGGTGCTTGGGGACCGCGCGGGAGGGGTGGCGCGAACCGTGGCGCGGACGCCGAGCGTACGAAACGCGTTGCGGGGCGGGTCCGATCGGTGACCTGGCGGTGTGGCGTGCGCCGATCCCGCTGGTCAGGCCGTCTTCGGGCGGCCCGGCGCGGCCCGTTCCGCTACCCGTTTCCGGGGCCGCGCCACCCTCGCGCCGCAAAATTTCAACCACCCGAATGGAGCAGTCCCCGGAACCAATCGCGCACTCCGGCAGATATACCCGGCGTCCGGCCCGCCCGGTCCGGACGCCGCAATCTCGCCTGCCGAAAGATTGAGGAGCGCGATGTCGAGCACTCTCCCGCGCCGTGTGGCCCAGGCCGCGCTGCTGGTCGCCGCGGGTGCCGCACCCGTCGTGGGCGCGTCCACCGCCCACGCCGCCGCCCTGCCCCTGGGCGGGCTCTCCGGGGTCTCCCAGCCCGATGTGGCGGGCGTTCCGCTCGCCGCGCTGGGCGGTCCCGAAGGGCTCACTCCCGACGCGGCGAACCTGCCCGTGGTCGGTTCCCAGGGTCTTGACGGCCTGACCGAGTCCCCGCTTGCCGAGTCCGTGCTTCCGCAGACCGGCCTCACCGAGCGCCTGCCCGCGTCCGGCCTGGTCGAGGCGCTTCCGCAGACCGGCCTCACCGACGCACTGCCGCAGACGAGCCTGACCGAGGGCCTGCCCCAGGGCGACGTGTCGGCGCTCAGCGGGCAGAACCTCGGCTCGCTGACCCAGCCGGACGTCTCCATCGCGCGTCCGGACGTCTCCGACATGGCCCGGCCCGAGGTCGGCATGATCACGCAGCCCGCGGTCGGCAAGGTCCAGGGCCTCGCCGACCGGGTCAACCCGGACGTCTCCAAGGTCGTCGACACCGACGCGCCGGTCCCGGCCGCCGTCAAGGCGATCCCGGCGGGTGCCACCGACGAGGTCGGGCAGCAGCTCGAGGACTCGGTCCTCGGCCCGGCGATGATGGGCGTCGGCCCGTCCCTCCCGGTGGCCGGCTACGCCGCCGACAAGTCGATCAACGCGGGCCTTCCCGCGGCCGACGCGGCGCTGATGTACGGCACGCAGCGCCACCTCACCACGAACTCCGCGGAGACGATGGACGGCGTGAGCACGCCGCTGCGCGAGGTTCCGTACCACCTCTGATCAGGCAGCCGGTCTGAACCGACCGAGACGGATCAGCGGCGGATCGCGGGGCCGGGCGTCCGGCGTCCGGCCCCGTCCGCGGAACCCCGGGTGTGCGGGGCGGTACCGAGCCCCGCCCCGCACACCTGTCCTGCTTGTCGCGCGCTCGTGTCGGTTGCGCGGGTTCTGCGGTTTCTGTGTTGCGCGCGTTTTGGGTCTTCCGTACGCGCGCCACCGACCGCGTCAGGTGTTCTTGAGCCGTTCCGCGGCCGCCCGCACGCGCTCGTCGGTCGCGGTGAACGCGATCCGCACGTGCCGGCCGCCCGCCGCCCCGTAGAAGTCCCCGGGCGCCACGAGGACTCCGCGCTCGGCCAGCCATCCGACGGTGTCCCAACACGGCTCGTCGCGCGTCGCCCAGAGGTACAGGCTCGCCTCGGAGTGGTCGATGCGGAACCCGGCGGACTCGAAGGCGTCGCGCAGTTGCGCGCGCCGCGCGGCGTACCGTGCCTTCTGCTCGGCCACGTGCGCGTCGTCGTCGAACGCCACGCGCATGGCCTCCTGCACGGGGCCCGCCATGATCAGCCCCGAGTGCTTGCGCACCGCGAGGAGTTCGCGCACGACCGCGGGGTCGCCGGTGACGAACCCGGCGCGGTACCCGGCCAGGTTCGAGCGCTTCGACAGCGAGTGGATCGCGAGCAGGCCGTCGTGCGAGCCGCCGCAGACGTCCGGGTGCAGGACCGAGACCGGCTCGGCGTCCCAGCCCAGTTCGATGTAGCACTCGTCGGAGACCAGCAGCGCGCCGATCGAGCGCGCCCAGGCGACCACCTCGCGCAGCTCGGCCGCGGTGCGCACGGCGCCGTGCGGGTTGGCCGGCGAGTTGATCCAGACCAGGCGCACGCCGTCGGGGTCCGGGAACTCGCCGTCGGCGGCGGGCACCGGCTCGGCGCCGGCGAGGCGCGCGCCCACGTCGTACGTCGGGTACGCGAGGGCCGGGTGCACCACCTTGTCGCCCGGCCCGAGCCCCAACTGCGCGGGCAGCGAGGCGACCAGTTCCTTCGTGCCGATGACCGGCAGCACCGCGGCGGGGTCGGCGCCGGTCACGCCGAGCGTGCGGCGCATCCACCCGGCGACCGCCTCGCGGAGCGCGGCGGTGCCGTACGTCAGCGGATAACCGGGCGAGTCCGACGCGGCGGCCAGGGCGTCGCGCACCAGGCCCGGCGTCGGGTCCACCGGGGTGCCGACCGACAGGTCGACGATGCCGTCCGGATGCGCGGCGGCGGCGGACTTGAACGATTCGAGCCGGTCCCACGGGAACTCGGGGAGGCGGCCGGAGACACGCCGCGCCGCCCACCCCTCGGCGGGGGCGGGCGGCGCGGTGCGGTTGTGCGTCTCGGTCACGAGGCTCAGTCGCCCTCGCCCTGAGGCGGCAGGACGGAGATCACTTCGTGGTCCTTCTCGATCAGGCCCATCTTGGACGCACCACCGGGCGAGCCGAGGTCGTCGAAGAACTCGACGTTCGCCTTGTAGTAGTCCTTCCACTGCTCCGGGACGTCGTCCTCGTAGAAGATCGCCTCGACGGGGCAGACGGGCTCGCAGGCACCGCAGTCCACGCACTCGTCCGGGTGGATGTAGAGCGCGCGCTGACCTTCGTAGATGCAGTCGACGGGGCACTCCTCGATGCAAGCCTTGTCCTTCACGTCGACGCAGGGCTGCGCGATGACGTACGTCACGTGGGATTCCTCCTCATGGCGGGCTACGCCTTAGGTCGTTACGGGTGCGCGGGAGCGCGGCAACGTCGATGCCCGCCTCTAGTATCGCGGTGGTCCCGGGCTATCTCCTAGCGGGCCCATATCAGCAGAGATCACAGTCTCAGGTCAGCAAGGATCGGAGTGCTGGACAGGTGAACCGGATCACACCCGAAGACGTGGGCCGTCGTGTGTCGGTTCGCCGCAGACTCGACCCGGAAGGGGCGCCGGGCGAGTTCGGCGACGTCGTGGGCGACTTGACCGCGTGGGAGGGAGGCGTTCTGACCATCACCCGCAAGGACGGCAGCATCGCCCGGGTGGCGGAGCGCGCGGTGACCGCGGCGAAGGTCGTGCCGCCGGTTCCGGTGCGCGGGCCGTCCGCGCTGCCTCCGGATGTGCTGGCCGCGGCGAACGACCGCGCGTGGCCCGCGGTCGAGTACGCGGACCTCGGGGGCTGGCGGCTGCGCGCCGCGTCCGGCTTCACACGCCGGGCGAACTCGGTGCTGGCGCTGGGCGACCCGGGCATACCCGCCGCCGACGCGGTGGCGGAGGTGCGGGCCTGGTACGCCGAGCGCGGCCTGCCGGTGTACTTCCAGACCGTGGTCGGCTCCGCGGCGGACCTGCTGCTGGCCGGGGACGGCTGGGTTGCGGAGGCCCCGACGATCGTGCAGACGGCGCGGCTGGCGGGGGTGCGGGATCGGACGGTGCCGGTGGGCGGGGTCGGCTCCGGCTCCGCCTCCGGGCAGGGCGCGGCGGGGATCGCCGTGGAGATCGCGGACGCGCCGGATGGCGCGTGGATGGCCCGGTACAACCGGGCCGCGGCGTCGGGGCCGGCGGCGGAGGCGGCCTGGGCCGTGGTGAGCGGGTCGGCGGGCGCGCCTTCCGGAACTGACGTGGTGTCAGGTGACTCGCGAGGGTCTGGAGGCTCGGGAGGCTCCCTAGGCTCAGGCGACTCGGGCGGGTCCGGAGGCTCGGGCGACTCGGGAGGCTTGGGCAGTTCGGGAGGGTCCGGAGGCTCGGGAGGGTCCGGAGGCTCGGGCGACTCGGGAGGCTCGGGCAGTTCAGGAGGCTTGGGCAGTTCGGGCGGGTCCGGAGGCTCGGGATCCTCTGGAACGACAGTGCGGCACGCGTTCGCGGCCGTGTACGCGTCCGCACTCGACGCGCCCGCCCCGGGAACCGCCTCCCCCACCAAGGTCCCGATCGCCATCGGACGGGTCAGCATCGACCTCGGCGGGACGTCCGGACCCCGCGGCGCCGGGCTGCGCCTGGCGAGTTTCACCGCGATCGAGACGGACCCGGCGTACCGTCGGCGCGGACTGGCCCGTGCCGTGATGGCCGCGCTCACCGACCACGCGCTGCGGGCGGGGGCGACGACCGCGCTGCTCGGCGTGGAGGCCGACAACGAGGCCGCGGTGCGCCTGTACCGGGACCTGGGTTTCACCGACCACCACCGCTACCACTACCGCAGGGAGCCGTGAGGGTGAAGGACCCGAATGAGGCGCTCGCCCGACGGGCGCGATTCGCCGAGGTGGTACGCGCCGATCCCGTCGACCTGGCCGAGGCCTGCCTGCTCATGGGCGCCGAGGCCGACCCGTCCCTCGACCCGGCCGCGGGCCTCGCCGAACTCGACCGCCTCGCACACGCGGTCGCGGCGAAGCTCGCGGCCCCCGCGGACGACACCGAGCCCGCTCAGGCCGCCGCCGTCCTCGCCCTCGTCCTCGGCGCCCGCGCGGGCTTCGGCGGCGCCCAGGCGGACTACGCCGACCTGCGCTCGTCCCTGCTGCACGAGGTGCTGCGCCGCCGCCGCGGCCTGCCGATCCTGCTGTCACTGGTGTGGATCGAAGTGGGGCGCCGCGCCGGGCTGCCGGTGCACGGGGTCGCGCTGCCGGGCCACTTCGTCGTCGGTGTGGGCGATCCCGACGGCGACCTCGTCCTCGCCGACCCGTTCCACGGCGGCCGCCTGCTGACCGTGGACGACGCGCGCCGCATCGCCGCGAGTTCGGGCGGTTCGCCGAACGACCCGCACCTGCTGACGCCCGCGCAACCCGTCGCGGTGCTGCTGCGCATCCTCAACAACATCCGCGCGTGGGCGCAGAATCCGGCCCAGGCCCCGGAACGCGCCTGGACGCGGCTGTGGGCCGTCGAGTTGTCGCTGCTGCTGCCGAGACACCCGGCCGCGCTGCGTCGCGAGCACGGTTCGCTGCTCGTGCAGACCGGCGATTTCCTGGGCGGTGCCGCGGAGTTGGAGGACTTCGCCAACCTCGTGGGGGCGATCGACCGCGAACTGTCGGAGGCCGTACGGCGCGAGGCGCGCGAGGCCCGTTCCCGGCTCAACTGATCCGCGTACCGTCCCGGACGGACCACCCCCGAGCCGTCGGCGGCGTCAGCCCAGGAAGGCGCGCAGGAACTCGTACGGCACCTGCGCGACACCGCTGCACACCGGGTCGGCCGCCGTCGCCGCGTTGCCCGGGCACGCCCGGTCGCGGCCCGCGGTCCACCACGACAGGCGGCCGAGGTGCTGCTGTGCGGCGAAGTCCGCGAGCATGCGTGCGTCGTCCAGCGTGAAGACCTCGCCGGGCACGTCGTCGACGCCGATCATCACCGTCACGGAGATCAGGCGCCATGCCTGATCTTGCGTCAGGGACGGCCAGACACCGCGCAGTTGCCCGTGCACGGAGCGCGCGGTGAGGGTGGCGTACCGGCCCATCTGGCCCGCGGGGTCCTTGACGTTGGCCTGCCCGTAGTCCATCGCCCGGACGTTCACCGCGTCGACGCGCAGGTTGCGCTTGGCGGCGTCGGCCAGCAGCGCGACCGCTTCTGCGCCCAGGCCGTTGGGCAGTGCGGGAAGTGTGTACGTGAGTTCGAGCGTGTTGCCGGCCGCGTCGAGTTGCCTGCGCAGCAGCTTGAGTGCCTCGTTGCGGCGCTCGACGATGTCCGGCCGTCCCAGCGAGCGTCCTGCGACGTCGAGATCGATGCGCTCGACGCCGTAGAGGTCGACGACCTTGCGGTATGCCGCGGCCAGGGCCTCCGGGGACTCGCAGGTCGTGGCGAGGTCCGAACCGGCCGCACCACCGAACGACACGGCGAGGACCCCGCCGAGCGTGCGCAGTTGGCCGAAGCGCTGGAGTATCGCCGGGTCGTCGAGGCGGGCGCCGCCGCCCCAACTGGGCTCGCAGCCGCCCCCGTCCACGACGGAGGCGAGCGTCCAGTCGGCGACTCCGGTGGTGCTGACGGCCGAGTCGAGGTCGAGCGGGCCGGGGGCGGCCAGGTCGATGTACGGGCGGACGGGCGTGCGCGGCTGCGTCCCGCCGCCCTGCACACCGCCGGGCGCGGGAGGCGCGGTGGCGGTGGTGGTGGGGTCGTTTGACGGCGGCGCACCCGGGGCCGCGCCGGTCCGCGGCGGGGACGGGGTCGGCGTGGTCGTGGCGCGGGGGGAGGGGTCGCCGGGCCCGGTGGTCGCCTCGGCCCGTGGCAGGGTGCCGAGTTCGTCGCCGCCGTCCTCGGCGGACACCCCGCGGGCGCCGGTGCCGAGGCAGGAACGGCCGTTGATGCTGCACTCGACGGGCTGTTGGCCGGGGGGCGCGGGGGCGCCGACGTGCCGGACCTCGAATCCGACGACGGCGGTCTCGCCGGGTCTCAGGTCGTGGTTCCACTCGCGGGCGCGCACGGTGTAGCGCGCGCCGTCCTGGTCCATGACGCCGTTCCAGAGTGTCGCGACCTCGCTGCCGGGGGCGAGGCGGAAGCGCAGCGTCCAGCCGTGGGTGGTCTCGTCGCCTGTGTTGCGTACGACGTACTGCGCGCTGAAACCGGATTCCCAGCTGCCGGTTCGCACGTATTCGGCGGTGAGGTCGGTGGTCGTGCGGTCGCCGCCGAGCGCCACGACGAATACGGCGGGCAGCGCGGCGAGGACAACAGCGGTGACGGCCCAGCGCACCCGCCCGCGCAGGGGCGCGAGCGCACGCGAGGTCGCAGCCGGGCGTCTTCCCGGCGCATTCGCGCGGCGCAGCCCCATGGCCCTGCCTCCGAAGTGCGGCACAAATCCGAGGGGTTGGTCCCGGAGCCCCGGCCCGGCGAACCGACGCTCGGCGAGCCGCCGCCGGTGGCGCATGGACTCTACTCGGTCGATTCGCCGCACCGAGGGTTACGGCGCGCACACCCGTCCCGGTTCTTCGTCACACTGCCGCAAGCCGTCTCACTATTCAAGAAATGAGTCTCAATTCTTGAACACGACCCTTATGCTGCAAGGCATGACCTGGAACGCGATGCAGTATGACAACAACTTCGCCTACGTCTCGGCATACGGTCGCGGAGTGGTGGACCTCCTGGCTCCGCGCGCCGGGGAGCGGGTGCTCGACCTGGGCTGCGGGACGGGCGACCTGGCCGCGGAGATCGCCGCGGGCGGCGCGCGGGTGCACGGGGTCGACGGCGATGCAGAGATGATCCGTACCGCGGTCGCGAAGCACGGGCAGGCCGAAGGCGCACCGACGTTCGCGGTCGCGGACGGCCACGCACTGCGGGTCGACGAGCCGTTCGACGCGGTGTTCTCCAACGCCGCGCTGCACTGGATGACGCGTCCCGACGAGGTGGTCGCGGGCGTGTACGCGGCACTGCGGCCGGGCGGGCGGTTCGTCGCGGAGTTCGGCGCGCGGGGGAACGTGGCGGCGCTGATCGACGGGCTGAGGACCGCCGCGGCGGAGGTGGCGCCGGGCGTACCGGTCGAACTGCCGTGGTACTTCCCGTCCACGGCCGAGTACGCGACACGGCTGGAGAACGCCGGGTTCGAGGTCCACACGGTGCACTGGTTCGCGCGGCCGACGCCGCTGAGTCCGGGCGACACGGCTGCGGACTGGTGGCGGATGTTCGGCCCGTCGGTGCTGGCACCGTTCCCGGACGAGACACGCGCGGCGGTGCTGGCCCGCACCGACGAACTGCTGCGGGAGCGCCTGGCCGACGCGGAGGGGCAGTGGTTCGCGGACTACGCCCGCCTGCGGTTCACCGCCGTCCGGCCGCAACCCGGAGGCTCCGACGGGCGTTGATCCTCGGACGCGCGAAGGCGTTCCCGCCGGGAGCGCGCGGGTACGGTGCCCTCATGCTGCACCTGACCGACACCCCGACCGGCCACCCGCAGCCCGCCGCCCCACCCGGCACGAGGCGGCTGCGGGTGGCCTACTGCCCGGCGTCCCTGCGGGCCGCGCTCACCGCGGACGTGCTCCGGCGCGCCGCCGAACGCCACCACATGGTCGTCACCCTCCACCGACACACCTGCGACCGCCCCGAACTCCCCGACCCACTGCGCTACAACATCCACCCGCCGACCCCCGAGGCCCCCGACGCACCCGTCGACGTGCACATCACACCCGAGGGCCACACCGACTCCGACGTCACCGCGCGCATCCTGCGCACCGTCCCGCAGGACCCCGCTCCCGAATCCCCCGAGGCGAATTCCTGGGCCGACGCCGACCCCTTGGCCCTACGCCTGGCACTGCTCACGTCCCCCTCCGACCCCACCCCCGACGCCGAACACCTGGCACTCCTGCGCAAAGACGTGGCCCGCTTCGCCGAGTCCCCCTCCGCGGCGATGGCCGCCCCCGAAGTGGCCCAATTCCACGCCGCGATCGACAACGACCTGGACACCCGCCAAGCCGTAGCCTTGGCCAACGCCCTGCACACCAACGAAGCGTTGTCCCCGGGCACCCGCTTCGAGTCCCTGATCCACCTGGACCGCACCCTGGGCCTGGACCTGGCCCGACAAATCGGCCAACTCCCCTGAGACAGCGGGCCGACGGCGGGTCGAGGAAGCGGCGTGCGGCGGGACGCGGGCCGTGCCGCACCCGCCTGGCGTCACTCCCGAGCCACCCACACGCGACCCGCGACCCCACGCGCTCGGCAACAGCACCGATCGCTCGTCCCCACCCACGCCTGACAGCGGAAAGCCGTGGCGCAGGCAGTGGTGGCGGGCAGTGGTGGCGCCGGGATCCACGACAGGCGGCACCCGATCGAAAACCGCCCGATTCGCCCCGCGTCACCAACCCGCGCCCAACAGCACGGACCGCTCACCCCCACGGAAAGCCGTGGCGCAGGCAGTGGTGGCGGGCAGTGGTGGCGCCGGGATCCACGACAGGCGGCACCCGATCGAAAACCGCCCGATTCGCCCCGCGTCACCAACCCGCGCCCAACAGCACGGACCGCTCACCCCCACGGAAAGCCGTGGCGCGGGCAGGGGTGGTGGGCAGTGATGCTGGCGCGCACTGGTGGCGCCGGGATCCGCGACAGGCGGCACCCGATCGAAAACCGCCCGATTCGCCCCGCGTCACCAACCCGCGCCCAACAGCACGGACCGCTCACCCCCACGGAAAGCCGTGGCGCGGGCAGGGGTGGTGGGCAGTGATGCTGGCGCGCACTGGTGGCGCCGGGATCCGCGACAGGCGGCACCCGATCGAAAACCGCCCGATTCGCCCCGCGTCACCAACCCGCGCCCAACAGCACGGACCGCTCACCCCCACCCACGCCTGACAGCCGAAAGCCGTGGCGGGGGCAGTGCTGACGCGGGCAGTGTGGTGGCGGGCAGCGGTGGCGCGGCGACTGCCAACGAGCGGTACCCCGGCGCAAAATCCGCACAACCTCGCCGCACCATCAACCACGCGCAACGGCACACAATCGCTCAGGCCCACCCGCCCGGGCCTCGCCGGCCTCGCCACACCGCAATCGCGCTCGCGTGGTCGCCTGGCGGGGGCGGGTCCCATACCAGGTGCGGTTCCGGCGAGTCGGGCTGTGGGGCTGTCCTTTGCGCGCGTCGCGCGTGTCGGTGGCTCGGGGGCGACGGGCCTTGCGCCGATGCCCCCGCCCGCTGCGGAGATTGCGCGGGCGGGGGGAACGGTGTCAGTCGCTTGTTCCGCCGGTTGCGGACGGGGATGCGCCGGGGGACGGGGTACCCGCCGCAGGCGGGGCCGCGCCGCAGATGATGTTGTCGGCGGGGTCGTAGCGGGTGTGGAACTGTTCGCGGCGGACTTCCTTGCCGGCCTGGAGGAAGACGCGGGTCACGTCGATCTTGAAGCCCTGCGAGGCCTCCTGGGCGACGCAGCCCGCGCTGGTGTCGTGCACGGTCTTGGGGGCGACGAGGTCGTACTTGGCGGAGCTGACCGACTTGATCTGGTCGTACTTCTTGGTGCCCAGCAGGGTCACGGTGATGGTCGAGTCGGTGTACGAGGTGTCGATGTAGATCGGCTTGCCGGAGTCGTTCTGCCACTCCAGGTCGAGCGAGGGCCACGCCACGGTGGCCTCGCGGCCGGCCGGGTAGCGGTTGATCCAGAAGCTGTGCGGCTTGTGCTGGATGTCCTTGAGACCGCCGAAGAAGACGGCGTTGAACATCGTCGTCGCGACCTGCGAGACGCCGCCGCCGAAGTCCGTCTGGAAGCGGCCGTTGTTGATGATCGTGCCCTTGGCGAAGCCGTTCTCCGCGGTCCGCTCGCCGACGGTGTCGTTCAGCGACCACTTCTGGTTGGGCATGACCACACTGCCGTCGATGAGGTCCGCGGCGCGGTGGATGTTGGTCAGGCGGTAGGCGGCGTACGGGTAGTTCGTGGTGTATGTCGCGACCACCTCCTTGACCCCCAGCGCCTCCGCCTTCGCGGTCGTGAACTCCGGCTCGACCGGCCCGAACGTCACCGGCGCGGTCCGCCCGCTGGTCTTCGTCAGGACGCCCAGCAGCGCCTGCGCCGCCGTCTCGCCGGACACGCCCTGCCCCGGCTTCGACGGCACCACCACGACCTTGCCGTTCTCGACCTTGAACGACGCGTCCACCGGCTTCTGGCCGACCGCCGAGAAGGTGTTGCCCAGCGCGTCCTGCAACCCGGCGGTGTCGATCTTCGGGTTCAGCCGCCCGTTGGCGTCCGGCTCCATCGTGAGGTACTTCGCCAGCGTCGCCGGGTCGAGGTTGAGCTTGGCCTTGCCCGCGGTCAGCGTCACCGGGCCCGACATGGCCGGCACCGCGAACTCGCGCATGGCCCGGTCCACTTCCGCCTGCGTCACCTTCGGCGTGGACAGCTTCGTCGGCAGGACGACCGGGTTGCCCTTCTCGCCGCCCTCGCCGGACAGGTAGGCGTCCCGGATGAGCGAGACCGCGGCCTGGACGTCCAGCACCTGCACGGCCTGCGGCGGGATCGCCGTCGCCTTGCCGCCCGCGAAGGACACGCCGCCCTCGCGCTGCTGCTCGCCGGCCTGCGCGGCCATCTCCTCCAGCGCGGCGGCCAGTTTGGCCGGGTCCTCGAAGGTGCGCGGCTTGACCTCGCGGCTGCTGCCGAACATCGCGGGGACCGACTTGAGGGGGTTCAGGGTGCGCTCGGCGGCCCGGTCGACGGTGCCGCGGGTGTCGAAGATCAGACCGGCGTTGGGCGGGTCGAGGGTGAGCTCCTTGTCGCCCAGCTTGACCGCGAAGGGGCCGGACGCGCGGTCGCCGAGGTTCTGCTCCAGTGTGCGCACGGCCTCGGTCTTGGACTGGCCGCCGATGTCGATGCCGAGCACCGAGGTGCCGCGCGGGACGCCGCCTCCGGCGTACGCGAGGGACCCGCCGTACACGCCGCCGACCAGGGCGAAGACGGCGGCGGACGCGACGATTGCCAGGCGCCGCTTCCGGCGCTTGGCGGCCACCGCGGGCGGGACGGGCGCGCGGCGTCCGGCCTCCTGCCGGTTGGCGCCCGGGGCGGTCTGCGGGTCGGACGCGGGGTCGACGCCGAACTCGTGGTCGTCGACGTCGTCCCAGCCGCGCTCGTCGTAGTCCGGGTAGCCGTCCTCGGGGCGGCCGACGGGCGCCTGCCCGCGCAGCACGACCGGCGGGATCGGGCGCGAGCCGGGGATCTTGATGCTGACGCGCGTGGTCATCGTCTGGTCACCGGCGTCGGCCCCGGACTGCTCCTCGGTCAGGCCCTCGGGAGTCGTCGGCGTTTGCAGGTCGGCCGGCGGACCGAACGCCCCGATCAGGCTGCGCCGTCCGGCCCGGGTCGGCAGCCCGCCCGCGCCGCGGTCGCCTCCGGAGCCCTCGCCACCGGGCGTTCCGGGCATGCCGGACAAACCCGGGGCACCTGAACTGCCAGGAATACCAGGAGCGCCGGACACGCCGGAGGATTCGGGTACACCCGGATTGCCCGAGGCGGGCGACTCGGTGCGCGGCCCGGGGTAGCCGCCGGAGTACGACGGCGCCTCCGGGTGGCCGGGCGCGTCCCCGAAGCTCGGGGTGTCCGAGTACGAGGGCGCGGCCGGATAGGTCGGCGTCTCCGGGTACGACGGTGCCCCGGGCGCTCCGGGCACCCCCGGCGTCCGCGCGGCGTCCGGAATCCCCGGGTCCGCGAAGCCGCCGCCCGGAACGGGCCCTTGACCCGCCCCGAGCCCTTGGCCGTGCGCCGGCTCCTGAACCGCCCCCTGGCCGGGAACCGGGCCCGGAACTTGCCCGGGAACCTGTCCCGACCCGGCCGGGCGTACCGGCTCGTCGTCGAACCACGCGTCGAACGCGGCCGGGTCGCGCGGCGGCAGCCGGTCGTCCGGGTACCCGGAGGTGCCCCCCTGCGACGGCGCGTCGGCCGTCGGGAAGGGCATCGGCGGAGCGGGCGTCCCCTCGGGTGGCACCGAGCGCGGCGGTGGCTCGGTCCGGTCGGACGGTCGCCCGAAGAAGGGGTGCGGCTCCTCGCCGGGCACGCCGGAGGGCGTGGTGGGATGGTCGTTGCTCACGACGAACGAACTCTCCGTTGCGATCTTCGACCGCCCCAAGAGGCGGCCACCGACGACCGGTTGCGTCTGACGGCTCCCGCGACCGACCGAATGATGATCGTATGCGGCGCGCCGTACCGGGACGGAACCGCGTACCTTGACGGCACACGTGGGGCCAATGAACTTGAATACTTGGCCGCTACAGGCGGAGCAACGAATGCGGCGCGCCGGAAGTTACGTTCGCACTCCGGGCGGCCTGGACGTGTCCGACTCAGCGGCCTCGCCCCACGGCCCCGCACAACGAGCATGCGGGGGCCGGGTGCCTTACTTGCCGCCTCCGGGCAGTCGTTCACCCGAAAGAAGTAGCGGACGGCTTGCGCCGCCCCACGGTTGCATGGCGACCATCGCACCGACGATGGAGCCGCCGAGCAGGTACAGGTAGGACGTGAACCCCCCGGTGAACACCCAGTCGCCCTCGGGCCGCGGCGCCGCCGCGATGTAGAAGACGGTGACGAGCCAGGCGGCGGCCGGGACGGCCGCCCCCGCTCTGGTGTCCATCAGCAGGCCGCCGGCCACGAACAGGCCCGCCGCGCCGGCCAGGGCGATGATCAGCCCGCCCGGCACATAGGCCGCCTGGGCGAACGCCCCGAGCACACCCGCCGCGATGCCGAGTGCGAACAGGAGGACGTACGCCGCGATCCGGCCGACCTTGGAAATCACCGATGCACTGTAACCCGCCCGCCGTGGAGCGCGGCGGTCACCCGCGCAGCCCGGCGAACAGATCGTCCTCCAGACCACCCGGCCCGACCGGCCCGCGGTCGCCCTTGACCAGGCGATAGTGCTCGACGGACAGGATCGACTGCCCGACGTTGTTGGACAGCGCGAAGAAGGCGTCGTCCGTCGACACCTGGGTCGGGTACGAGCGCAGCGCCTCCACCTTGGCCTCGAAGAAGCCGTCCGCCGGCACCGCCGTGGTGACCAGCGCGTCGTCCACCACGAACGGCAGGTCGTCGATGTCGACCACCTCGAACGGCAGTTCCCTGCCCTCGGCCTTCATGCGCTCGAAGCTCTCCTTGAGCACCGAGCGCGGCATCGCGTTCCAGTAGATCTTGTCGACCGCCCACGGCTCGCCGCCGCCGTATGCCGGATCGGCGGCCAACTCGGCGGCCCGCATCGCGACGCGGTGCGCCTGGATGTGGTCGGGGTGGCCGTACCCGCCGATCTCGTCGTACGTCACCAGCACCTGCGGCCGGACCTCGCGCACGACGGGCACCAGGTGGCCGGCCGCCTCGTCGACGTCGGCCTGCCAGAACGCGTCGGGCCGCTCGTTCGGCGGCGTGCCCATCATCCCGGAGTCGCGGTAGCGGCCCGGCCCGCCCAGGTAGCGCTGGTCGTCGACGCCGAGGGCCTTCATCGAGTCGGCCATCTCGGTCATGCGGTGCGCCCCGAGCCCGTCCTCGCGGTCCGCGGCGAGGTGGGCCAGCTCGGGCACGAGGATCTCCCCCTCTTCGCCGAGCGTGCAGGTCACGAGGGTGACGTGCACGCCTTCCGCGGCATAGCGGGCCATGCTCGCACCGTTGTTGATCACCTCGTCGTCCGGATGGGCGTGCACGAGCAGCAGGCTGAGCGGGGTCGCGGGCGGGGTGGCGGGCGCATCGGTCAT
>NZ_JBPKBH010000024.1:0-5729 GCF_051388915.1 Yinghuangia sp. YIM S09857 | reverse complement strand
CCCCCCCCCCCCCCCCCCCCGGGGCAGCCGGTCGGGGGCGGCGGATCAGGGGCGTCGGTTCAGGGGCGTCGGTGCACGAACACGCCGTACCCGCCCGCCGGATCCCACGGCTCGCGGTCCCATCCGGCGAAGCGGTCGACCGGTTCGAGTCCGGCGGCCGCGCAGGCGGCGTCGTACGCGGACACCTCGACGCGCGTCCCGCCGTCGCCGCCGTCGAGGGCGAACCCGGCGACGACCAGCCCGCCGCCGGGCCGGACGCACGCCGCGAGGGTCGCGACCGCCTGGGCCTCGGTGCCGGGAGTCAGGTAGACCATGACATTTCCGGCGGCGACCGCGACATCGAAGCTGTCCGGTCCGTCCACAGCCTGTGGATCGAGGGTCGCGAGGTCGCCGAGCACCCAGGTCAGCCCGGGCGCCACGGCGCGCGCCTCGCCGAGCATCGAGGCGTCGATGTCGACCCCGACCGTCTTGTGGCCCAGCCGGGCGAGTTCGACCGCGATGCGGCCGGTGCCGCAGCCCGCGTCGAGCACGCGCCCGCCGCGGGGCAGCAGGGCGTCGACGAACCGCGCCTCGCCGTGCATGTCGCGGCCGGTCGCCGCGAGTTCGCGGAACCGGGCGGCGTACGCGGGCCCTCGGGTGCCTCCGGTGACCGCCAGCCAGCGGTTGGCGGGGCCGTTCGGGTGATCGTCTGTGGACATGCCGCCACAGTACGGTCCCGTGATCGCGAACGGCGGGGGCGCCCGAAGGGCCGGCACCGGATCCGGCAGTGAGGCCCGCCGGAAGTCCGGCCGGAAGTCCCACCGGGAAATCCTGCCGGTGGACCCGCTGGAGGACCCGCTAGAAGTGAATACCGTTCACGATGCCCGCGAAGCTCGCACCGGCATCGTGGATGGACGGGGCCAGCGAGGTCCCCGCGAGGTAGAAGCCGAGCAGCACACACACGACGGCGTGCACCGGGCGGAGCCCGGCCTTGCGGAGCAGAAACACGACCGCGACACCCAGAAGCATCACGACGGAGACCGAGACCGCCATGGTCACGCACCTCCCGGACATAGACGGACAAAAAACCCGTTACCAACGAATCAATCCCAGATACGATGCGTAACGCAACGTGCACGGCTCGAAATCACCCGAATAGCCCGTCCGTCGCCGTACGGCCCGAACCCCTGTTCCCAGGGCGGCTCGCCCGTAGGGTTGGCGCATGAGCTCGGAGATCACCTTTCCCCGGCAATACGCCCGCACCCAGCGCTTCACGCTCGGGGTCCCGCGCGCCTTCACCATCACCGGAGGCGGCGGCACGGGTGCCACCGTCCTGTTCCTGCGCTCCCGGTCCGGCGAGGACCGCACGACGTGCCTGTGGGCGTACTCCCCCGGGTCCGGCGAGCGGATCGTCGCCGATCCGGCGGTCCTGCTCGGCGGGGCCGAGGAGCACCTGTCCGCCGAGGAGCGCGCCCGCCGCGAGCGCAGCCGCGAGGGCTCGGCGGGCATCGTCGGGTACGCCGTCGACAGCGCCGGGACCGTCGCCGCCTTCACGCTCTCCGGTCGGCTGTTCGTCGCCGACCTGGCGGCCGGGACGGTCGTCGAACTCGACGCGCCCGCACCGGTGATCGACCCACGGCCGTCGCCCACCGGCCGCCACATCGCCTACCTCGCGGGCGGCGAACTGCGCGTCGCCGCCGCGGACGGTTCCGGGGACCGCGCGCTCGCGACCCCGGAGAACGACGAAGTCACCTATGGCGCCGCGGAGTTCATTGCGGCGGAGGAGATGCAGCGCAGCCGCGGCTACTGGTGGTCCCCGGACGGCACCACGCTGCTGGCGGCGCGCGTCGACAACGCCCCGGTCGGCCGCTGGTGGATCGCCGATCCGGCCAACCCGGCGTCGGCACCGCAGGAGGTCGCGTACCCGGCCGCGGGCACGGCCAACGCCGACGTCACGCTGTTCGCGTTCCGCACCGATGGCGGCGGACGCACCGAAGTGTCCTGGGACCGCAAGGAGTTCCCGTACCTCGCCAACGTGGTGTGGAACGCCGCGGGGCCGCCGCTGCTGGTCGTGCAGACGCGCGACCAGCGCACGCAGCGCGTGCTGTCCGCCGACCCCGCAACGGGTGCGACGACGAAACTGCACACGCAGACCGACCCGGTGTGGATCGACATCGTCCCCGGCGCCCCGGCCTGGACCCCCGGCGGCGCGTTGTTGCGCGTCGAGGACGCGGAGGGCGCCCGCCGCCTGGTCACCGACGGACGGGTGCTCACCGACGCGACGCTGCACATCCGTTCGGTGGTCGACAGCGGCACGGCGGACATCCTGGTCACCGCGTCGGCCGGGTACGAGGCGGCCGACCCCGAGACCGGCCAGATCCACGTCTACCGGGTCGGCGCGGACGGCACCGAGCGCGTCAGCACCGCACCGGGTGTGCACGGCGCGGTGCGCTCCGGGGACACGACGGTGCTCGTCTCCTCGTCGCTCGACCGCTCCGGCCCGACGGTGACGGTCCTTCAGAACGGTTCCCCGGTAGGCGAGATCGCCTCCTACGCGGAGACCCCGGTGATCACCGCCGAGGTTGAGCTGACCACCGCGGGCCCCACCCGCATCCCGTGCGCGATCCTGCTGCCCAGCGGCTTCGACACCACCTCGGGCGAGAAGCTGCCGGTGCTGATGGACCCGTACGGCGGCCCGCACGGCCAGCGCGTGGTCGCCGCCCGCAACCCGCACCTGACCTCGCAGTGGTTCGCCGACCAGGGCTTCGCCGTGGTCGTCGCGGACGGCCGCGGCACGCCGCACTACTCGCCCGAGTGGGAGAAGGCCGTCTCCGGCGACTTCGCGGGCGCGACGCTCGACGACCAGGTGGCCGCGCTCCAGTCGCTGGCCGTCGACCGCCCGTACCTCGACCTGGACCGGGTGGGCATCCGCGGCTGGTCGTACGGCGGTTACCTCGCGGCCCTCGCGGTGCTGCGCCGTCCCGACGTGTTCCACGCGGGCGTGTCCGGCGCGCCGGTCACCGACTGGCGGCTGTACGACACCCACTACACCGAGCGCTACCTCGGCCACCCGGACGACGAACAGCCGGTGTACGAGGTGAACTCCCTGGTCACCGGCGGCGATCTGGGCCCGGTCGCGGACCTCGCGCGGCCGCTGATGCTGGTCCACGGCCTCGCGGACGACAACGTCGTGGCCGCGCACACGCTGCGGCTGTCGTCCGCGCTGCTGTCGGCCGGGCGGCCGCACGAGGTGCTGCCGCTGTCCGGAGTCACGCACATGACGCCGCAGGAACAGGTGGCGGAGAACCTGCTGTTGCTCCAGGTCGACTTCCTGCGGCGCGCCCTGGGCACCTGACGCGAGCACGTGCCGCCCGGCACGCGCAGGCGGGCCGGGCGGCGCCGCGCTCGATCAAGTCGCCCGAAACAGCCGGGCGCTCAGCACAGCGCCACGCCCGAAGCGGTGTCATGCCTGTAGCGGTGCATGCCCGTGGCGGTTCACGCCTGAAGCGGTGTCAGGCCCGAAGCGGTGCCACGCCCGCCCCCGGCCCCACCCGATGCGCCGTCAGGCGCCGGGCGCCGTACCCGCCTTGACGCCGATGCGGGTCCATACCGGGGTGCCGAAGCGGTCTGCCGCGAGGTTGGCGATCGTCGGAGCGGACGCGATCGTCGTGCCGTACGACCACAGCGGCAGCGCCGGCATGTCGATCGCGAGCTGCGCCTGCGCGTCCGACCAGAACCGCGCGGCCTTCTGCGGGTCCGCCGACGTGCGGGCCTGCGTGACGGACTCGTCGAACAGCCCGTTGCGGTAGGCGGAATCGTTGGCCTTGGAGTCGCCGCGGAACATCAGGTCGAGGAAGTTCCGCGGGCTCGGGTAGTCGGCGGTCCAGCCGCCGCGGAACATCCCGGCGGGCTCGCGCGCGTTGATCCGGCGTCGCAGTTCGCCGAATTCCGCCACCGGCGCCGGCACGCAGACCGCGGCACCGAGGGCGGTGTTGATGCTGTTGCAGATCGCCTTGAAGACCTTCTCGCGGCCGCCGTCCTGGGCGTACGTCAGCGTGACCGTCCCGCCGGGGACGCCGCCGCCCTCGGCCACCAACTGCCGGGCCCGCTCCGGGTCGTACGCGCACAGCTCGCCGCACGCGTTGTTGCCGCCCGGAACTCCCGCGGCCAGCCAGTCCGTTGCGGGGCGCCACGCACCGCCCGGGAACATCTCCCGCACGATGGCCTCGCGGTTGATCGCGAGGGACAGCCCCTGCCGCACCTTCGCGGCCTCGGGTGCCGACCACGCCGGGTCGTCCATCGGGAAGTACAGCAGCTCGGACGTGGACAACGTCTGGTGCACGACGGTGCCGCCGGGAACCGAGACCTCGCGGCCCGGCTGGGGCTGCGGCACGCGGCTGATCACGTCGAGCGGCCCACGGAGGGCCGCGTCGCTGCCGAACTCCAGCCGCACGCCCGCCGCCTGGGCCTTGTCGGGGCCCGCGTACGCATCGTTGCGGACCAGCGACAGCGAGGTCCCCGGCCGCCAGCCGCCCTGCGGGTCCATGCGGAACGGGCCGTTGCCCACCGGCTCGCGGCCGAAGCGCGCCGGGTCCGCGAAGAAGACCTCGGGCAGCGGCGAGAAGGCGGCCAGGCCCAATTGCGCGGGGAACGACGAGTCCGGCTCGTCGAGCGTCACCACGAGCGTGGCGGGGTCGGCGGCCTTGACCGTGCCGACCTCCGCCAACACCTCCGCGCCGGCTGCCTCGTTGGCCGGATCCAGTGCCCAAGTCCAGGCGTCCGCGTACGACTTCGCGGTCACCGGCGTACCGTCGTGGAAGGTCCAGCCGGACGCGATCGAGATCGTGTACGTGCGCGCGTCGGTGGTCGTGCACGCCGCCATCATCGCGGGCACCGGGGCGCCGGACGCCGGGTCGTAGTCGACCAGGCCGCGGAAGAGCATCCCGACCGCGTGGTTCTCGTTGCGGTCGAACCCGGTGTTGCCGGGCAGCAGGTCGCCCGGCTCGTTCGAGGACGCGCTGTACACGGCCGCCGGGTCGACCGGGGCGCCCGGTGCGGGGGCGGCCGCGGCGGCGGGGCGGCAGTCGTACGGCCGGGCCGGTGCCGACGGGGCCGCGTTCCCCGCCGCGTCCTCGGCCGCCGAGGCGGCGTCGCCACCGCCACCGGACGTGCACCCGGTCGCGGCGATCGCGAGGGCGGTCACCCCGGCGAACCATATGGAGACGGTCTTGCTGCGCACTCGTGGAACTCCCCAAGCCTGTGGAACACGGCCGAACGTTTCCGGCCGCCGGTCAGAATACGTGCACACCACCCCAAAACCACGGGCCGGACCACGACGTGGTCCGGCCCGCCCGGCGGCCATGCCGACCAGGGTGCGCAGACGGCGCCCACGTCGACCGCCGCGCCGCCGGTCGACCACGGGTCAGTGCGCGTGCACGACGTCCTTCTCCTCCGCGAAGTGGCACGCGCTCGGGTGCAGCGCGGGCCCCTTGAGGCCCGAGCGGATCTGGAGCAGCGGCTCTTCCTGCGCGCAGATGTCCTGGGCCTTCCAGCAGCGGGTGCGGAACCGGCAGCCCGACGGCGGGTTGGCCGGGGACGGCACGTCGCCGGTCAGGATGATCCGCTCGCGGTTGTCGCGGCCCGTGGGGTCCGGCACCGGCACGGCGGACAGCAGCGCCTGGGTGTAGGGGTGGGTCGGGTGGTCGTAGATCTCGGTCTCGGCGCCGATCTCGACGATCTTGCCGAGGTAC
>NZ_JBPKBH010000023.1:148188-159974 GCF_051388915.1 Yinghuangia sp. YIM S09857 | reverse complement strand
CGCACGCCGCGGCGGCGCGGGCTGACGCCGTCCTCGCCGGTTCCGGCGCTGTCTCCGGGCGCGGCGGATGCCGTGCCGGACGCGACCGCGGGTACGCCCGCGGACTCGTCGGCCGGTGCCCGGTCGGGCGCGGCCGGTGTGTCGGCGGCGAGTGTGTCGGCGGCGGGTCCGGCCGTCGGATCGGCGAGTGGATCCGCGGTGGCGACCGGCAAGGTGCCCGACACAGCGGCGGACGAAGTACCGGACACGGCGCCCGACCTGGTCCCCGAGACCGCGCCCGACGCGGCGCCCGGTGTCGCGTCCGAAGGTGTGCCGGGAGTTGCGTCCGGAGTCGCGTCCGGAGTTGTGCCCGAGACCGTGGGGGAGTCGGTCGTACCGCCGAGGCCGAGCGCCCCGCCGTCCCGTACCCCGCCCCCTCCGACGCATCCTCCGATGCCCGCGGGCGCGCCGCCGGTGCCGCCCGTGGCGTCGGTGCCGCCGGTCCCGAGCACGCGGCCGCAGACGGGCCGGGTGCATGTGCCGGACGCGCCGTCCGAGCCCCGGACTTCGCTGCCCGCCCCGCCCGTCGAGGAGCCGCGCGCGCTGAAGCGGGGCCAGGCCGTCACCATCGACAAGCTCGGCACGTTCACCGGCGCCCTGCGCGTCGAGGCCGCGTGGTGGGGGCCGGAGGCGGTCGACGCGGACGTGGTCGTGCTCGTCCTCGACGAGGACCGCCGCGTCGGTGCGGACGAGGACCTGGTCTTCTACAACCAGCCCGTACACCCCAGCGGGGCCGTGCGGCTGGCCGGCAAGTTGCAGGACGGCAAACCCGGTTCGGACTCCGTGGACATCGACGTCACCAAGCTGCCCGAGGGCCGCGCACGCGTTCTGGTGGCGTTGGCCCTTGACGCCGCGGCGGGTGCCGCGTTCGCCCAAGTCCCCGTCGCCGTCGGTATCGTCGACCCCGTCACGCGGCGCAGGCTCGCCGACTTCCGGCTCACCGGCGGGGAGGAGACAGTGATGATCCTCACCGAGGTGTACCGTCGCGATGACGCGTGGCGCCTGCGCGCGGTGGGGCAGGGTTACGCCGAAGGGCTCGCCGCCCTGGTGACCGAGTACGGAGTGGTGGTGGACGAATGACGCGGTAGCGCCGCCCGTTGACCCAACGCGCCCGTTCCCGTCCGAGCGCCGCGCGAGTGCCGCCGCTCCGCACCACGGTTCCGAGGCTGTTCCGACCCGTTCGGACGCCCGGCTCCGACGGCGGCCGGACCCCCCCGTAGGCGTGCCCGACGCGCCCGCGGACCCGGCCGAATTCCAACCGTTACATCAGCCGACACCGACCCGGTCTGTGCATGCCCGGGGAGGCTTTGATAAGACTGGCGACCATGCCGCGTGTGTTTTCCGGGGAACCGGACGCCGATCTGTCCGGGGCGTCCCCGCAGATCCCCGCCTCCGGTCACTCCGGAGCCACCGACGAAGAATCCAGTGTTTCCCGACTCACGACTGCGAATCTGGTGACGACAGCAAAGTCCGCGGCACCCAAGCCGTCCGCACCCCGTAACCCCGCCCACGCGTCCGGCGCTCCCAAGCCGGGCCCGCCGCGGCCGTCCGCGCCGAAGCCGGGACCGCCGCGTCCTTCGGCTCCGGCCGCCGCCGCATCGGTTCCCGCGCCGGCCGCACCGCCTGCCCAGGCGGCCCCGGCCACGCCGACCACCCCGCCCGCCGCGTCCGCGCCCGCGCCCGCCGCTCCGACAGTCCCCGCGGCTCGTCAGGGCGGACGTCCGGCCGGACCCGACATCCGCCTGGTCCCCGCGACTCCGGACACCGCCCTCGACATCGCCGACGACAGCGTCGACCGGCTGCTGGACCAGGGCGCGGCGCCGGACTCGATCCTGGTGCTCACCACCGGCGACCCGCACCCGTGGCAGCAGCACGAGGAGTCGTTCGGCGCGGAGCAGTACTGGCGCCAGTACACCGAGGGCCGCGACGTCTTCTACGCCCGCGCGCTCAACGACCGCCAACTGCGCCGCGAGACGGTCGTGCTGGTGGTCAACGGCTTCGCCGACCCGGCTCGTTCGACGGACGCGCTCGTGTCCGCGATCGGCGCGGGCACCGGGGCGGTCATCGTGTGCGGGGACCTGGACCAGGTGCGGGCGCTGACCGGGCTCTGAGCCGGGGGCGTGCGTACGGCGCCGGGTACGGTCGGCGCTCCGCACGGTCGGCCGACCGCTCATTGGTCCGATCCGCGGTGCCCCCGGCGTTTCCGGCAGTTCCGGTGGGCTATCGGTGCCCTCCGGCAGGTGTCCGCGGTGCGCTCCGCACCGTCCAGGGCTGTCGCCCGGTTCGCTCAGGCGGCCGGGCGGTCAGTGCTGCCGTACCACAGGACCACTCGTGGGGACGTACTCCTGCCCCGAGCCGCACGCGCGGGGCCGAAGTCGGCTACGGTTCGTTCCCATGTCGGAATCGCCTTCGGTAGCCCGGCAACCGGGCCCGTTCTCGGCCGAAGCCAGTGGGCTACGGTTCCCTTCCATGTCCGAATCCCCCTCGATAGCCCAGCTTCTCGACCGTTTCCTGAGCGATCAGGAAGACCGGTTGACCCTCCAGCAGTACCGCGCTTGCAGCACCGTGGTGGACATGCTGGCCGCGTACCTCAACCGGTATGCCTTCGCCACCCTGAACGTCGCGGACCGCAAGGAATGGGACGACGCCTACGAGTCCGGAGACGCCGAGGCGTTCTGCAACCTGTTCGGGGTCCGCAAGCTCGTCGCAGGCATCAAGCCGTTCCACGGCGAACACCTCACGACCCGCCTGCACGCCCCGGAGATGGTGCAGGAGCACGCCCTGACCGTCACCACCGAACTCGCGGACTGGCTCTCGTCCCAGGGCCACCGCGGCGCCTAGCCGACCCCTGGCGGGGCGCCACCCCCCACCTGACGCCCCGTCAATTTGCCTTCCGGTCCGCCTACATCCGGTGCCGTGCCGGCGTACGTGTTGCGGTGCGACCGACCCGACGGCCGGGCAACTCCCGGGCACGCCGTCGCGTCGGCGACCCCGGCCCGCACCGAACGTCTTTACCGGTCCTTGCTGTTCGCCGTGTGCCTGTTCATCGGCAGGGCGAAGCGATTCCGTGCGACTGACGTCGCGCGTCCGGGACGCGCGGGCCGTGACTCGGGCGGATCGATCGCGGATGGACGGCGGCTGCCCCGGCAAACGGATCGTGCCTGTGGCTTGCGGCTCCGACCCGCAAGTCGCCCAAGATGCGCACCCGGCGACCCTGCGGAGGTCCGTCAAGCCCCCTGGGTGCTGCCCGTGGCCCCGAGCGGCCCGGCTCGTCCTGCGGCTCCGGCCTGCAAGATACTCGGGACGCGCACCCGATCACCCTGCGGGCGCCCCTCAAGCCCCCTGGGCGCCGCCTGTGGTCCCGAATCGCCCGGTTCCCACACCTGCCCCTGGAACGGACTCCCGCGTCGCGGTAGAGGGCCACTGTGGCGACCGGACCCGGGTGTGCCGTCTGACTCCTGACGACCCGTCAGTTCGCGCGTCGCAGTCGCGTCGTAACCCAGGAGGGCGGCGAGCCCCAGTCGTCCTCCCGCCGGCTCACCGACCGGCCGTGCGCCGTTTGAGAGCCACGCTCCACGGCGAACCCCGGCCGCCCTCCCGCCGACTCGTCGGTCGGCGGTGTGCCGCTTGGGACGCGACCCCCCCCGCAACGCAACCGATCACGGCCCACGTCGACGACATCGTCGGCATGGGCCGTGATCGGGCAGCGCGCGTCAGCCTGTTCAGGCTGTGGCCACGTCCGGCATGAGACGGACCAGCGTGGGTCTTGACGGCGGCGGCGGACTCTCCGGGTAGTCGGCGAACGCCGCCACCGCGACACCCGCATGATCGGTGCGGCTCGGCGGGTGCGGACTCGCGCCCGAGCGCGGCGGCACGGTCGGCAGCTGGATCGCGGGAGCGGGGGCAGGACCGGGAGCCGGGGCGGCGGCGGGCGTGGTCGCCGCGGCCGTCGGCAGCCCGGATGCCGGGAGCGCAGGGGCGGGAACCGGACGCGCCGCGGGAACCGGTGTACGTCCGTTGCGACCGTCTCCGACGACCTGCCAGCCGTCCTCGGCCAGCACCACGGCGGCCCCGCAGCGCAGGCCGTGCAGGCCGCACGCGTCGCGCAGGCCCCACATCCACCGCCCGTCGTCGGGCTCCCAGCCCCGCTTCCCGTCGCGGCAGAGCAGCAGGACCGCGGTGCGCGTCGGCGTCGCGCGGCGCAGATCGTCCGGCACGATCATGCGCAGGTGGGCGAGGATCGTGTTGCGGCACTCCCAGCCGTCGACCGGGCCCGACCCGTTGTCGAGCGCGAACGACGCGCTGGCGACCGGGCGTCCGTCGCCGTCGAGGACCGCGACTACCGCGGTCCCGGACTCGGGCCGGTGGAGTTCGTGGAGGCGCTTGACTACAGCGCGCGGGTCGCGCAGCAGCGGGACGTCGTACGCCTGCCAGCGCTCCGGATCGATCATGCGCACAGGTTCCGCGGGCGGAACGCGGCGGCCGAGTCTGGACCGGAGGGAGGCTGCGGCGGTGGCGGTGTCAGGCACGGCCCTCCTTCGGTCCGGGAGCGGTCCGGGAGAGCGGACCGTCGTCAGCCGGTGTGTTGTGGCGCAGGAGAAACCGTGCGGGTTCTGCCGCATCACAAAGTGATGCGACCCGCAAAGATCACCAGGACGCTATGTCGATTCTTCCGCGAGCATGGGAGTGGCGGCAACAGGGAAACGTGATCAGCTGCACAAGAAACCCACGTTTCACGTGATCGACACATCCGGTCCGCAGGGCGCTTGCTGACCGCCGCGTGTCGGTGTTTCGCATGATTCCGTGTGTTTTTGTGCGGTCCGGCGACGCAAGTTGTCCACGCGCTCGTGATGCAGTCCGGGCCCGGCAGGGCCGACCTAAGAGCCGCGGTACGGCGTCCCGGTGGTGGCCCGCCCTCGGCCCAAGATCCCGCAAGCCGCGAACGTCGGCGTCGGTACCGACCCGCGCCTGTCAGATTATCGATATGTCTTCATATGAAACCCCGTCTCGAACCAAGCCCCACAGCCGGCCCGGGCGTGCGGGCGTCGACCGTTGAGAACTCCCAGCAGACGTAAGTCCGTTCACGCTTCCACCGCCAGCACCAGCGGCAGCACCTCGGTGGCCCCCGCCTGCCGCAGAAGCCGGGCCGCGACGGTGATGGTCCAGCCGCTGTCGAGCCGGTCGTCGACCAGCAGGACCGGCCCTTCGACGGCGGCGACCGCCGCCGCGAGTCCCGAACTCACGGTGAACACCCCGCTGAGCGCGCGCAGCCGCTGGGCGCTGTTGCTGCGGGCCGGAGCGGGCGTCGCGCCCGGGGCGTACTCGATCCGGCCGAGGAACGGCAGCCGGCCGACTTCGGACAGCCGCGCGCCGAGGCTGTCGATCAGCAGCCCGTGCGTGCGGGATGCCATCGTGACCACCCCGGCCGGCCGCCGCTCCCAGCCCCACGACGCGAGAACCTGGACGACCGCGTCGAACACGTCGTCGCTCACCGGTCCGTCCGCGGCGTCGGCGGCGAACACCGGGCGCAGCCGGTTGCCCCACCCGATGTCGGACAGCCGCCCGAGCGCCCGTCCTGTCGACGCCTGTTCGCCGGCCGGAATGGTCCCCTTCAGGGAGACGCCCGCCTCGGACATGCCGGTCGGCCACCGACGCCGCGGCTCCACCTCGACCCCGGGGCGGCCGAGAGCGGCCCGCGCCGCGTCGAGCGCGCCCGGGTCGACGGCGGCGTCGTAGCGCGGACCCGCGCATCCGTCGCAGCGACCGCACGGCGCCGCCAACTCATCGTCGAGTTGCCTGCGCAGAAACTCCAGACGGCACCCGGTGGTTGCCACGTAGTCGCGCATCGCCTGCTGCTCGTGGGCGCGGGCCTTCGCCACGCGTGCGTAGCGCTCGGTGTCGTACCGCCACGGCTGGCCGGTGGCGGTCCACCCGCGGCTCACCCGCCGAGCCGCGCCGTCGACGTCGAGGACCTTGAGCATCAGTTCGAGCCGGTTGCGGCGCAGGTCGACGCGCGGCTCCAGGGCCGCGGTCGAAAGCGGCCGGTCGGCGGACGCGAGGACGTCGAGGGTGCGGCGCACCTGGTCCTCGGGCGGGAAGCCCAGCGAGGCGAAGTAGCGCCAGATCGCCTCGTCTTCGCGGCCCGGGAGCAGCAGGACGTCGGCGCGCTCGACGGCGCGGCCGGCACGTCCGATCTGCTGGTAGTACGCGATGGGCGATTGCGGCGCGCCCAGGTGCACGACGAATCCGAGGTCGCCCTTGTCGAAGCCCATGCCCAGGGCGGAGGTCGCCACCAGCGCCTTGACCCGGTTGGCCAGCAAGTCGGCCTCGGCCGCCTGCCGTTCCGCGTCCGGGGTGCGCCCCGAGTAGGACGCCACGGTGTGGCCGCGTGAGCGCAGGTACGCGGTCACCTCCTCGGCGGCGGCCACCGTGAGGGTGTAGATGATGCCGGACCCGGGGAGGTCGCCGAGGTGCTGGTCCAGCCACGCCAAGCGGTGTGCAGCGTCCGGGAGTTGGAGGACGCCCAGGGTCAGGCTCTCGCGGTCCAGGGAACCGCGCAGGATCATGGCGTCGGTGTTGTCCGCCCCGGTGCCCAGTTGCTCGGCCACATCGGCGGTCACGCGTGCGTTGGCCGTCGCGGTCGTGGCCAACACCGGCACCCCGCGCGGCAGATCGCCGAGCAGCGTGCGCAACCTGCGGTAGTCGGGGCGGAAGTCGTGGCCCCAGTCGGACACGCAGTGCGCCTCGTCGACGACCAGCAGCCCGCACGTGGCCGCGAGCTTCGGCAGGACGGTGTCGCGGAAGTCCGGGTTGTTGAGGCGCTCGGGGCTGACCAGGAGCACGTCGACGGCGCCGTCGGCGACCTCGGCCTGGATCGAGTCCCAGTCGTCGATGTTGGCCGAGTTGATCGTGCGCGCCCGGATCCCGGCGCGCGCGGCGGAGTCGATCTGGTTGCGCATGAGGGCGAGGAGCGGCGAGACGATCACCGTCGGCCCGGCGCCGCGGGCGCGCAGCAGCGCAGTGGCGACGAAGTACACCGCCGACTTGCCCCAGCCCGTGCGCTGGACGACCAGCACCCGGCGGTGGTCCGCGACCAGGGCCTCGACCGCACGCCACTGGTCCTCGCGCAACCGGGCACTGTCGCCGGCGAGGCCGCGCAGGACGGTGTCGGCCTCGTCCCGCAGCGCTGTCGAGGCTGCGGGGTCGCGGGGCGCGGAGGTGGCTGGCGTGGCGTCGGCGGAGTCCATACGCACCTTTCTATCCGTTCCGCCGGACAACGTGGGAACGCGCCGTCGAATCTGTGGATAAACGTTTCAGCAAGTCTGAATGTTAATTTTGTAGGCATTTTTGGGTTCCTGGAGCCCGGATCGCACCCCCATGCGCCCAGCGCTGCGCGCGTTCGCCCGCAAACCGTGGCTGTGGCGGACCTTTCGCGAGGGCGGCGGCGAACATCGGCTGCTGCCACCTTCAACGCTCGACGCGCCTCGATGCTCGACGCCGCAGCCGTTTCGGTGCCGCCGCCGTTGTCGCCGTGCTCCGACGGTCAGTCACGTTCCATGGCGCCCGTTGTCGCTGTGCACTGACGGCCTCTGCACCCGCCGCGGCGCCCCTCTGCTGTGGCCCGCCGCGGGCGTCGATATTGCTGTCCTGCGGCCGCCGTCGCCACTCCGTCCGTGCCGCCATCACCTCGCCTGCCGCCCCGCCCCGCCCACCCCCGGATTTGTGAAGAAACTCCGTCTGCGCTTGGCTCCCGCGCCGCGGAGGTGAAGGGTGGGACAGGACTCGTGGACAGCGGACGCCCCCGGGAGGACACGATGCGCCACCTCGACCTCGACGGATTCCCCAGGCTCGGCCGCATCGGGCTCGGCACGTGGCAGTTCGGCTCGCGTGAATGGGGGTACGGCGACGCGTACGCCTCGGTGACCGCCCGCGCGCTCGTCGGGCGCGCCCTCGAACTGGGCGTCACCCTGTTCGACACCGCCGAGATGTACGGCTGGGGCCGCAGCGAGCGCATTCTCGGTGAAGCGCTCGGTTCCGACGCCACCCGTGTCGTCGTGGCGACGAAGTTCCTCCCGGTCGTCCCCGTCGCGCGCGTCGTCAAGGCCCGCGCGTACGCCAGTCTCGACCGACTCGGCGTCGACCGCATCAGCCTCTACCAGGCCCACTTCCCGAACCCGCTCTTCGGCATGGACACGACCATGCAGGGCCTGGCCGAACTCCAGGACGAGAAGGTCGTCGACGAGATCGGGGTGAGCAACTACGACCTCGCCCGCTGGCGCCGCGCGGAACACGCGCTCGGCGGCCGCGTCCTGTCCGACCAGGTGGAGTTCAGCCTCGCCAAGCCCCAGGCGCTGGACGACCTGGTGCCGTGGGCGGAGGCGAACGGGAGGCTGATCATCGCGTACAGCCCGCTCGCCCAGGGGCTGCTGGGCTGTCGCTACGACGCCTACAACCCGCCGTCCGGATTCCGCGCACGCGGCAAGCTCTTCCGCCCCGAGAACCTGCGCCGCGCCCAGCCGCTGCTGGAACTCCTCCAGGAGATCGCCGCGGCGCACGGCGCCACGCCCGCCCAGGTTGCGCTGGCCTGGACGCTGCATCGGGGACCGGTCGTCGCGATCCCGGGAGCGTCCGGCATCGAGCAGTTGGAGCAGAACGTCGCGGCGGCGGAACTGCAACTCGCCGAGGACGAGTACGCGGCGCTGACCGCGCAGGCGAGGGCGTTCGCGCCGGAGCCTCACCGCCGCGGGCCAATATCATTCCGAGCGAGCCGTCACAGTCCCTCGCACGAGTGAATTCGCTATCCACAGGCCGGAGTTGTCCACAGATGGCTCGGGGTGGCATTGACGGCTGCCGGGGTGCCCCAGGCTCGATGCATGAGCGAAACCGCCTTCACCCCGATGCCCACCACGACCGTCATCCAGGTCGGCACCCCGAGCGAACTGGCCGAAGCAATCCCCTACTTGCTCGGTGCCCGTCCCACCGACAGCCTCGTGCTGCTCGGCATTCGGCCGGAGGACGGCCGGGTCGGACCGGTCCTGCGCCTGGACCTGCCCCCGCCCGAGCGATTCGCGGCCGCCGCCCACCACCACACCGCGCAACTCCTCCAGCACGGCGCCCGGTTCCTGTCGTCGATCGTGTACGTGGACTCGCAGCCGCGCGACGGCACGCGCGGCGTCGACTTCTACCGGCCGCTGGCCGAGTCGGTCGCCGGGGCGTGCCGCCGAAGGGCGCTCGCCCTCCAGGAATCCATCTGCGTGCAGAACGGCAGGGTGTGGTCGTACATCTGCCGTATCCACGACTGCTGCCCGCCCGACGGCACACCGCTGCCGACCGAACGCCATACGGCGGTCGCGGCGGCGGCCGTGACGGCGGGCATCCCGCCGCCCATCCCGCTGTCCGAGCTCGCGGCCCGGGTTCGCCCGCCGGAGTTCATCGCCCGCGAGGCCGTCCGACAGGCGTTCGTCCACCGCCGCGCGGAGCTGAAGCGGCAGGCCGATGTCGGAGGCAGGGACGGCCTCCAGTACGAGACGATCGCGCTGCTCCAGGCCGCGCGTACGAGATTTGCGGGCGGCGACTGCTCGATGACGTACGACGAGGCCGCCCGACTGGTGCTCGGCCTCGACGACCGCCGGGCCCGCGACCACGCGATGTCCTGGCAGGACGACGCGCTGCTGCCGCTATGGACCGCACTGGCCCGCCGGTCGCTGCCGCCCGATTCCGCCGTACCGCTGTCCCTCGTGGCCTGGGAGGCATGGACGGGGGATCAACCGGCCTTCGCCCGCGTGGCCGTCAACCGCGCCCTCGAAGCCGATCCCACGTACCGGTTGGCGCAGTTGCTCCACACGGCCATCAACGGAGGCCTGGATCCGGTGGATGCCCGCGCACTCCTGTTTCCCGCCCGCAGTCCGCGACGCGGCACCCCACCGAGCCCGCCAAGCGCGCCCCCAAGCACGGACGGCAATCCGACGCCCACCGGCTAACCCTGCTCCCGCGAACTCCACACCGGCTAACCCCACACCGGCTAACCCCACACCGGCCAACGCCGCGCCCGCGAACCCCACACCGGCCAACCCCGCTCCCGCAAATCCCACTCAGGCCGGTCCCGCGTCTGCCGGTCTTGCGTCGCCTACCACCGCGCAGGACGGCTCCGATTCAACGACCGGTCCGCGGCGTCCATCCGCGCGTGATCGACCCTGAGCGAGCCACCGTTCTGGCCTCATCCACCCCCACGCACATGGGCCGCGCAGGCCGTCACGCCCCCACTGCTTGACGCTGTCGGGGATCTTGAACAGTGCCGTTGGGCTGCTGGTCGTCTTCAGCGTGCCGAGTGGGGTGTCGCGGGCTCACGTGATCATGGGGCCATGACCGTGTTCATCGTTGCTGGTAAGTCCGCTTTGGCTGTTGGCACGCGTGCCAGCATTCGGTTCTTGGCCGCCGGACCGAGCACTTCACGCTCCAAGATCTGGGCGGCGACACGCACCGGGCTGGCTTGGTCCGCGCTGGACGCGAACGCCGTTGCGCCGTTCTGGCTCGGGGAGTAGGCCGCTGTGTGGAGCGAGATAGCTGCGGCAGTCGTGTCCGGAGGCGTCGTCGGCGCCATGACCGTGTCCATCCAGGCCCGCAACGCCAAGGCCACCGAGAGGAGCGCTCGGACTGACCCACTGCCCGTCGAGGAGGACCATGCGCTGCGCCGCGCGGCCGCCTTGGAAGCCCTCGCGGTCATCGCGACGGCCGAGGACGCGCTGCGCTTCATGCCCGAGACTGACCCGGCCGGCTCCGACCAGAAGGTTTTCCTGGACCGGGTCGTCTATCCGGTTTCCCTGGCGCTGCACCGGCTCGCCGCATTCGCGCCGGAGGCACACTGGCCCGGTCCGGAACTCATCGGCCTGCTCCACCGCCTCAGCCCAGGCTTCCGCAGTCGCCACGGGGAGGTCTCCGTCAAGGCCGAACAGGTCCTGGAGCATGCGTGGGCGGTGTGTTATGCCGTCCTCGACGGCCATGCACTGCCTGACATGTCGCCCCATCTGTGGAACGAGCGCGGACCGTGGGGCGGCACCGTCGCTGTGGACCAGGGACTCGCCCGTGAAGGCTTCACGGACGACCCGCCGTTCTGAGAGCGGCGTCCCGGGCCGTGAGGATTGGCTTGTGCCGGGCACTTAGCCGGTGGCGCGCCAGGATCGTGGGCGTGGGATGCGGTTGACGTCGAGGAACCGCTGGAGCGCGGTGGGGCTTCTGAACTGAAGCTCGGGTGCGGGCGGCAGGTGTGCGGTGATGCGTTCGAGGTTGATCGCGATCGCGGTGCGCACCGTCCCGTAGCCCTGGCGGTGGGCCATGGGCATCGCTGTGACGTGGTGGCGCGTCAGGCGGGCGAGCAGCAGCGGGTACTCCTGCAGCACGCGGTGCCGTCGGTAGTTCGAACCGCCCGCCATGTTCGCGGACGGCTTCCCCCATGCCAACTGCGCAGGCGCCTGCGTGCGCGGAGGAGCCGTCGCATGGCGCCGACTGCTCGCCGTCCACCCGGACCGCTTCGCCCACGCCGAAGAACGCGAGCAGCACCTACGCGGCCGACTGGGCAACGTCGCCGTCCTGCGCCGCACCCGCGGCGGAGTCACCCGCCCCTTCCCCCTCGCCGAACTACGCGCCAAAGCCGAAGCGGCAAAGACACCCCCGCAGTTCCGCCCAGACCCGTCCAGGCTGTAACGACCGGCCCGCACCGCCACGCCGCGGTGCGGGCCGCCCCGTTGCGT
>NZ_JBPKBH010000023.1:131255-148072 GCF_051388915.1 Yinghuangia sp. YIM S09857 | reverse complement strand
ACCCCCCCTGCCCCCCCCGCCCCGTTGCGTACGTCAGGCCGTGCCTCCGTCTGGGTGAAGCAACCTCGAAACGTGATTCAGGAGTGGTATGTTCAACATGTCGAAAGGGGAAGATCCGTCGTTCGACATATTGCAGCGGAGCGACGAACTCGCCAGGAGGCCACCGTGATCCCCTACGGCAGCAAGCCGGTCGGCATCGACCGCGCCGCCGAGATGCTGGGGAAGAGCCCGGGGACCCTGCGCAACACGCGCATCTGGGAGAAGGTGCGCACCCTCAACCGGCCCGGCGCCCGGGTCACCCGAATCTTCGATGAGGCGGACCTGGCGGCGTACCGCGACGGCACGCCCCTGCCGCCACAGCCGGCGCCGCATCCGCGCGACCTCCTCGACGTCGAGGAGGCCCGGCTGGCGATCCCGGAAGAGCGGCGGCCCACGCAGAAGACGTGGCAGACCTACGTGTACGCCACGGACAAGGACGGCATCGGCCCGCCCACGGACGCGCGGGTCGAGGGTGTACCCCACTGGTACCGCGAGACCATCGCAGCGTGGGCCGCACGCCCCGACGGGCGCCACCGCACCAAGGGCTCCCGTAACAAGGTGCCGATCGTGCGTGAAGCCGCCGTTCGCAACGCCGCGCGCGTCGCCGAACTCCTCGAGGCCGACCCGTCGGTGACCCCTGCGCAGGTCGCCGCCGACCTCGGCCTGTCCGAGCGTCAGGCAGAGCGCTACCTCGCCGCGGCCGGACGAACCACCGTCAGGGACGGCGCTGCCCAGCGCCGCAAGGAACTTGCGGACTACCTGACACGCAACCCCGACGCGACGCGCCGGCAGATGGCCGAGGCCATGGGCCTCCCCGTCGCCCGCATCGACAAGTACCTGGCCGTCCTCAGGGGCTGATAAGCGGGACCCCGCCGGCTACGCACCTGGCGGAGTTCTCCTCCGGCAGACGTTCGGCCGTCACCTGCGAGACCAGGCGTCGAACTTGCTGTGCTCAAGCGGGTCTTCGACGGACTCCGCCAAGGAAAAGCCGACGTCCTTGTACGTGCCGCGCGACCACGCGAGGAGGACGTCGACGAGTCCGAGTGGCAGGGGCGGGCCCTGGTGCGCGTGCCTCGGGGTGACGATCAGCGGCCACGCGTCGGGCTCTCCCTCGGTCATCCAGCCGAGGTAGTCGCCGTCGATGGACAGGGCGAAGGGGAAGAATCCGCCGGGCTCGGGCCACACCGCGAGCGGGTACCACTCTGGAAACTCCTCCCGGAAATCGCCGTAGGTCTCGACGCAGTCGCGTGCGCTCTCCAGAACGCCGAAGAGCCTCGTGTCCAATGGCGCCGCGAACCGCCACCAACCGTTCCAGCAACCGCTCCCGTAGGTCTCCATGAGCGTTACGTAGTCGCGCGGCAGCGGGGATCCGACAGCGGCGGCCAGGTCGCCCCAGGTCATGCCGTCGCCCAGCCATGTCGCCTCGGGGGGAGGGACCAACTGCCTCAGCGCGTCGAACCCGCCGCCCTTGGTCAGTGCGGCGCGCCGGCGGGCCACGTGGGCAGGCTCGGCCGATGCTGCCGTGCCCGGTACGGATTGTCGCAGGGGTTCGGATTCCATGGCAGGTGATGTTGCCAGCGAGCACCGACGTGGCGCGGTGTAGGTGGCCCGCAGATAGTGATCGACGCTGTCGGGGATCTTGGAAGGCTCTGGTGCCCTGAACAAGAAGGCAGGTCGGGCAGGCTCGGACCGGTGTGCCGCGCCGCAGCCGCATCCGGTTGGATTACCGGATGTCTGTGTTTGAGGTGATCCGTCAGTTGCCGGCCATTGCGGTGGTCAGAGACCGTTCCCGCGCCCTGGCGATGCTGGACGCGATCATGAGCCCGGACTGGGAGTCGCGGTACTACTCGTTCGACAGCCGTTGGGCGCCGGGTGAGGAGCTGGCGTCCATGCGCAACGGAAGCGGCGACGACTACTCCATCGTCTTCTCCGCGGCAGGGGCTTTCGCGCGTGGATACGACCACGAGTCGCCGATGAGCCGGACGTCGCGGCCCTGGCGGGGGCTGGTCGACGCCGTTCCGGAGGACCTGGTCACGCAGGTGACCGAGCCGGCGTTCTGCGACGCGGACGGAACACTGCGGGCCACCGTGTGCTTCTGGCGCGAGTCGCCCGACTCTGCGTGGCACTGCGGCGATGTCGTGCCGCCGGCCGGTGCGGGGCCGGAAGCCGACGGTGCGGCATGGCTCTTCGCGCTCCTCGTGGACGGCCGCCCGGAGGCGTACCGCGAGTTCGCCGAGGACTACTACGAAACAGAGATCGACCTCGACGCCGTCCGTCACGTCTTCGCCCTGCGACCGCTGACCCAGGACCTGGTGACGCGCCTCAACTCCGAGGTATCCCTTGAGGACCTCGCCGACGACCAGGCGGAGATCGGCTACCCGGTCCAGAGCTGACCCGGCCACTTCGCCACGCCACCAGAGGACGCCGGTCCGTTCGGGTGCCCTGGTCAACCGGTGGCGCGCCAGGATCGTGGGCGTGGGATGCGGTTGACGTCGAGGAACCGCTGGAGTGCGGTGGGGCTTCTGAACTGAAGCTCGGGTGCGGGCGGGAGGTGTGCGGTGATGCGTTCGAGGTTGATCGCGATCGCGGTGAGCATGTGTTGGTCGTGGGCTTTGTCGGTGGTGCGGTAGCGGCGTTGGCGCATGTCGTGGCCGTTGACGAACTCGTTGATGGTGCTTTCGGCGTCGGCGCGGACGACGTGGCGGGTCCACCAGCGTCGGGTCGGCTGCTGGGCGCGCTTCGCTCTGTGCCGAGTTGAGTTCCTGTGGCAGGAAGGTCAGGAGCCGGAAGGTGCTGCGTGTGCAACTGTTCCTCGATGGGCAGAGTCCGCAGTCGTCTTTGGAGAACTTCACCTGCACGTAGGGGGCGTTGGAGAAATTGGACGCCCATCGGATGCTGGTCTTGCCTTCGGGGCAGGTGACCTGTTCTGCAGCCCAGCCGACGGCGAAGGCGTCGCGAACGCGGCGCGCATCGCCTCGGAGACCAGCTCCAGCCGGGTCAGGTCCCGGGTCGCCGCCAGGATGTGCGTGGAGTCGGTGCGCTGCCGCCCCCTCTCCCGGATCAGCCCCGCGCCCTTGAGACGCTCCAGCACCGGGCCGAGAAGCCGGTCCGCGCGGCCCTCCTCGGACAGGCGCTCGCGGAAGTCGGACAACACGCTGTGGTGGAAGCCCGGGTCGTCCAACTCCATCCCGAGCGCGTACTTCACGTCGATCCGGCAGCGCACCGCCTCCGCAGCCTGCCGGTCCGACAACTCCTTCAGGAACTGCAACACGAACACCGTCGCCAGCTGCGCCGGCGACAGCCCCGGCCTGCCGTCCCGCGGGTACCACTCGGCGAAGTCCTCGTCGGACCACAGCCCGTCGAAATGGTCTCGGATCGCCATCGCGGTCGTACCGTACGGGTTGCTGGCCCGCGCCACACGGGCCGTCGGCTCGGGGACCTCTGAACCGGGACGAGGGCGGATGCGGCAGCACGGGCGCGTCCCTCTGCGGAACGCCGCGCTCGGCGGCGGGCCGGTCGTCGCGTTCGCCGGGGCTCCGCCCACGCCTGCCCCGCGACCCCGTCCGCCTGCTCGTTCCGCCTGCTCGTTCCGACTGCTCCTTCCACCCGTCCAAAACCCTGAGACAGCGAGGGACTTCATGCATCAACCAAGTGCCGGGCCGTCGGCTGTCGCATGGTGGCGTGCCGGGGTGGCGCAGGTCTTGCGCAGGTGGCGAATCGGCTTCTTGTCGCGGATCCGCGTGACCCCGGGCCGGTCGGCGCGTTGCCCATGGGAACGGGCACGCGAATCCGCTGCGTGCCGCGTGACCGGCACGGGGGCGGTCCTCTGGCCTCCGTGGGCGGGCCCACGAGCGCAGCAGGCCGATGAGGAGCATTCACGTGACCGGGACCAGGACGCCACACCCCCTCGCGCACGACGCGCTGATCTGCGTCGACGCCCCGGGGATGGCGATCTGTCCGCTGGACGGCCAACTGCGCGGCCGGGGCGTCCAAGGGCTGTTCCACGACGGTCGACGACTGCTCGCACGCTCGCTGGTGACCATCGGGGGCAGCGAGCCCGAGCCGTTGTCGTCCCACGTGGTGGGCTCGGGGGCCGCGCGGTTCCTGGCCATACACCGTTTCGTCGCGGATCCCACCCCGGACCCAGTCTTGGTGGTGGACCGCACGAGACAGGCGGACGGGCGCGAGCGGGTCGTCGTGCGCAACACGGCGACCCGCCCGGTCCGAGTGCCCGTGGAACTGACCCTCGGCACCGACCTGGCACCGCTGTCCGAACTGCGCAACGGCCGCCGTGGACCGGATCTGCCGGCACGCGTGTGCCCGGGCGGGCTCAGTTGGGCGTCCTCCGACGGCTGGGGCGTGCGCGCCGTCGCGGCTCCGGCGCCGGAGACCGCGTTGGCGGCCTCGGGCCTCCTGCGCTGGGACATCACCCTCGAACCGGCCACGTCATGGACGGTCGAGCTGCGGGTGACCGGCGAGCCCAGGGGAGTGCGTACGACAGCGAGCGTCGGCCTGCCCGGGATTCCGGCGCCGCGCGCGCCGTTGGGGCCGCCGCCGTGGTCGGAGGCGCGCGTGCGCTGCGACGACTTCCGGGTGGCGGCCTGGGTCCGGCAAAGCCTGATGGACCTGCGCGGGCTGCTGATCGCCGACCCCGAGCACCGCACAGTGCCGATGCCGGCGGCCGGCGCCCCCTGGCAGCTCACGCCGACCGGACGCGACAGCCTGTGGACGGCACGCATGCTGCTCCCGCTCGGCACGCGCCTGGCGGCCGGGACACTTCGCATGCTCGCCGACCGCCAGGGCTCCCGCTCGGATCCGGCGACCGGGGAGGAGCCCGGCAAGATCCCGCACTCCCTGGGGCCCGGTGGCCGCGTGTCGCGCTACGACTGCGTCGGCTCCACAGCGCTGTACGTCACGCTGCTCGGCGAGGCGCGGCGCTGGGGCTTGTCCGACTCCGAGGCCGAACCTCTCCTGCCGCACCTCGACCGTGCCCTGGAGCACATCGCCGCGACGATGGACGCCGATCCGGACGGCATCGTCCGCCTCGGCCCCGGCGGTCCGGCGCCGTGCGAGTTGCAGGGGCAGACGTACCAGGCCGCCTGTCACGCGGCGGTCCTGCTGCGCGAGCGCGCGCCCGAGGCGGCCGAGCAGTGGGACGACCGCGCGCGCAGGCTCGCGACGGCGTTCCGGGAGCGCTTTCGCACCGAGGACGGCGCGGGCGTGTTCTACGCCGCGGCGCTCAACGCCGAGGGCCGTCCGGTCGCGGTGCCCAACTCCGCCATGGGCCAGCTTCCCGGCACGGGGATCCTCGACGAGGACGGCTGCGCCGACGTGGCCCGCCGCCTGCTCAGCCCCGACCTCAATTGCGGATGGGGGCTGCGGGGCGTGGGTTCCCGCACCGTCGGGTACCACCCGCTGGCGGTGCGGGGAGGCGTCGTACGCGCGCACGAGACGTGTGTCGCGGTGGCGGGTCTCGCGGCGTCGGGCCAGGCGGAGGCGGCGTACGAGCTGCTGTCCGGACTCCTGGAAGCGGCCCCGTACTTCGGCTACCGCATGCCCGAGATGCACGCGGGCGAGCAGCGCGTGGCCGGGCACGCACCGGTCGCCCACCCCCTCGCGTGCCGCCCGCTGGCCCGCTCGGCGGCAGCCGTCCTGCCCGCCCTCGTTGCGCTGGCGGGTGTGCGACCCGACGCGCCCGAGGAACGAGTCGTCGTACGGCCGCCGACGGCGCCCGCGTTCGGCGAGCTGGAACTCGCCGATCTCCGCATCGCCGGCGAGGCGTTCACCGTCCGCGTCAACCGCCAGGGGCAAGCCGTGGTGGAGGAAGCACCCGAGGGATTCCAACTCGCCGAATGACCGCGTAAGGAGGGCGTGCCGCACACGGACCCACTCCCGACCCACCAACGGGTCGATTCGCGAGGACGGCTGTTTATCGTCAGGCAGACGACTAAGATCGACGCATGTCGCCCTCCGACGCCTCGCAATTCCCGCCCTTCGGAGTCACCGTCGATCTCGTGGTGCTCACTGTCCGGGACCACACGCTGAACGCCCTGACCATCCGTCGCGGCGAACCGCCGTATCAGGGCCAGTGGGCGCTGCCAGGCGGGTTCGTCCGACCGGACGAGGGATTGGAGGCGGCGGCCGCACGCGAACTCGCCGAGGAGACCGGGCTCGATCAACTCCCGGTCCACTTGGAGCAGTTGGCGACCTTTGGCGACCCCGGACGGGACCCGCGCATGCGGGTCGTGAGTGTGGCCTACCTGGTGCTCGCGCCGGACCTCCCCGCCCCCCGACCCGGCGGCGACGCGGCGGGTGCGCGCTGGACCACGGCGGCGGAGTTGGGCGACGGGTCGAGGCTGGCGTTCGACCACACGCGGATTCTGGAGGAGGGGGTGGAAAGGGCGCGCGCGAAGATCGAGTACTCGTCGCTGGCGGCGGCGTTCTGCCCCGAGGAGTTCACGGTCGGCGAGCTGCGCCGGGTGTACGAGGCGGTGTGGGGCGTCGCGCTGGACCCGCGCAACTTCCACCGCAAGGTCACCGGGACCCCGGACTTCCTGGTCCCGACCGGGGGCACCACGACGCGTCAGGGCGGTCGTCCGGCGCAGTTGTTCCGCCGTGGCTCGGCGGAGAAGCTCAATCCGCCGATGCTGCGCCCCGAGGCGTAGCACTCCGCGACCGCGCATCCGCGCCGTCCGTCATCCGGCCGGGCCGCCCGGACCGGCCGGACCACTCGGACCACCCGTCCGTGCTTCGACCGCTCGCGACCCGACTGTCCGCGGTCCGCACCGTTCCGCGACCGCGACAGTCCACCGCACGCCGCGTACCGTCCGCTGTGCGCCGTCTCCGAAAAAACGGCGCCGCTCGCCGCACCGGTCCCCGGACGCGGGCGCCGCGCCCCGCCCGAGGCCGGAATGCGTGCGCGGTCTTGACCAGTGCCGGTCGAGCCGGGGACGCCGCCGGGCTCAGTCCTGTCCTCCGATGTCCAGCGCCATGGCGTCGTAGACGAGCTGATTGTCGCGCCTGCGGTGGCTGCCCCACTGCTTGAGCAGTTCGCGGACGCGCGGGCGCATGCTGCTGAGCCCCGCGGGATCGTCCTTGGCCCGTGACGCCCCGGCGTTGAGGTCGTCCAGCATCGCGCTCAGTCGTCCGTGCTCACGGCGCAGGCGGCTGACCGCGCACGCGAGCCGCGGCTCACTGCGGCGTACCTCGTCGTAGAGCCCGTCGGGTCCCTCCGTGGCCGCGATGTGCTCGTGCAGGTCGGCCCGGAGCTGGCGCAGGCCCGAGCGCAGTTGCTCGGCCCAGTCGGCGTTCTTGGCGGCCAGGCCGCCGCGCAGCAGGGCCAGCGCGTCGACCGCGGGCGACGAGGCGGGTGGGACGCCGGTGACGCCGGAATACGTGGGGGCTGGGTACATGGGGGACATGCCGGCCTCCGGGCGTTCGTGGTGGGTCTTTCGATGGTCCCTCTCGGCCGAGATCTCTGTCCAGAGTTGAGCTTCTCCTTTGCTATTCAGATTCTTCTTCGCTTATGCGGCATGGATACAACTAAATCCGTATTCGTCCATGTACTGTCCGAAATGTTCATGCGGACGCTGTCGACGGCAGGCCACTCGGCGACGGGCGAATCAAGCAGCGAGCACTACGACGGACACGACGGACCAAGACGGACGACCACGGACGACAAGGGACGACGCGATGATCGAGGCCCAGGGGCTCACGCGGAAGTACGGCGGTGCGCTCGCCGTCGACGGGCTGTCGTTCTCGGTGCGGCCCGGCCAGGTCACGGCGTTCATCGGGCCGAACGGGGCGGGCAAGTCCACCGCGCTGCGCATGATGCTGCAACTGGAGCGCGGCCGCGGCCGGACGTACTTCAGCGGCCGCCGCTACCGCGAACTCCGCCACCCTGCGCGCGAGGTGGGCGCCTGGCTCGGCACCGAGCCCGCGTACCCGCGCCGCCGCGCGCGCACCGAGCTGCGGGTCCTCGCCGCCGCGCACGGGATCCGGCGGGCGCGCGTCGACGAGGTTCTGGACCTCGTCGGCCTCACCCCGGTGGCAGGCGTGCGCGTCGGCTCCCTCTCGTCCGGCGCACGCGGCCGCCTCGGCCTCGCCGGCGCCCTGCTCGGCGATCCGCACACCCTCGTCCTGGACGAGCCCTCGGCCGGGCAGGACCCCGAAGGCGCGCGCTGGATCCGCGAGTTCCTGCGCGCGTACGCCACCCAGGGGCGCACCGTCCTCGTCGCGGGACACGGCCTCAGCGAACTCACGGACTGCGCCGACCGCGTCCTGGCGGTGGCACGCGGCAGGCTGGTGGCCGACGAGTCGGCGGGCGAGTACCGCAGTCGCGCCGAGGGACACGAGGTGTACGTGCGTACGCCGCAGGTCGACCGCCTCTCCGAACTGCTGCGCCGCGAAGGCCTCGCGGTACACGCGCACGGCGGAACAGTGCTCACGGTCAGCGGCGCCGACCGCGCCCGCGTCGGCGAGATCGCCTTCCGGGGCAACGTCCTGATGCACGAACTGGCGCAGCGCGAGATCTCCGTCGCCGACGCCTTCTGCGCCGTGACCGCGCGCTCACGCGCGTCCGCCGCAGAACATGCCACGCTGGCACTGCTCGCGGACGCCGCCCGTCGCCCCTCGGGCCGTGCGGGCCGCAAGCTCCTGCGCAGGCGCGCCGAGGCGGCCGGGCCGGAGACCGTGGCGATGCGAATGGGCTACGACCACGGAGAAGGCATCTCGGACGACACGTACGGTGTGTGCACGGACGCGGCGATCCCCGCGCCCGCCGCCGAGGTCGGCACCCCGGCGAACACCGGCCCGTCCGCCGCCGGTGCGGCCCCCGGCGGCCACCACGAAGCGGCGCACCAGGCTTCGCACAACTCCACCAACTCCGTTGCGCCCGCAAGTGGTTCCGCATACCAGCCGGACCCCGAGGGTCGGGCGGACCACGCCGGCCGCGCCGGCCACCGCCGCCCCAAGCACCGCCGCTGGCTCTCGCGCGGCGGCCACGGCGATCAGGGCGACCACGACGACCACGACGCCCGCGGCGGCCGCAGCGACGAGGGGGACCTGGGCATCCGCGAGGACCCCCGCCACATCCGCAGCGAAGGGCCGGCCCGCAACCTCACCCGAGGTCCCGCCGAAAACCCGAGGCCCAACCCCGCAAACCCGACCGCAGACGAGGTGAACGCGTGACCGCGATCCGCTACGAACTCGCCCGGCTGCGCACCGTACGGGCCACCTGGGGCGCAGCGTTCGGAGTCCTCGCCATCGGCGCGGCGACCACCTGGGTCGAGGCGCGCGACCTGGGCACGGTGCCCGTCGAAGCGGGCGATGCCGCGCTGGTCCTGACCGCGGGGGCGGTGGGCTCCGCCACGCCGCTCGCAGTGCTCGTCGTCGTGTTCGCGGCCGTTCTCTCCTGCACGCGTGAGCAACGGGCCGCCGCACTGCCGACGTTGCTCCTGACCCTGCCCCGGCGCAGCCGCGTGCTGGCCGCGAAGGTCGCCGTGTCGGCGGTGCTGGGTGCGTTCATCGGGGCTTTGGGACTCTTCGTCAACGGCGTCGTCGCGGCTTCGGTCTTCGGCCCGGAGTTCCGGACGCTGGTGTGGGACCAGGCGCCCGCGCCGCGCGTCCTGCTCGGGTACGTCGTCTACCTCGCCCTCGCGGCCGTACTCGGTGTCGCAGTCGGTGTGCTGGCCAGGGGAGCGGCGATCGCGGCCGGGCTGCTCGCCGCCGGGCCTGTGCTGATCGAACCGATGCTCGGCCGGGTCGCCGGGATCGCGCTCCCGGAGCGCTTCCAGGAGTGGCAGGCGTACCTCCCGTTCAACGCCGCCGACCGCATGCTGGCCACCGGCGGCGGAGGGTTGACCGCGCGCGAGGCCGCTCTCGTGTTCGGCGGCTGGACCGCTGCGGCGCTGCTGCTCGCCGCGGTCGTCTTCGCCCGGCGCGACGCCCGCTGAACCGGCCCCGGAATCACCCGCTGAACCATCGACCTACAGGCTGAACGATCGCCGACACAAAGGCCGAACGACCGCCGACGTACAGGCTGAACGACCGCCGGCCCACAGGCTGAACCTCCATCGGCCCACAGGCTGAACGACCGCCGAACCACGGCCCGAGCCACCGGCCGAGCAACCGGCCGAGCACCAACTCAGCCCCCACCGGCGAACCTCAACAAACAACCCAGAGGCATATCTTCGTAACAGACACCCCAAAGAATCACGTCCGGCCCAGCCCCGTCGCACGGACGAGCGACGGCGACGCAAGGCCGATCACCCTTTCGTGTTTTTTTCAGCCGGGATCGTCGGAACGGCTCAAGCCCGGCCCGCGCCGCGCCGAGATGAAGGAGCGTGAGTATCGCTCCCCACCAACCCATGCCCACCGCGGGCGCGACCACCGTCGCGTCGCCGGCCGACCCCTACCGGGTGCCCGTCGCGGACCTGTCGATGACCGGCACCGAGACCCTGCCCACGCAGCACTATGCGTGGGACGGCTCCGACCTGGAGCCCATGCGTGCGCCCCGCAAACCCGGTGGCGGCCGGGGCCGCGGTCTGCACGGCCAACTGGTGCAGCAGCTCGGCCAGATGATCGTCGCCGGCGAGGTCGGCGCCGAACGCCCGCTGGTCCCCGAGGAGATCGGCCAGCGTTTCGAGGTCTCGCGCACAGTCGTCCGCGAGTCGCTCCGTGTCTTGGAGGCGAAGGGCCTCGTCAGCGCCCGTCCCAACGTCGGTACGCGCGTGCGTCCCGTGGCCGACTGGAACCTCCTCGACCCCGACATCATCGAGTGGCGCGCGTGCGGTCCGCAGCGCGACGCCCAGCGCCGCGAGCTGTTCGAACTGCGCTGGGGGATCGAGCCGTTGGCCGCGCACATGGCCGCGTGTCGCAACCACCCCGACGTCGTACGCCGCCTCGGCGAGGTCGTCGTCATCATGCAGCGCTCGGTGGCCCAGCCGGACCCGATGACCTACTCGCGGGCCGACGCCGAGTTCCACGGCCTGCTCCTCCAGGTCGCGGGCAACCGCATGCTCGAACACCTCGCCGGGATCGTGGCGTCCGCGCTCCAGGTCTCCGGCGGCCACACCGCGGGCTGCGAACACCTGTCCGACGCCTCGGTCGCCCTGCACTCGCGCCTGGTGGACGCCGTCGCGGCGGGTGACGGCGAGGGCGCCGAGGCCGCGATGCGCTCGCTGCTCGCCGTACACCCCGAGGTCGAACGACTGTTCCCGGCGCCTCGCGAAGGCTGACCAGCCCCGCCCCGACCGGCCAAGTAAGGTCAACCAAAGCCTGACAGATCGTCAGTATCGAGGCGTCGGCGGCCCGTTCCGCGGGTACCGGACCGGTACCCGCACGTCGGGCCGCCGACGCCGACCCGTTCCGGGGGCGCCGGGCACCGGNCCCCCCCCCCCCCCCCCCCCCCCCCCCCCCCCCCCCCCCCCCCCCCCCCCCCCCCCCCCCCCCCCCCCCCCCCCCCCCCCCCCCCCCCCCCCCCGACCCGTTCCGGGGGCGCCGGGCACCGGCCCGTGCGCGGCACACAGAGAGTCGTGCCAATCACTCCCGGTGAGGCGGGGGTCGTGATTACCCTCGATGTCTGACGCGTTTTCGGACCGGTCCAGCACGGGCGTTCGGGCGGACCGAAACGACAGGTGGGGATTGACGCAGTGACCGACGACATGGTGCGCGACGACCCGTCCACGGCGGCCGAGGCGCTTTCCGGGGCGGTGCTCGACGCACTCTGCGGCGAGTCCTCGGTGGCGTTCGCCCTCTACGACCGCGACCTCCGCTACCTGCTGGTGAGCGAGGCGCTCGCCCGTGTCAACCGCGTCCCCGCCGCCGATCATCTCGGGCGCCGGCCAAGCGAGTTCCTGCCGGAAGACCTGGCCTCCAAGATCGAGAAGACCATCGCCATGGTTTTCGACCACGAGCAGGGCCACGCCGAGACCGACGTCGTCCTCGCACCCCCGGAATGGCACGAGACGCGCCACCTGGAGTCCCGCTGGGTCCCCGTCCGCGACCCCGACGGCTCGGTCCGGGCGGTGCTGGCCGTCGTCTCCGACGTGACCGAGAACCGGCATCGCGAGGAACTGCTGCGGTCGAGCCAATGGCGCACCGCGCGCCTCCAGTTGATGACCGCGCGTTTGGCCGGTGCGCTCACCGTCGCCGAGGTCGAGGCGGCCGTCGCCGAACTCGCCCGCAGCATCGACGCGGTGGACTCCGGCCTGTTCCTGGTCGACGACGCGGCGCCGGTGTTCCCGTGGCCCAACGTGCCGCCCGCCCGCGCGCCCCGCCGCGCGCGCGTCATCCCCGCGGAGTGGCCCGACGCCCTGATGCGGGCCGTCCGCGAGGGCACTCCCGTGTACGCGTGCCCCGCCCCCGAATCCGCCGCCCTCGAATCCGCCGCCCCCGAAACACCCGCCGCCGCCCCGCCCCTCGGCACCAGACCGGCCCCCGCGCCCACCTCCGTCGGCCACGGTTCCCTCACCGTCCCCGGTATGCGACCCCACCCCGACGCCCCGCCCGGTGAACGTGCCTCCGTGACCCTGCCGCTGCTCGGCTCCGGAGCACCCCTCGGCGCCGTCCGCTTCACGTTCCGCGACGCACGCGCCTTCGGTCCCGACGACCGGGTGTTCCTGGAGGCGTTCGCGGGCCAGTGCGCGCTGGCGGTCGAGCGGTCGCGGCTGTACGAGCGCGAGCACCGAACCGCCGTGGAGCTCCAACGCAGCCTGCTGCCCGACCGCCTCCCGGTCGTCGACGGCGTCGAGTTCGACTACCGCTACCTGCCCGGCGCCCCGGGCTTCGAGGTGGGCGGCGACTGGTACGACGTCTTCCGCATCCCCGGCGGCCGCGTCGCGATCGTCGTCGGCGACGTGATCGGCAAGGGCCTGACCGCCGCCGCGGGCATGGGCCGGGTACGCGCCGCACTCCGCGCGCTGGCCTTCACCAACCCCGACCCGGTGGCCGTGCTGACCGGCCTGGACCGGCTCTTCACCGCCACCGAGGACGACGAATCGCTGACCACCCTCATCTACGGTGTCATCGACCCGGAAACGGGAACTCTCGAATTGGCCGACGCCGGGCACCTTCCGGTGCTCATCATCACGGCGGACGGCAAGGCGAGGCTGGTGGACGAAGGGAAGGCGTCGACGCCGCTGGGCGTCGCGGAACTGCGTACCAAGAACCGCATGCGGCTCGGCCCCGGCGACGTCCTGGTCGGCTTCTCGGACGGACTGATCGAGAACCGGGCACGCGGCATCGGCCAGGGACTGGACCTGATCCTCGAAGTCGCCAGGTCCGACGCCACGAGATCCGCCATGGGAGGCGCGGGAGGTTTGGAACCATTGCTGTCGAGCATCCTGGAACGTCTGCTGGACGGCCAGGACCGGGACGACGACGTGACGATCCTCGGTGTTCGGATCGCCGGGTCCCAGGGCTCGCGAGGGCTGATGTGACGCCCGCCACCGAGGGGACGCGTAACACTTCGCCGTCCAGCCCGATGAGTACGAAGGTGGCAGCCGTTCAGGAATACCGGCAAGTGTCAGAATGCTGTGGTGAAAAGCACAGTCGCTGAGCACGGTCGGGCGACCTGCACCACTGCCCCCGCCTGAGTGTCGTTCGCCAGGCGGCGAGCGACTGGCTCACATGTCGAACGCCGTCCAGATCCGTCGAGAGGTTGTTTGTGTCGGCCAGCACATCCCGTTCGCTCCCCCCCGAGATCGCCGATTTCGTCAACGTGAAGGCGTTGATCGAGCGGGGTGAGGCTCAGGGGTCCATCGCCAGCGACGAGATTCGCCAGGCGTTCGAGGCCGACCAGATCCCGGCCACCCAGTGGAAGAACGTCCTACGCAGCCTCAACCAGGTCCTTGACCAGGAGGGTGTGGACATCGTGGTTAACGCCGCCGATTCCGCGGCTCCCAAGCGCACCCGTAAGAGCGTGGCGGCGAAGAGCACCGCCAAGCGCACGTCCACCAAGACCGTCGTCTCCGGCAGCGCGGCACGCCCCGCGGCGCCGGCCGCCGCCCCCGCGGCCGCGGAGGACGAGGTCGCCGAGCCGGCGAAGGCCGCCGCCAAGGCACCCGCAAAGAAGGCCGCGGCGAAGAAGAGCGCCGAGGCCCCCGCGAAGAAGACGGCGGCCAAGAAGACGGCCGCCAAGAAGACCGCGTCCAAGGACGGCGAGCCCGAGCTCGACGCCGAGGAGCTCACCGACGAGCTCGAGGGCCCGCCCGGTGACCCCGCGGCGGACGCCGCGCCCGAGGACGAGAACCAGGGCTTCGTCCTGTCCGACGACGACGAGGACGACGCCCCGGCACAGCAGGTCGCCGTCGCGGGTGCGACCGCCGACCCGGTCAAGGACTACCTGAAGCAGATCGGCAAGGTGCCGCTCCTCAACGCGGAGCAGGAGGTCGAGCTCGCCAAGCGCATCGAGGCCGGCCTGTTCGCCGAGGACAAGCTCAACTCCGGCGAGAAGCTGGCTCCGAAGCTCAAGATCGAGCTGGAGATCATCGCCGAGGACGGCCGCCGCGCCAAGAACCACCTGCTGGAGGCGAACCTCCGCCTCGTGGTCTCGCTCGCCAAGCGCTACACCGGCCGCGGCATGCTGTTCCTGGACCTCATCCAGGAGGGCAACCTCGGTCTGATCCGCGCCGTCGAGAAGTTCGACTACACCAAGGGCTACAAGTTCTCGACGTACGCGACCTGGTGGATCCGGCAGGCCATCACCCGTGCGATGGCCGACCAGGCGCGGACCATCCGCATCCCGGTGCACATGGTCGAGGTCATCAACAAGCTGGCCCGCGTCCAGCGCCAGATGCTCCAGGACCTGGGCCGCGAGCCCACCCCGGAGGAGCTGGCCAAGGAACTCGACATGACCCCGGAGAAGGTCATCGAGGTCCAGAAGTACGGTCGCGAGCCGATCTCGCTGCACACCCCGCTCGGCGAGGACGGCGACAGCGAGTTCGGCGACCTGATCGAGGACTCCGAGGCGGTCGTCCCGGCCGACGCGGTCAGCTTCACGCTCCTCCAGGAGCAGCTGCACTCCGTCCTCGACACCCTCTCCGAGCGCGAGGCGGGCGTCGTCTCCATGCGCTTCGGCCTGACCGACGGCCAGCCGAAGACCCTGGACGAGATCGGCAAGGTGTACGGGGTCACCCGTGAGCGCATCCGCCAGATCGAGTCCAAGACGATGTCCAAACTGCGTCACCCGTCCCGCTCCCAGGTCCTGCGCGACTACCTGGACTAAGCACACCGCAGCACCCCGTCAGGGCCCGGAGGCACCCGCCTCCGGGCCCTGACGCTTGTCCGCACCCCTTCACGCCAAGCCCCGCGATCCAGACGCCCGCAACACCGCAGCACCAAGCCACGGCCATCAGCGCCCGCGCACCCGCCCGGCGCCCCCTCGGCCACGCGACGGCACGACGGAGCCCGAGGTGCTGCACGGCTCCGCCTGTGCCTCTCCGCCGCGTTCCGGCGGCCGCCCGGCGACGGGCGCTCCACGCAGACGACGCTCGTCGACTTCGGCTGCGGAGGCCGTCGTTCACCCGTTTGGGCGACGGGGAGGGGCACCGGTTGCAGGGCCGACGGGATCGACGTTCCCTGAAAGTAATGGATCGAGGACACAGCGTGTTCGGCCAGGTGGGGACGGAGGCTGCGGTGACCAGTGTGGGGACGGCGGGTACGGGTGGGTCCGGAGAGGCGAACAGGGCCTGGTGCGCGGAGGCGCGACGGCGGTGGCGGGTGGGGAAGCGGAGCCTGGCGGCCGGAAGTGCCGCGGTGCTCGCTGCCCTCGCGGCGTTGGTGATGCCGAGCGGTGTCGCGGTCGCGGCCGAGAGCGTGCCGCAGGGCCCGCCGAGGGTCGTCGTCGGCGGATCGCCCGCCGACGCCGCGGCGCACCCGTGGATGGTGGCTCTGTCGAGCCGCCAGATGTACGGCTCGGCGCGCTCGGGCCAGTTCTGCGGCGGTGCGCTGATCGCCCCGACCCGGGTACTGACCGCTGCGCACTGTCTGTTCGAGCCGGACGGGCGGCCCGCGCAGCGGCCCGACTTCTCGGTGATCCAGGCACGGACGGACTTGCGGACCACCGCAGGCCGCGAGGCGCGCGTCGCGTCCTGGCACGCGAACCCGGACTTCGACCTCGCCCGCATCGACAAGGACTGGGCCGTGCTGACCCTCGCCGAGCCGCTGCCCGGCCCGGTGCTGCCGATGGTCGGGGCGGGGGAGAACGTGTATGCGGCCGATACGCCCGGGACGGTGCTCGGCTGGGGCGACACCACCGGCAACGGCGACTACTCCCCGGTGCTGCGCCAGGTGACGGTCCCGGTGACCACGGACGCGGCGTGCCGGAGCGCGTATCCGGGCGGCGTCTGGGGGACGTACAACGCCGCCACGATGGTGTGTGCGGGGCTGCGGCAGGGCGGCAAGGACGCGTGCAGCGCCGACAGCGGTGGCCCGCTGCTGATCGGCGGGCGCCTCGCCGGCATCGTCTCGTGGGGCGACGGCTGCGCCCAGCCGCGGAAGTACGGGGTCTACACCCGGGTTTCCGCCTTCGCGGACGACATCCGCGACGCGGCCGGCCTGTCCGGCTGACCCGAGGCAGACGGCCTCACCGTGCGGCGCACGGCTTGGCAGACGGCCGGGCAGGCCGCCCGGCGGGGAGCTGTCCGCCGGGTAACCGGTCCGGGACCCACCGGTGGCGGTGCGATTCCGCCCCGGTGGCGGGGAGGTGTCGTGTGAGCGAACTCACGTGGCACGCACCGCCGAGGATGTTGCGTATGTGACTTCAGAGACCACGGTGG
>NZ_JBPKBH010000023.1:96410-131142 GCF_051388915.1 Yinghuangia sp. YIM S09857 | reverse complement strand
CGGCCACCTTGGGTGGCCGCCACCGCTGCGATCCTCAGGGGACGCACGTATTGGGTCTCGTCGGGTTGTCGAAGGGGTGTTGTCTCAGGTCAGCGCTCGTCTTCGGCCGCGGTGGCCGGAGTCGCCGTCAAGCGGTCGGTCTCATCCTGTATTTCGACGGCGACCTTGCGCAGCTCGGGCTCGAACTTGCGTGCGTGGTGAGCACAGAACAGGAGCTCTCCACCGCTGGCCAGAACCACCCGGAGGTATGCCTGTGCGCCGCACCGGTCACAACGGTCGGCGGCCGTCAACGGACTGGCGGGAGTCAGAACCGAATTCACGTCGCCTCTTCTCTACTCGACGAGGACTGCGTTCGATGTTCACAACATCAAACCAGCCTCGAACGTTCCCGGGGGTGATCGTGTCATGTTCGACCCCGGTTGGGCACACCCCATTTTCCCTTAGTTCGTACGAGCGTCCTTCCCGGATGTCTGTGTCGTCTGTCTCTGTGCATAAGGACGTGCCCCGACGCGCGGTGGTTCATGCCATCACTCGATCGCGCTATCGAATGAATGTTCGACCATCAGGTAGGCTCTAGCGGCGAGCCGCCGCCGAGCGGTCACCGCGCCCCGGTAGCCTGTGCTCCGGCGCCGCGCAGGTGATCACCCGGGGGACAGGCCCGAAGGCCGCAGTTGGACCCCCGGTCGCACCCCGGTGCCGCCGACAACTGCACCGGAACACCCGACGCACCCAACGACTCAGGGGAGTTGCACCGCGTGACCGCCCAGACGACTGCGCAGTCGACCGCGCTGCTGGCGGGCGAGCCCGACCACTCCAACTACACGGCACGCCACCTGCTGGTCCTCGAAGGACTGGACGCGGTGCGCAAGCGGCCCGGCATGTACATCGGCTCGACCGACAGCCGCGGCCTCATGCATTGCCTGTGGGAGATCATCGACAACTCGGTCGACGAGGCGCTCGCCGGCTACGGCACCCGCATTGACGTGGTGCTTCACAACGACGGATCGGTCGAGGTGCGCGACAGTGGGCGCGGCATCCCGGTCGACGTCGAGCCCAAGACGGGCATGTCCGGCGTCGAGGTCGTGATGACCAAGCTGCACGCCGGCGGCAAGTTCGGCGGCGGTTCGTACGCCGCCTCCGGCGGCCTCCACGGCGTCGGCGCATCCGTCGTCAACGCTCTGTCGGCCCGCCTCGACGTCGAGGTCGACCGCAGTGGGACGACGTACGGCGTGAGCTTCCGGCGCGGTACGCCGGGCCAGTTCACCGGTGACGGACCCGACGCGAAGTTCGCCGCCGGGAGCGGCCTGCGCAAGGTCGGGAAGGCGCCGCGTGCGCGTACCGGCACCCGCGTCCGCTACTGGGCCGACCGGCAGATCTTCCTCAAGGAAGCCCGGCTGGACGTCGAACTGCTGCACAATCGCGCGCGGCAGACCGCATTTCTGGTGCCCGGACTGACCCTCGTTGTTCGCGATGAGCGAAATTCCGACGCGGTCGACGAGCAGACGTTCCACTACTCCGGCGGCATCAGCGAGTTCTGTGAATTCCTGGCGCCGGACCGGCCGATTTGCGACGTTATCCGCATAAGCGGCGACGGCACCTTCAAGGAGACCGTGCCGGTCCTGGACGACCAGGGCCACATGGTGCCCACCGAGGTGCAGCGCGAGCTGGGCGTCGACGTGGCGCTGCGCTGGGGCACCGGCTACGACACGGCGGTCCGGTCGTTCGTCAACATCATCGCGACGCCCAAGGGCGGCACGCACGTCGCCGGGTTCGAGCAGGCCATGCGCAAGACCGTGAACGACGCGCTGCGCGGCGCGAAGCTGCTGCGGGTGTCCGAGGACGACATCACCAAGGACGACGCGCTGGAGGGCCTCACCGCGGTCGTCACGGTCCGGCTGGCCGAGCCGCAGTTCGAGGGCCAGACCAAGGAGGTCCTGGGCACCTCGGCGGCGGCGCGCATCGTGGGCAACGTGGTCTCGCGGGAGCTCAAGGCGTTCCTGACCACGAGCAACCGGACGCACAAGGCCCAGGCACGCGCGGTGCTGGAGAAGGTCGTCTCGGCGGCGCGCACGCGCATCGCCGCGCGCCAGCACAAGGACGCGCAGCGCCGCAAGACCGCGCTGGAGACGTCCGCGCTGCCGGCCAAGCTGGCCGACTGCCGCAGCGACGACGTGGACCGCAGCGAGCTGTTCATCGTCGAGGGCGACTCGGCGCTGGGCACCGCGAAGCTCGCGCGCGACTCGGAGTACCAGGCGCTGCTGCCGATCCGCGGCAAGATCCTGAACGTCCAGAAGGCGTCCGTCTCGGACATGCTCAAGAACACCGAGTGCGCGGCGATCATCCAGGTCATAGGGGCCGGTTCGGGCCGTACCTTCGACATCGACCAGGCCCGCTACGGCAAGATCATCTTCATGGCGGACGCCGACGTCGACGGCTCGCACATCCGCACGCTGCTGCTCACCCTCTTCCAGCGGTACATGCGTCCGATGATCGAGGCGGGCCGCGTGTTCGCCGCGGTCCCGCCGCTGCACCGCATCGAGCTCTCCAACCCCAGGAAGGGCCAGGAGAAGTACCACTACACGTACTCCGACAACGAGATGAAGCAGACCCTGCTGGAGTTCCAGCGCAAGGGCGTGCGCTTCAAGGAGCCCGTGCAGCGGTACAAGGGCCTCGGCGAGATGGACGCCGACCAGCTCGCGGAGACCACGATGGACCCCCGCCGCCGCACGCTGCGCCGCATCAACCTCGCCGACCTCGAAGCCGCCGAGCGCGTCTTCGACCTGCTGATGGGCAACGAGGTGGCGCCGCGCAAGGAGTTCATCACCAACTCGGCGGCGCTGCTCGACCGTTCGCGCATCGACACCTGAGCGTTCCGGGCCGGTCGCCGAAGGGCGGCAGGTCCGCGCGACGCGGTGGCAAGCGGTCGGCGAAACGATCAGAATCGGACGTCCGAAACAGGGCCCGGAACCGAGCGGTTCCGGGCCCTTTGGCGCGCTCTGCACGGGAACCGGCAAATCTCGCCACGCATTTCATCCGATCGTGTGAATCGGGTGCGGGCCGCGCTCGGGTCGAGCGCCGACTGTCCATCCTGAAGTCCGGCCCTCCCCGACGACTCCCGAGTGTGCGACGCGCACGACCCGGCGGGGGTGGCCACCGGACGAGGAGACTTTTCGTGACCACCAGTTCGTACCGCGACCCCGAGTACGGGCGGGCACAGGACCGGGGCCCCGTCCCGGTCGCACGCACGGGGCGCCACGCACGAACCCCCGACTCGCGGGAGGACATCTACCTTCAGGTGCAGGCGAGCCCCGAGTTCCAGGAGATCCGCCGCCGCTACCGCGACTTCGTCTTCCCCATGTCGGCGCTGTTCCTGGCCTGGTACCTGGCGTACGTCCTCGCCTCCACGATGGCCCGCGACCTCATGGCGCACAGTCTGGTCGGCGAGTTCAACGTCGCACTCGCGTTCGGGCTCGCCCAGTTCGCGTCCACGTTCCTGTTCACGTGGCTGTACGCGCGCAACGCCGTGCGCAAGCGCGACCGCGCCGCGTTGAATCTGCGCTGGGACACCCAGGAGCGCTTCCGGTGATCGCCGCGAACGACCTGGCCTCCGCGGCCGGGGACGGCCACCGCACGCTCACGATCGGCCTGTTCCTCGGGTTCGTGGCCATCACCCTCGGCATCACGATCTGGGCGAGCCGCCACAGCCGCACGGCCAACGACTTCTACGCGGGCGGGCGCGAGTTCTCCGGCGCGCAGAACGGCCTGGCCATCGCGGGCGACTACATGTCGGCGGCGTCGTTCCTCGGCATCGCCGGACTCATCTCGCTGGTCGGCTACGACGGGTTCCTGTACTCGATCGGCTTCCTGGTCGCCTGGCTGGTCGTGCTGATGCTGGTGGCCGAACTGGTGCGCAACTGCGGCCGGTACACGATGGCCGACGTCCTCGCGTTCCGCATGAGCCAGCGCCCGGTGCGCACGGCGGCGGGCGCGTCCTCGATCGTCGTCTCGATCTTCTACCTGCTGGCCCAGATGGTCGGTGCGGGCTCGCTGGTCGCGCTGCTGCTCGGCGACGCGAACGGCTCGGCGCAGACGTTCACGATCATCGCGGTCGGCGGCCTGATGATCGTCTACGTGACGTTCGGCGGCATGAAGGGCACGACCTGGATCCAGATAGTCAAGGCCGCGCTGCTCATGGCGGGCGCCGTGGCCCTGACGGTGCTCGTGCTGCTCCGCTTCGACGGGAACGTCAACGAGATGCTGCACACCGCCGCCCAGACCAGCGGCCACGGTGAGGCGTTCCTGCAACCCGGGCTCCAGTACGGCACTTCGCTGACCAGCCGCATCGACTTCATCAGCCTCGCGCTCGCACTCGTGCTGGGGACCGCGGGGCTGCCGCACATCCTGGTGCGGTTCTACACCGTGCCCACCGCACGCGCCGCACGCCGATCGGTCATGTGGGCGATCGGCCTGATCGGCGCGTTCTACCTGATGACGATCGTGCTCGGCTTCGGCGCCGCGGCGATCCTCGGCTCCGACGCCATCAAGTCCTCCAACTCCGCGGGCAACACCGCGTTGCCGCTGCTCGCCCAGGAGTTGGGCGGCGGAGACGACTCCATCGGCGGCGTCGTGCTGCTGGCGGTGATCGCGGCGGTGGCGTTCGCGACCATCCTCGCGGTCGTCGCGGGGCTGACCCTGGCGTCGTCGGCGTCCGCGGCACACGACCTGTACGCCGCGGTGATCCACAAGGGCCGGGCCAGCGAAAAGGAAGAGCTGACGGCGGCACGCCTGTCCGCGATCGTGATCGGCGCAGTTGCCATCGCGTTGAGCCTGACCGCGCAGAAGCTGAACGTCGCGTTCCTGGTCGCCCTCGCCTTCGCGGTCGCCGCCTCGGCCAACCTGCCGACGATCCTGTTCACGCTCTTCTGGCGCCGCTTCAACACCCGCGGCACGGTGTGGGCGATCTACGGCGGACTCATCTCGTCGGTGGTCCTGGTGGTTTTCTCGCCGGTCGTCTCCGGCGGCCCCAATCCGCTCGTGACGGGCGTCGACTTCCACTGGTTCCCGCTGGCCAACCCGGGCATCGTCTCGATCCCGATCGGGTTCCTGGCGGGCTGGGTCGGCACGATGCGGTCGAAGGAGGAGCAGGACGACTCGAAGTACGCGGAGATGGAGGTCCGTTCGCTGACCGGCGCCGGGGCGTACTGAGGTGTGCGTGGAGCGGTGTTGCGTTCCGTGTGCCGGAACGCACCGGTTCGGCGGCCGGACCTAGTGCGCGGGCATGACCAAGCGGGGCCGCATGCTGAGCGGGTTGAGGAGCCCCTTCCCGCAGCTCTCCGGACGCTCGGGCTGCTCGGCGTGGGCCGTCACCTCGACGGTCCACGTGCGGCCGTCCACGTGGTCCACGCGCACGGTCCACGCGCCCTCGCCGTGCTCCCGCGGCTCGGCGACGGCCAGGACGTCGGCGGCGTGCTCGACCGCGTCCTCGCGCACCGCGAGCTCCGCCGCCTGGGCGGGCCGCGACCAGGTCGAGCGGCCGCGGCAGCCTTCCACGAGCATCATTCCGGTGCGCGCGGCGTCGAGGGCGGCGACGGCGCCGTCCGCGTCGAGGCGGCCGTACACGTACCCGTCGGGCAGCACCACGGCCGTGGGGGCGAACCGGTGGCCGCCCAGGTGCGTGGCCTCCCACACCGCGCCGGGCACGCGTCCGGCCAGCGCCTCCGCGAGCGGCCGGCCGGCCGTCGCGCAGCAGCGGTCGCGCTTGCCGTTGGTGCACACGAGCACCAGGTGCTCGTCGGACGGCCTGCCGATCCCCGGCTCGACGGTACCCGCGAGCGCGGCGAAGTCCAGTGCGAGAAGATCCGCGACGGAGTCGACCGTGAGCCGGCGCATCCAGGTGCCGCCGGGCTCGGTCCAGGCCAGGAAGACGGTACGCCGCGCCCCGGGCACCTCGACGGCGCGCCCCGGCGTGCGGATCAGGGACGCGCGGAAGCCGGCCGCGGACGCCCGGCGCTCGACCTCGCCGCCCACCTCCGGGTCGATGCCCCGGCTGCCGGTCATGGCCTTCGCCGCCCAGGGACCGGGGTGTTCGATCAGCAGCCAGCCGCGCGCGGTCGGCGCCGTCCCCGCCATCGGCTCGGCGTAGGTACTGGACAGAACAGAGCAGGTCTCCACGGATGTGTACCGTACATGGTCAACTTTCCGGACGGAGTGGCCACGGACCGCGCATCTCATCCGGTTTACCGCCCGTTTCGGGATCATTCCGGATCAACCGCTCCGCGCCGCCCGGAATGATCGCGGGGAGCTACGGTGGGGTTGACGAACCGAGACCGGGGGAGCGCACCGGCATGGACACACAGACGCCCGGGACACCGGCCTTCGCCCTCGACGACGCGGTGGCGATCGCGCGCCGGGCGCACGAGGGCCAGCTCGACAAGGGCGGCAAGCCGTACATCACCCACCCGCTACGCGTCATGCGCGCGGTCGAGGGCGAGTGGCAGCAGATGGCCGCCGTGTTGCACGACGTCATCGAGGACACCGATGTCACCGCCGACGACCTGCGCCTCCACGGCTGCCCCGCCGAGGTCGTCGCCGCCGTCATCGCCCTCTCGAAACTCCCCGGCGAACCCCTCGAATCAAGCATGGCCCGCGCCGCCGCCGACCCCATCGCCCTCGTCGTCAAACGCGCCGACATCGCCGACAACTGCTCCGAGGCCCGCCTGGGCCAACTGAACCCAAGCACCCAAACCCGCCTCCGAGCCAAATACGCCCGCTCCGTAACCCTCCTGAACCACTACGCCACCCAACACGCCCGCCACTGACGCGTCTGCCGGGACGGTTCCCGCCGGGCCTCATCGGCGATCCGCGTGAGCTCAAGGTCTTGCTCCGGCTGCGCACTCGCGGACGGTTGCACGGCTCCCCGGAACTCGCGGATCACCGGACTTCCGAACACGTGGCGCAGATCGGCCGGAAACTCCTCGGTGGGGCACTGGCCTGGCCCGTGCGGGTGGGGCGGCCGACGTGTTGTCGGTCGCCCCAACCCGCGCTGCGGCTTGTCAGGGGGCCGGGGGGCCCGCGACCACGGTGACCGGTTTGGGGAGGGGAGAGCCGGAGCCGTCTCGGCGGGGGTCGGGGGTGGGGAGGTCCACGGGGGTCCCGTTGGCGTTGGCGGCGCGGAGGGGGGTGGGGCCCGCCCAGGCGAGGGCGAGGGCGGTTTCGCCCTTGAGGAAGCGTTGGCAGCGGACGCCGCCGGTGGCGCGTCCCTTGCGGGGGTATTCGGCGAACGGGGTGACCTTGGCGGTGCCGTGTTCGGCGCCGAAGAGGGCGTCACCGCTGTAGGCGGCGACGGTGACGACGAGGGCGTCCGCGCCGGGGTCGACCGCGGTGAAGGAGATGACCGCGCGGCCGTCGGCGAGTTTGATGCCCGCCATGCCGCCCGCGGGGCGGCCCTGGGGGCGGACCAACGAGGCCGGGAAGCGCAGCAGTTGCGCGTCGTCGGTGATGAAGACCAGGTCCTCGTCGCCGGTGCGCAGTTCGACGCCGCCGACGATGCGGTCGCCGTCCTTGAGCGCGATGACCTCCAACTCGTCCTTGTTGGACGGGTAGTCGGGGATGACGCGCTTGACGACACCCTGCACGGTGCCCAGTGCGAGGCCGGGGGAGTCCGCCGAGAGCGAGGTCAGGCAGACCACCTTCTCGTCGCCTTCCAGGGTGACGAACTCGCTGATCGGCGCGCCGCCCGAGAGGTTCGGGGCGACGCTGCTCGGCGGCAGCGCCGGCAGGTCGACGACGTTGACGCGCAGCAGACGCCCGGTGTCGGTGACGACGCCGATCTCGGCGCGCACCGTCGCGGCGATGCCGGAGACGACCACGTCGTGCTTGTGCCGCGCGCCCTCGGTGGGCAGCGGGTCGGAGCCGGGCGTGCGGGCCAGCAGGCCGGTGGAGGACAGCAGGACGTGGCAGGGATCGTCGGTCACCTCCAGCGGGACGGCGGTGGCCGGAGCGCCCGCCGACTCCAGGAGCACCGTACGGCGCGGGGTGCCGTACTTCTTGCCGACCGCGGCCAGTTCGTCCGAGACGATCTTGCGGAGCCGCTGGTCCGAGTTGAGGATCTCGGTCAGCTCGTCGATCTCCGCCTGGAGCTTGTCGCGCTCCGCCTCCAGCTCGATGCGGTCGAAGCGGGTCAGGCGGCGCAGCGGCGTGTCGAGGATGTAGGTCGCCTGGATGTCGGAGAGCGCGAACGTCTCCATCAGGCGTTCCTTGGCCTGCGCGGCGTTGTCGCTGGCCCGGATCAGCTCGATGACGCGGTCGATGTCGATGAGCGCGACCAGCAGGCCCTCGACCAGGTGCAGGCGCTCCTGGCGCTTGCGGCGGCGGAACTCGCTGCGGCGGCGTACGACCTCGAACCGGTGGTCGAGATAGACCTCAAGGAGTTCCTTGAGGCCGAGGGTGAGCGGCTGCCCGTCGACGAGCGCGACGTTGTTGATGCCGAAGGTCTCTTCCATCGGCGTCAGCTTGTAGAGCTGTTCGAGGATGGCCTCGGGGTTGAAGCCGTTCTTGACCTCGATGACCAGGCGCAGTCCGTGGGCGCGGTCGGTGAGGTCCTTCAGGTCGGCGATGCCCTGGAGCTTCTTGGACTGCACGAGCTCCTTGACCTTGGCGATCACCTTCTCCGGGCCGACGTTGTACGGCAGTTCGGTGACGACGATGCCCTTGCGCCGCGGCGTGACGTTCTCGACCGTCGCCGTCGCGCGGATCTTGAACGTGCCGCGGCCCGACTCGTACGCGTCGCGCACCCCGCCGAGTCCGACGACCCGGCCGCCGGTGGGCAGGTCCGGGCCCGGGATGTGCTTCATGAGGTCGTCGAGCGTGGCGTGCGGGCGGCGGATCAGCTCGCGTGCGGCGGCGACGACCTCGGTGAGGTTGTGCGGCGGCATGTTGGTGGCCATGCCGACCGCGATGCCCGAGGTGCCGTTCACCAGCAGGTTCGGGAACGACGCGGGCAGGACCTGCGGTTCGCGCTCCTGGCCGTCGTAGTTGGGGCCGAAGTCGACGGTGTCCTCGTCGATCGACTCCGCCATGAGCATCGCGGCGGGCGACAGGCGGCACTCGGTGTACCGCATCGCGGCGGGCGGGTCGTCGTTGCCGAGCGAGCCGAAGTTGCCGTGCCCGTCGACCATGGGGAGGCGCATCGAGAACGGCTGGGCCATGCGGACCAGCGCGTCGTAGATGGCGGTGTCGCCGTGCGGGTGCAGGCGTCCCATGACCTCGCCGACGACGCGCGCGCACTTCACGAAGCCGCGGTCGGGGCGCAGGCCCATCTCGTTGGCCTGGTAGAGGATGCGCCGGTGCACCGGCTTGAGTCCGTCTCGTGCGTCGGGCAGAGCGCGCGAGTAGATGACCGAGTACGCGTACTCCAGGAACGAGCCCTGCATCTCGTCGACGACGTCGATGTCGAGGATGCGTTCCTCGAAGTCGTCGGGCTGGTCCTGGCCAGGCGTCTTCGTGCTGCGGCGGGCCATACTGCGGCGGGCTCCTTAGGCTTGGGGCGGACGCGCCCCATTGTGTCCCCCCGGTCGGACATGCGAGTGCAGCGACCCGACGCCGGGCGGGGGATCGTCCGGGTTTGCGGGCGTTCTTCGCGCCCGGTGAGGTATGAGGGCCACGCTAACGGGGAATGGGCCGGTGTTCGCCCCAGTCACGTGAAGGCACGGAGGGCTGCCATGGACGACCCGCAGATCCTGGACCGCATCCGCTCGATGGTCGACACCGAGCACGCGCTGCGCGACCAGTTGGCGCAGGGGAAGATCACGGCCGAGGAGGAGCAGCAACTGCTGCACGCCATCGAGGTCGAACTCGACCAGTGCTGGGACCTGCTGCGGCAGCGCCGGGCGCGCCGCGAGGCGCGCGAGGACCCGGAGGCCGCCGCGGTGCGGCCCGCGCGCGAGGTGGAGGGGTACCAGCAGTAGGCGGCCGTACGACGTCCCCGCCGAAAGTTCCCGGCTTCGCCCGCCGCGAACGCCGGCTTCGGCGTCCCGGGTCCGGCCCTTTCCGTCAGTAAGGTTGCGTTCAGGCCGCCGACGCGGCCGCTCGTGGTGTGGGGCCGCGAGGCGCCGGCGGAAGGGACTGATGGGGCATGGCTGGTCTGGCCGAGACGTTCACGGCGACCGAGCACCGGCTCGCCAACGGGCTGCGGGTCGTGTTGTCCGAGGACCACATCGATCCGGTCGCCGCCGTGTGCCTGTGGTACGACGTGGGTTCGCGGCACGAGCAGCCCGGCCGCACCGGGTTGGCCCACCTGTTCGAGCACCTGATGTTCCAGGGCTCGGCCAACGTGCACGGCAACCAGCACTTCGAGTTCGTGCAGTCGGCGGGCGGTTCGCTCAACGGCACGACGAGCTTCGAGCGCACCAACTACTTCGAGACGATGCCGGCCCATCAGGTCGAGCTCGCGCTGTGGCTGGAGGCGGACCGCATGGGCGGCCTGCTGGAGGCGCTGACGCAGGAGAGCCTCGACAACCAGCGCGACGTGGTGAAGAACGAGCGACGCCAGCGCTACGACAACGTGCCGTACGGCACCGCGTGGGAGCGCCTGGTCGCGATGGCGTTCCCGGCCGGGCACCCGTACCACCACATGCCGATCGGCTCGATGGCCGACCTCGACGCGACGACGCTTGAGGACTGCCGGGAGTTCTTCCGCACCTACTACGCGCCCAACAACGCGGTGCTCGCGGTGGTCGGTGACATCGACCCCGAGCAGACCGTCGCGTGGGTGGAGAAGTACTTCGGGACGATTCCCGCGCACGACGGCAAGCCGACCCCGGCCGACGGTTCGCTGCCGCCGGTGATCGGCGGCGAGGTGCGCGAGACGGTGTACGAGGACGTGCCGTCGCGGTCGCTGATGGCCGCGTACCGGCTGCCGGTCGACGGCGCCCGCGAGGCCGATGCCGCGGACCTGGCGCTGACCGTGCTCGGTGAGGGTGAGAGCTCGCGCCTCAACACGCGCCTGGTGCGCCGCGACGAACTGGCGGTGTACGCGGGCTTCGGCATCATGCGCCTGGTCGGCGCGCCGTCCGTCGCGCTGCTGGACGTGAAGGCGTCCGGCGACGCCGAGGTCGCGGCGGTCGACACCGCAGTCAACGAGGAGTTGGCCCGCTTCGCCGCCGAGGGCCCGACCCCGGCCGAACTGGAGCGCGCGCAGGCGCAGATCGAGCGGGGCTGGCTGGACCGGATGGCGACGGTCGGCGGCCGTGCCGACGAACTGTGCCGGTACGCCACGCTGTTCGGGGACGCGTCGCTCGCGTTCACGGCGCTGGACCGGGTCCTGGAGATCGGCGCGGAGGAGGTACGCGCGGTCGCCGCCGAGCGCCTGCTGCCGGAGAACCGCGCGGTGCTGGTCTACGAGCTGCCCGCCGAGGACTCCGACGACGGCTCCGACGACGACGCCGACGACAACACCGACAGCGACGACGCCGAGGGGCAGGCCGCCTGATGACGCAGACCACGATGGTGTTCCACCCGCGCCCCGGGGCCGGCCCGGAGAAGTCCTGGACCTTCCCGGCCCCCGAGCGCTCGCGCCTTGCCAACGGCCTGTCGGTGCTGCACGTGCACCGCCCCGGACAGCGCGTCGTCGCCGTCGAGCTGCTGCTCGACGCACCGCTCGACGCGGAGCCCGAGGGCATCGACGGCGTCGCCACGATCATGGCCCGCGCGCTGAGCGAGGGCACCGACACGATGGACGCCGAGACCTTCGCCGCCGAACTGGAGCGCTGCGGTGCCACCATGGATGCCGGTGCGGACCACGCGGGCGTGCAGGTCGCGCTGGACGTCCCGGCGTCCCGCCTGGAGCGCGCACTCGGCCTGATGGCGGACGCGGTGCGCGCCCCCGCGTTCCCCGCGGACGAGGTCGACCGCCTGGTGCGGCAGCGCCTCGACGAGATCGTGCACGAACTGGCCAGCCCCGCCCGGCGGGCCGCGATCGCGCTGTACGGCGAGCTGTTCGACGCGTCCGCCCGCATCTCGCGCCCGCGCGCCGGCACCGCGGAGAGCGTCGCGCGCGTCGACCGTGCGGCGGTCGCGGACTTCTTCGCCGCGCATGTGCGCCCCGCGACGGCGACCGTCGTCGTGGTCGGCGACCTGGACGGCGTCGACCTCGACGGCATCCTCGACCGCACGCTCGGCAAGTGGACCGGCAGCGACGCGCCGCCGACCGAAGTCACTCCCGCACGTGCCGACGACGCCGCGCGCGTGGTGATCGTGCACCGCACGGGCAGCGTGCAGACTCAGGTGCTCGCGGGGCGGCTCGGCCCGGACCGGCACGACGCGGTGTGGCCGTCGCTCAGCATCGGGACGTACTGCCTGGGCGGCACGCTGACCTCCCGTCTGGACCGGGTGCTGCGTGAGGAGAAGGGCTACACGTACGGCATCCGCGCGCTCAACCAGTCGCTGCGCTCCGGCGCGCTGCTGGCGATCACCGGGTCGGTGGAGACCGACGTGACCGGCCCCGCCCTCGCCGACATGGTGGCGGTGCTCAGGACGCTGGCCGCCGAGGGGCTGACCGACGACGAGCGCGACGCGGCAGTGCAGAACCTAGTCGGGGTCGCGCCGCTCAAGTACCAGACGTCCCGCTCGGTCGCCGATTCGCTGGCCGACGTCGTCGCGCAGCGGCTCCCGGACGACTACCTGCCGGGGTTGTACGCGCGGCTCGGCGCGGTCGCCACCGCGGACGCCTCCGACGCGGCGGTGGCCGGCTTCGACCCGGAGCACCTGGTGATCGTGCTGGTCGGCGACGCGGCGCAGATCCGCGAGCCGGTCGAGGCGCTCGGCCTGGGGCCGGTGACCGTGGTCGAGTAGTGGTCGATCAGTAGTCCGGCAGTAACCGTGGTCGGGCAGTAGTCGGGCAGTGGTCGCGCGGTGATCGACCGGTGGTCGACAGCGGTCGAGCGGGTGCCCGCTCGAACGATCCGGTCAAACTCCTGGCAAAGTAGTCCCCAAGGATGACTTGGGTGCGCATCCGCCGTCGCCCGTACGGCGGAGGCGCTCTGCTACCCGGGCATGAACGTCAACCCCGGCTTGTACGCCGCCCTTTCCAGCCGCATACGGTGAGGTCCATGACGCAGGAGACGACAACCGACGACGTGGCCGGCCGCGTTCTCGACGACAGGCGCGGTCTGTCCGCCGCCGACGTCGCCGAACGCGTCGCGCGCGGTGCGGTGAACGACGTACCCGTACGCTCCAGCCGGTCCACCGGCGACATCGTCCGCTCCAACGTCTTCACGCGCTTCAACGCGATCATCGGCGTGCTGTTCGTCATCATCCTGGTGGTCGGCCCGATCCAGGACGGACTGTTCGGCTTCGTCATCATCGCCAACACGGGCATCGGCATCATCCAGGAGATGCGCGCGAAGCGGACCCTGGACCGGCTGGCGGTGATCGGCGAGGCCAAGCCGCGGGTGCGCCGCGACGGCGTGGCGGTCGGCGTCTCGTCGCACGAGATCGTCCTCGACGACATCATCGAGCTGGGCTCCGGCGACAAGGCGGTGGTCGACGGCATCGTCACCGAGGCGGCCGGGCTGGAGATCGACGAGTCGCTGCTGACCGGTGAGGCCGACCCGGTGCTCAAGCAGCCCGGGGACGCGGTGATGTCCGGCTCGTTCGTGGTGGCCGGGTCCGGCGCGTTCCGCGCCACCCGGGTCGGCAAGGACGCGTACGCCGCCCAGCTCATGGAGGAGGCGTCGCGCTTCACGCTCGTCGCGTCCGAACTGCGCGGCGGCATCAGCACCATCCTGAAGTACGTCACCTGGGTCCTGATCCCGGCCGCGATCGCCCTGGTCATCAGCCAGTACCGGATCAACGACGACGACATCCCCGAGGCGATCCGCCGCATGGTCGCGGGCGTCGTGCCGATGGTCCCCGAGGGCCTGGTGCTGCTGACCTCGCTCGCGTTCGCGGTCGGCGTCATCCGCCTCGGCCGCCGTCAGTGCCTCGTGCAGGAGCTTCCCGCGATCGAGGGCCTGGCCCGCGTCGACGTCGTGTGCCTGGACAAGACCGGCACGCTGACCGAGGGCGGCATGAACGTCACCGAGGTCCGCGCCCTGGACCCGGCACTGCCGGTACGCGAGGCGCTCGGCGCGCTCGGCACCACCGACCCGCGGCCCAACGCGAGCCTCCAGGCGATCATCGAGGAGTGCGACGCGCCCGCGGCGTGGACCGAGGACGCGACGATCCCGTTCTCCTCGGCCCGCAAGTACTCGGGCGCGACCTTCGTCGTCGACGGCGAGCGCCAGTCGTGGCTGCTGGGCGCGCCCGAGGTGCTGGCCCGGGCGGACGACCCGATCCTCGCCGAGGCGGAGGACCTGGGGTCGAACGGGCTGCGCGTCCTTCTGCTGGTGCGCACCGACGCCCCGGTCGAGGACCTGACCGCGCCGTACAACCCGCTGCACGGGCACCCCGCCGCGCTGGTCGTGCTGGAGCAGCGGCTGCGCCACGACGCGGCCGACACCCTCGCGTACTTCGCCGACCAGGGCGTGGCCACCAAGGTCATCTCCGGCGACAACGCCGTCTCGGTGGGCGCCGTCGCGGCCAAGCTGGGCATCCCCGGCGCCGAGCACCCGGTCGACGCGCGCACGCTGCCCGAGGACCGCGACGCGATGGCGGACATCCTCGAAAAGAACACGGTCTTCGGCCGCGTGACCCCGCAGCAGAAGCGCGACATGGTCGGCGCGCTCCAGTCGCGCGGCCACACGGTCGCGATGACCGGTGACGGCGTCAACGACGTACTGGCGCTCAAGGACGCCGACATCGGCGTCGCGATGGGCTCCGGCAGCGAGGCGGCGCGCGGCGTCGCGCAGATCGTGCTGCTCAACAACAGCTTCTCGTCGCTGCCGTCGGTCGTCGGCGAGGGCCGCCGCGTGATCGGCAACATCGAGCGCGTCTCGAACCTCTTCCTCACGAAGACGTCGTACGCGGTGCTGCTGGCGATCCTGGTCGTGATCGTCAACGTGCCGTACCCGTTCCTGCCGCGGCACCTCACACTGCTGGCCTGGTTCACGATCGGGACGCCGGCGTTCTTCCTGGCCCTCGCCCCCAACAAGGAGCGCGCGCGGCCGGGCTTCGTGAACCGCGTGCTGAGAACGGCGGGACCGGCCGGGTTCATCGCCGGTACGGCGTGCTTCACGTCGTACCTCATCGCGCGCGACTACTACGGCGGCTCGGAGGAGACCCGCAGCGCCGAGACGTCGATCGCGACCCTCACGCTGTTCCTGGTCGCGCTGTGGGTCCTGGCGATCATCGCCCGCCCGTACACCCTGTGGCGCGTCGGACTCGTCGTGACGATGGCCCTGGGCTTCGCGCTGGTGATCAGCGTGCCGGCCTTCCAGAAGTTCTTCGACCTGAAGCTCGTCGGCACCGAGATGCCGTGGACCGCCGTCGGCATCGCCGTCGTGGCGGCCGCGCTGATCGAGGTCGTCTGGCGCTGGATCGGCAAGCGCTGGCCTGCTGTCGAGGCCTGAGCAGACGACACCGCCCCGGCCCCCGCGGAAGCGCGGGGGCCGGGGCGGTGTCGTGTGCGCTCAGGCGCGCGGGGCGGGCTGGTAGAGCACGGCGGCCCAGCCGTCGGGGCCGACGACCTGGGCGCGGACCTCGTGCGGGCCCTGGACCGGCTCCCCGACCTTGAAGCCCGCGGCGCGCAGGGGCGCGAGCGCCGCGTCCAGATCCGCGACCTTGACCATGACCGAGGCTCCCTCGCCCTCGCGGTCGGTGCCGGACAGCGCGATGCGGTTGCCGTTCACATCGAACTGCGCCCAGCGGTCGCCGTCGACGAAGGTCGGCTCGGTGCCGAGCACCGCGCTCATGAACGCGACGGCGGCGGTCATGTCGGCGACGGGGAATGCGGCGGACAGGCCCTGGGCGGACATAACGACCTCCAGCGGGATACGCGGTCGGATGGTTGGCCGCCGAACGCGGCAGGCGCATTTCGGGGCACACGGCTGATCGGGATACGCCTGATGGTCTATCAGATTCCTTGGTGTGGCGGGCCGGTCGCGTGCGGTGACACCGGTCACGGGCCCGGCTCCCGACCGGCCGCGACAGGAGCGCGCAAATCTGTGCCGCGTCGCGGTGCCGCGCCTCGCTGGCCACGCGTCCGGTGGCTTAGTGTCGGCAGCGTGGACCCCACACAGCCGCCCCCGCCACCCGCCGGGCCACCAGCCGGGTCATCCGCAGCGCCGACTCCCGAGCCGACTCCGGAGCCGGCACCCGCTCCGACACCCGGCACGGCGCCCACATCGGCGCAGGGCACGACGCCCGCCCCGACGTCCGGCGACGCGCCCGCGTTCCCGCAGCACTGGGAGGCCGACGTCGTGCTGCGCGACGGCGCGACCGCGCATCTGCGGCCGGTCGGGCCGCACGACGCCGACCGCCTCGTCGAGTTCTACGCCCGTGTCTCCGACGAGTCGAAGTACCTGCGGTTCTTCACGCCGTACCCGCGCCTCTCCGCCCGTGATGTGCGGCACTTCACCACGCACGACTGGGTCGACCGCGTCGGGCTCGGCCTGTTCGTCGGCGACGCGCTGGTGGCGATCGTCCGGTACGACCGGATCGGACCCGACGGCCGAGCGGTCCGCACCGGCCCGCACGGCCGCTCCTCGACCGCCGAGGTCGCCTTTCTCGTGCAGGACGACCAGCAGGGGCGCGGCGTCGCCTCCGTCCTCCTGGAGCACATCGCGGCCGTCGCGCGCGAGCGCGGCATCCGCCGGTTCGTGGCCGACGTGCTGCCGTCCAACCGCCGCATGATGAAGGTCTTCACGGAGGCCGGGTACACGCAGCAGTCCGCGTTCGAGGACGGGGTCGTACGCCTCACGCTGGACCTGGCGCCGACCGACACCTCCACCGCCGTCATGCTGGCCCGCGAGCACCGCGCCGAGGCCCGGTCCACCGCCCGCCTGCTCAACCCGCGCTCGGTCGCCGTCGTCGGCGCGGGGCGGCACGAGGGCACGGTCGGCAACACCCTGCTGCGCAACCTGGCCGCGAGCGGCTTCGCCGGGCCGGTGTACGCCGTGAACCCGGCCGCCGGCGACCCGATCGAGGACTTCCCCGTCTACCGGACCGTCGTCGACATCCCCGGCGAGGTGGACCTCGCCATCGTGGCCGTCCCCGCGCGCGCCGTGCAGCAGGTTGTACAGGACTGCGGGCAGCACGGCGTGCGCGGCCTCGTCGTCGTGTCCTCCGGCTTCGCCGAGACCGGCGCCGAGGGCCGCGAGCGGCAGCGGCGCCTGGTGCGCACCGCCCGCAGCCACGGCATGCGCGTCATCGGCCCGAACTGCCTCGGCATCCTCAACACCGACCCCGAGGTGAGCGTCAACGCCAGCCTGTCGCCGCGCATGCCGCGCCGCGGCCGGGTGGGCATGTTCGCGCAGTCCGGCGCGCTCGGCATCGCGATCCTGGAGTCGACCGTCAACCGCGGCATCGGCCTGTCGACGTTCGTCTCCGCAGGCAACCGCGCCGACGTCTCCGGCAACGACCTGCTCCAGTACTGGGAGGACGACCCGGCCACCGACGTCGTCCTGCTGCACCTCGAATCACTCGGCAACCCGCGCAAGTTCACGCGCCTGGCCCGCCGCGTCGCGCGCCGCAAGCCGGTCGTCGTGGTCAAGAGCCTCCGGCACGCCGAAGGAGTCCCGCTGGGGCACGCGACGCGCGCGCTCAGCCTGCCCGACCAGGCCGTCGACTCGCTCTTCCGGCAGGCGGGCGTGATCCGGGTGCCCACGGTCGCGGAGATGTTCGACGTCGCGCAACTCCTCGCCTACCAGCCGTTGCCCGCGGGCGACCGCGTCGCCATCGTCGGCAACTCCGACTCGCTCGGCCTGCTGACCCAGGACGCCTGTACGAGCGCCGGGCTCGACCCTCTGCGCCCGGTCGACCTGACCACGTCGGCGACCGCCGAGGACTTCCGCAAGGCCCTCGGCGACGTGCTGGCCTCACCCGACTCGGACGCGGTGGTCGTGGTCTTCATTCCGCCGCTGACCACGTCCGGCCAGGAAGTCGCGTCCGTCATCGCGGAGATGGCCGCGCGGGCGGTGGCCGCGGGCAAGCCGTTGGTGGCGACGTACCTCGCGCACGAGGGGCTGCCCGACCAGTTGCGGCGGCTCGACCCCGACGGGGTGCCCGCGCAGGGCTCGGTCCCGTCGTACCCCGCACCCGAGAACGCCGTGCGCGCCCTCGCCGAGGTCGTCCGCTACGCCGCCTGGCGCCGCCGCCCGGTGGGCGAGGTCGCGGAGTTCGAGGACGTCGACGTGGACACCGCACGCGGACTGGTCCGGGCCCGCCTCGGCGCCGCCGACGCGGCCGGCCTCTCGCCCGCGGAGGCGGCCGAACTGCTCGGCTGCTACGGCATCCACCCGAGCCCCGCGGTCCGCGTCGACAGTGAGGACGCGACGGTCGCCGCCGCCGAGCAGATGGGCTATCCGGTCGTCCTCAAGACCATCGCCGAGCATCTGCGGCACCGCGTAGACCTCGACGGGGTACGCCTGGACCTCGGCACCGAGGTGGGCCTGCGCCGCGCGTTCCGCCGCATGTCCACGCGGCTCGGCGGGCCCGACCAGGCCCGCTTGGTGGTCCAGCGCATGGCGCCGCGCGGCGTCGCGACGACGGTCGGGCTCACGTACGACGAGTCCTTCGGCGCGCTCCTGCGCTTCGGGCTCGCGGGCCCCGCCTCGGAGTTGCTCGGCGACGTGGCCCACCGCGTGGTGCCCGCGACCGACCAGGATGTCGCCGACCTGGTCCGCGACATCCGGGCCGCGCCGGTGCTGTTCGGCTATCGCGGCGCGCCGCCCGTCGACGTCGCGGCGCTCGAGGAACTGCTGCTCCGGCTCTCGCAACTGGCCGAGGACCTGCCGCAGGTCACCTCGGTCGTCCTCGACCCCGTGGTGGTTACGGGGGAGGGGCTGACGGTGCTGGACGCGCGAATCCGCCTGTCGCGGCCGCCGCTGCGCACGGACCTCGGACCGCGCTCGATGCGCACTCCGCGCTGACCGAGCGGAAGCCGCGCGAGCCGAAACCGAGCCGAGCCGAAGCAGAGCCGGCCGACGTAGACCCGGGGTGAAGTGGAACCGGGTCGACGTTGAACCGGTCCGAAGTAGACCCGGGTCGAAGTAGAACCGGGTCGAAGTAGACCCGGGCTGAAGTGGACCCGGGCCGACGTAGGACTGGGGCCAACGTAGAACCGGGCTGAGGTAGAGCCGGGCCGAGGGGTCGCACACGCGAGCCGCGGCGGTACGTGCCCGTCTCCAGGCCATACCGCCGCCGGCCCGGCCGCCGCGGCGCCGATGCCACCCCGAGCCGTGGCACCCGCGCCGCCGCCGCGGCCTCCGGTCAAGCCCGTCGCCATGCCCCTCCGCGCACGCCCTCCACGTGGCGGCGCATCATGCCGACGGCCCGTCCGGACCGACCGCGCCCCCACCGGGTTTCCCCGATCCCACCGGTGCGGGTGCGGTGCCGCCCGAACTCCCGGCGCGGGAGCGCGGACGCTGTGCCGGACGGGCGGGGGCCACCGTGAACGGTGCGTCCCTGTCGCCCCGTCCGTCCTGCACATCGCCCAGTCAACCGGGTCGTGCCGGGCCAGGGGAGGGCGCGCGTGGGGCGCGCGGTTGCGCGAAGCCTGGCGTCCCCCGGGCGTGTGCCTCACCGTCACCCGTACGGGGACTATCGTGACATCGACAAAGAGTCATAGGAGGAGCACGGTCTGCTGCCGCGAGCGGTCGGGCCTATGTCGCCGGGAGCCCGGTGCGGCGTCGTGTGAAGGCCGCGCGGAGCCGACCGGAGCGGGCCCGGAGTACGCGTCGACCGTCAGGATGGCGCGCGGGGGCGCTCGGAGGTGCCAGGATGGGGGCATGGCGAAGACCACCACCTCGACCCAGGGCCTGCGTACGGCCATCGAGCGCAGCGGCTACTACCCGAGCCTCGTCGCCGACGCGGTCGAGTCCACGATCGGGACCGAGCAGGTCGACGCGTTCCTGGTGCACCAGGAGACCACGTTCGACTCCAACGAGGTCCGGCGGCACGTGACCGTCCTCGTCCTCACGCCCGGCCGCTTCCTGGTCAGCCACACCGACGAGCACGCCCCCGACGACACGTCCCCGACGCCGTACGCGACGACGTCCACCGAGACGGTGCGCATCGACCGCATCGAATCGGTGGTGGTCAGCCGTGTCGTCGGGAACCCCGCCGAGTACGTCCCGGGCGCACCCCCGCGCGAGGTCGTGCTGACCATCGGCTGGGGCGCGGTCGGCCGCATCGACCTGGAGCCGGCCGGCTGCGCGGACCCGAACTGCGACGTCGACCACGGCTACACCGGTGCGATGACCGCCGACGACCTGTCGCTGCGCGTCAGTGAGGCGGCCGACGGGCCGGACGCGGTCGAGCACACGCTCGCGTTCGCACGCAGACTGTCCGAGGCCATCGCCGGCTCCGGCCGGTGAGCGCCGCAGCCTGGGCTCCGGAACCGCCGCCAGTCCCCGTCCCGCGCTACGGCGCCGGGGCGCTCTCCGACCTGCTCCCATCTGTCGCGGCCGCCCTCGGGATGCCCGGCGAGCGCAACGTGCTGGGCCTTCGGGAGAGCGAGCGCGCCGTCGTGTTCCTCGTCGACGGCCTCGGCTGGGAGCTGCTCAAAGCGCATCCGGACTGGGCGCCCTTCCTCACCTCGCTGGTCCCCGGCGCGTGGGGCGGGCGCGGTGAGCCGCTGACCGCGGGCTTCCCGGCGACGACGGCGACGAGCCTCGCGTCCTTCGGTACGGGTCTGCCGCCCGGCGCGCACGGCCTGCTGGGCTACACCGTCGCGATCCCCGGCGACGCGCGGCTGATGAACCAACTGCGCTGGGATCCCTACGTGCCTCCGCGCGAATGGCAGCCGCACCCCCCGCTGATGGAGCGCGCCGCCGCGGCGGGCATCACCGTCGCCCAGGTCTCCGACCCGCTGTTCGAGCGCACCCCGCTGACCCAGGTGGCGTTGCAGGGCGGCACGTTCGTCGGCCTGGAGGGCGGGCTCCCGCGCGTGCACGGCGTGGTGGAGCAGTTGTCCCGGCCCGGGCCGGTGCTGGTCTACACGTACGTCAGCGACCTCGACAAGGCCGGGCACGTCAACGGCGTCGACTCCGACGCGTGGCGGATCGAACTGGCCCGCGTCGACGGCCTGGTCCGCGCGCTGGCCGAACAACTCCCGCCGGGCACCTCGCTCTACGTCACCGCGGACCACGGCATGATCGACGTGCCGACGGCCGACCGGATCGACGTCGACACCGACCCCGAGCTGTCGGCCGGAGTCGCGCTGCTCGGCGGCGAGGCCCGGGCCAGGCATGTGTACGCGGTCCCGGGCGCGGCATCCGACGTCCTCGCGATCTGGCAGGACGTGCTGGCCGACAGTTGCTGGGTGCTCTCCCGCGACCAGGCCGTCGATGCGGGCTGGTTCGGCGAGGTGGAGGACCGCGTCTACCACCGCATCGGCGACGTCGTCGCGGCGCCGTGGGCGGACGTCGCGATCATCGCCACCCGCCGCGAGCCCAACGAGTCGCGCATGGTCGGCCTGCACGGGTCCATGACCCCGGTCGAGCAACTGGTGCCGCTGCTCGAAGTGCACGCCTGACGCGCCCCGTTGCGCGCTCGGGGTCGGCCCTCCGGGCTGGATCCGGCAGTGCCCCTGTTGTCGCACGGCCGACTTGTGGTCGTCCCGGCCGCGGACCCTGGTTCGAGGCCCGCATACGAAAGGGCGCCCTTCCGGATCTCCGGGAGGGCGCCCCGCGTTGTGCGGCTGCCTGCTTCAGGCCTGCTTGCGCTTCTTCAGCAGGACCGAGGCCAGGCCCGCGATGACGGCGATCGGCAGGACTATCTTGAAGAGCTTGCCCATGGTGGTGAACCCCCTCGAATCGTCGGTGCCGGGCCGATGGCAGTGTGTGCCCGCGGCCGACCCCGCGCGTTTCCGGTGACGCGGGATCAACTCCCGGGCGGGCCCGACGGTTCCGACTCTATGCGATGCGGTTCGTCACGGTGCCTGTGCCTCGTCCATGTCCTCGGTCGAGGCGATCACGGAGAACGTCGCGCCGTGCGGGTCGCCGCAGGTGGCGTGGCGACCGTACGGCGAGTCCTGCGGCTCGCTCAGCACAGTGCCGCCCGCCCGGCGCACCTTGGCCACCGCGTCGTCGGCGTCCTCGACGCAGAAGGTCACGGCCCAGTGCGCGTGCACTTCGTCCGGCCAGTTCTCGTCCATGCCCATGACGCCGCCGGCGGGCCGTCCGTCCACGAGGAACGCGTGGTAGTCGAAGCCGTCCGCGCTCATGTCCTCGTAGTCGTAGCCGAACGCCGTCGCGTAGAACTGCCGTGCGGCCTTGCTGTCGCGCGTCATCAACTCGTTCCACACGATGCCGCCCGGCTCGTTCACGAGTTGGGCGCCGACGTGGGTGCCCGCCTGCCACAGGCCGACGACGGCGCCGGTCGGGTCCTCCAGCAGCGCCATGCGTCCTAGGTCGAGGACGTCGGTCACCGGGAAGACCTCGGTCGCCCCGGCGGCCTTCATCGCCAGGACGGCCGCGTGCGCGTCGGCGACCGCGAGGTAGGTCGTCCAGGCGACCGGCATCGCGGGATCGGGCAGCGCCATCATGCCGGCGACGCGTTTGCCGCGGACCGTGCAGTTTGTGTAGAAGCCCAGTTCCTCGGGGCCGATCTCGCCCTCCCAGCCCAGCACCGCGCCGTAGAAGTCCAGCGATGCCCGGAGGTCCGGCGAGCCCATGTCGGCCCAACACGGGACGCCCTGCTTGTAGGGGCTCGTCACTTCGGTCATCACTGCCTCCACGGCAAAGCCGCTCGGTTCATATGCGGGGATATCGGAAAGTCCGGAGAAATAGCGAGCTATCGGTTCGATGCTGGCACGGAGCGGGGGAGGTGTCGCGGGGAACACCCGAAGCGCCAGGGTGAACGCCGACACAGCGCCGGGACGCGCACGCCGGGCCCTCCGGCACGGCAGGATGCGGTGCGTGAACCCAGTCATCGACACCTCAGAACTCGCCGCGGCGCTGCGCTCCGCCGAGCCGCCGGTCCTGCTCGACGTCCGCTACCGGCTCGGCGGCCCGCACGGTCTGCCCGCGTACCGCGCGGGGCACCTGCCGGGCGCGCACTTCGCGGACATGGACGCCGAGCTGTCCGCGAAGCCGGGCGGCGACGAGCGCGGACGCCATCCGCTGCCGGACCCGGAGGACTTCGCGGCGGCGATGCGCCGGGCCGGGGTCTCGGCGGACCGCGACGTCGTGGCGTACGACGCCGCCGACGGCATCGCCGCGTCACGCGCGTGGTGGCTGCTGCGCTACTTCGGCCACGCGCGGGTGCGCGTGCTGGACGGCGGCTACGGCGCCTGGGTCGCGGCGGGCCTGCCGGTCGACGCGACCGACCCCGAGCCGGGCGCGGGGGACTTCACCCCGGTGCCGGGCGGCATGCCGGTGCTGGACGCCGACGAGGCCGCGCAACTCGCGCGCGACGGCGTCCTGATCGACGTACGCGCCGCGGAGCGGTTCCGCGGCGACACCGAGCCGGTCGACCCGGTGGCCGGACACATCCCGGGCGCGGTCAACGTGCCGGAGACGTCCGTGGCGGGCCCGGGCGGGCTGCTCCTCGGCGCCGATGTGCTGCGCGAGCGGTACGCGGCGCTCGGCGTCGTCCCCGGTGCCCGCGTCGGGGCGTACTGCGGCTCGGGCGTCACCGCCGCGCACGCGGTCATGGTGCTGGAGCGCTCCGGCGTCACCGCGGCGCTGTACGCCCCGTCGTGGAGCGGCTGGATCGCGGACCCGCGCCGCCCGGTCGCGGTGGACCCGGCGGGCTGAGGCACGGGCGCCGTGTCGGCCCGAGCGGTGTCCGGCGCGGCGCCGCGGTCGTCAGATCTGAGGACCCCACCGAGGACCTCGGATCGAGGATCTCGGATCGACGTCCGGTCGGATCGCGGTCCCTGCGGATCGCAGTCCGTCGGATCGCCGAGCTCAGACGGCAGGTTCGGTCAGATCGCGGTCCAGTGGGTCGCGTCGCGCCGTCCGGACGCCGTGTAGGCGACGAAGCCGATCAGGCCGGAGGGCAGATCGTCCATCGTGAAGCGGCCGAGGCCGTCGGTCAGCACGGTGCGGACCCCCTCCGAGTGCCGGACCTCCAGGCAGACCCGGCGCGGCACGGTGAGCTGGCCGAGGATGCGGCGCCGCGGGCCGAGCGGGTACACCTGAACCACCACGCTCAGCGTCGGTGCGTCGAAGGTCAGGACGTGGGGCGCCTCGCCGACCGCCCAGCGGGTCACGGCGAACGGCGGTGCGGCGGCGTGGCCTTGAGCGGGCGCGTGGTCGTGGTGCGCAGGAATTCGGCGAGCCAGGGGTCGACGGCGCCGAACAGCAGGCGGACCTCGGCGAGCAGTGCCCGCTCGTCCTGATGCGTGACCCGTTCCGACGTGCCAACGCTCATTTCCCACCGCCCCCCGTAGACAGGTACTGCGGAGCAACACTGAGCATCCTTGCCGACACACTAGGGCTCTGAAGCACAAATGAGGAAGTGATCAGCGAAGTCCGCCGGTCGGGCCCCGGTCGCGTGGGGTCAGTCGCGCTTCTTGCGGCGGCTGCCGAAAACGATCTCGTCCCAGCTCGGCACGGTCGCCCGGCGGCCGGGGCGGACCCCGTCGGCCTCGGCCTGGCGGTCGGTCGCGCCGATGAGCCGGTCGCGGTGCGGGCCGACGACGCGCGGCACGAGGACGTTCTCGTACGCCGAACCGGCCGACGGCGCGGCGGCGCCCCCGGCAGCCGCGGCCGCGGGGGCCTCGGGCTCCTCCTCGTCCGGCACGGGTGCGGGGACCGGGCGGGTGCGCTCGGCGCCGATCGCCGGCACGTCGATGCGCATCGGCTCGCGTACGGCCTCGCGCTGCGGGGCGGAGGACTCGCGGCCGAGACCGGGGACCGCGTCGAGCAGGCTGGTGATCGCGTCGTCGTCGGTGTTGCGCGGCAGCGAGGCCAGGCGCGGGCGGAACGGGAACGGCGCCTCGGCGCCCGCGGTCTGCTCGCCGACGAGCGAACGCGCCTCGTCGTCGTTCGTGGTGACGAGGCGTCGGGGCGGGTCGAAGCTCCAACTCGCGGAGTGCATCTCGCCGTCGGCGCGGTAGAGGAGGAGGATCTCCCAGCTTCCGTCGTCGCGCCGCCACGAGTCCCACTGGATGGACTCGGACTCGGCGCCGCGCAGGTGCAGGCGCTCGGTGACGATCTCGCCGAGCAGCGGTCCGGCGGTCTCGCCCTGGCGGCGGATCGGGGTCTTGCGGGCGCGCTCGGCCATGAACGCGCGCTCGGCGAGGACCGGGCCCTCGAACCTGCGCACGCGGTCGACGGGGATCCCGGCGAGCTGCGCGACCTCTTCGGCCGTCGCGCCCGCCCTTATGCGCGCCTGGATGTCGCGGGGGCGGAGTTGGCTCTCGACCTCGATCTCGATCTGGCCGAGGCGTGCGCGGTCGCCGCGGACGGCGGCGCGCAGCCGCTCGTCGATGGCAAGGCTGAACTCGGTACCGTCGGCAGCCTTCAGCACCAGCCGTGTGCCGTCGTTGCTGACGGCCACGACACGCAGTTCGGGCATGGGGACCTCCCGGGTGGTGCCTGCCGACGTCACCTGCGTCGTTGCTCCCGTTACGAGTGTGACTTGCCCAGTGGCGGCGTGCCACAACCTGACCGTTTTGTCCTGGCGTGTCGGATTTTCGTACCCGTCACACCGGTATGTCGTGGTGGCTCCTTAAGTGGAGATTCCGGAGAAATCAGCCAGGGCGATGCCTGATTTGCGGGTCTCCGATCACATTGCCGACCACGCAGTGCGGATCACATTACGGACCACACTGCGGATCACGGTGCGATCGGTCGCTTCCCCCCTCCACGCAGGTCGTTCCGGAACCTGGCGTGAACAGTACTCCATTCGGGGGCGAGGCCGGGCCGCACCGCGCCGTAACGACGCGTCCACATCCGGGCGAAAAATTTCGGCCGTCTTCGGTGAGGTTCCTCACAAGATCCCGGAGGGCGGAACGGCCTTGGGGCTCCCGGGGGTCCGAGAGGGAGGAAGTGTCCGTACTGGTCCGCTGACGTCCCTCTCGTTACTACTGATCACCTCTCATCCTTATCCGTCCGATCTGACGACCCGTCAGTCCGCCCGCTCCGCACCGGAACCGCGTGGTCCGGTAGCGGCTCCGACCGACCGTGTGCAAGGAACGTGATGCAGGAAAGGCCCGACAATGAACGCCGTCGGATCGAACTCAGCGTGGCCCAGGTGGTGGCGAGCGCCCTTGCCGCGGTCTCGTCCGCGTTCCTGCTCTCCGAGCTCGGGGCAGCGGGGACGGTGATCGGCGCGGCGATCGCGAGCGTGGTCGCGACCGTGGGCAGCGCGGTGTACGTCCACGTGTTCCGCCGTACGGGCGAGCAACTGCGCGACGTACGCACGTCCATGGGCCCCACGCCCCTTCCCGGCGCACCGGCCGCCACCCGGACGAGTGAACCCGATGTCGCCCGCGAACAGTCGCGGGCCCGAATCTGGTTGGTGCGCTCGGGCGTCGCGGCTGTCGCGGTCTTCGCCATCGCCATGGCGTCCATCACCGTGGTCGAACTCGGCATGGGCCGCTCGTTCGCGAGCCTGTTCGGCAACGGCGGCGGCAGTTCGACCATCGGAGACGTCACGGGCGGCGGTGGCCACAAGTCCACGCCGGAGCACCCGGACAACAAGGAGCTGGGGCGCACCCCCGACACCGACAAGGGCACGTCGCGGGACGACACCGGGGACACCCCGTCGGGCGCGCCGCAGTCGCCGACGCCCGGTGCGTCGCAGAGCACTCCGTCCGGCGGTCCGACCGAAGGCCCCGACCCGATGGGCAGCCCCAAGCCGTCCACGGGCTCGCCCGAGCCGACCGGCGGTCCCTCGTCCGGGACGCCGCCGACGGTCGCACCCCCGTCCGGCGGCGCGGCGAGCCCGTCCGCGGGCGGTGCGCAGACGGGCGCGGACCGGCAGGACGAGGCGACCGGCTCCGACGCAGGGGCCGCGCAATAGCCGACCCGCGCGGCTACTCGCCGAGCACGCGCCGCAGGTAGTCGTTGCCGAAGCGCCGGTCGGGGTCGACCCGGTCGCGCAGGGCGGCGAAGTCCTTGAAACGCGGGTACGCGTCCGCGAAGTACGCCGCGTCGCGTGTGTGCAGCTTGCCCCAGTGGGGGCGCCCCTGATGGGCCGTCATGATCTTCTCCACCGCCGAGAAGTAGCGCTCGTGCGGAGTGCCCCGGAACATGTGCACCGCGATATAGGCGGTGTCGCGGCCGTGCGCGGTGGACAGCCACATGTCGTCGCTCGGCGCGATGCGCACCTCGACCGGGAAGGACACGTACTCGTCGCCCTTGTTGACCAGCTCGTGCACTTCGCGGAGTGCCGCGGTCAGTGCCTCGCGGGGCAGCGCGTACTCCATCTCCACGAAGCGCACGCGCCGCGGGCTGGTGAAGACCTTGTAGGACGCGTCGGTGTAGGTGCGCGCCGAGAGGGCCTTGCTGGACACTTTCGCGATCGAGGGGATCGTCTTGGGGGCCGCCTTCCCGAGGCGGCATGCGAGGCCGAAGACGCCGTTGGAGAGGATCTCGTCGTCGAGCAGGAACTTGGCGCGCGAGAGCGGTTTGGCGGGGCCCGCGCTCCGGTTGTTGCGCTTGACGTTGCAACTGTCGGTGTGCGGGAACCAGTAGAACTCGAAGTGGTCGTTGTCGTCGCACAGTTCGTCGAACCGTCCGAGCACCTCGTCGAACGGCATCGGCTCCTCGCGCGCCTCCAGGAGGAACGCCGGCTCGACGGCGAAGGTGATCGCCGTGACGATGCCGAGCGCGCCGAGGCCGACGCGGGCGCCCGCGAACAACTCGGCGTTTTCGTCCGGCGAGCAGTTCACGATCTCGCCGTCGGCGAGCACCATCTCCAGGCCCTGGATCTGCCCCGCGAGCGCGCCCGACGCGCGTCCCGTGCCGTGCGTGCCCGTGGCGGTCGCGCCCGCGAGGCTCTGCACCGCGATGTCGCCCATGTTGGTCAGCGCGAGGCCGTGCTGCGCGAGGAGGTCGTTGAGGCGTTCGAGCCGCAGCCCCGAGCCCACCGTCACGGTGCCGCCCGCGGCGTCGACCTCGCGGACCTCGGTGAGCCCGTCGGGGCGCACCAGCACGCCGTCCGTGACCGCGACGGAGGTGAAGGAATGCCCTGCCCCGACCGCCTTGACCCGCAGGCCGTCCGACCCCGCCCGACGGACCAGCGAGGACACCTCCTCCGGGGACCGCGGCGTGGCCACGCGCCTGGGCTGGGCGGTCTGGTTCCCGGCCCAGTTCTTCCATGGCATCGGGGTCAAGCTGGTCAACGGTTCCTCCAAAGGTGCGGAGGCGGGCCGCCGGCCCCGACGGGCGTCCTGCGCGCGGCCTCCTGCGTGGGATGTCCGGACATTACCCGCCGGTCACCGGCGCCGGGAAGACCCGCGGACCCCCGGCGGACGGCCCGCGGGCCGCCGGTCCGGGTGCAGCGGGACGCGCGTCACACGCTTCGCGGCGACCGCACCGCGATGTTCTGCCCCGAGTGGCAGGATCGGCACATGCACGACGCCGCGCCCGGCAACGACGCCGGACCCTTCGACGCCCTGCTCATCCTGTCGTTCGGCGGCCCCGAGGGCCCCGACGAGGTCATCCCGTTCCTGGAGAACGTCACGCGCGGACGCGGCGTGCCGCCCGAACGCCTGGCCGAGGCCGGCGCGCACTATGCACGCTTCGGCGGAGTGAGCCCGATCAACGCGCAGAACCGCGAGCTGATCGCGGCGATCGAGAAGGAGTTCGCGGCCCGCGGGCCCGCGCTGCCGGTCTATTGGGGCAACCGCAATTGGCGTCCCTATCTGACGGACACCCTGCGGCAGATGGCCGACGACGGCGTGCGGCATGCGGCGGTGCTGGTGACCAGCGCGTACGCCTCCTACTCCGGGTGCGGGCAGTATCACGAGAACCTGTTGGCCGCCCAGGCCGAGGTCGGCGACGCGGCACCGCGTCTCGACAAACTGCGGCACTACTTCAACCATCCCGGCTTCGTCGAGCCCCTGGTGGACCACGTGGTGGCCGCGCGCGCCGAACTGCCGGAGTCCCTGCGCCCGGGCGCGCGCCTGGTGATGACCACCCATTCGATCCCGACCGCGACCGCCGAGACCTCGGGCCCCGGCGGCAACGCCTATGTGCGGCAGCACCAGGAGACGGCCCGCGTGGTGGCCGCCGGGGTGAAGAAGGCGCTCAAGTTCCCGCACGTGCCCTGGGACCTGGTCTTCCAGAGCCGCAGCGGGCCGCCGCAGGTGCCCTGGCTGGAGCCGGACGTCAACGACCACCTCGAACGCCTGTACGCCGACGGGGTCCGCGCCGCAGTGCTGGTGCCGATCGGCTTCGTGTCCGACCACATGGAGGTCGTCTACGACCTCGACGTGGAGGCGGCCGCGACCGCCGAGCGCCTCGGCATGCACGTCGTGCGGGCCGCGACGACCGGCAGCGACCCGAGGTTCGCCGCGGCGGTACGCGGCCTCGTGCTCGAACGGGCCGCGGTACTGCGCGGGGAGGATCCCGAGCGCGCCGCCCTGGGCACGATGGGCCCGGCCCACGACGTGTGCCCGCTCGGATGCTGCCCCGACCCGCGCGGCCGGGGCCAGGGCCTGCGCGGTGCGGCGCTGCACGGCGTCCGGCCCTGAGCTCGGGTGACGCGCCCGAGCGTGCCGTACGGGCGGCTGCCAGGATGGCCGGGTGACCACCGCAATCCACGGCGACACCGCCGACCTGCTGGAACTGGCCCTCGGCGCGGCACGGCTCGCGGGCGGGATGCTGCTCGCCGACCGGCCCGCCGACCTCGGCGTGGCGGCGACGAAGAGCAGCCCGACCGACGTCGTGACCGAGATGGACACGGCCGCCGAGAAACTGATCGTCGAGTACCTGCGCGCCCGGCGCCCGCACGACGGCTTCCTCGGTGAGGAGGGCGGCGGCGCGCGCGGCGAGAGTGGCATCCGGTGGGTCATCGACCCGATCGACGGCACCGTCAACTACCTGTACGGACTCCCGGCGTGGTGCGTGTCGATCGCCGCGGAGGACGCGGACGGCGCGGTCGTCGGCGTCGTCGAGGTGCCGACGCAGCGGGAGACCTTCCACGCGGTGCGCGGCGCGGGGGCGTTCCGCGACGGCACCGCGATCCGCGCGAACGAAGCGGTCCCGCTGTCCCGCGCGCTGGTCGCGACCGGGTTCGGCTACACGGTCGAGCGCCGCACCCGGCAGGCGGGCGTCCTCAACGCGCTGCTGCCGCGCGTGCGCGACATCCGCAGGTACGGTTCGGCGGCGATCGACCTGTGCGCGGTGGCGTGCGGCCGCGTGGACGCGTACTACGAGCGCGGCCTGAACCCGTGGGACGTCGCGGCGGGCGCGCTGATCGCCGCGGAGGCCGGCGCGCTTGTGGGCCTGCTGCGGCACGAGGCCGACGGTTCCAACCTCGCGGTCACCGCGCCGCCCGCCTTGTACGAGGAGCTCGTCGAGGCGCTGGACGGCCTCGGGGCCTGACGCGCGGCCGTTCGACAGGCGCGGACCGGCCAGGCGCGGACCGGCCTTCCCGGAAGAACAACAACCCCCGGCCGACGCGCGATTCGCGTCCGGCCGGGGGAGTGGTCACCCCGTTGGTTCCTTCGCTGGTTCGTCGGTGGGTCGGGCGGACCTCGGCGGGTCCTTCAGGCCGACTCGGGCAACACCTGCACGCCGTGGTCCGAGGCCATCCGTACCAGATCCTGCAACTCTTCCTGCTGAACTTCGACCAGGAAGTCGTCGCCCGAGTCGGAGGCCAGCTTCAGGGCCTGCTCTGTCTCGCGTATCCGACGAAGGACGTCGGCAGTGAACTCGTCCATCATTTGGGGGCCCCAAGAGACTCGAATGGTCGCCGGTTTCGGTTGTCCTACCCCTGGTTTTGCGCGTCGAAAACCGAGATGCCAGGTGGCAGTGTGACCCTCGTCGCATTGCCAGGCCGGGTGAAGCGGGCGCTTCACCCGGGAGGGAACAATCAGGGCGGCCCGTGCCCTTACCGACGCTTTACCGAGGCCCGGGGCAAGATGGAGTCACCGTCGGCGCCGTCCCTCGAGGCCGGGCGCACAGTCAAGCCGCGGACGGCGGCCGACGGTCCAAAATCTCTCGGCGGAGCGTGTCGGCGTATGCCGGTGCGCGCGACCGAGCAGCAGATGTGAGTCGGAAGGACATCCAGGGTGCGGGTTCTCGTCGTCGAGGACGAGCAGTTGCTGGCCGACGCGGTGGCGACGGGCCTGCGCCGAGAGGCGATGGCCGTCGACGTCGTGTACGACGGCGAGGCTGCGCTTGAGCGTGTCGCGGTCAACGATTACGACGTGGTCGTGCTGGACCGCGACCTCCCGCTGGTGCACGGCGACGACGTGTGCCGGGCGGTGATCGACACCGGGCTGCCCACCCGCATCCTGATGCTCACCGCGTCCGGCGACGTCAGCGACCGCGTCGAGGGCCTGGAGCTGGGCGCCGACGACTATCTGCCCAAGCCCTTCGCGTTCAGCGAACTGACGGCCCGGGTGCGGGCGTTGGGACGGCGTGCGGTCACCGCGCTGCCGCCGGTGCTGGAGCGCGCGGGGATCCGCCTCGACCCGAACCGCCGCGAGGTCACGCGGGACGGCAACGCGATCCACCTGTCGCCGAAGGAGTTCGCCGTCCTTGAGGTCCTGATGCGTGCCGACGGCTCCGTCGTGTCCGCCGAGCAGATGCTCGAAAAGGCCTGGGACGAGAACACCGACCCGTTCACCAACGTCGTCCGCGTCACCGTCATGACGCTGCGCCGCAAGCTCGGCGAGCCCCCCGTGATCATGACTGTGCCCGGCGCCGGGTACCGCATCGGCGATCCGGCGTGACCGGGCAGCCGCCGCAGGGTCCTCCGGATCCGGAGGGCGCGCCGCGGCGCCCGAGGCACCCGCCGCGTCCGGTACGCCCGCCGCACGTGCAGACCCAGGGACAGTCCCCGCCGCGTCCTCCGGCGCGGCCGCCGCAGGGGGCGCACCGGGCGCAGCAGCAGCGCCCGTCCCAGGAGCCGCAGGGCCCCGGGCAGCGGCTCGGGGCGTCCGAGCAGCCCTCGGGCCCGCCCGCAGGAGGCCGTGCGTCCGCGGGGGAGGAGCCGCCCGGCACGCCTCCCAAGCCCAGCCGGGCGCCGTCCGCGCGGCGGCTGATCCTCGGCGCCGATCCGGCCACCGGGTACTCCTCGCGGCTGAGCTATGCGCCCGACTGGCTGCGTCCGTCCATCCGGATGCGCCTGACCGCGCTGTACGGCGGCATGTTCCTGATCGCGGGCGTCCTCCTGCTGGGCAGCGTGTACCTGCTCGTCGGGCGCCGTCTGTCGGACCAGAAGCCGCCGGAGATCGAGTTCGCCACGGACGTGCGGATCTACGACCAACTCGGCCGCGAGATCTCGCCGCACGACTTCAACCAGGTGCTGGAGAACCGCCAGGGCAACCAGCGTGACCTGGTGCTGCACGCGCTGCTCCAGCAATCGCTGCTCGCGCTCGTGCTGCTGTCGGTCATCGCCTTCGGATTCGGCTATTTGATGGCCGGCCGCGTGCTGAGTCCGCTGGGCCGCATCACCGCCGCCGCGCGGTCGGTGGCCGGCACCGGCGGCTCCGGCCTGCACCGCCGCATCGACATGGACGGGCCGGACGACGAACTCAAGGAACTCGCCGACACGTTCGACGAGATGCTGGAACGCCTCGACCGGGCGTTCGACTCGCAGCGGAAGTTCGTGGCGAACGCCTCGCACGAGCTGCGCACGCCGCTGGCGATCAATCGCACGCTGCTGGAGGTCGCCTTGGGCGACCCGGCGATGTCGCCGGAACTGCGGGACCTGGGCGACAAGTTGCTGTCCACCAACGAGCGCAGCGAGCGCCTGATCGAGGGCCTGCTGCTGCTGGCCCGCAGCGAGAACGAACTCACCGACCGCAAGCCGGTCGACCTCGCCGAGGTCGCGGGCCGCACGTTCGAACAACTGGGCCCGGAGGCCGCGGAGCGCGGCGTCGAACTGCGCGGCGACTTCCAGGACGCGCAGGTGTCCGGCAACCTCGTGCTGCTGGAGCGCGTCGCCCTCAACCTCGCGCAGAACGCGGTCCGCTACAACGAGCCGGACGGGTGGGTGGAGATGTCCACGTCGTCCGTCAACGGGACGGCCCTGCTGACCGTGGCCAACAGCGGCCCGGTCATTCCCCCTGACAGCCTTGAAACACTTTTCGAGCCGTTCCGGCGCATGCGCGGCGACAGGACGGAAAGCGAGAAAGGTGTCGGACTGGGGCTTTCGATCGTACGTTCGGTCGTCCGGGCGCACGGCGGCTGGATCGAGGCCGAGCCGCGCGTCGAGGGCGGGCTGATCGTGCGCATCGGGTTCCCCGGCCCGGCGGTATGACCCGAACAACGTACTACGACGTACCTGAGCAGGCCGGTTGCTTGCAGGCCACCGGAGAACCTACGGTGTCGTAAGTTACGACATCGTAGGAACGCGTTGTGCGCCGGAGCGACGGCGGCCGACGCAGCCCTGTGCCCGTGTTGTCGAAAGCCGCTGCGTCCACATGCTGCGTATGCCCGCTGCACCCACGCTTTGGAGTTGCCGTGACCCTGATCGCCCCCGCACCGACCGGAATCGACCTGCTGCGTGAACTCGAACAGGTCGTGGCCGTCGAGATCGACCGCCATCTGGCGATCGCCAAGGAGTGGTTCCCGCACGAGTACGTCCCGTGGTCGCAGGGCCGCGACTTCGACGGCGTTCTCGGCGGCGACGCCTGGCGTCCCGAGGAGTCCGGGCTGACCGAGGTGGGGCGCATCTCGCTGACCCTCAACCTGCTCACCGAGGACAACCTGCCGAGTTACCACTTCGAGATCGCCAACATGTTCGGCCGCGACGGCGCGTGGGGTACGTGGGTGCACCGCTGGACGGCCGAGGAGGGCCGCCACGGCATCGCCATCCGCGACTACCTGATGGCCGCCCGCGCGGTCGACCCGGTGGCCCTCGAACGCTCCCGCATGGAGCACATGGAGGCGGGCTACGCGGGCGACCACATGGACAACCCGCTGCACGTCGTCGCGTACGTGACCTTCCAGGAGCTGGCCACGCGCGTCTCGCACCGCAACTCGGGCCGGGAGTGCGGCGATCCGCTCGCCGAGCAGCTTCTCGCCCGCATCGCGACCGACGAGAACCTGCACATGGTCTTCTACCGCAACTTGCTGAAGTCGGCCTTCGAGCTGGCCCCGGACGTCGCGATGCGCGCGGTGACCGACATGGTCACCGACTTCCGCATGCCCGGCCACGGCATCTCCGGCTTCGAGCGCGCGTCCCTCAAGATCGCCGTCGGCGGCGTCTACAACCTGCGCATCCACCACGACGACGTGCTCCAGCCGGTGCTGCGCAACCTCAAGGTCATGGAGCGCACGGACCTCGGCCCGGAGGGCGAGCAGGCGCGGGAGGAGTTGGCCGCGTTCCTGGCGATCCTGGAGACGAAGGCGGCGCAGTTCGACGAGCGCCTGGCGGCACGCCGCGCGCGGCAGGAGGCCCGGGCCTGACGTACGCGTGCCTGACGTACGCGTGCCTGACGTACGCGTGCCCGATGTATGCGTGCCCGATGAACGGCGCGTCTGGCGAACGTGTGTGTGAG
>NZ_JBPKBH010000023.1:88641-96212 GCF_051388915.1 Yinghuangia sp. YIM S09857 | reverse complement strand
CGCCCGGGGCTCTCGCGTCTGCGGGGGCGGCCGTCCGGGTCAGGAGCGGCTTCCCCAGGCGTCCTTGACCGAGACCTTGCCGCCGGTACGCAGCACCGCGCCCTCGTACATGCGCGCGGCCGCCGACATCAGCCACACCAGCGCGGCCACCGCGATGGCCGCCGCCAACAGGTTCTGCCAGACCGCGAGTTCGCCGCTGGCGGTGAGCACCGGTTGCAGCATCGCGGAGAACGGCGGTACGTACGCCAGGAATTGCGCGAAGGCACCGCCGGACTGGCTCAGGAAGATGGCCAGGAAGAACGAGGCGATCAGCAGCGATGTCATCGGCGTGATGACGTTCTGGAGGTCCTCCATGCGCGACACGCGCGCGGCCGCGGCGGCGAACATGCACGCGTAGATGGCGTACCCGAGCACGAACCACGCCACCACCAGCGCCGCCGGATAGATCATCGAGCCGCTCAGGTCGATGGTGTCCAGCGCCGACGCCGCGCCGAGGCCCACGACGGCCGTGAGGGCCATCTGCGCGAGGCCGAGCAGCCCGATGCCGATGACCTTGCCGGTGAGCAGGGCGCGGGCGGGCACCGCGGCGAGCAGGATCTCGACGATGCGGCTCGACTTCTCCTCCACCACGCCGTTGGCGACCCACATGCAGAAGAGCATGAGCATGCCGTAGAGCATGATCACGCCGATGAAGGCGATGCCCTTGCGGGCCTGGCGCTCGTCCGCGTCGGGGTCGAGGGTCTGCTTGGCCAGCGGCTGGACCTGCATCGCCTGGTCCACGGCCATAGCGTCGATGCCCTGCGCGGTGAGGCGGTTGTCGCGCTCGACGGTCGCGTACGCGCTCTGGAGCACCGCCGCGAGCCGGTCCGGGAGTTCGCGGTCCACCACGATGCGGCCGCCGGTGACGTACGCATCGAGGTCGCCGTCCTTCACGGCTTTCTCCGCCACCGCGTCGTCCGGGTACCCCTTGACCACGACGTCGGTGTCCAGCAGTTGCGCCTGGGCGCTCGCGACCTGGCCGAGGCGGTTGGCCTGCGGGCCGCCGAACGCGATGTCGTACTTGTCGTCCCCGCCGCTCACCGCCGCCGGGATGGCGACCGCGGCCAGCAGGACCACGAGCATCACCGCGACCGACACCAGGAATCCGCGGTCGCGGATGCGCTCGACGAACTCGCGGCGCGCCACCAGCCGCACAGACGTCCAGAAGCGCTCGGTGGGGTCCACGACCCTCGGGGACGTCACGCGCGGGCCTCCTCGCGGCTTGTGGCGGCCTCTGACGGGGCCTGCGCGTCCCCGTTGACCACCTCGCGGAACAGTTCGGTCAGGGACGGGTTCACCGGCGCGAAGGCGCGCACCCGCCCGGCGGCCCGGGCGGCGTCCAGCAGCCCCTGCTCGCTGGTGCCCTGGGCCAGCTCGACCAGGGTGCCGTCGGTGTCGTCGGCGAGCACGGTCACGCCGGGCACCGCCTCGGCCCACGCCTTGCCGGTGCCGCCGCCGGTGCGGCCGCTCTCGGTGCCGCCGTCGGTGTCGACCGCGACGCGGTAGCGCACCGCGCGGTTGTCGCCGCGCAGCTCCTGGACGGTGCCCACGGCGTGCATGCGGCCGTCCTTGATGATCCCCACCGCGTCGCACAGTCGCTCGACCAGGTCGAGCTGGTGGCTGGAGAACACCACGGACACGCCTTGCTCGACGCGGCCGCGCAGCGCGGCGGCCATGACGTCGACGCCGACCGGGTCGAGGCCGGAGAAGGGCTCGTCCAGGATCAGCAGCTCCGGCTCGTGCACGAGGGCCGCGGCGAGCTGCACGCGCTGCTGGTTGCCGAGCGAGAGTGTCTCCAGGCGGTCGGACGGGGTGCCGGACACCCCGAGCGTGCGCAGCCACTCCGTGGCCGAGGCCCGGGCGTCCGCACGCGACATGCCGTGCAGCTCGGCGAAGTACACGAGCTGGTCGAGAATGCGCATCTTGGCGTAGAGGCCGCGCTCCTCGGGCATGTAGCCCCAGCGCCTGCGTATGGCCGCATTGGCGGGGGAGCCGTGCCAGCGGACCTCGCCGACGTCGGTGGCGAGCACCCCCATGGCGATGCGCATTGTCGTGGTCTTGCCGGCGCCGTTGGTTCCGACGAACCCGAACATCTGTCCGGGGGCGACGGAGAACGACAGGTCGCGCAAAACGACCTTTTCTCCGAAACGTTTTCCGAGTCCTGCGAGGTCGAGCACTGTTCTCCCTGGTCTCCTTGGTCTCCCTGGTCGGAGTAGGTCCCGGGCGGCGGCCGAGAGGAGTGTGTCAGTCGATGCGGCGCAATTGCTCCTTGAAGCGCTGCCCGTTCTCCACGTACTGCCGCACCGCGATGTCGAAGGCGCCCGGCTTGACCGCGTCAGGGCGGATCTTCGCAGGTACGCCCAAGGCCATGGCGTACGACGGCACCTCCACGCGGTTCCCGATGAACGCTCCCGCCCCCACCAGCGCCCCGGTGCGCACCACCGCCTCGTGCAGCACGATCGCGCCGTTGCCGACCAGGCAGTCGTCCTCGATCGTGCACCCTTCGAGGTGCACGAGGTGACCTACGACGCAGCGGTTGCCGACACGTGTGACCAGACCCGCACTCACATGGAGAACGGATCCGTCCTGGATCGATGTACGCTCCCCGACGACAATCCGGCCGTAGTCGGCCCGGAGCACCGCGGACGGCCACACCGTCGACCCGGCGCCGATTTCCACGCTTCCGATGACCACGGCATCGGGGTGGACGTAGGCATCCGGGTGTACGACGGGTACTTGTTCACCAAGCGCGTAGACCGTCACGATTCCTCCTGGTTACCGGCCATCATGGAGAGTTACAGTGGGCCACCCATCCAACCAAGTCACCCCTTCGGGGGTTCGGTTGGGTGTCGATTGAGTAACAAGCCTTGCTATGAGGCAGAATCTGCGCCTCAGGTCGGGCACAACTCCGGCCCCTGATGCGTTACGAGCGCTGAAGGCAGCGTCAACGGACGCATCGGCAAGCAGATCCACCCGGAGGGGGAGAGGTATATGGCGACTGATTACGACACTCCACGCAAGACCGACGACGACGTCAACGAAGACAGCATCGAGGAGCTCAAGGCCCGGCGCGTCGACAAGTCCGCCAGCGCGGTCGACGTCGACGAGTTCGACCAGGCCGAAGGTCTGGAGCTGCCGGGTGCGGACCTCTCGAACGAAGAGCTGTCCGTGCGCGTGCTGCCCCGGCAGGCGGACGAGTTCACCTGCGCCCGCTGCTTCCTCGTGCACCACCGCAGCCAACTGGCCAAGGAGAAGGACGGCCAGCAGATCTGCGTCGACTGCGCCTGACGTCCGATCCTCGGGCCTCGGGCCTGCTCAGGATCGATCATCGGCAAGCGGAACCCTGCGCACGCGACCGGGTCCTGGCAGGAGCGGACCGCCCCTGCCGATGATCGATACGAGCACAGCGAAGCACTATCCGGCACGTGGCACACGTGCCTCCACAGCATTTGCGAACGCCTCCGCCGCAGGAGGCGCGAAGGCCTCAAGGCCGAAGATATGGGACGTCCGCCGCACCCCCGGCGGGCGTTCTTCCGCGTCCGCACCCTGCGCGCCGGTACGCGCCGCTCACGCGCCGTGTGCGCGGTAGCCGAAACGCGCGGGCCGCGGTGCGGAAAGCGCCGGGCGCCTCCGGTGGGCCGGTTCAGCCCTGGGCGGCGTTGCGGCGGCGTACCGCGTCGAGGACCTCGACCAGGCGGGCGGGATTGCGCGACGAGAGGTACAGGTAGGGCGTCGGGTCGTCCGGGTCGCTCACGTCGACGCGCACCGCCGTCGGCACGTAGCTGCGCAGCAGCATGAACGCGCGCGGGTCGGCGCCCTCCATGCGCAGCGACCGCGCCTCGTCGGCGTCCAGCGGCGACGCGGCCCCCAGCGCCGCCAACGGCAGCCGGGCCCGGCCGGCCTCCAGGAACCCGTCGGTCACGCGCACCCGCGCCGACCCGTAGCTCCCGACCGCCCACGCCCCGAGCGCCGCCCCCACCAGCACCGCGAACCCCGCCGCAACCGGCCCGACGGGCAGCAGCATGAGCCCACTGACCAACCCGGCGCCGGCCGCCAGCCCCCACCAGGAAGTCGGCACCACAAGCCGCTCGCTATACGCCTGCATACCCCAAGCCTGTCATCCTCGCCGCCCGCCCCACCACCACCCCCACCCGCGCGCGTCCCGCCGGGCGGCGTCGCGGGCAGCGAAGCGGCTTCGGCACCCGCGCAGGCCCGCGTTTCAAGGGCGGTCCGGTCCGCGGCGGGGTGCCGAGAGGCCCTGGGGGCGCACAGCCTGGGCAGGTAGGCGACCGCGACGGCGAGGTGCGCCGGGACGCACGACAGCGACGGTCGACCCGGGTCCCCCTCGGCCTCGTGGGCAAGGGCCGCCGACGGTGAACCGCTCTCGGTGGCTGTGGCGGATTCTGTGGCGATCGAGTCCGCGCCACGGGGCGGGTCCGAGCTCCGGGGCCGGGGGTGTCGCTCGCGCTCCGTTTCGGGGCCGGGGCGCGGTGGGGGATCCGGGGAGGGCGGTGTGGTCAGCGGCGGCCGGTGACCTTGGACAGTAGGCGGACCACTCGGTCGGGAGGGGTTCGGACGCCGGTTGCCACGCCTTTTGCGTAGTCGGAGAGGGCACGGGGGGCCAGGGCGTCCAGTAGGGCGCCGGTTTTGGCGTCGGTGCCCACCAGGTAGCGGGGGCGGGGGCGCGGGGTCAGGAGGGCGTGGCGGACGGCCTGGGCCACGGGGCCGGGGGCGGGGAGGGACGAGGAGCGGCGGAGGATGTCGTCGGCCATCTCGTACGACTCGGTGTAGGCCGAATTCTTGCGCGGCGGAAGGCGGTTCATGCTGCGCTCCCAGATGTCCGTGCCGAAGCTGCCCGGCTCGATGAGCACGACCTTCACGCCGAATTGCGCGACCTCGATGCGCAGCGCGTCGGACACCGCCGCGAGGCCCTGCTTGCTCGCGCAGTACCAGCCGAGGAACGGCGCCGAGACGCGCCCGGAGATCGAGGAGATGTTGACGATGCGCCCGCTGCGGCGCTGCCGCATCTGCGGCAGGACCAGGCGGGCGATCCGCGCGGGCGCGATCAGGTTCGTCTCCAGTTGCAGGCGGGCCTGCTCGTCGTCGACGTCCTCGACCGCGCCCGGCTGTGCGAACCCCGCGTTGTTGACCACGGCCCACGGCCCGCCGCCGGTCATCGTGGCGATCTCGGTGAAGGCCCGCACCGTCGAGGTGGCGTCGCACACGTCCAGCAGGACGGTCCGCACGCCGAGCCCGTCGCGCTCGGCGGCCTCCCGCAGCCGCTGCGCCTTGTCCTCGGAGCGCGCGGTCCCGATGACGTCGAGACCGGCGCGGGCCAGCTCCAGAGCGGTCGCGAGACCGATGCCGCCGGTCGCGCCCGTCACGACCACGCTCTTGGTCATGTGCGTCCTTCCGTCCTGCCGCCTGCCCACCCGGTGGACGCCCGCCCGCCCAAGCGACCCGTGCCGCCCCGGGCCCCGGCCCATGACCGTAGTGCGGGGCCCGCGCCGCCCACCACCCGCGGGCCCGCGCCGTCCGCCGCGCGCGACGCCGCCGCCGCGCGGCGGGCTGGACACCGTCGGACCGGTGAAAGGCAGTAATGTCCCCCGGGTGAGTCGACCTTCATCCCTGACCCCGGCCCCGGACGCCACGGTGCCCGGGCCGCATCCGAGCGCACCTCCGCCGGGCACCGAGTTGGGCGAGCACTACGACGGCTGCTTCGGCTGCGGCGAGGACCTCGAGAACGGCCTGCGGCTGCGCACCCGGGTCGGCGAGGGCGTCAGTGTGAACACCGAGTTCGTGGTGGGCACCGGCCACCAGGGTGCCCCGGGCCTGGCCCACGGCGGCCTGCTGAGCTGCGCGTTCGACGAGGCGCTGGGTGCGCTGGGCTATCTGCTGCACCAGCCCGCGGTCACCGCGCGCCTGGAGACGGACTTCCGCCGCCCGGTGCCGGTGGGCTCGACGCTGTACATCCACGCGTGGTGCACCGGTGTGGAGGGCCGCAAGATCTTCGCTCGGGCGACCGGACGCCTGGACGCGCCGGACGGCCCCGTCGCGGTCGAGGCGTCCTCGCTGTTCATCGCCGTCGGGTTCGAGCACTTCGTGTCGAACGGGCGCGCCGAGGACGTTCAGCGGGCGATGGCCAACCCCGATGTCGTCAAGGCCGCACGAGCCTTCGAGGTGAACCCGTGAGCGCCCCCGTGGACATCCTGGTGCGGCGGCTCGACCCCGAGCTGCCGCTGCCGTCGTACGCCCATCCGGGCGACGCGGGCGCGGACCTGGTCACCGCCGTCGACGCCGAGCTCGGCCCGGGGGAGCGGGCGGTGCTGCCCACCGGGGTCGCCGTCGCGCTGCCGGACGGCTACGCGGCGTTCGTCCACCCGCGTTCCGGACTCGCGGCACGTTGCGGGGTGTCGCTGGTGAATGCCCCGGGCACGATCGATGCGGGATACCGTGGCGAGATCAGGGTCATCGTGGTCAACCACGATCCGCGCGAAAGCGTCTCGTTCCGCCGCGGTGACCGGATCGCCCAGCTTGTCGTGCAGAAAGTCGAGCGGGCGAGATTCCACGAGGTCGGCGTCCTGCCGGGTTCGGACCGGGCCGAGAGCGGCTTCGGATCGACCGGCGGCCACGCCGCCGTCGCGGACAACGGCACCTACGCCGGTGCCGTCACAGTGAAGGACTCGGCTTCCGACAGGGAAGGGATCTGACGTGTTCCGACGTCGCCGACGCAACGAAGAAGCCGACCAGCCCGTCGACGAACTCGACGACGACCTCGCCGCCGACGAGGACGAGGCCGCGGAGGACGGGCCGGCCGACGCGCTGGAGGACGACGAGGCGCTGAACCGCCCGCTGCCGCCCGCGCCCCGCCCGGACGGGCCGTGGGACGAGGACGAGCTCGACGACCCGCAGGAGGGCCGCATCGACCTCGGCGGCCTGCTGGTGCCCGCGGTCGAGGGCATGGAGCTCCGCGTCGAGGTCGCCAACGACCTGATCATCGCCGCCACCGTGATCCTCGGCGACAGCGCCGTGCAGCTCCAGGGCTTCGCGGCGCCGCGCAGCGAGGGGATCTGGCACGAGATCCGCAAGGAGATCGCGAGCGGCATCACGCAGCAGGGCGGCCTGGTCGACGAGCTGGACGGCGGGCTCGGCTGGGAGCTGCGGGCGCAGGTGCCCGTCCAGCTTCCGGACGGCACGCAGGGTGCGCAGCTCGTGCGGTTCGTCGGCTGCGACGGCCCCCGCTGGTTCCTGCGCGGGGTCATCTCCGGCCGCGCCGCGGTGGACGCGGACACCGGTGCGGACCTGGAGCGCATCTTCCGCGAGACGGTGATCGTGCGCGGCGGCGACCCGATGGCCCCCCGCGACCCGATCCTGCTGCGCCTGCCGGACAACGCGCAGATCGACCCGGCGAGCGGTGTCGCGCCGCCGACCGCGCAGGAGGCCGACGACTCCGGGAAGAACCCGTACAGCGGCGACCTGAACCCGTTCTCGCGCGGCCCGGAGATCACCGAGGTCCGCTAGCGCGCACCCGG
>NZ_JBPKBH010000023.1:62511-88470 GCF_051388915.1 Yinghuangia sp. YIM S09857 | reverse complement strand
CCCCCCCGGGCCCCTTTCGCATGCCCGCGGGCGTGCGCGCGGGAGCCGCGCGTCAGGGCCGCGTATGGACGGCGTCAAGATGCCGCGGGGCCGCGTCAAGGCGCCGCTAGCACTCGACGTAATACCCGATTTATGGCGTTTTTGTGGGGGCTGGGACTGCTACCAATGAGCCCGCAACACCCAACCTCCCACCGACTTCCCGAGGAGACCCGCGATGGCTGACCTGGCCTTCGTACTCCTGACGATCGCGTTCTTCGCGCTCGTCGCCGCCATCGCCAAGGGGGTGGCCAAGCTGTGAACGCGGACAGCATCGTCGGCCTCGTCGTCGCCGTCGCCCTCCTGGGCTACCTGGTGCTCGCCCTGATCTTCCCCGAGAGGTTCAAGTGAGTCCCACGGTCGCGGGGATCCTGCAAATCTCCCTGCTGATAGCCCTGCTCGCCGCGGTGCACCGGCCGTTCGGCGACTACATGGCCAAGGTCTACTCCTCGGACCGGCACACGCGTCCGGAGCGCTGGATCTACAAGGCCATCGGAGCTAACCCCGAATCCGGCCAGCGCTGGGGCGTCTACCTGCGCAGCGTGCTGGCGTTCTCGCTGTTCTCCGTGCTCGGCCTGTACGCCCTGCTCCGCTTCCAGGACAAGCTCCCCTGGAGCCTCGGCTTCCAGCCCATGAAGGCCGACCAGGCGTTCAACACCGCCGCGTCCTTCACCGCCAACACCAACTGGCAGTCCTACTCCGGCGAGTCCGCGGTCGGCCATACGGTGCAGATGGCCGGCCTGACGGTGCAGAACTTCGTATCGGCGGCGGTCGGCATGGCCGTCGCGGTCGCCCTGGTGCGCGGCTTCATCCGGGTCCGCACCGGCGAGATCGGCAACTTCTGGGTCGACCTGGTGCGCGGCTCGGTCCGCATCCTGCTGCCCATCGCGGTCGTCGGCACCCTCGTGCTGGTCGCCTCGGGCACGCTCCAGAACCTGGCCGACCCGCACACCGTCACCACGCTCAACGGCGGCACGCAGACCGTCACCGGCGGTCCGGTGGCCTCCCAGGAGGTCATCAAGGAACTGGGCACCAACGGCGGCGGCTTCTACAACGCCAACTCCGCGCACCCCTTCGAGAACCCGAACGCGTTCACCAACCTGTTCGAGATCTTCCTGATCCTGGTGATCCCGTTCTCGATGCCGCGCACCTTCGGCACCCTGGTCGGCTCGGCCAAGCAGGGCTACGCGATCCTCGGCGCGATGTTCACGCTGTGGTTCGTCGCGGTCGTGCTGATGACGTGGACCGAGATGCACCACAACGGCACCGCCCTGGAGATCGCGGGCGGGGCGATGGAGGGCAAGGAGCAGCGCTTCGGCGTCCCGGGCTCCTCGTTGTTCGCGACGTCGACGACCATGACCTCGACCGGTGCGGTGAACTCGTTCCACTCGTCCTTCACCGGGCTCGGCGGCGGCCTGACGATGCTCGGCATGATGCTCGGCGAGATCTCGCCCGGCGGCGTCGGGTCCGGCCTCTACGGCATGTTGATCATGGCGATCCTGGCGGTCTTCGTGGCGGGCCTCATGGTCGGCCGCACCCCCGAGTACCTCGGCAAGAAGATCGGCGCCGCGGAGATGAAGATCGTCGCGCTGTACATCCTGGTCGTCCCGGCCACGATCCTCACCATGACCGGCATCGCCCTCGCGCTCCCGGGCGAACGCGCCTCGATCCTCAACTCCGACTCGCCGCACGGTCTTTCGGAAGTGCTGTACGCGTACACCTCGGGCGCCAACAACAACGGCTCCGCGTTCGCCGGCCTCGGCGCGAACACCGAGTACTACAACACCACCATCGGCTTCGCGATGCTGATCGGCCGGTTCATCTCGATCGCACTCGTCCTGGCCCTCGCCGGCCGCCTGGTCGAACAGCGCCGGGTCCCGGAGACCGTCGGCACGCTCAAGACCCACCGGCCGCTGTTCGTCGGGACGCTCGTCGGCGTGATCGTCGTCGTCACCGGCCTCACCTTCTTCCCGTCTCTCGCCCTCGGCCCGATCGCGGAGGGGCTCGCATGACCGTGAACACCGCATTTGAACCCCGGCAGGGCACTCCTGCCCCCGCTCCCGAGCAGCCGCCCAACGTGGGGCGCGTCTCGGCCGGCCTCTTCGATCCCGCCCAGCTCCTGCGGTCGCTGCCGGACGCGCTGCGCAAGTTCGACCCGCGCGTGATGGTGCGTACGCCCGTCATGTTCGTGGTCGAGATCGGCTCGGTCCTCACCACCGTGATGGCGGTCAAGGACCCCAGCACGTTCGCCTGGGTCACCGCCGTCTGGCTGTGGCTGACCGTGCTGTTCGCCAACCTCGCCGAGGCGGTCGCGGAAGGCCGGGGCAAGGCGCAGGCGGACACGCTGCGCAGGGCCAAGACCGACGCCGTCGCGCGCCGCCTGGCAGGGGACCGCGAGGAGCGCGTCCCGGGTACCGTCCTCAGGGTCGGCGACCTCGTCGTCTGTGAGGCCGGGGACACCATCCCGGGCGACGGCGACGTGGTCGAAGGTGTCGCGAGCGTGGACGAGTCGGCCATCACGGGCGAGTCGGCACCCGTCATCCGCGAGTCCGGCGGCGACCGCTCGGCCGTCACCGGCGGCACGAAGGTGCTGTCCGACCGCATCGTCGTAAAGATCACCGCGAAGCCCGGAGAGACGTTCATCGACCGGATGATCGCCCTGGTCGAGGGGGCGGCACGGCAGAAGACGCCGAACGAGATCGCGCTCAACATCCTGCTCGCGTCCCTCACCGTCATCTTCCTGTTCGCGGTCGTGACGCTCCAGCCGCTGGCCGTCTACTCCGGGGCCGAGCAGTCCCTCGTCGTCCTGGTGGCCCTGCTGGTCTGCCTCATCCCGACCACCATCGGGGCCCTGCTGTCCGCGATCGGCATCGCGGGCATGGACCGGCTGGTCCAGCGCAACGTGCTGGCCATGTCCGGACGCGCGGTCGAGGCTGCGGGCGACGTCAGCACGCTGCTGCTCGACAAGACGGGCACCATCACCCTCGGCAATCGCCAGGCGAGCGACTTGGTCCCGTTGACCGGCGTCGACATGGAGGAGCTGGCGGCGGCAGCGCTGTCGGCCAGCCTGGCGGACGAGACTCCGGAGGGACGGAGCATCGTCCGGCTTTGCGCCGAGCGGCATGACGTACCACCGCTGGTGGGCGAGGATCGCAACAGCGCTCAAACGCGGGTGCCCGGTGTCGATACCGCTGCGCGGCATGAGTTCGTCCCCTTTTCGGCGCTGACCCGGATGTCCGGCGTGGACATCGTCGAAGAGGTGGGCGTGCGCCGCATCCGCAAGGGCGCCGCGTCCGCCGTCAACGCCTGGGTCGCCGAACGCGGCGGCACCGTGCCGCGGCAGTCCGGCGAGACCGTCGACGCCATCTCCGCGGCGGGCGGCACCCCGCTGCTGGTCGCGGTCGAGGACGCCGCCGGCGCGCGCGTGCTCGGTGTCATCCACCTCAAGGACGTCGTCAAGGAGGGCATGCGCGAGCGGTTCGACGAACTGCGTCGCATGGGCATCAAGACGATCATGATCACTGGCGACAACCCGCTGACCGCCAAGGCGATCGCGGACGAGGCCGGCGTCGACGACTTCCTCGCGGAGGCCACCCCCGAGGACAAGATGGCGTTGATCAAGCGCGAGCAGGCCGGCGGCAAGCTCGTCGCGATGACCGGCGACGGCACCAACGACGCGCCCGCGCTCGCACAGGCCGACGTGGGCGTGGCCATGAACACCGGCACGGCCGCCGCCAAGGAGGCCGGCAACATGGTCGACCTCGACTCCAACCCGACCAAGCTCATCGAGATCGTCGAGATCGGCAAGCAGCTCCTGATCACGCGCGGCGCGCTCACCACGTTCTCCATCGCGAACGACGTGGCGAAGTACTTCGCGATCATCCCGGCCATGTTCGCCGTCGCGGGCGGCCCGGCGGGCCTTGCGCCGCTGGACAAGCTGAACATCATGCAGCTCGCCACACCCGAGTCGGCGATCGTCTCGGCGGTCGTCTTCAACGCCCTGGTCATCGTCGCGCTCATCCCGCTGGCCCTGCGCGGCGTGCGCTACCGGCCCATGTCGGCCGACAAGATGCTGTCCCGCAACCTCGGCGTCTACGGCCTGGGCGGGCTCATCGCCCCGTTCATCGGGATCAAACTCCTCGACCTCGTCGTCTCGCTCATCCCCGGAATCGGTTGATCACCATGGCCACCCAGACAAGCACCCGCATCCGCGTCCTCTTCGCGGGGCTGCGCGCCCTGCTGGTCCTGACGGTCCTGCTCGGCGTCGCGTACCCGCTGGCCATGACGGGGATCGCGCAGGCCGCGTTCCCCGGCCAGGCCAACGGCTCGAAGGTGAAGGTGGACGGCCGGGAGGTCGGTTCCAGCCTCATCGGCCAGAGCTTCGACCTCCTCGACCGGGACGGCAACCCGCGCCTGTTCGACGCACAGGGCCGGGAGGTCGTCGGGCACGAGGCAGAGGACGGCACGGTGACCTACACCTACCTCGCCGGCGGCGCGCAGCTGTCGGACGAGGACGCGGCGGGCGTCGGCACCCTGCCGGACCCGCTGTGGTTCCAGCCGAGGCCGTCGGCGGGTTCGTACGACCCGCTCGCCTCCGGAGCCTCCAACTACGGCCCGGAGAACGCCGAGTTCGTCCAACTCGTCAAGGACCGCAAAGCCGCGGTGGCGTCCTTCAACGGCGTCGCCGAGGGCGAGGTCCCGGCCGACGCGGTCACCGCGTCCGGCTCCGGGCTCGACCCGCACATCTCGAAGGCGTACGCGCTCATCCAGGTGAACCGCGTGGCCGCCGCGCGCGGCCTCGACCCGGGGGCCGTCCGCAAGCTCGTGGACGACCACGTCGACGGCCGCGTCATCGGGATCCTCGGCGAGGAGCGCGTCAACGTCCTGGAGCTGAACGTCGCCCTGCACAAGGCCGCGGCGAAGTAGCCCCGACGATCCGGACCCGCCCCCGGCCGGGCGGGCCCGGATCGCTCGGAAACCCCTGATGAGGACGACAATGGACGCCATGGGACGCGGAAAACTGCGCATCTACCTGGGAGCCGCCCCCGGTGTCGGGAAGACGTACGCGATGCTCGGCGAGGGCCGGCGCCGCCGCGCCCGCGGGGCCGACGTGGTGGTCGGCCTCATCGAGTGCCACGGGCGCCCGCGTACCGAGGAGATGCTGGAGGCCCTGGAGGTCGTCCCGCGCCGCGAGATGGTGCACCGGGGCTCGGACTTCACCGAGATGGACGTCGACGCGGTCATCGCGCGGCGCCCGAAGGTGGCGCTCGTGGACGAGCTCGCGCACACCAACGTGCCCGGCTCGCGCAACGCCAAGCGCTGGCAGGACATCGACGAGATCCTCGACGCCGGCATCGACGTCATCTCGACCGTCAACATCCAGCACCTCGAATCCCTCAACGACGTCGTCGAGTCGATCACGGGCGTGCCGCAGCGCGAGACCGTGCCGGACGCCGTCGTGCGCCGCGCGAACCAGATCGAGCTGGTCGACATGTCCCCGGAGGCCCTGCGCCGCCGCATGGCGCACGGCAACGTCTACGCCCCGGAGAAGGTGGACGCGGCGCTGTCCAACTACTTCCGTGTGGGCAACCTCACCGCGCTGCGCGAGATCGCGCTGCTGTGGGTCGCCGACCGGGTGGACGAATACCTCCAGCAGTACCGCGCCGAACACGACATCAGTGCTACATGGCCCGCCCGCGAGCGCATCGTCGTCGGCCTGACCGGCGGCCCCGAAGGGGACACCCTCATCCGCCGAGCCGCCCGCATCGCCACGCGCGGCTCGGGCGGCGAACTGCTGGCCGTGTACGTCTCCAAGAGCGACGGCCTCACCGGCGCCTCACCGGAGGCGCTGGCCCAGCAGCGCGCCCTCGTCGAGTCCCTGGGCGGCACCTTCCACTCCGTCATCGGCGAGGACGTGCCCAGCGCGCTGCTCGACTTCGCGCGCGGGGTCAACGCGACGCAGATCGTGCTCGGCTCCAGCCGCCGCAAGCCGTGGCAGTACGTCCTCGGCCCCGGCGTGGGTGCCACCGTCGCGGCCTCGTCGGGCGACATAGACGTGCACATCGTCACGCACGAGCATGCCGGGGTCGGGCGGACGGTACGCGTGCCGCGGTCCGGCGTGAGCCGCCGGCGCCTCCTCCTGTCCTGGCTGTTCGCCCTGACCGGCCCGCTGATCCTGACCGTCGTCATGGCGCAGAGCCGCGACCACCTGGGCCTGCCCACCGAGATGCTGCTGTACCTGCTGCTGACGGTGGGCGTCGCGCTGCTGGGCGGGCTGTGGGCGTCCGCCCTGACCGCTGTCGTGTCGTCGTTCCTGCTGAACTACTACTTCACGCCGCCCTTGCACACGATGACCATCCGCGATCCGGAGAACATCTTCGCGCTGGGTGTCTTCGTGGTCGTGGCGCTGTCGGTCGCGTCGGTGGTCGACCTGGCCGCGCGGCGCACCCACCAGGCCGCGCGCAGCCAGTCCGAGTCCGAGACGTTGAGCTTCCTGGCCGGGAGCGTGCTGCGCGGCGAGCAGGCGCTTCCGGCGCTGCTGGAGCGGGTGCGCGAGGCGTTCGGCATGGAGTCGGTCGCGATGCTGGAGCGGACCGAGCCGCACGGACCGTGGGCGTGCGTCGGCAGTGTGGGGCCGCATCCGGTGCGCAGGCCCGAGGAAGCGGACGTCGACGTGCCGGTGTCCGACACGATGGCCCTCGCACTCTCCGGCCGCATGCTGCCCGCCGAGGACCGCCGGGTGCTCGGCGCTTTCGCCGCCCAGGCCGCCGTGGTGCTGGAGCGCAGGCGGCTGGTCGCCGAGGCGGCGGAGGCGCGGCGGCTGGCCGAGGGGAACCGGATCCGCACGGCGCTGCTCGCGGCGGTGTCGCACGACCTGCGTACGCCGCTCGCCGCGATCAAGGCCAGTGTGTCGTCGCTGCGCTCGGAGGACGTGAGCTGGTCGCCGGAGGACGAGGCGGAGCTGCTGGCGGCCATCGAGGACGGCGCCGACCGCCTCGACGCGCTGATCGGCAACCTGCTCGACATGAGCCGCCTCCAGACCGGGACGGTCACCCCGCTGTTCGGCGACGTCGCCCTCGACGAGGTGGTCCCGGGTGCGGTCCTGGGCGTTCCGGAGACGTCGGTGGTGCTGGACGTCCCCGAGACGCTGCCGACCGTGTGGGCGGACGCCGGGCTGCTCGACCGCGTGTTGGCCAACGTCATCGAGAACGCCGTCAAGCACAACCCGCGGGACCGCCGGGTGCATGTGCGCGCCGAGGCGGTGGGCGACCGGGTCGAGCTGCGCGTCGTGGACCGCGGCCCCGGCGTGCCCGACGAGGCCAAGGAGCGGATTTTCGAGCCCTTCCAGCGCTACGGCGACGCCCCGGCCGGCAACGGCGTCGGACTCGGCCTGGCCGTCGCGCGCGGCTTCGCAGAGGCGCTGGGCGGCTCGCTGGCCGCCGAGGACACCCCCGGCGGCGGCCTCACGATGGTGCTGACGCTCCGGATGTCCGGCGGTCGCCTGCCTGCCGGCGGGGGCGCCGCGGGCGAAGCGCCCGTCCCGGCGGCGACATGATGCGTCGCACCCGGCGGACCGGGTACCGCAGCAGGACGGGCCAGGAGGCCGGGGCGGCGGAGGGGGTACGGATGTCTTCCATGTCCGCGCCGTCTGTCGGGCCGGCGGCCGGTCCGGCGGCCGGGCGGGAGGTCGGGAGTTTCCTGAACACACCTCATAGTCGAACAGGTATTCGACGGGGCTGTCGATGCCACGCCGCGGGAATCCCACAAACGAGTGAACACTTCGGTGACCGCGGAGCCGCGGCCGCCGGGCGAACGGGTTCGGAACGTACGGAGGCAATTCGATGACACGGGTGCTCGTCGTGGACGACGAGCCGCAGATCGTCCGCGCGCTGGCCATCAACCTCAAGGCCCGCGGCTACGACGTCGACACCGCGGCGAACGGCACCCAGGCGCTCGCCGCCGCCGCGGACCACCACCCCGACGTGGTCCTCCTCGACCTCGGCCTGCCCGACCTGGACGGCGTCGAGGTGATCCGCGGGCTGCGCGGCTGGACCAAGGTGCCGATCATCGTGCTCAGCGCCCGGCAGGCGTCCAACGAGAAGGTCGCGGCCCTGGACGCGGGTGCGGACGACTACGTCACCAAGCCCTTCGGCATGGACGAACTGCTGGCCAGGCTGCGTGCCGCGGTCCGGCGCTCCGTCCCTGAGGACGAGGTGCCGGTCGTGGTCACCGAGGCGTTCACCATCGACCTCGCGGCCAAGAAGGCACACCGCGACGGGGCGGACGTGCGCCTGACCCCGACCGAATGGCACCTGCTGGAGGTCCTGGTCCGGCACGCGGGGCGCCTGGTCAGCCAGAAGGCGCTGCTCCAGGAGGTCTGGGGCCCGCAGTACGGCACCGAGACCAACTACCTGCGGGTCTACATGGCCCAGCTCCGCCGCAAGCTGGAGGCGGATCCCTCGCACCCGAAGCACCTGCTGACCGAGCCCGGCATGGGGTACCGCTTCGAGCCGTGACGGGCCGCGGGCGGATCCCGGGTCGGGCGCCGACCGGGTACCTTTGCGTTCATGAGTGGTGCCACCGGAGTCGAACGCGAGCCGGGCCGTTTCCGCCGGATGTTCAACCGGCTGACCTCGACCCACGAGGAGCTTGAGGCCGAGGAGCTCCAGCAGGACTGTAGCCGCCTGGGCTGCACGGCCATCGGGTCCGTCGTCGAGCGCGACCTCGTCACCGTCGGCGGGACTCTGCGCACGGTCACCTTCCGGCCGCGCGCCGGCGTGCCCGCGCTGGAGGCGGAGCTGTACGACGGTTCCGGCGCCCTCTCGGTCGTCTGGCTGGGGCGGCGCAAGATCGCCGGGATAGAGCCCGGCCGCCAACTGGTCGCCCAGGGCCGTCTGACCACGGCCCAGGGGCGCTACGTCCTGTTCAATCCGAAATACGAGCTGCGTCCGGTGGGCAATGGGTGACCGCGATCTGCAAACCGGCGACGGCTGGGGCACGGGGGAGGGGCGGCCGGTGACCGCGGAGGCCGAGCTTCCGCGTCCGGCGCCCGAAACCGGCGTCCCGGCGGCGGGGGACGCCACCGCCGCAGACCGTACGACCGCCGACCGTACGACCGCCGACCGGACCGCGGCCGAACCGGCCGCCTCCGACGGCAAGGCGGCGGCCCAGGCCGACGACCCCGAAGCCGCGGCGGAGCCGGCGGACGGCACCCCGGACAGCGCGATGTCGCTCGTGGCGGCCTTCGGCGGCGTGCGCGGCATGATCGACATGACCGTCCCCGGACTGGTCTTCGTCGTCGTCTTCACCATCACGCGCGCCACCACGACCTCCGCGTACGCCGCCGTCGCCGTCGCCGCCGTGCTGGCCGGCATCCGGCTGATGCGCCGCGAGACCCTGATGCACGCGCTCGGCGGCTTCCTGGGTGTGGCGATCGCGGCCTTCGTCGCCATCAAGTCGGGTAAGGCGGAGAACTTCTACCTGCTCGGCGTGCTGCTCTCCGGCGGCTACGCGCTGGCTTACACGATCTCGATCCTGGTGCGCTGGCCGCTGATCGGCGTCGTGCTCGGGCCCATCCTGGGCGAGAACTTCACGTGGCGGAACAACCCCGCGCGGGCCGCCGCGTACACGAAGGCGACCTGGGTGTGGGTCGCGCTGTTCGTGCTGCGCATCGTCGTGCAGGTGCCGCTGTATCTGGCCGACAAGGTGACCTGGCTGGGCGCCGCGAAGGTCGCGCTCGGCGTGCCTCCGTGGCTCGTGGCGATCTACCTGACGTGGCTCATCATGTCGAAGGCCCCGCCGCCGGTGAAGGTCACGTACGACGACGACCGGCCATCGGCCGCGGGTTCGGAGTCGGCCTCCCGCTGATCAACCGACAACAATGAACGGCCGCTTGTGAAAGCGGCCGTTCATGTTGTGTACCGGCGGACCAATTTCCTGACTATTTCCCCGTTCGGCCGTATCCCGGCAACTAGCGTCCTGGTTATGCCTCGTGTGAAAGGAGGCGGGGACGGTGGCCGGAAACGGTGACCTTCGCGCACTGGTCGAAGAGGCCGGTCTGACGAGGCGTGAAATCGCCCGTTGGGTGAACGTGGTGGCCGAGCGCCGTGGGCAACACCTGGGGTGCACCCATACCTCGGTGGCCCGTTGGCTCGACGGTGCCCAACCGCGTTGGCCCATTCCCGAACTGCTGGCCGAGGTCCTCGGCCGTCGGCTGGGATACGAACTTACGGTCAGCGACCTGGGCTTGCGGGACCGGCGCCCACCTGCCGCCGACCCTTTCGACGGGTTGAGTGTCGCTCGCACGGTGTCCGATATCCGCCGGGCCGTGGTCGAGCTGACGGGGAGAGACATGAACCGCCGCAATTTCCTGCTCGGCTCGACGTTCGGGGCCGCGGCCTTTTCGAGCCCGGCCCTCTTCTGGTCGACGGCGACCGGAGCGGAACCCGAACCGATGCGGCACGGCGGCAGCAGCCGGGTGCGCGAGGCGGATGTCGAACGCATCCGGCAGACGGTCGTGATGTTCCGCAAGCTCGACCGCGCCCAGGGCGGCGGCGATCTGCGCGACACCGTGGTCAACCACCTCAACGGGGTTGCCCGGACCAAGCTTTCCGGATCGTACGGCGACGACGTCGGCCGCGGGCTCTTCCGTGCGGTGGCCGAACTGACCGAACTGGTCGGCTGGTTGTCCTTCGACTCGGGGCGCCACGCGCTCGCGCAGCGGTACCACATCCAGGCGCTGCGACTCGCGCAGGCGGCGGACGACCGGGCGTACGGCGCCTACGTCATGGCCAACATGGCCTGCCAGGCGGTCTACCTAGGGCACGGCTGGGAGGCCGTGCAACTCGCGCGCGCCGCACAGCAGGGTGCGCGCGGCTCGCTGACGCACCGGGGCCACGCGCTGGTGCTCGCGATGGAGGCGCGCGGGCACGCGGCACTCAGCGACGAGCGCGCGTGCGTCGAGGCGCTGACCGCCGCCGAACGCAGCCTGGACGCCGCGGACGGCGACGACGACCCGGCGTGGTGCCAGTACTTCGACAAGGCCGAGCTGATCCACGAGTTCGCGCACTGCCACCGCGACCTGCGACTGCCGCGCGCCACCCAGGAGTTCGCGAACGAGGCCATAGCGCTCCGGACCGACGGCTACACCCGGCGCTGCGCTCAGGACACGACGTTCATGGCCGCGGCCCACCTGGACGAGGGCGAGCTCGACCAGGCGTGCGCGAAGGCGTCCGAGGCGCTGGACATCGCCAGCCGCCTCAACTCGTCGCAGTGCAACGACTTCCTGCGCGAGTTCCGCACCCGGCTCCACCCGTACGAGCGGGAGCCGGTGGTCCGCGAATTCAGCGAGCGCGCCGAGGAGTTGTACGCCGGGATGGCCGTGTGACGGTCAGCGCGACGACAGCAGGTCCTCCAACTCCTCCTCGCGGTCCGGCGCGGCCACGAACAGCAGTTCGTCGCCCGCCTCCAGCGAGTCGTCCTTGCTCGGCACCAGCACGCGCCCCTCGCGGATGATCGTCACCAGCGCGGTGTCCACCGGCCACGCGACGTCCCCGACGCGTGTACCGACCAGCGGGGTGTCCTCCGGCAGCGTCAGCTCGACCAGGTTGGCGTCGCCCTGGCTGAAGCGCATCAGGCGCACCAGGTCGCCGACGCTGACCGCCTCCTCGACGAGGGCGGACATCAGGCGCGGGGTGGACACCGCGACGTCCACGCCCCAGGCCTCGTTGAACAGCCACTCGTTCTTCGGGTTGTTGACGCGCGCGACCACACGCGGCACGCCGTACTCGGTCTTCGCGAGCAGCGACACGACGAGGTTGACCTTGTCGTCGCCGGTCGCCGCGATGACCACGTTGCAGCGCTGGAGGGCGGCCTCGTCCAGGGAGGAGATCTCGCACGCGTCGGCCAGCAGCCACTCGGCCTGCGGGACCGACTCGACCTTGATGGCCTCCGGGGTCTTGTCGATGAGCAGGACCTCGTGGCCGTTCTCCAGCAGCTCGCCTGCGATGGAACGGCCGACCGCGCCCGCTCCGGCGATCGCGACGCGCATCAGTGGGCCTCCGGGGCCTTCTCGAAGGCCGCCTCGACGGCGGCCACATCTGCCTGCTGCATGATCACGTGCACCAGGTCGCCCTCCTGGAGGACGGTGTCGGGGCCGGGCAGGATGCCCTCACCCAGCCGGGTGAGGAACGCGATGCGCGCACCGGACGTCTGTTCGAGGCCGGACAGCCGGTGCCCCACCCACTGCGGGTTCACGTGCACCTCGGCGAGCTGCACACTGCCGCTCGGGTCGCGCCACAGCGGCTCGGCGCCGCTCGGCAGCAGGCGCCGCAGCATCTGGTCGGCGGTCCAGCGCACGGTGGCCACGGTCGGGATGCCGAGCCGCTGGTACACCTCGGCCCGCCGCGGGTCGTAGATGCGCGCGACCACGTTCTCGATGCCGAAGGTCTCGCGCGCCACCCGCGCGGCGATGATGTTCGAGTTGTCGCCGCTGCTGACCGCGGCGAACGCCCCCGCCTCTTCGATACCGGCGGCGCGCAGCGTGTCCTGGTCGAAGCCGACGCCGGTGACGCGGCGGCCGGAGAAGTGGGAGCCGAGGCGGCGGAACGACGTCGCGTCCCGGTCGACGACGGCGACTGAATGTCCCAGTTCCTCCAGGGTCTGCGCGAGCGTGGACCCCACGCGCCCGCACCCCATGATGACGATGTGCACGGCCGTCCTTCCGGCGTTTGTCGCTTCTCTCCGCTTTGGTGGCTGCTCAGGTGCAATACGCGCAATACACCCGTACGGCCTGTCACCAGGGTGACAGACGTTTTGGCGACGTTACACGCGGGAGGTGACGAGGACCCGCCGGGCGTACGGAAAGATCCGATCACGGCGGGCCCCGGCGCGCGGGCCACCCGCGCAGCGTACGATCGCCCGCGTGTCAAGACTCGGCGGACTTTCCAAACGCATTCTCGTCGGCAGAGCGATCCGCAGCGACAAGCTCCACGAGACCCTGCTGCCGAAGCGCATCGCCCTCCCGGTTTTCGCCTCCGACGCGCTGTCGTCGGTGGCGTATGCGCCCGACGAGATCCTGCTGACGCTGTCCATGGCCGGGCTGGCCGCGTACCACTTCAGTTGGCAGGTCGGCCTCGCCGTCGTGGTGGTCATGCTGACGGTGGTCGCGTCGTACCGGCAGAACGTGCACGCGTACCCGAGCGGCGGCGGCGACTACGAGGTGGCGACCGTCAACCTCGGGCCGAGCGCGGGCCTGACGGTCGGCAGTGCGCTGCTCGTCGACTACGTCCTGACCGTCGCCGTGTCGATCTCGTCCGGCGTGGCGAACATCGCGTCGGCCATCCCGGCCATAGGCGAGCACAAGGTGCTGTACGCCGTGCTGCTCGTGCTCCTGCTCATGGCCATGAACCTGCGCGGGGTGCGCGAGTCCGGGTCGGCCTTCGCGGTCCCGACGTACCTGTTCATGTTCGCGATCATCGGCATGACCCTGTTCGGGTTCGTCCGGTATTTCTTCACCGACGCCGACATGCGGGCGGAGAGCGCGGGCTTCGGGATCACCGAGGAGGACTCCTTCACCGGGATCGCGCTGGTCTTCCTGCTGCTGCGCACGTTCTCGTCCGGCTGCGCGGCGCTGACCGGTGTCGAGGCCATCAGCAACGGCGTGCCGGCCTTCCGTAAGCCGAAGAGCCGGAACGCCGCCACGACGCTGCTGCTCATGGGCACCATCGCGGTCACCATGCTCATGGGCATGCTGGCGCTCGCGAGCATCACCAAGGTGCACTTCGCCGAGGATCCGGAGCACCAGATCACCGGGGCGCCCGCGGACTACGAGCAGAAGACGGTGGTCGCGCAGGTCGCCGACGCGGTCTTCGGCGGGACGTTCGCGCATCCCATGTTCTACCTGGTGCTCGCGGTGACCGGGCTGATCCTGGTGCTCGCGGCGAACACCGCGTTCAACGGGTTCCCGGTACTGGGCTCGATCCTCGCGCAGGACCGCTACCTGCCGCGCCAACTGCACACGCGCGGCGACCGGCTCGCCTTCAGCAACGGCATCATCATGCTGGCGGGCGCCGCGATCGTGCTGATCGTGGCCTTCAAGGCCGAGCCGACCAAGCTGATCCAGCTCTATGTGGTGGGCGTGTTCGTGTCCTTCACGATGAGCCAGGCCGGCATGATCCGGCACTGGACGCGGCACCTGAAGACCGAGGAGGACCCCGCCACGCGGCGGCACATGGTCCGCAGCCGGCTGATCAACGCGTTCGGCCTGTGCATGACGGGCGCGGTGCTGGTGATCGTGCTGCTCACGAAGTTCCTGCAAGGCGCCTGGATCGCGATTCTGGCGATGGTCGGGCTGTTCGTGATGATGAAGGGCATCCGGCGGCACTACGACCGGGTGTCGGAGGAGCTGATCGCGGACCCGGACGAGGACATGAAGCTGCCTTCGCGCGTGCACGGGATCGTGCTGGTGTCGAAGCTGCACAAGCCGACGCTGCGGGCGCTGGCGTACGCCCGGGCGGCGCGTCCCAGCGTGCTGGAGGCGGTCACGGTCGGGGTGGACTCCGCGGAGACGGACGCACTGCGCGAGGAGTGGGACGAGCGCGGGATCGAGGTGCCGCTGAAGGTGCTGGACTCGCCGTACCGCGAGATCACCCGGCCGATCATCGAGTACGTCAAGAACGTGCGCCGGTCCAGCCCGCGCGATGTGGTGACCGTGTACATCCCCGAGTACGTCGTGGGCCACTGGTGGGAGCACATCCTGCACAACCAGAGCGCCTTGCGGCTCAAGGGCCGCCTGCTCTTCACCCCGGGCGTGGTCGTGGCATCGGTGCCGTGGCAGTTGGTCTCGTCGGACCGTGTCAAGCACGGCAAGGGCTACAACGCGCCCGGTGCGGTGCGGAGGGGTGAGCCCGCGCCGAAGGACAAGCGTCCGGCGGGTGGCGGCGGTGGCCCGGGCGGTGGCGGCCCGGGCGGTGGCGGCGGGGCTGCGGGAACGCGGAGGCCCTGAGGGACCGATTGTGCACACCCCCCTGAGCGTGCCTTTTTGTGCGGTTCGGCCTCAGGAGGGTGCGAGGGCGGACAGCGGGCGGGCCTCCCTCGCTGCGCGGGCTCGCCTGTGGCGTCGGGTGCGGGGCTGGACGCCGTAGGCTGGGAGGTCGTGCGCGGGGGTTGTGCGGTCCGCGTCGTGTTGGCTGCGGCGGGGCCGTTCGACGGCCCGCCGCCCTTGACCGTCTGTTCCCTTCCGCTGTCCGGTTCCCGCTTGCCGGTTTGCGTGTGCGGCCGTCGTGCCGCCGTTTGCGAGGAGTTCCGTGCCCACGTCGCGACCCCTGGGATCCGCAGGATCGAAGCCCGCCGGCGACGACGCCGCCGCCGAGAAGGCCGAGTCCCTGGTCGGGACCCGGTACGAGGTGGAGATCGGCCCGGTCGCCCACGGGGGCCACTGCGTGGCCCGCCACGAGGGGCGCGTGCTGTTCGTCCGCCACGGGCTGCCGGGGGAGCGGGCCGTTGTCGAGGTCACCGACGGCACGGCCACGTCGCGGTTCCTGCGCGCGGATGTCGTCGAGGTCCTGGACGCTTCGCCCGATCGGGTGAAGCCGGCCTGCCCGTACGCCGGGCCCGGCCGCTGCGGCGGCTGCGACTGGCAGCACGCGACGCCCGCCGCTCAGCGTCGCCTCAAGGCCGTCGTGGTCGAGGAGCAGTTGCGGCGGCTCGCGGGCCTGGAGCCGGACGTCGAGGTGGAGGCGGTCGCCGGTCCGCCGGGCTTCCCGGAGGGCCTGGGCTGGCGTACTCGCGTGCAGTTCGCGGTCGACCCGGCCACCGGCGCCGCCGGGCTGCGGCGGCACCGTTCACACGACGTGGAGGCGGTGGACGCCTGCGCCATCGCGGCCCCAGGCGTCGAGGAACTGGGCATCGAGCGCCGCGACTGGACCGGCGTCGCGTCGGTGGAGGCGATCGCGGCGAGCGGTTCCCTGGACCGGGCCGTGGTCGTCACGCCCGCCGAGCACGACGGCCGCATGCCGATCGTCGAACTGGACCGTCCCGTGTCGGTGCTGCGGGCCGACGACAAGGGTCGGGTCAAGCGCGTGCACGGGCGCGCGGGTGTGCGCGAGGTGGCGGCGGGCCGGACGTGGCGTGTGTCGGGCAACGGCTTCTGGCAGGTACACCCCGCGGCTGCGGACACCCTCGTGAGCGCGGTCCTGGACGGGCTGGAGCCGCGTCCGGGAGACGTGGCCCTCGACCTCTACTGCGGAGTCGGGCTGTTCGCCGGGGCCATCGCGGAGCGGCTCGCCGACAGCGACACGGTCATCGGCGTCGAGTCCTCGCGCGAGGCGATCGAGGACGCCCGGCACAACCTGCGCGAGACCCCGGGCGCGCGCTTCGAGGTCGGCAAGGTGGAACGCGTCCTGACCCGCCCGGGCTTCCTGCGGCGTGCGGATGTCGTCGTGCTGGACCCGCCGCGGGCCGGGGCGGGTCGCACGGTGGTGGAGCGCATCGCGCGCCTGACGCCGCGGCGCATCGCGTACGTCGCGTGCGACCCGGCCGCGCTGGCCCGCGACCTCAAGTACTTCGCCGAGCGCGGCTACCGTCTGCGCGGTCTGCGCGCGTTCGATCTTTTCCCGAACACGCACCACGTGGAGTGCGTGGCCGTCCTGGAGCCGGCGCCGAAGCAGCGCTGAGCGCGGCCGGCCCGCGGGTCGTCGCTCGCCCGCCCGCGAGCCATGGGCTTGTCGAACTCCCCTGTTTTGCTCCCTTGTTTTGGGACGGGGCCTGGCATCCGGCGGCATCCGGGAGCACTCGGCGGCGTCCTTGCGGGGGTGCGCCCGCGGCTCAGAGGTCGAGGCCGCGCAGCAGCAGGTCGAGGCCGCCGCGGAACTCCCGTTCGGGGCCGATGCCCTGGGCTTCGCGGGCGGTCGAGGCCAGGTGCGGGTGGTCGGCGGGGTCGAGGGTGGCGAGGGCCGTGGTGCCTGTCCCCGCGAGCGGGCTGAAGTGCTCGACCTGGAGCGCCCCGAAGACGTACGCGACCAGCGCGCGGAACGCCATGACCCGCTCGGCCGGTCCGAGCCCGGCGTCGGCGAGGATGCCCAGCACGGTGTTCCCCCAGCGCATCGACGCCGGTGAGGTGTGCCGGTGCGCCAGGATGAGCGGCACCACGGCGGGGTGGGTGCCGACCGCGGTGCGGACGCGGTCGGCCAGCTCGGCGATCTGCCGGTGCCGCGCTCGGACATCGGGCACCGAGGTGTCGACGCCGGTGAGCACGTGGTCGACGACCAGCGCTTCCAGTTGCGCGCGGTCGGCCACGTAGCGGTAGACGGACATCGTGCCCATGCCGAGTTCGGTCGCGACGGCGCGCATCGTGAGGCCTTGGAGGCCGTCGCGGTCGAGGACCCGGAGTGCGGCGCCGGCGATCTGGGGCGTGGTGAGGGAGCGTGGTCGAGGCATGGGTTGACAGCGTACAAGGTACGCTCATAACTTCGTAAGCGTACGTTGCACGCTTACGAAGGAGGAACGATGGGCTCCGGCTCCAGGCACAGGTCCATGGATGTGGGAAGCGTTGTCGCCGCGCGGGAGTTGCCGGTCGTGTCCGGCGACGGCGGTGCGGACGCGGTGGTCGCGGTGCCCGACCCGACGCGGCTCGTGCACCTCCAGTTCCGGCGGTTCGCGGGTTGTCCGGTGTGCAACCTCCATCTGCGGTCGATCGTGCGGCGGCACGGCGAGATCACCGCGGCGGGGGTGACCGAGGTCGTCGTCTTCCACTCGCCCGCGGACGAACTGCGCCGGCACGTGGCGGATTTGCCCTTTGCCGTGGTCGCCGATCCGGACAAGCGCCTGTATCGCGAATTCGGCGTCGAGTCGGCGCGGCGGTCGCTGCTGAGCCCGCGTGCGTGGCTGCCGATCCTGCGTTCCGTGGCGCGCTCGCTCCCCCGGATCGCCACCGGCAGGGACCGCGCTCCGGCTTCCACGCCGCACGGCGGACGCCTCGGGCTGCCCGCCGACTTCCTGATCGCGCCGGACGGCCGGATCTTCGCCGCGATGCACGGGACGCACGCCTACGACCAGTGGCCGGTCGACCGCATCCTCGAACTGGCCCGCGGGCATGCTCAAGGCCACAAGAACTCACGCTCCCACGCTCCTTCCGCGAGCTGATAGCGCAGCCGCGTGTGCTTGCGGTCGGTGCGGCCCTGCCAGAACTCGACGGCCAGCGGGCGTACGACATAGAGCACGTACGTCTCGGCGATCCGCTCCGGCTGGGCCGCGACGCGTTCACGGGCCTCGACGAAGGCCCGGTCCATCTCGGCGGTGTCGCGCAGCGTGCGGCTCTGCCGCCCGACGTGGGAGGCCGCCCGAGCTGCCGGCGGGCGCATCAGGAAGTCCGCGGCGCAGGCCCGCCGTTCCGCCCGGCCGACGGTGCCGCGCACCCTGACCTGGCGGCCCTGCTCGGGCCATGAGAAGACCAGGGCCGCGCGGGGCACGGCCGCGATCTGCGCGGACTTCGGGCTGGTGGCGTCCGTCGCGAACCACCACCCGGTGCCGTCCACCTCGCGGACGGCGAGGGTGCGTGCGTCGGGGAATCCGTCGGCGTCGACGGTGGCCAGGGTCATGAGTTGCGGTCGTGCCACGCCGCTTTCGACGGCTTCGGCGAGCCAGGCCAGGAACTGGTCGGTCGGTTCCGCGGCGGCGGCCTCGGCCGCGAAACCGGGCAGGGCGTCGGCGAATACCGACAGGGTCCGCAACAGCTCTCGTGCGCTCATTGCCGCATGATGCCCGTCCGGGACCGGTCCCCAAGCCCACTCCCGCGGGATCTGTGGACAACTCGGAAAACTGCTCGAACACCCTTCACTCTTAAGGGTGTTACCGCTCGGGTTTATCCACAGAATCGCTTCGGGCGGCTCATCCGGAACCGGACTCGGGCGACGGTTGAGGCACGGCGTCGATCACGCGGCGCCGGTCCCCGAACGGAGCCCAGCCATGACCGATGCCGCCCTGACCCGACCCGTCGCCGGATCCCTCGCCCGGCCGACCGTGCCGTCGACCGAACACCCGCCCGTGGACCGGCCCGAGGGCCCGGCGCTGCCGGAACCGCGGTGGGAGGCCGAGCGGCAGACGCCGCCGCACGCGCGACTCTCGGGGGAGTCGGAGGAGCACGCCGAGCCGCGGCTCCTGTCTTCGCACCCGACCCTGGTTCGTTCCTCGGTCCGGCCTTCGGCACGTGTCTCGGCGCCTGCTTCGACGCGGCGGTCGGCCCGTCCGGTGACCCGGTCGGCGGGTCGACCGGTGGGCCGGGGTGCGCCGCGGTGCACGACGCATGCGGCCGTTCCGGCGGCGGGCGTTGGCGGCGCGGGAAAGGACGGTGCCCGATCGCGGGGTACGTCGGCTGCGGCCGAGTTGGACGACGAATTGGCCGTCGCGACGACCACGGGACAGTGCCTGGTCGCGGCCTCGCGCGCACTCCGCATGACGCTGCGGGCCGTCGAATCGTGGCGTGCGGATCCCGGGCGTGCCGGGTGCCTGTGCCGCGCGACCGAGGAACTCCGGGTTGCCATTGCCCTGATCGAGGGGGTGATGCCCGCGAGACTCCGCCGTGGCGCGGCGTGGGCGGGGCCGGTGGAGGAGGTGCTGCTGTATCCGGTGAGCACCGTGACCCGGCTGCTGGGCCGGACCGTGCGGGTCATGCGCGGGCTGGCCCAAGGTGGTGCCACACCGTCGTCCTCGGGACCGAGTCGAGGCACGGCGGCGGTGACGCTCGACGCCACCGCCCGCAGGCAGTGCCGGACGGCGTGGGAACACGCCTTCCACGCCCTGGTCCGGCTGCGCGCCGTGCAGGAGGCCGCGACCTGGTTCCCGGATTCGCCGGTCGACCCATGGCTGCTGCTCGCGGCCGAGGCGCCGGTGCGTTTCGACTGCCCCCAGTGCGAACGCCTGCGCGGCCACCGTCGCCGCGCCGCAACGGCAGCCGCACCGGCAGCCGCGCCCGTGAGCCGGACCGCGCCCGCACCCGGGAGAGGCACCGCGCCCGGGGCCGGTGGAGGTGGGCAGGGAGGGGCCAAAATCATCCCCTTCCCGCGGCGCGGGGAGCCGGGGTCAGCGGGACCGGACCATGTGTGCTGACGGCCGCTCCGCCAGGAGGTCCGAGACCGCGTCGTGCTCGGACCTGTGGAGCTGTGCGGCATCGCCCTCCCGCGCGGTCTCGCCCACGGTGAGTGCCTCATCCACCCGCGCGGCTTCGTCCACCTACGGGGCTTCGCCCTCCCGCCCGGCTCCGTCGATCCGCGTGGACTCGTCCACCGGTCCCTCGGAGTCCTCCGAGTCCTCCTGGTCCATGGCCGCGGTCACGGCCGCTCCATGCCGATCCGCCCAGACCCCCAGGGCGAGGATGGGGGCCAGCAAGTCGCGTCCGGCGGGCGTCAGTTCGTATTCGACCCTGGGCGGGGCCTCCGCGTATCGGCGCCGGGTGACCAGGGTCAGGCGTTCCATACGGCGCAGGGTCTGCGTCAGGACCTTCTGGCTGATCCCGCCGATGGCGGTGCGCAGCTCGCCCGGTCGCATCGGACCGTCGCGGAGGACGTACACGATCACCGGCAGCCAGGTGTTGGCGAACAGCTCGGTGGCGAACCGCGCGGGGCAGTCCGCCTCGAAGGCTCCGTAGGGGTCGTACTCGACCAGGTGCGTCGTGGGCTCGGACATGTGCTCGATCCTGCCCGAGCCGTTGCGCACCCGGAGGTGCCCTTCGGCCCGCCTACGTTTTCTGCCGGGTGCCGGACGACCTTCCGGACGCCCAATACGACAACGACGAGGAGCTGATCCAGCATGCGTGTGGGAATTCTCGGTGCGGGGCAGATGGCCGGTGCACTCGGGGCCGGATGGGCGGCGGCGGGGCACGACGTGTTCGTCGGCGCGCGGGACGTCGACAAGGCGGTCGCCCTGTCCGGTGCCGTGACCGGGAAGGGACACCGGGAGCTGGTAAATCTTCCCGGCCGCAGCACCAGCGGGACCGAGGAAGGGCTGTCGGGAGCGGCGGCGGGTCGGCCGGCCCGCGGCACGGTTCGCGGCGGGACTCTGCGCGAGGCGGCCGAGTTCGGGGAGGCCCTGCTGCTCGCCGTTCCGGCGGCCGCGGTCGCCGACGTCCTCGCGGCCGGAGGGGCGGCCGACAAGCTTCTTGTCGACCGCGTGGTGGTCGACTGCACCAATGCCTTCGCCCCCGACGAGGCCGCGAAGGAAGGCCCGTTGGCCTTCGTCCTGAGCGAGGAGGCGCTTGCCGAGCGGGTGGCGGCGCTCGCCCCGGGGGCGCACGTGGTGAAGGCGTTCAACCTGTGCGCGGCGGAGGTCTGGCAGTCCGAGGACCGCATATTCGAGGGTCGCCGCCTGGCCGTGCCGCTCTGCGGCGACGATGCCGCTGCGGTTCAGCGAGTGGCGGTATTGGTGTCCGACCTCGGCCTCGCCCCGGTGCACGCAGGCGGCCTGAGCCGGGCGCGGTATCTGGAGGCCATGTCGGCCTTCGTGGTGAGCCTGTGGTTCGCCGGCGAGGACGCACGCGCGATGTTCCCACCGTTGGAGGCGGCCTTCGCGGTTCCGGACGACGAGAGGTGAGGGCGCATGGGCAGGAGCCGTCGTGAGGGGAAACCCGGTAGTCCGTGGGCTGCCGCACTGTACATACTCGTCCGGGTGTTCCTGACTCTTGCGACGACGCGACGACCGGCTATTGACCTCGGCTTTCTCCTGCACAAGCATCCGGAGAAGGCGCAGCGGTTCGGGGTCTCGCACGGCACTGCCCATGTGTTCTACCCGGAGGCGACCGAGGAGCGGTGCGAGGCGGCGCTGCTCCTGGACGTTGACCCGATCGCCCTGGTGCGCGGCAGCCGCAAGGCGGGCGCCTCGCCGGACTTCGCGCTGGCCCAGTACGTGAACGACCGGCCCTACGCCGCGTCGTCCCTGCTGGCGGTCGCGCTCGGCTCGGTGTTCCGGACCGCGATGCAGGGGCGCTGCGATGCCAGGCCCGAGTTGGTCGACGAGGCATGGCCGCTGGAGGTGACGGTGCCCGCGCTGCCGTCCCGGGGCGGTGCCGCGATGGTGCGTTCGCTGTTCGAGCCGCTTGGTTGGACGGTGGAGACGGAGCCGGTGGCCCTGGACGCCCGCTTCCCGGAGTGGGGCGAGTCGCGGTACCTCCGGCTCCGCCTCACCGGGGCACTCCGAGTCGGCGAGGCGCTGCGGCACCTGTACGTGCTGCTGCCCGTGCTGGACGACGCGAAGCACTACTGGGTGTCGCCGGAAGAGGTGGACAAGCTGCTCCGCGCCGGTGACGGCTGGCTCGCGGGGCACCCGGAGCGCACCGAGATCACCCGGCGCTACCTGTCGCGGCGTCCCGGGCTGACCCGGACGGCGCTGGAGCGCCTGGCCGAGGTCGACGACGCCATGGCCGAGGATCTGGACAACGCCGTGCCGGAGGAGGCGCCCGACCCGGTAGGCGACGTGCCGCAGGAGGCCGAACGGCCGGTGCGCGTCCCGCTGGCCGCGCACCGGCGCAACGCCATCCTGGACGCGCTGCGCACGGCCGGCGCCGCGCGCGTGCTGGACCTCGGGTGCGGGGACGGCAAGCTGCTCGGCGACCTGTTGAAGGAACCCCGGTTCACCGAGGTCGTGGGCGTCGACGTTTCGGTGCGGGCGCTCGGCATCGCGGCCCGGCGGCTGCACCTGGACCGCATGGGCGAGCGGCAGCGCGCCCGGGTGCGGCTGATGCAGGGGGCGCTCACGTACACCGACACCCGGCTGGGCGGTTACGACGCGGCGGTGCTGTCCGAGGTCATCGAGCACGTGGACGAGCCGAGGCTGCCCGCGCTGGAGTACGCGGTGTTCGGCTCGGCGCGGCCCGGAGTGGTCGTGGTGACGACCCCCAACGTCGAGTACAACGTGCGCTACGCGCCGGAGGAGGAGGGCGGCCACGGGCTGGCCGCGGGGACCATGCGGCACGGCGACCACCGGTTCGAGTGGGACCGCACGCGGTTCCGCGAGTGGGCCCGGGGAGTCGGCGAACGCTTCGGCTACCGCGTCGAGTTCGCCCCCGTGGGGGACGACGACCCCGAGGTGGGCCCGCCCACGCAGATGGCGGTGTTCACCGAGGCGCCGCCCGAACCGCCCGCCGGACACGGCACCGAGCCCGGCCGCAGCGCGGACGTACGCGCGAACGACGTGAACAAGGACGAGTCCGAGGGAGTGCCCGCATGAACCCCGTCGCCATCCCCGACCTCTGTCTCGTCGTCCTTGTCGGCACGACCGGCTCGGGCAAGTCCACGTTCGCGCGCACCCACTTCAGGCACACCCAGGTGCTGTCCTCGGACTTCTTCCGCGGCATGGTCGCCGACGACGAGAACGACCAGGCGGCCTCGAAGGACGCCTTCGAGTTGCTGCACCACGTCGCCGGCAAGCGGCTCGCCGCCGGACGCCTGACCGTGGTCGACGCGACCAACGTGCAGCAGGGCGCCCGCGCCCAGCTCGTGCAACTCGCCCGCGAGCACGATGTGTTGCCGGTGGCGATCGTCCTCGACGTGCCCGAGCAGACGTGCTTCGAGCGCAACGCCGAGCGCCCGGACCGCGCGCACCTCCCGCGCAACGTCATCACCCGCCAGCGCAAGGACATGACCCGGTCGCTGCGGCACCTCCAGCGCGAGGGCTTTCGCAAGGTGCACCACCTGCGCGGCGTCGCGGAGATCGACGACGCGGTCATCGCGTACGAGAAGCGTTACAACGACCTGCGGCACCTGGCCGGGCCGTTCGACGTCGTCGGCGACATCCACGGCTGCCGCGCGGAGTTGGAGGCGCTGCTCGGCCGGCTGGGGTACGAGGTCGTGCGCGACGACGCGGGACGGCCGGTCGACGCGGTGCCGCCCGACGGCCGGACCGCCGTGTTCGTCGGCGACCTGGTCGACCGCGGTCCGGACACCCCCGGTGTGCTGCGCCTCGTCATGGGCATGGTGCGCGCGGGCCACGCGGTCTGCGTGCCGGGCAACCACGAGAACAAACTGCTGCGCGCGCTCAAGGGCCGCAAGGTGAGCGTGACGCACGGGCTCAAGGAGTCGCTGGAGCAACTGGAGGGCGAGTCCGACGAGTTCAGGTCCGAGGTCGCGGAGTTCTGCGAGGGGCTGGTCAGCCACTACCTGCTCGATGAGGGGCGCCTTGTCGTCTCGCACGCGGGTCTGCCGGAGAAGTACCACGGCCGCACGTCCGGCCGGGTGCGCAGCTTCGCGCTGTATGGCGACACGACGGGCGAGACGGACGAGTACGGTCTGCCGGTCCGCTACCCGTGGGCCGAGGAGTACCGCGGCCGCGCGATGGTGGTCTACGGCCACACGCCGATGCCGCGCGCCGAGTGGGTCAACAACACGATCTGCCTGGACACCGGGTGTGTGTTCGGCGGCGAGCTGACCGCGCTGCGCTACCCGGAGCGCGAGTTGGTCGCCGTCCCGGCGGAGCGGGTCTGGTACGAACCGGTGCGGCCGCTCAAGTCCGAGGCGCCCGGCGGCCGGGACGGCCGTCCGCTCGACCTCGCGGACGTCCTGGTTCCGGACGACCCGATGGGCCGCAGGGTGGTGGAGACGGAGACCGCCGGACGTGTCATGGTCCGTGGCGAGAACGCCGCTGCCGCCTTGGAAATCATGAGCCGCTTCGCGATCGACCCGAAGTGGCTGGTCTACCTGCCGCCCACGATGGCGCCGTGCGCGACGTCGGATGTGCCCGGTCTGCTCGAACACCCCGCGAAGGCGTTCGAGCAGTACCGCGCGGACGGCGTGGCCGGGGTCGTGTGCGAGGAGAAGCACATGGGCTCGCGCGCGGTCGCCCTGGTGTGCCGGGACAACGACGCGGCCAAGAGCGCGTTCGGGGTGAACGAGGGCACCGGTGCGCTGTGGACCCGGACCGGCCGTTCCTTCCTCGCGACGCCGGAGCTGACCGAGGACTTCCTCGCCCGGCTGCGGGCCGCGGTCGACGCGGCGGGGCTGTGGGAGGAGTTGGACACCGACTGGCTGCTGCTCGACGCCGAGCTGATGCCGTGGTCGGCGAAGGCGGTCGAGCTGCTGCGACGGCAGTACGCGGCTGTGGGGGCCGCGGCGACCGCCGCGCTCCCGGAGGCCGCCGGGGCGCTGGCCCGGGCGGCGGCACGCGGGGTGGACGTGGCCGACCTGGCCGTCGCCACGGGTCGGCGCGAGGCGAACGCGCGGGCGTTCACCGAGGCGTACGGCCGCTACTGCTGGCCGGTGGACGGCCTCGACGGCCTGCGCTTCGCGCCGTTCCAGGTGCTCGCCGCACGCGGCAAGGAGTTCACCGGCCAGGGCCACGACTGGCACCTGGCGATGGCCGACCGGCTGGTGGCCGCCGACGCGTCCGGGCTGCTGGCTCCCACGGCCCGGCTCGTGGTCGACGTGACCGACGACGAGCAGGTCGCCGCGGGCGTGGCGTGGTGGGAGGAACTGACCGCGGCGGGCGGCGAGGGCATGGTCGTGAAGCCGCTGGCGGGGGAGGCCGCACGGGGTGCCGGCTCGCGGGTGCAGCCGGGGGTCAAGGTCCGGGGGGCGGAGTACCTGCGCATCATCTACGGGCCGGACTACGGCGAGCCGCACCACCTGGACCGGCTGCGCGGCCGACACCTCGGGCACAAGCGCTCGCTCGCGCTGCGCGAGCACGCGTTGGGGCTCGAATCCCTCGGACGGCTGAGTCGCGGCGAGGCATTGTGGCGGGTCCACGAACCGGTGTTCGCCGTCCTGGCCCTGGAATCGGAGCCGGTCGACCCGCGCCTCTGACACCGCGCCTCCGACCCTGCGTCTCCGATACTGCGCCTCCGACACCACACCTTCTGACCCGCACCTTCTGACGCCGCACCTGTGACACCGCGCCTCCGCCTCCCCGGCCGACGCGGTCCGCCATCCGTCCCCCTGACCGCCC
>NZ_JBPKBH010000023.1:25775-62418 GCF_051388915.1 Yinghuangia sp. YIM S09857 | reverse complement strand
CCCCCCCCCCCCCCCCCCCCCCCCCCCCCCCCCCCCCCCCCCCCCCCCCCCCCCCCCCCCCCCCCCCCCCCCCCCCCCCGGCCCGGCCCCTCGGCAAATGACGGACGGTCCGTCACCCGACTGGCGGAAAATCCCGGTCCCGCCAGGAGTGATGCACCACCAGAAGTGGGTATCAGCAGCGCCGTTGGCGTCATCTGTCCTTTTTATGCCTAACGTCCCGAATGCAAAGGGTCGGGGGCTTCGCCGATTCGCGACTTCCGCGTCCGGGTTCCGCCCGACTGGAGGAGACGGATCGCAGACAGCGGGAGTGCCAGTAATCTGGCATAGCCCAATAAAAGGGACTTATTGGTCTCTTGGTACATGGGCCCGAGGAGGAACGCGATGAGCCAGGCACCGGCTCCGTCCAGCGCGCCGAGCAGCGCGACCGCACCGGAGGGTGCCGGGCCGGATCCCACCGGGTCACTCGGACTCGCCCAGGCCACCGCCCTCGTCATCGGCGGCGTGATCGGGACCGGGATCTTCCTGCTCCCCGCCACCCTGGCGCAGTACGGGACGGTCTCCATCCTCGCGTTCGGGCTGGTGTCGATCGGCGCGATCCTCATCGCGATGATCTTCGGCAAGCTCGGCGCCCGCATCCCGGCGTCCGGCGGCCCGTACGCGTACGCCCGCGACGCCTTCGGCGAGTTCGCCGGCTTCCTCACCGCCTGGTCCTTCTGGCTGACCGCCTGGATCGGCAACGCCGGCATCGCCGTCGCGTGGGTCGGCTACGTCAACTACTTCCTGCACTGGGACAGCACGGTGGGCAAGATCCTCATCGCCCTCGTCGGCCTGGCCGTCCCCGCACTGATCAACCTGTCCGGCGTCAAGAACATGGGCGCCTTCCAGTTGATCACCACGATCCTCAAGTTCGTCCCGCTGATCTTCGTGGCCGTCGTGGGCCTGTTCTTCATCAAGGGCGCAAACTTCGGCCCGTTCAACGCGAGCGGCGGCGACTTCCTGGACGCCCTCCAGACCTCGGCCGCGCTGGTGGTCTTCGCGTACTCCGGCATCGAGGCCGTGGCGATCGCCGCAGAGAAGGTGCGCGACCCCGAGCGCAACGTGGCGCGCGCCTCCGTCTACGGCTGCCTCGCCTGCGCCGCCGTCTACATGCTGTCCACCATCGCCATCATGGGCACCGTCCCGCACGGTGAACTGGTCGACTCCACCGCGCCGTTCTCCGACGCGCTCAACAACATGTTCGGCGGCAGCATGTGGGGCGGCGCGATGGCCGCGATGGCCATCATCTCCGGCATCGGCGCACTCAACGGCTGGACCATGCTGGTGGCCGAGATGCCGTTCGCGGCGGCCCGCGACGGGATGTTCCCCAAGGCGTTCACCCGGATGCGCAACGGAGTGCCATACGTCGGCATCATCATCGGCACCACGCTGACCATCATCGTGATGGCGATGAACTACCTGTGGTCCGAGGACGCGTTCGAGGACATCCTGCTGCTGGCCACGGTGACCACCGTCATCCCGTACCTGTTCTCGGCCGCGGCCCAGCTCTTCTGGCTGGTCACCCGCGAGCGGGCGGTCAGCCGGGGCAAGCTGGCCAGGGACCTCACCGTCGCGATCGTCGGCCTGGCGTTCACCATCTGGATGGTCTACGGCTCCGGCGCCGACGCGGTCCTGAAGAGTCTGATCCTGTTGTTGGTCGGCATCCCGGTCTACATCTGGGTCAAGGCGGCGCGCGGCGAGTACGGGCCCAACGAGGTCATGCACGACGCGTCCGGCAACGCGGTCGGCACGTTCCCCAGCGACGGCCCCGAGCGCGGGTCCGCCAAGTGACACCCGCCGCGCCACCAGCGCGGCGGCCCGGAAAACCGCGGGAAACCCCCGCACTGCCAAGGAGGTTCCATGGGTTTCAACGTCCAGTCGGAGACCGGGCGGCTCAAGCAGGTCATCCTGCACCGACCGGACCTGGAGCTCAAGCGGCTGACCCCGACCAACAAGGACGAACTGCTCTTCGACGACGTCCTGTGGGTCAAGCGGGCCCGCGAGGAGCACGACGCGTTCGCCGACGCGCTGCGGGACCGCGGCATCACGGTCTACCTCTTCGCCGAACTCCTCCGCGACACCGTGGGGGGCGAGCCGGCCGCCAAGAAGCTGATCCTCGACCGGGTCTTCGACGAGCGCGCGTACGGCCTGCTCGCCGTCGACGAACTGCGCGGCCTGTTCGAGAACTTCGACACCGACACCCTGGTCACCCACCTCATCGGCGGCATCACCAAGCGCGAGGTCCTGGACCACATCGAGGAGCCGCTCAGCGTTGCGTTCCACACGATGGACCTGGACGACTTCGTCGTCACGCCGGTGACGAACCACCTGTTCACGCGCGACACCTCGGCGTGGGTGTACGACGGTGTCACGATCAACGCGATGCAGATGCCCGCGCGCCGCCGCGAGACCGTGCACTTCGAGGCGATCTACAACTATCACCCGATGTTCGCCAAGGGCGACTTCAACGTGTGGAATCCGGGGCAGTCCTCGTACCCCGCCACCATGGAGGGCGGCGACGTCCTGGTCATCGGCAACGGCGCGGTGCTGGTCGGCATGAGCGAGCGCACCACGCCCCAGGGCGTCGAGGCGCTGGCCCGCTCGCTGTTCGACAAGGGGTCGGCGACGAAGGTCGTGGCGCTGCGCATGCCGAAGGCGCGCGCGTTCATGCACCTCGACACGGTCATGACGATGCTCGACGGCGAGACGTTCACCAAGTACGCCGGCATGGGAATGCTCCCCTCGTACACCATCGAGCCGGGGGACGGCGACGACGAGCTGAAGGTCAGCGACCACCGCGCCGAGGACATGCACAACGCCATCGCCCGCGCGCTCGGCCTGGACAGCATCAACGTCCTGACCGCCACGCAGGACGTGCGTTCCGCGGAGCGCGAGCAGTGGGACGACGGCTGCAACGTGCTCGCGGTCGAGCCCGGCGTGGTCTTCGCCTACGAGCGCAACGTCACCACCAACACGTTCCTGCGCAAGAACGGCATCGAGGTCGTCACCATCCGCGGCAGCGAACTGGGCCGGGGACGCGGCGGACCGCGCTGCATGAGCTGCCCCGTGGAGCGCGACCCGGTCGCCTGACCCCCCGATCCGCCCGACCGCACGAAGAGAAACACTGGAGACATGGCTTTCAACCTGCGTCACCGCAACTTTCTCAAGGAACTGGACTTCACGCCCCAGGAGTTCAGGTTCCTGATCGACCTCGCCGCCGACCTCAAGGCCGCCAAGTACGCCGGCATCGAGCAGAAGCGCCTCAAGGGCAAGAACATCGCGCTGATCTTCGAGAAGACCTCGACCCGCACGCGCTGCGCGTTCGAGGTGGCGGCGCACGACCAGGGCGCCAACGTCACCTACCTCGACCCGACCGGCTCGCAGATCGGCCACAAGGAGTCGATGAAGGACACCGCGCGCGTCCTGGGCCGCATGTACGACGGCATCGAATACCGCGGTTCCAAGCAGGAGTACGTCGAGGAACTCGGCAAGTATGCGGGCGTCCCGGTGTGGAACGGCCTCACCGACGAGTGGCACCCCACCCAGATGCTCGCCGACATGCTCACCATGAAGGAGCACTCGGACAAGCCGCTGCACCACGTCTCCTTCGCGTACCTCGGCGACGCCCGCAACAACATGGGCAACTCGCTCATGATCACCGCGGCGATGCTGGGCATGGACGTGCGCATGGTCGCCCCGAAGACCCTGTGGAACGACGACGCGATCATCGCCAAGGCCAAGGAGATCGCGGCCAAGACGGGCGCGACGATCACGCACACCGAGGACGTCAAGGCGGGCGTCAAGGGCGTCGACTACCTCTACACCGACGTGTGGGTCTCGATGGGCGAGCCCAAGGAGGTCTGGGACGAGCGCATCGCGCTGCTCAAGCCGTACCAGATCAACATGGACGTGGTGAAGGCGACCGAGAACCCCAAGGTCAAGTTCATGCACTGCCTGCCGGCCTTCCACAACCGGCACACCAAGGTCGGCGAGGACATCTACGAGAAGACCGGCATGGAAGCCCTTGAGGTCACCGACGAGGTCTTCGAGGCGGACTTCTCGATCGTGTTCGACGAGGCGGAGAACCGCCTGCACACCATCAAGGCGATCATGGTCGCGACGCTCGGCGACTGACAGCCCCGGTAGCCGCGTACGCCCGGGCTCCGGCTCGGGAGGCCGGGCGTACGCGTTCCACCGGACGCCACCGCGTCCAGCCAAACCGTGTCTGATTTATCAGCATCCATTGGCAAATCAGGTGCAGTCCGGGCCCTGCAAGTCGGCCCCGCAAGCCGGCCGTGCAAACCCGGCCCCGCAAGCCGGCCGTGCAAACCCGGCCCTGCAACCCGGCCCTGCCAACCGGTCCGGCCGTTCCGGGTCCGTTGTCCCCAGAAGGGAAGCGAACATCATGCGCGTTGTCGTCGCCCTCGGCGGAAATGCGATGCTCCAGCGTGGGGACAAGCCCGACGCGGACATCCAACTCGCCAACATCCGCAAGGCGGTCAAGTCCCTGGCCCCGCTGGCCGAGGAACACGAGCTCGTGGTGACGCACGGCAACGGCCCACAGGTCGGCGTCCTCGCCCTGCAATCCGCCGCAGACAAGTCGTTGACCATCCCGTACCCCTTCGACGTCCTCGGCGCCGAGACGCAGGGGATGATCGGCTACTGGCTGCTCCAGTCCTTGCAGAACGCGCTGCCGGGACGCCAGGTGTGCGCGCTGATCAACCAGACGCTCGTGTCCGCGGCGGACCCCGCGTTCGACAACCCGACCAAGTTCGTCGGCCCCGTCTACGACGAGGGCGAGGCCAAGTCGCTGGCCTCCGAGCGCGGTTGGACCGTCAAGCAGGACGGGCAGTACTGGCGCCGCGTCGTCCCCTCGCCCCGGCCGCGCCGGGTGGTCGAGACGCGGCTGATCCGCCAGCTCCTCAACTCGGGGGCCATCGCGGTGTGCGCGGGCGGCGGCGGCGTACCGGTCATGCGCAACGAACTCGGCCAACTCGTCGGTGTCGAGGCCGTCGTCGACAAGGACCTCACCGCGTCCCTGCTCGCCGAGGCGCTGGACGCCGACGCACTCCTGCTGCTCACCGACGTCCCGCGCGTCATGCGGGGGTTCGGTACGCCGCAGGCCGAGGAGATCCCGAACGCCACTCCCGCGATCCTGCGCGGCGAGGACTTCCCGGCCGGGTCCATGGGTCCCAAGGTCGACGCCGTCTGCCACTTCGTGGAGATGACGGGCGACATGGCGGCGATCGGGTCGCTGGAGCAGGCCGCGGACATCCTGGCGGGCAAGGCCGGCACCATCGTCACCCCGAGCGGGCAGTACCCCGAGCGCGGCGTTCTCTGACCACACCCTTGCCACGGCACGCCTCCACCGATTTGCCGTGCCCATGGCGGAATGGGAGGGCGTCTCGCACGAGACCCACGACGGCGTCAGCGCCGCGGCGGCGCCGCCGGCCGCGGCCAACGCTGCCCGGGCGGCCGGCGACTCCGAGCGGGAGATGAGCGAACTGGTCTATCAGGCGCAGGTCATGGCCGAGCTCAACAACGCACCGCAACAGGACTTGGGCCGGGAACGCGAAGTCTGAGAGCGCTGTTGGGCGGCCCTTGCGCCGGGTGGTTCCCGGCTTGCCGGATGCTCCGCGGGCGCGCTGGACGGCGTTAGGACACAACCGATCGGGCCGAGGCCGTTGCCGAGGAAGGCGCGGGCGGGGTGGCAGTCGGGGCGGGCGCCGGGCGGGCCGAAGCGCAGAGCGGAAGGCAAAGGCGGGGCGGACGGCGGTCGTGAGGGGCGCCGCAGAAGTTGATCTCCCAGCCGTCTCCCACCCGGTCCGCGCCGCGTCACCGTCGACGATTCCCGAAGTCGCGGCGGCGGGTGCGGCAGATCCGGGGGCAGGGGCTCTGACCAGCGGCAGAGCGGTTGCCGGCGCCGACCGGGCGAGGTCCCTCGCACGCGCGACTGCCGAAAAGGCCGTTGTGGTGTCACCATCACCCATATGGCCGCTTCAGTGATGCCTGCCGCCGACACCCTCACCCGGACACTACTGGCCGCCCGCGAGGCCGATTGGGGCACGTGGACGCGCGACGACTTGGAGCGCGTGGTCGCCACGTTGTCATGGCGCACGGCGGCGCACGACCCTGTGGAGCTGGATCCCGGCGTACCGGGTCTGCTGTGCCGGTGGGAACCGGCCGAGGATGTTGATCCGTGCCCGGCACTGCACTTCGAGGTGCCGATACCGGTCCCCACCCCGGGCCCCGACCTCCCGGCGCCCTCCGGACCGGGGCGCAACCTCGGCTTCGGCGCCGGCTTGTCCGGCGAGTCGTGGGGGCTGCCGGGCGCGGCATTCCCGCGCGACCGGGAGCGCGAACTGGACGCCGCGCACACGCGCCTCGTCGCCGCGGTCACCGCCGCGATGGGGCCGGCGCCGTGGCGCGGCGGCCCCGGCGCGTGGTTGCGGTGGCGCAGCCGCGCCATAACGCTGCGGCTCGCGCGCGACCACGCGCGCGGTGCGCTGACGATGGAGCTGTTCCCGACGATGCTGTGGGAGGCGCGGGAGCAACGGCGGTTCGCGCGCGCTCCCGGGCTCACGGGGCTGCCGTACGCGTGGTGTGTCAGTCGTCCCGACATGGCGCTCGCCGAGTTGTTCCTGCCGTTCGGCCCCGACCCGCGCGACTGGGACGACTTCGCCGTCACGCTGCCCGAATTGCTCGCGTCCGCCGTCACCGACCTGCCGCTGGTGGGCTGGATCGAGCCGATCCTGCTGGTGATCGGGGACGTCGCCCGGCCGAGCCGCACCGTCGAACTGCGCATCGGCCAGGACCGCCTGGAACTCGGCGGGATCCCCGGCCTGTCCCGTCGGGTCTGGCTGCGCCCGGGCGCGGACCACGGCCGCCGCGCGGGCGGCCTGCTGCTGGACGCCTTCACCGAGTGGGGCATCACCGCCGCCTCCGGCATGCGCGTCCGCGCGTGGACCAGCGGCGGCTACGTCGACTTCCCCGGCCTGGGCGTGCGCCCCGAAGGCACCCACCCCGACGACCTCGACTAGAACCGGAGCAGATCCAGCACTCCGAGGCGGCAACACACGCGACCGCCGACGGACCCGCCGGCGGTCGAGGCTCTGCGGTGGGGTCTTGTCACGTGTGCGTAGGGGGGCGGGTGGCGTGCGGGTCATTAGCAGGTAGTCGGTGGTCTGACGGCTGGCTTGGGGGCGCGGGCGGGCATTGCGGAAGCGGCGTGGTCGCTCGCGCGTTTGGGGCAGCGGGTGCGGTGCGCGCGCGGTCTTGGGCGGTGCGGCGGGGCACTGTATTTGGGGCGGGTCGCGTGGGTTGCGCATTGAGTTGCGGCGTTGTCGTCGGGGTGGTCGGGCGGTCGGGGGAAGCGGCGGCGCGGTGGGGGCGCGTCCGTCCGGTTGCACGTGGGGGTGAATTCGTGCCGACCGGAGTCGCGCCGTCGGGTAGTGTGTACGGCCTTGCCCGGGGTGCCGTGCGCGGTCGGCGGCTGATTGCCGTATCAGGACCGCCGCGGCGAAACCAAGAGCGACCGACCCAACTGACGCCGAGCGTCGGGTGCTTCGTGGTGCCCGGCGCCAGAGGAGTTCGTCGTGCCGTCTGCCGCCGCATGCCCGCGACCACCTACTGAACCGTCCGTTCGCGGACGGGGGATCGAATCCGTCCGCTGCTTCGTGGCGCTCGCTTCCGCCGGGTTCCGGCGGTACTCGACGTACCGCCAGGCCATGGTCGCGGGCGTCTTCACCAATGTCGTGTTCGGCGCGATGCTCGTCGCCGTTCTGACCGCCGTCGCCGATGCCGGTGGCGGGCGGCCGGGAGGTTACACGTCCGCGCAACTGGTCACGTTTGTCTGGGTCGGCCAAGGCCTGCTCAACGTCGTGTGGATGTGGAACTGGAAGGAACTCGCCGACCGGGTCGCCGCCGGTGACGTGACCTCGGATCTGCTGCGCCCGGTCGACCCGCTGACCGCGTACGCCGCCGCCGACCTCGGCCGCGCCGCGCAGGCCCTGCTCGGGCGCCTGCTCGTGCCCGTACTGTTCGGGCTCGTCTTCTACACCATGTACCTCCCGCAACACGCCGCCACCTACCCGCTGTTCGCAATCTCGGTGGCCGCCGCCACGCTGATCAGCTTCGCCGGGCGCTACCTCGTCAACCTGTCCGCGTTCTGGCTGCTGGACGTGCGCGGCCCGATCATGTTGTGGACGCTCGCGGTCGGCATTCTGAGCGGGTCGTACTTCCCGCTGCGCTTCCTGCCCGAGTGGGCCCAGTGGGTGCTGTGGTGCGGCACGCCGTTCCCCGGCATGTTCCAGATCCCGTTGGACACCGCCGTCGAACGTACGTCCGGGTTCACCACAGTGGCCATGGTGCTGCTGCAACTCGCGTGGGCCACCGCGATGTTCGGGCTGTGCGTCGTCGTGCAGCGCAGGGCCGTCGTCCGCCTGGTGGTACAGGGTGGGTGACTCCGCGCGGGCGTACCGGCACCTTGTACGCGCCCAGATCCGCAGTCAGAGCCAGTACCGCCTGTCGTTCGTGCTGGACGCCGGGCTGACCTCGGTGATCACGGTCCTGGAGATCCTGACCATCGTCGTGATGTTCCGCGTGACCCCGGAGCTCGGCGGGTTCTCGCTGCGCGAGGCCCTGCTGATCGCCGCGTTGTGCGAGTTCGGCTTCCACATCGCCGATCTCGCGGTCGGCAACATCGAGGACGTCAACCGCTACGTGCGCATGGGCCTGATGGACGGCGTCCTGGTCCGCCCGCTCAGCCCGCTCGGCCAACTGCTCGCCACCGACTTCCCGTTCCGCAAGGTCGGGCGCGTGGTGCAGAGCGCGGGACTGTACGTCGCGGTGCTCGCGTACGCCGATCTCGACTGGACGCCCGCCCGCGCGGTCCTCGCCGTCGTCGCTCCCGTGTCGGCCGCCGCGCTGTTCTCCGCGGTCTTCGTTGCGGGCGCCACGGTCGCGTTCTGGTGGATCGACTCGGGCGAGATGGCCAACGCGTTCACGTACGGGGGACGCCAGTTCGGCTCGTACCCCATCACTGTCTACCCGTCGTGGCTGCGCTCGGTGTTCGCGTACGGCCTCGGCCTCGCCTTCGCCGGGTATCAGCCCGCCCTGGCCCTGCTCGGCCGCCCGGACCCGCACGGGACCCCGGCGTGGGTGGCGTGGTGCACCCCGGCCGTCGCGGCGGTCGCGTGGGCGGTCGCGCTGCTGCTGTGGCGTACCGGAATCCGTCAGTACAGGAGCACAGGATCATGAGCCGTACCCCGCGAGTCACCCCCGCGACGACCGACGCCGCCACCGCCACCGGCAAAAACACGCTCGCCGCCGCGGAGGCCCCGGTCATCCGTGCCGCCGGGCTGAGCAAGGAGTTCACCGTCAAGCGCAAGGCGGGCCGCCTGCGGCGCAGCACCCACACCGTCGCCGCGGTGGCGGGTGTCGACCTGACGGTCGGACAAGGCGAGACCGTCGGCTACATCGGTCCGAACGGCGCGGGCAAGTCGACCACGCTCAAGATGATGACCGGCGTTCTCACCCCGAGCGGCGGCGAACTGCGCGTGTGCGGCGTGGAGCCGGTGCCGCGGCGCAAGCAGTTGGCCCGCCGCATCGGCGTGGTCTTCGGGCAGCGCTCGCAGTTGTGGTGGGACCTGCCGCTGCGCGAGTCGTTCCGGATGCTGCGGTACGTCTACGCCGTCCCCGAGGCCGAGCACGCCGACCGCCTCGCGGCCTGCCGCGACCTGCTCGACCTCGACCCCTTCCTGGACACGCCCGTGCGACAGCTCTCACTGGGCCAGCGCATGCGCGGCGAGATCACCGCGGCGCTGCTGCACGGCCCGCAGGTGCTGTTCCTCGACGAGCCGACGATCGGCCTCGACGTGGTGAGCAAGCAGGCGCTGCGCGGGTTCCTCGCCGACCTCGGGGCCGGCGGCGACGTGACGATCATGTTGACCACGCACGACCTCGCCGACATCGAACGCCTGTGCCCGCGGCTCGTCGTGGTCGACCACGGGCGCGTCGTACACGATGGGACGCTCGCGGAGCTGCACGCGCGCCACGGGTCGCAGCGGCGCGTCGTGGTGGACCTGGACACGCCGTACGACGAACTCCCGCACGTACCAGGCGCGAAGGTCGACCGCGTCGAGGACGAGGGGCACCGGGTGGTCTTCGCGCTGGACGGCGTGCCGGCGGGCGGCCTCATCGCGCGCCTGGCGCAGCTCGGCGGCCTGCGCGATGTGGCGGTTCTGGAACCGGACATCGAGGAGGTCGTCGCCCGCCTGTACGCGCAGGGGGCGTAAGCCGCGGGCGCGCACACGTGGCTCGCGGTCTACCGCGAGTCCGGCACCGGGGAGCGCGTGAGCCGCGGGCGTGCACGCGTGGCACCAACGCGCGCGCACCCACCCACGCGCACCCACCCACGCGCACCCACACGCGGCACCACACGTGCTGCGCCCCGATGAGCACCCCGGTGCCGCGCGTACCGCCGATCCGACGACAAAGCCCCGCACTCGGCGCGTCCCCCAAGGCCACATCCCCCGCACTCCCTACGATGACGGGCGGACTATTGCCATGAAATTAGTCCAAACAGGCAGCAAAACCGGCAATAGTCATTGATTCCCGAGCGGATGCAGAGGTCCTGTGGCCAGCACCAACGACGGCACGGAGCGGAACGGTCCGACCGACTCCCGCGGTGCCGCGTCCCCGTCCGGGCGCGGCGTCGTGGACCCGGTCGTCGCGGCGCTCGGATTCGGCCTCGTCCTCGCCGTGGTCCTGTGGGGCGTGTTCGCGCAGGACTCCCTCGACAGCACCGCCGGGAACGCCCTCGACTGGGTCATCGACAACTTCGGCTGGCTGTTCGTGGTGGCGGCCGACGTCTTCCTGCTGCTCGCCGTCTACCTCGCGCTGAGCCGCTTCGGGCGCATCAGGCTCGGCCGGGACGACGAGGAGCCGGAGTTCGGCACGCTCCCGTGGGTCGCGATGATGTTCAGCGCGGGCATGGGCATCGGCCTGATGTTCTACGCCGTCGCCGAGCCCATCGAGCACTTCGCGACGCCGCCGCCGGGATCCGGTGCCTCGGCCGGCACCGGCGGGGCCGCGGGCGCGGCGATGCAGTACACGCTCTTCCACTGGACGCTGCATCCGTGGGCGATCTACGACGTGGCCGGGCTCGCACTCGCGTACGCCACCTTCCGCATGGGACGCGGCAACCGGGTCAGTTCGGCCTTCGTGCCGCTCCTCGGCGAGCGGGCGAACGGCCGTGCCGGACAGGCGATCGACCTCCTGGCCATCTTCGCGACCGTGTTCGGCTCCGCGACCTCCCTCGGCCTCGGCGCACTCCAGGTGGCCAAGGGCCTCAACCTGACGATGGACGTCAAGGACACCGAGAGCCTTGAGGTCATCATCATCTGCGCGCTGACCGCGGCCTTCGTCGTGTCGGCCTTCAGCGGCATCCACCGCGGCGTCAAGTGGCTGAGCACCGCCAACGTCGTGCTCGCCGTGGTGCTGATGGTCTTCGTGTTCGTCGTCGGACCGACCGTCTACATACTGGGCGTGCTGCCGTCGTCCATCGGCAACTACTTCCAGAACCTCACCAACATGGCGACCCGGACCGGCGCCTTCATCGGCACCGAGTGGCTGGCCAAGTGGACGGTGTTCTACTGGGCGTGGTGGCTGTCGTGGGCCCCGTTCGTCGGCACGTTCATCGCCCGCATCTCGCGCGGTCGCACGGTACGCGAGTTCCTGGTCGGCGTGCTCCTGGTGCCGAGCGGTGCCAGCACGGTGTGGTTCGCCGTGATGGGCGGAAGCGCGCTGCGCATCCAGCAGACCGGTGAGGCCGATCTCGTGACGAAGACCGCGGAGGGGCCGGAGAGCGCGCTGTTCGCGATGCTCGACGCGATGCCGCTCTACGGGCTGACCGCCACCGTGGCGATGGTCCTTGTGGCGCTCTACTTCGTCACCGGTGCCGACTCCGCGTCCCTGGTGCTGGGCTCCCTCACCACCAACGGATCGCTGCGTCCCCCGTCGTGGATCGTGGTCATCTGGGGCACGCTGATCGGCGCGGTCGCCTCGGTGCTGCTGCTCGCGGGCGGCCTGGAGAGCCTCCAGCAGGCCACCATCCTCGTCGCCCTGCCGTTCGTGGTGGTGATGATGGCGCTGTGCGTGGCTCTTGTCATGGAGTTGCGCGCCGATCCCGCGGCCAGACACGAACGCCGCAGGTCACGGCCTCGCGGTCTGGGCGAGGCGATGCGGGTGACCGTCGGCGAGGACGCCGAGCCCGAGACGTACGATCGTCGCCACGGCGGCATCTGACCGGCACCCGAGCCCTCGGACCGCCCTGCGACAGGGAAGACGGAGGAGCCGCCGTGCTCATGGAGGAGGCGCGCGCGGAGCTGTGCGCATACGGGCGGCGCGCGGTGGGCGAACGCTACGTCGTCGGCAGCTCGGGGAACCTGAGTGTGCGCGACGGCGACCTGGTGGCGGTGACGCCGACCGGCGTACCGCTGGACCGGATGGCGCCCGGCGACTGCCCGGTGGTGGACCTCGACGGCAAGGTCGTGGAGGGCACGCACGCGCCGTCCTCCGAGACGCCGATGCACCTCGCGCTGTACGACGCCGCCCCGGAAGCGCGCGCCATCGTGCACACGCACTCCGTCTTCGGTGCCGTGGTGTCGACAACGCGGACCACCCTGCCCGCGATCCACTACAACGTGCTGCTCTTCGGCGGCCACGACGTGCGCGTCGCGGAGTACGCCACCTACGGCACACCGGAGTTGGCCGGCAACGTACGCGCCGCGCTGCACGGCGGCAGGCACGCGGCGCTGCTGGCGAACCACGGAGGGGTGACCCTGGGTGCGGACCTCGACGAGGCGTTCGAACGCACCCGGATCCTGGAATGGCTGTGCGAGGTCTATGTGCGCGCCTGCGGCATGGGCGGCCCGCGCCTGCTGAGCGCCGACGAACTCGCGGATGTGGAACGGCGGATGACTACTTAGCCGGACATCGCGTATGCCGTCGCGGACATGCGTGGGCGCGCACCACTATGGGCGCATGACGAAGTGGGAACCGCCGCCCAGGCATTCCGCCGCATCCGTCTACCGTCCGACGCAGCGGATCCAGCGCTTCCACGTGCCCGCGGAGCCGTGGACCGACGCGGCCGGGCGTCCGGGGTTCGGGGGCTACGTCGAGCTGGACGTCGACGAATGGGGGTTCGTCCGCGAGCCGCCGCGTGAGCGAGCCCGGGTCGGGGTCCTGGCTGTGGTCCTGGTGGCCATGTGGTCGGCCACGCTCGTCAGCACCGTCTCGCTGGGGGTCGCACAGGCGGCCTCGGACATGTGCTCCGGCGGGCCCGACACATGGTGGTGCACCGAACTCGGCGGGCACGTCCGCCGGACCCTCCCGTGGCTGGCCGCCCCGGTGATCGGGGTCACCGGAACCGTGGGCGTGGTCACGGGCGGTCATCTGATGCGCCGTCTCGCCGCGTGGGGGTGGTTGGCCGGGCTGGTCGCCCTGTGGATGCTCGTCCACATGCTCGTGCGCGCCGAACCGGCCGCCTGGTGACGCTCCTTCGGGCGGCCGGTCCGGTCGATCGGTGGTGCCTGGCGGTGTCGCGGTTCGGTCAGTAGCGGACGTCGATGACGATCCGGCCCGGGTTGGTGAGCGGGAACGTGTGGATCTCGGTGACGCCCGCCTTGGTGGCGAACCCGACGTTGAGGTGGCCCTCGAAGTCGCAGGTCACCGCGAACCCGGTCACCTTGGCCAGGTGCGGCGTGTAGACGAGCCGCGGGCCGGGGTACGTCGGGTCGCCGTTCTCGTCGTGCGCGGCGGCGTTCGTGGTGATCTCGGTGTACTCGGCGCCGGTCAGCGGAACGGTCTGGCCGGAGCCGCAGTACTGGAGCTGGTCCGGCCCGCCGATCGACCCGTACGCCGGGACGTTCCCGGAGAAGTCCAGCACGATCCGGTCGAACCCGGCGTGCCTGCCGGTGCGGATGTTCGTCAGGTACGTCGGGGCGGCGGCGGGCTCGGCGCACTCCGCCGTCGGCGCGGCGGCGACGGTGCGCGTCACGGCCGCGGGAGCGGCCGCCTGGGCGGCGGTGACCGGGAGCAGCGCCAGGGCGATGAACGCGCCCGCCGCCGCGGTCGCGACGGCGGAGCGGGTCGTACGGGAAACGCGCGTGCGACGGCGCGGCTGCGACGGCTCGGAGTCGGTGGGGGACAGGTGCACGGGGGACCTCCCGCGGATCGTTCAGGTGCGGAGCGCGCCTGTGTCTTCGTGTGTCTTCGTGAAGACGCCTTGGGCTTCTCGCCGGGTTGCTCCGGTTCGTCAGGTTCAGTGATGTTAAGTCGATCTTGTCCGTTCGAGTGGTGGTTGCATACCGGCTTTCACTCATGCGGATGAATCGGGGTGTTCTGACTGGCGTGCCGTCGCGGCGCGCGTCAACGTACTCCGGGACACGGCGCCTCCCGGCGCCGCCACGGGAACCCCTGGAGGCTGTTGCATGGATCGGCGCCGCGTCGGATCCTGGTGTGCCGTCGTCGTCCTGGCCGCGGGTGCGGCCACGGCGTGCGGCGGAGGCGCCGACGAGAAGGTCGCCCCGGCGGGCAACGTCCCGGCGCCGGGCGCGGCCCCCGCGGAGGATCCCGCGGGCGGCGCGGCCCCCGGCAGGGCCCCGGCGGGCGGCGACAACTCCCGCCCCGGCGCGCGTACTCCGGCTCCCGCCGCCACCCCGGGCGACCGGCACAGCGGCGTCCCGCTGCCGCCCGCCGAGGCGGCGTCGGTGCGCCCCGAGGAGCCGTCGTTCGGCGGCGACGACGACTTGCCGGATCCGCCCGAGGCGCCGTCCGTCAGCCCCTCGGCCGACGCGCCGAGCGACCCGCCGTCCACTCCGGGGACGCCGCCGCCGTCCGCGTCGCCTACTTCCGCCCCGCCAGCACCCAGTCCGGAGGCGTCGCCGAGCAAGACCTGACACCTGCACGCGAGACGCGACGCGGCGACCACGCGTGCCACGGCCCGCGGGTCCGCTGGGAACCTCCGGACACGACATAGGCTCGACGCATCTGCCGGGCGGTGTCGAGGAGAAGCGGCGTGGGCGGTTCCAGCACCGAGGTCATGTGGGACGTCCCAGGCTCGTTCGCGTGGGGCGTCTTCCACGAGCGGCATCCCCGGCTGATCCACCAACTCGGCGCCGACCTCCCCCTCACCGCCGAACAGCGGCACATGCTGGGGGAGTTGCTCGACGAGACGCTGACCGGGGCGGTACGCCCCCTCGCCGACGACGCCCACGACGCCGGGCGCTGGGCCGCCTGGGGCGACGGCAAGTACGGGCGCCGCTGGAGCGAGACCTCGTTCCTCTGGGCGGAGAGCTACTTCTACCGTCGCCTGCTCGGCGTGCTCGGCTACTTCGACGCCGGAGTCTGGCACGGCGTCGACCCGTTCGCCCCGGCCAAGGCGGCCGAACTGCACGGCAGCGCCGTCGACGGCGAGCTGGCGGCCCTCGACGACCTGCCGCGGTCGGCCGACCGGCGCGCGGTCGGGGACGCCCTGCTCACCGCCTCCCTCTGGGGCAACCGCGCCGACCTCGGATTCCGCATCACCGCGGGCGACGGCGGCGGGGCGTCCGGGCCGCTGCTCGCGGACGACCGCGAGGCGATCTGGACGCACCTCGCGGACCACCCGGGACGCGTCTGCCTGGTCGCCGACAACGCGGGCCCCGAACTGCTGCCGGACCTCGTGCTGGCCGACCACCTTCTGCACACGGGCCTCGCCGAAGCCGTCGTGCTGCACGTCAAGCCGCACCCCTACTACGTATCGGACGCGACGCCCGCGGACACCTTCGCCTGCCTGCGCCGCCTCCGCGCCGCGTCCGGAGCGGCCGCCGAGGCGGGCGAACGCCTGTGGCGGGAGGTCGAGTCCGGCTGCCTCGTGGTCCGCGCGCACCCGTTCTCGTGCGCGCCGCTGCCGTACGCCGAGATGCCCGGCGACCTGCGTGCCGACTTCGCCGCCGCCACGCTCACGATCATGAAGGGCGACCTCAACTACCGCCGCCTGGTGGGCGATCGCCATTGGCCGGCCGCTCTGCCCTTCGCGGACGCGGTGGCCCGATTCCCCGGCCCGGTGGCGGCCCTGCGCACCCTGAAGTCCGACGTGGTCGTCGGACTCGCCCCGGCAACCGAGACGCGCCTGGACGCCACGGACCCGAACTGGCGCACGAGCGGGCACCACGCCGTCATCCAGGCCCGCGTCTAGTGCGGTGGCCACAAACGTTTGCCGGTTCTCGTCGTTCAGTGCGGTGCATCGCTCGCCGGGCCTGGCGGCCCTCCAAGCGCAGGGCCGAAGCTCGTACCAGTCGTACTCGCGAGGTCCTGCAACGCGGCCAGGCGCCGTGCTGGGCGGCGAGAACCGGTGAAAGTTGGCCACCGCATTAGTTCGGTTGCGCGGCCGCCCGTGGGCGATTCGCCGGCGGTGTTGCGGGTGTTGGCGCTGCGGTTGTCGGGAAGCGCCTGGCCCTCGGTGTGAGGCGCGCCCATGCGCGGATCGGCCGGTGGTGGAGGCCCACGTTGCCGCACCGGCAGGGTTGCGGGTGTCGGGGTGTGCCGGTTGCCGGGAAGGCGGCCGGCTATTCGTGTGTGGTGAGGCGGAGTGCGGTTGCCTCCGCGGCAGCCCCTGGCGCCACACCGGCCGTGTCGCGGGCGGTGGCCCTCGCGGCTTGCCGCCAGGCGGGTCGGCGGGTGGACGGCTCGTGGCGTTGTGGGCGTTGGCCTGCGCGAATTGCCCGGTGGGCAGCCAGCCGTTTGTATGCGGTACGTGAGGGTCGTACCTCGTTCGGGTGATTCGTCTCAAGGTTTCCGGTGTCGGCGGTCGGGCTCGGCTTGCATGGTGGGCATGGGAAATCTTGTGAAGATCCAGGCCAAACCCGGGACGGCGCAGGGGGTTTCGTGCGATGGCGCGGGCGGCGCCGCGCTCGCCGAGCCGCCGGCGGTGGTGGGGGCGGACGAGTTCGACGACGCGCTGGTGGCGCTGCTCACCGCGGAGGCCGCGGTCGCGGAGACGGGCGTCCGGCCGCGTGGGGTGGACCTGGTCCGGCTCGAACCGGCGCTCGCCCCGGGCAGCGGTCCGGATCTGCCGGGCATACGGGCGATGGCGGTCGCGCTCGCGGGTCCGCAGAGACCGGCGATCCGGCGGGTCGGCGAGATCGCCGTCCTGCTCGCGGGCCTCGCGGACCTGGGACGCCACGCGCTCGTCGCGGATCTCAGCGAACTCGCAGTCCGCAGCCTCGCCGCAAATCCGCTCCTCGCGGTGAACCCGCAGGACTGGGTCTGGGACGCCGCGATGGACCTCGTCGACCTGCACGCCGTCGCGTGCTTTCGCATCGGGCGGCCGCCGATGCGTCTGCCCGAACCGCTCAGTCCCGCCCGCGCCCCTCTCGCGGTGGCGTCTTCGGCCGTCGTCGTACCGCAGGCGGACGCGTCGGCGTGGCGGCGGATTTAGCCGACGCCGACTCCGGCCCCGATCCCGATCCCGACTCCGATCCCGACTCCGACCCCGGCATTTCGCCGGGAGCCGTCGGCTCCGCCGCCACCGCGGCGACCGGACCCTTGCGCAGCGGAAGTTCGCGCAGCACGAGCGCGAGCAGGAATCCGCACAGCGCTATCGGCACCGCCGTCGCGAAGACCCAGGCCAGCGCACCGGCGAACGAGTCCAGCACGGCCGCGTGCGCGTCCGGCGGCAGCGCGTCGATCCGCTCGCGGGTGATCGTCGTGTGGTCGCCGCCCAGCGCCTGTTCCTCGGCTGCCGAGAGCCCCGTCGCCAGGCGATGCGTGAACACCGCGCCCAGTACGGCCACCCCGAACGACGAACCGATCGACCGCGAGAAGGAATTCAGCGCGGTGGCCACGCCGAGATCACGGTGGTCCACCGAATTCTGTACCGCGAGGGTGGTGACCGGGCCGATCGTCCCGAGTCCCAACCCCAGCACGATCAGGGCGACCAGAAGCCGCCAGTACGGGCTCCCGGCCCCGAGCGTCGCGAGCAGTCCGAGCCCGAGCGCGGCCAGCAGCGTGCCGCCCACCGGGAACCGCTTGTACTTGCCGATCCGCGAGACCAGGCGGCCGCACACCGTCGAACTGATCAGCATCGCCAGCATCATCGGGGCCAGCAGCAGCCCGGACGCCGTAGGGCCCTTGCCGTGCACGATCTGCTCGTACAGCGGGAGGAAGGTGCCCACGCCGATGAAGAGGCAGCCGGCCACCAGCGTCAGCGGGCACGCGACCCGCACCACCGCGTTCTGCGACAGCAGCCGCAGCGGGATCAGCGGGTCCACCACCCGCGTCTCGACCCGCACGAACAGCGCGAGCAGCACGACAGTCGCCGAGACGAGCAGCAGGATCTGGGGCGACGTCCACGCGTACGTCGTCCCGCCCCACGTCGTGGACAGGATCAGCGCCGCCGTACCGCAGGACAGCAGGACGCCGCCGAGCCAGTCGAGCGGCTTGCGCTCGCGGCGGTACGTCGGGGGCCGCAGCACGAAGCTCGTCACCACGAGGGCGACGGCCCCCAGCGGCAGGTTCACGTAGAAGATCCACCGCCACGACAGCGCCTCGGTGAGCAGGCCGCCGAGCAGCGGGCCGCCGACCGTGGACAGCGCGATCATCGAGCCGATCAGACCCTGGTACCGGCCGCGTTCGGCGGGCGGCACGAGGTCGCCCACGATGGCCTGTGCGTTGCTCATCAGCCCGCCCGCGCCCAGTCCCTGGATCGCCCGGAACGCGATGAGCGTGCCCATCGACTGCGCGAGCCCGCACAGCACAGAGCCGACGAGGAACACGCCGATGGCGGTCTGGAAGAGGTACTTCCTGCCGAACAGGTCGCCGAGTTTGCCGTACACCGGGGTCGACACGGCCATGGCCAGCGCGTACGCGGTGGTCACCCACGCCAGTTTGTCGAGTCCGCCGAGGTCGGAGACGATCGTCGGCAGCGCGGTGGCGACGATCGTCTGGTCGAGCGACGAGAGCAGGATGCCGAGCATCAACCCCGAGAACGCCAGCAGGATCTGGCGCCGGGTCAGGGGCGACGCCGAGGACTCGGACGTCGGGGACCCGGGTGTCGGGTGGGACGGCGATGCGATGCCGGCGGTATCCCCTGGTGGCATGGCCGCAAACTAGATGTGGTTTGCAACGAAGTCAACGAGGCCGACGCGTCCAGGGCCGCGTGTGTCGGTGCGGACGCGCTTCCGCTAGGCGGCTGCCGTGGGGGTCGCGGCGGGCTTCCAGCCGTTGCGGCGCAGGATGTCCACGATGCCGTCGACACCGTCGCCGCGCAGCCGCTCCACGACGCGGACGCCGTCGATGCGCGACTTCATGTCGGCGGGGGTCAGGCCGCGTTCGATGCACTCCTTGGCCAGCTCGTGCTGCGCCGGGAGCAGGCCCGCGGTCAGCCACGCGTGCACCTGTGCTGCGGACAGGTTCAGGCGCACCCACGCGGCGGCCATCTCGGAGCGCCACTCCGGTGTCGTGCGGGGGTCGATCTGCTTGATGACCCGGCCGATGTCCAGGAGCCGCGTCTGCCGCAGGTCGGAGACCTGGGGCGGGGCCGACGGGCCGGGGATCGAGGCGCGTGCCGCGGGGGCGTGCCTCGGCTGGTTACGGGACTGGTTGCGCTGCTGGGGCGCGGACTGCCGGGAGTCGGAGTTGCGCTGTGCCCGGGGCATCGTGGTGGCCCGACGGCGGGGCTGGCGGCCTTCGAGCAGGTTGGCCAGCATGAGCCGTTCGAGCGCGTCCAGGTTGTCGTCCACCCGCATCACCCTTCTGTGGGACTGAGCGGCGGTTGCCGGAACCATCTTGGACGGGGGCTCCGACACCGCAACGCGCGGATATGGGCACACCCCTCGGGTGCGCCGTCACATACGCAGACGCCACGGTCTTGCCCACGATCCGCGTACTTCACACACGCGATCGATCAACGTTTCGTGTTCATGTGACGATCCGTCAATCCACTTGCATCACGCGCGCGATGGTCCACGCCGTGGCGTGCGCCGTGGCGCGCCACCGGAAGCGGGCGGCTACGGTACGTGTCGTCTCCATTGCCCATGATCGGACCCCCGTCCGGGGCATTAGGCTGGACCACCGCGCGAGGAGGTGGGCCCCGTGACTCTGGGATACGACAGGTCCTGTTGGTTCACGCTGCCCGCTGAGCCCGCCGCCGTCCCGCAGGCCCGGCGCGCCCTCGCCGACCACCTGACCTACTGGGGACTGCCGAGCGACCACGACCTCGGGTACGGCCTGCGCCTCATCGCGTCCGAGCTGATCACCAACGCGGTCGAGCACGCGGCCGTCGTGTCGCCCGAGATCGTGGTGACCCTGACGGTGCACGACGGATGGCTGTGGCTGGGCGTCCGCGACCGGCACCCGTACCGCCCCGTCGCGCTGCTGGAGACGGTCGACGACACGTCCGGGCGCGGGCTGTTGATCGTGCGCCGCATCGTGGACGAGACCGGCGGCCAGATCCACATCGAGGCGCACGCCGACGGCAAGACGCTGTGGGTCATCCTGCCGTGGCCGGTGGCGTGACGGTGCTCCGCGCGGGTGGCGGTTCGGCGTTCAGGGGCAGGAGACCCCGAGCTTCTCGGCGAGCGGCTTGATCTCGTCGTTGTCCAGGGTGTCCAACTCGGCGAGCTTGGCGTCCGACATCTCCGCGGACGTCCGGACGTCCGCCTCGGCGGTCCCCGGCTCCGCCATCGCCAACGCGTGCGCGGCGCTCTCGGCCAGGAGTTCGGACCGCTTGATGTACGCCTCGCGCCACTGCTCCGCGTCGCCGTCCTCCGGCAGCGGCACGGCCTTGAGCTGCGTCACGATGCCGTCCATGCGGCGCGACAACTGCGCCAACTCCGCGGCGTAGCCAGGCAGGTCGCCCGCGTCGAGAGCGGCGTCCTTGGCCTGGAGGCGGTTGGTGAACTCGCTCGTCTCCTTGCCGCAGACCTCGTTGACCTTCGCGACCCAGCCCTCCAGCGTCTGTGCGCCCCCGGAGCCGTTCGCCACCGGCGCGACGGGCGCGGACGTCTTGCCGTCCTTGTCGGCGGACAGGTCGAACGGGCCGATGCCCATGGCGAGCAGCACGCTCACGACCGTCGCGACCGTGCCCACGAGGGTGAGCACGACCATGAGCCTCCCGCTGCGGTCTCCGCGCGGCGGCGGTGCCGAATGCGGCGTGTACCCCGGAGGGTTGCCGGGCCCGTACGGCGGGGGCATCTGCTGCGGGGACGACGACCGTCGTTGGTGACCCCAGTAGGCATTCATTTGTCGTCTCCGTGTCCAAGCCGGTCCATGTGGGAACGCCCTGCCGGCGTGTGCGGGCAGGGTGAAGCGACTTCGGCCGTGACGGGTGACCGCGCGATCCGGAGGACCCCCCCTTCGGATGACACGCGGAAATGGAAATTCCCCCCATTCCGGCCGCCTGACGGAGCCTCGGCTCCGACCGGCGTATTGCGATGCTAGCGCCGCGACAGGCGGAGTTTCACCCTGTCGAGGCACCGGTGACCCGCTCCACCAGGAACCGCGGCGGCGCGGCGGATCGTTGGGTTGGACGGGTGGCCGTGCCCTTCGGTTCCCGCGGAATGGGTTACCGTTCTCCGAACAGCACATGGACCAGGCACGCGGAACGGCGTGCCGGGCGCGTCGCCCGGCTCGCCGACCGGAAGCAGGTGCGCCGCCGAACACCGCCCCACCGCACGGCCGTTGTCGACCACGGGGAGGTCCGTACAGCCTATGTCGCCATCCGGTCAGGTACCGGCGACGCGGGTCGCGCACCAGCGGCCCGGTTCGCCCACACTCCCGCCCGTGCCCGACCCCGGCGGCCCGCCGTCGGACGCCGACTTGACCGAGGCCGCGGATCGCGCGGCCGTCGAGGCGCTGCTGCGCTGCTTGTTGCGCGAGGACGGCGTCGTGGTCCGCGACGGCCCAGTCGTCCGCGTCGCCCTCGCCGACAACGGCCCCGTCGTCGAAGTGGCCCTGGAGTATTGCTCACCGACCGGCTGGCACCGCTTCGGCCCGGCACGCGTCGCCGAGTCCGACACCGCGGCCGTGCTGGACGCCGCCGCGCTCGCCACCCTGGTGTGCGCCGACCGCCGTGCCGACATCGCGGCCGAATTCGCGGCGCGCGTAAGGGACTCCGTGCGCCGGACCGCGCGGCACCTGATCGTGCGGCACGCCGAGGACGTCCGCCCGACCGAGGCGCGCGTCCCGGACACCCGGGCGCCGCAGGCGGAGCCGGACGCGCCGCACGCGTCCGCGGAGAGCGCCGCGACCCCGTTCCTGGAGGCCGAGCAGGCCCTGTTGCTCGGCCACCCGTTCCATCCCACCCCGCACAGCCGGCAAGGCGTCGACGATGCCGAGGCGGAACGGTTCTCCCCGGAGCTGCGCGGGCGTTTCCCGCTGCACTGGTTCGCCGCGGACCCCGGCGTCGTGCAGTTGGACGAGGACCTGATCGGCCCACTCCCGGCCATCTTCGCCACCCTCGCCGGGCCCGGTCTGGAACGCCCGGCGGGGACCGTGGTCTTCCCCGCGCACCCCTGGCAGGCCCGCGACGCCGCCGCCCGCCCCGGCGTCCGTGCGCTGCTGGACGCCGGGCTCCTGCACGACCTCGGCCCCGCCGGGCCCGCGTGGTCGCCGACCTCGTCGGTCCGTACGCTCTACCGCCCGGACGCCCCGGTCATGCTCAAGACCTCCCTCGGCGCCGAGGTGGCCGACTCGCGCCGCGAGAACCTGCGGTCCGAGATGCGCCGCGGACTGGCCGTGCACCGGATGCTCGACGCGGGCCTGAAGCGCGTTCTGCACGGCGCCCACCCCGGGTTCGACGTGGTCCGGGACCTGGGCTGGCTGACCCTGCGCGCACCGGGCAGCAGTTGCGAGAGCGGGCTCGAACTCGTGGTGCGTGACAACCCGTTCGGCCCGCGCGACCGCGTCGTGTGCGTCGCCGGTCTCACCGCGTCGCGACCCGACCGCCCCGCGCGCCGCTCGCTCCTCGGGCGCACCGTGCACCACCTCGCCGTGCACACCGGACGCCCGCCCGCCGAGGTCGCCGAGACCTGGCTCGTCCGCTACCTCGACGTCGTGGTGGCGCCCGTGCTGTGGCTGTACGCGGAGTACGGGCTCGGCCTCGAAGCCCATCAGCAGAACACTCTCGTCGTCCTCGACGGCGACGGCTGGCCCATCGGCGGACGCTACCGCGGCAACCAGGGGTACCACTTCTCGGCCGCGCGCGGCGCCCCGCTCGCCCGCTGGCTGCCGGCGGACGTCCGTGAGGACGCGGCGACATGGTCCACGGACGCCGTCGTCGACGAACGCCTCGGCTACTGCGTCGGCGTCAACAACGTGCTGGGCCTGGTCGGGGCGCTCGGGGCCGAGGGACTTGCCGACGAGACACGGCTGTTGGCCCGCGTACGCGAGTTCCTGCGCCGCGTCCGCACCGACCACGAGCAGGCCGACCAAGGGTTGCTCGCCGGTGACCTGATCACGACGCTGCTGGACGCCCCCCGACTACGCTGCAAAGCGAACCTGCGCACCCGCGTCGCGGGCCTCGCGGCCCCGCCCGGTCCGCACGCGAACCGCACCGTCTACGTCGACATCGCGAACCCGATCGCCGCAATCTGAACCGGACTTGCGGCCCGTCCGACCGCCCCATGCTCCCGACAGACGCCCGACAACCTCCTCCGGGCCGCCGGCCCGCGGCCGGACCGCGCCTTGTGGCGGCCCGGTCCGCGTCCGGCCCGCGCGACCGGATGACCCGAACGGCATCCGGCTGACGCCCGCCGGATCCTGCACTACTTTCGGCGTGTGCCAACCGGCCCGCGCGGCGCGGCGCCGGTGCCCGGCACCGCGCCGCCGCGTACCTCAGGAGGGCCCGTGCCGCTGCCCGACGTCCCCGAACTCACCGGTCCCGCCTGGCAACGGGCCTCCTCCGCACTCCTGCTGGCACTGCTCGCCGAATACGCCTACGAAGGGCTGCTCAGCCCGATCCGCGACGAGGCCGATCCGGCGGCCGACGTCCCGGGCATGCGGACGGATGCGGATGCCGCCCCGCACCTCGCGGCGACCGCAGGTTCGGGCGGAGTCGCGGGGACGGAAGCATGGATGGAGGTGGAAGCGGAGGCGCATCCGACCGGCGCCGCAGGGCCGGCCGAAAACGCGCGCTCACGCGCGGACTTCGACCGGCAGCCCGCCCCGGGGACCGGGGCCGATCCTCCCTCGGACGGGTCGAGCCCCGGGTCGAGTTCCGGATCGGGGCCCGGGTCGGAACCCGGGGCGAGTGTCGGGTCGGAACCCGGGTCGAACCCCGGGGCGAGTGTCGGGGCGGGGCCCGGGTCGCAACCCGGGTCGGAACCCGGGTCGGAACCCGGGTCGGAACCCGGGTCGGAACCCGGGGTGAAGCTTGGTCGGACCCTCGGGATGAACCTCGGTCTGAACGTGGCACCGACCCCCGGACCGCCGGCCGACCTGCCGTCCCCGCCTGCCCTCCCGGCCCCGCGCTACCGCCTCGAACTCGCCGGCCACGCCGTGTACTCCTTCCGCGCCCGGCGCGGCGCGTTCGGCACCTGGCGCATCCAACCCGGATCCGTGCTCCGCGTCGCCGACGGCGTCGCCGCCCCCGCGACCGACCCCGCCCGACTCGTCGTCGACGCCGGCGCCGAACTCGGCCTCGGCCCCGACGAGAGCGCCCGCCTGGTGCGTGAGGTGACCATGGCCCTGCTCGGCGCAGCCCGCGAGGACGCCCGCGAGCGTCTCTCGGCCGCCCAACTGGCCGACATGCCCTACCTCGACCTGGAGGGCCGCGCGTCCGGCCGGCCCGGGCTGGTGCCCGACCGGGTGCGCCCCGGGTTCTCCGCAACCGACGCCACCCGGTGGGCCCCCGAGGCGCGCAACCCCATCCGCCTGCCGTGGGCCGCCGTGCACCGCACGATCGCGGTTTGGCGGTCGAGTTCCCCCGATCTCACCGAACAACGGCTCCGCGCCGAGGAGTTGGATCCCTCCACCCGGCGCCGCTTCACCGCCCGCCTGCGCGACCGCGGCCTCGACCCCGCCGACTACATCTGGCTGCCCGTGCACCCGTGGCAGTGGGACGAGACCGTCCTGCCGCTCTACGCGGAGGACCTCGCGCACGGCCGGATCGTCCCGCTCGGCGACGGCGGCCCCGACCGCTACCTGCCGCGCCAGGCCGCGGGCGGCTTCACCAACCTCGACCGGCCCGGGCGCCGCGACGTCGCACTGCCCCTCGCGGGGCCGGACGCGCCGCTGTGCCGCTCGATGGCGCGGCCGCCCTCGGCGTCCCCGGAGACCACGCGGTGGCTCGTCGACCGCTACCACGCCGACCCGTTCCTGCACGGTGAGAGCCGCGTCGCGCTGCTCGCCGACCTCGCCTCGGTGACCGTTCGGCACCCGAACCTGGACGCGGTGTGCGACGACGGGGGCGGCCACCCGTACCGCGCGCTGCTCGGAGCGTCATGGAGCGAACCGCTCGCGGCACACCTGGAACCCGGCGAACGCGCCCGTTCGCTCCCGGCGTTGCTGCACCGCGACCACGCCGGGCGAGCGGTCGTCGCCGAGCTTGTGGCCCGGTCCGGCCTGGCGCCGCGCGAATGGCTGCGCTGGTTGTGCAGCGCGGTGCTGCCGCCGTTGCTGCACCTGCTGTACCGCTACGGGCTGGCCGTCCCGGCATACGGCGAAACGCTGGTCGTGGTTTCGGACGCGGGCGAGGTCCCCGCGCGCCTCGTCGTCCGCGACGTCGCGCGCGGCCTCCTGGCCTGCACGGACGCGGACGGCGCGACCTTCCCCGAGGCGGACGGCCTGCCGTGGCCGACAGCCGGCCCGGGCGGAGCCGGGGACTTCGGGGAGGCATGGGAGGTCGGCGGGCCGGGCCGGACGGGCACCGCTTACCGCCCCGGCGATCTGGGACGGTTGTTCGGCGGCGGGCTGTTCGGCGGCCCGTTGCGGCACCTCGCAACGCTCGCGGACGACGAACTCGGCGTCCCCGAAGCGGTGTTCTGGGCCCTGGTCCGCGCCGAAACGACGCGCTACCAGCAGCGATTCCCCGACCTCAAGGAGCGCTACGCCATGTTCGGCCTGCTCGGCCCGCGCCTGGCCCGGCACACCCCGAACCGCGACCGGCTGCCCGGCCGCCGCCCGGCACCGCCGGAGACGGTGCCGAGCCCGCTGCACGGGCCTGAGACATGACCCGTGCGGGTCCGAGGCGTGACCGCGCAGGTCCGAGGCGTGGCCCCGCAGGTTCGAAGTGCGACCACGCAGGTCCGAGGCGTAACCGCGCAGGCCCGAGGCGTGACCACGCACAGGCCCGAGGCATGACCGCCGGGCCGTGCCGTCGCGCCGCCCACTCCCGGGACCGGGTGCGGCATGTCCGGATGTGTCCCGATGTGGAGGAAAGTCCCTTGGACCTCGGCGAGTCCGCGTCCTTACGCTGGACCGAGTCGGAAACGCCCGTACCGCGCCACGACCACGGGGACCTGGGGGACGCACCATGCCGTACACCGCCGAGATCAGCCGGGCGCACCCCGGCTGCCTGATCTTTCTGATCGACCAGTCCAGTTCGATGGACGACCCGATCGGAACCGCACCCGGGACCGGCGGCGCCGACGTCCGGGAAGGGCGCGACGCGCAGGCCGCCCCGCCGCGCAAGGCGGACGTCGTGGCCGACGCGCTCAACCGCCTGCTGTTCGAGCTGTCCGTGCGGTGCGCGAAGGAGGAGGGCGTCCGCGACTACTTCCACATCGCGGTCATCGGCTACGGCCACACCGTGCTGCCCGCCCTCTCCGGCGGCCTCGCCGGGCGGGAACTGGTGCCGCTCAGCGAGATCGTCGAGCACCCGGCCCGCTTCGACGCGCGGGTCCGCAAGGTGCCGGACGGCGCGGGCGGGCTGGTCGAGCGCACGGCCGAGGTCCCGGTGTGGGTCGAGCCGGTGGCGTCCGGCGGCACGCCGATGTGCCAGGCGGTCGGCGCGGCGTCCAAGCTCGTGCAGGGGTGGGTCGACGCGCATCCCGAGGGCTTCCCGCCCATCGTGCTCAACCTCACCGACGGCGAGTCCACCGACGGCAACCCCGCCGAGGCCGCGACCCGGCTGCGCTACCACGTCACCGCCGACGGCGAGGCGCTGATGTTCAACCTGCACATCTCGGCCAACCGCACCACCCCCGTGGGCTTCCCCGGGCCGGGCGACGAACTGCCCGACAAGTACGCGCACTTGCTCTACGCCATGTCCAGCGAACTGCCGCCCGGCATGCGCGCCTACGCGACCGAGCAGGGCACCGACGTCGCCGACGGCGCACGCGGGTTCGTCTTCAACGCCGACCTGTCCGCGGTCGTCCAGTTCCTCGACATCGGCACGCGCGCGGCGGACCTCAGGTAACGGCGGCATGCGTGCCCACGTCACGGTGCTCGCGCTGCACAAGGGCGGGGCGGAGGCGCACGAGTACGAGGACGCGGCATGGGTCGGGAGCCGCGGCGTCCCGTCCGTGCAGGGCGGCAGCGCGGTCATCGGCACCGGCCGCAGCATGATGCCGCCGCCGGGGCCGACCTGCCGCCGAGGCGGGGTCGGCAGGGTGTCGAGTGTGCGCGCGGCGGTGTCGGACGGCGCGTCCGACAGCCTGCTGGCGCGGCGCTGGGCCGAACTGCTGGTCCGCCAGGCCGGGGGAGCACCCAACGGGATGCTGCGCACCGCGGCCGGGTTCGCCGACGTGCTCGGGCGCGCCGCGGACCGCTGGCCCGACCTGATGAAGCGGTACGAGAACGCGCGCGAGCTGCGCGGCCGACCACTCGCCTGGTACGAACGCCCCGGGTTCGAGCGCGGCGCCCACGCCACGCTGCTGGTCGCGCACTTCGCCGCACACCGCTGGGCGCCCGCCCGCGGCACCTGGTCGGCCGCGGCACTGGGCGACACCTGTCTCTTCCACGTACGCGGCGACCAACTGCGCCTGGCCTTCCCGGTGGACAAGGCCGACGACTTCGGCAACCACCCGGCACTCGCGGCCAGCCTCGGCCAGGACCGTGCCGCGGTCGAATCGCACGCGCGTGTAGTCGGCGGCTCGTGGGTCGTGGGCGACCGCTTCTACCTGGCGACGGACGCGATGGCGGCGTGGTTCCTGCGCCGCCGGGAGGAGGGCGGAAGGCCCTGGCACGCGCTGCGCGTCCTCGACTCCGCGTCGCCGCGCGACTTCGCCGCATGGGCGGAACGCCGCCGCGCGTCGGGGGAGTTGCGCAACGACGACGTGACGCTCATACGCATCGAGCCCCGGTGAGGCGGGCCAGGTGACGACCGGCAGGTGGGCGGCGGGGGCGGTCGCGGACGGGACGGACGGGCCGTATCCCACGGGAGCGGACTACAGCGAGGCGATCCGCGACACGACCCTCTGCTTCGCCCACCCGACGGTCGCCGGGGGGCTCGTGGCCATGGGCCCACTGCGCATGCCGCGCGCGGTGTCGGGGAACTTCGGCAGCGTCTTCCGGGTCACCTCCACCGGTGCGGACACGCCCGGAACGGCGGGCGCCGGGCGGGAGTTCGCCGTCAAGTGCTTCACCCGCGCGATACCGGGACGGCTGCGGCGCTACCGGGCCGTCGCCGAGGCGCTGCGGGTACCGGACGCGGACTGGCGCGTGCCCGTCGAGTACGTGCCGCGCGGCATCCTGGTGCGCGGCCGGTGGTTCCCGGTGATCCTCATGGAATGGGTCGAGGGGACCGGGCTGATCCCGTGGATCGAGGCCCATCTCGGTGACCGCGCCGGGCTCGAAGGGCTCGCCGAACGATTCGCCGCCGTCGTGGCCGACCTGGAGGCGCACGGACTCGCCCACGGGGACCTCCAGCACGGCAACCTGATCGTGGCCCCGGACGGCGGCCTGCGGCTGATCGACTACGACGGGATGTACGTCCCGTCGCTGGCCGGGCTGCCCGCGGCCGAGCACGGGCACCGCAACTACCAGCACCCGCTGCGTGGTTCGCGCGACTTCGGCCCCGGCCTCGACCGCTTCTCGGCGCATCTCATCCACCTGACGCTGCGCACGCTCGCCCGCGAACCGTGGCTGTGGCGGACCTTCCACGAGGACGGTGGCGAACATCTGCTGCTCAAGGCCGAGGACTTCAACGCGCCGACGCAATCGGACCGCTTCTCCGCCACCGCGTGTGCGTCACCCGCGTTGACGGACGAGTGGGCGCGTCTCGCGCACTGGGCGACCCGGCCGATGGCCGAGACGGGGCCGCTGGGCGAGCCCGTCACGTCGGCAGCCCGTCCGCGCGGCGGCTTGCCGGGGTGGCTGGCCGAGGCGCTGGTCCAGGATGCGGGGGAGGCGGCGGCTCTCGGAACGCTGAGGCAGGGAGCGACGGAGCCACCGAACATACCGCCGGACGAAGGGGCTTCGGGGATCCCGGAGAGGGAGCCGGAGGGTGCACCGGGGGGCGCCGTTCCGCCCGCCGCGGAAGCCGGACGCGCACCCGCGGAGGCCCCGTCGACACCGCCGCCCGTCTTCACCACGGTCCCGCGCCGCCTCACCCGGCACATCCGCGCCGCCGCCTCCGCCCTGGCCGCGTTCGCCGCCGTCACCGGCACAGGCGTCGTCCTCGCGGGCCCGTGGATCTGGGCCGCCGTCGCCGCCGCCGTGACCGGTGCGACGGTGGTCGTGTCCGGGTACGGGAGCGCGCGGCGGGCGTACCGCGACTCGCCGGAGCTCCGTCGCCGGGACGCCGCCGTGGAGGCGGTCGGGGACGCCGAGGAGCTGGACGCACTGGCGGCCCTCCGCGTCCGACGGGCCCGCGCGGCCACCGAGGACGCCCGCGGGGCCCACGCCGACGTCGCGGCACGGCAGCTCGCCGACGGCAAACTGCTGCGCAGCCGCTACGAGTTCGAGCGCGAAGCGGTCGAGAAGCGGCTCGCGGAGGCACTGGAATCCGTCGAGCAGCGCCGCGTGCTGCTGGAAGGTTCCGGCGGGCGTGAGGAGTTGCTTGCGCTGCGTGCCCTCCAGGAGCGCGCCATCGACGAGGGACTGCGGCGGCACCCGATCCCGGCCGAGATGCTGGGGTCCCGGATCGCGGCCGTGCTGCGCGGCGAAGGCGTGCGTACCGCCGCCGACTTCACGCGGATCACGTCCGCCGTGCCCACCTCGGCGGAGCGGCGGGACCAGGCGGTGCTGTCGCGCCCCGGGCGGACCGTCAAGATCGACGGGATGAGCCCTGCCCTCGCGCGGAGTCTCCAGGAGTGGCGCGACGAGGTGGTGGAGGAGTTGCGGATCCGGTTGCCCGCGACGCTGCCGTACCAGGAGGCGCAGGAGTTGCACCGTAGACGGGCCGACCGGCGGCTCGACCTCGCCCGGCAGGCCGCCCGCGCCCGTGCCGTCGCCCTCGACGAACTCGCTTTGCTCGACGCCGACTTGGCTGCCGAGGAGAACCGGTTGGCGGGCGCCGGAGCCGGTGACGTGGCGCGTGCGGAGGCGGCGGTACGCGACGCCGAAGCGGTGCTCGCCGCCGCCGAAAGCGCCCGCGAGGCAGCCGCGACCGCCCTCGACGCGGCCCGCGCGGAGGCGGAGTCCTTCACGGCGCTGACGTTCCCGCGCTTCGTGGCGCATGCCCTCCGAGGCCGGTGACGGCTCTCCGCCGACGACCGAATTCTTTCAATCGTTCGACTGAAATCCGGTCTTGTGTGACACGTGTCGCCTGGGCGAGGCTTCCGGCCGCAGTCCGCCGTTCCCGGTCGGCCACCAAGGAGTTCGCCCCATGCATCCAGCGTCACGTGCCCGCCCGTCCGCGCGCCGCGCCGTACCGCGCCGCCGCTTCACCGGGTGGTTCCTCGTCCTCGCCCTGCTGCTCGGCCTCGGCCTCTCGGCCCCGGGTGCGCAGGCCACCACGACCACCGCGAACCCCGCGAGCGTGTGGTGGGAGGCGTACCCGAACCTCCCGCTCTACCCGGACAACAGCACCAATCCGAACAAGCGCGTGATCGACATCGGCATCCACTCACCCTCGACCGACAACATGACGGTCAAGTGGGTGCGCGTGCTGCTGCCCGAGAACTGGTCCAAGGACGCGGACCGGACCTGGCCCACGCTGTGGATGTTGCACGGCGGCGGGGACGACCACACCAGCTACACCGACCAGACGCACATCGAGGAGATGGTCGCCGACGAGGACGTCATGGTCGTCATGCCGGAGACCAGCAAGTGCAGTTCGTACCTGAACTGGTGGAACTACGGAGACGGGTCGCAGCCGCCGAACTGGGAGGACTACATCGTCGACGAGGTCAGCGACATCCTGGAGTCGCAGTACCGGGCGAGCGGCGAGCGGTCGGTACTGGGCATCTCGATGGGCGGCGGCGGCGCGATGATGCTGGCCGGCAAGCACCCCGGGCACTTCAAGGCGGTGGCCGCGATCAGCGGTGCGGTCAACATGCTGCACTACGACGCGGAGGAGGCGATCCAGGGGCCGAGCGTGGTCAAGGCGGGCGCGCTGAACTGCGGCGTCGACTGGAAGCGCATCAACGGCGAGCCCGGCTACCCGTTCTACACCGACGTCGAATCGGACGTGCGGCAGCGGCAGTTGTGGATCGACAACAGCGCCCTCGGCGTGGCCGAAGGCCTGCGCGGGACACCGCTGTTCGTGTCCTTCGGCAACGGCAGCACGGTGGACCCGGGATGGCTGTGGAACGGCGCGCAGACCGCCACCCCCTCACCCGGCCGCTGCCAGGCCACGCCGCCCCCCAAGGGCTTCGACGGGATCGGCAGCTTCGTCGAACGGGCGATCCGCGGCCAGAACCTCGACTTCGCCGCCGAATTGGCGGCGCGCGGCATCGCGGCCGACGTGTGCATGACCTACGGGCAGCACGAGTGGCAGTACTGGGAGCGCGAGATCTACGCGGCGCTGCCGATGCTGCTGGACGCGATCGACGCGTGACGGCGGTGTGCGACGCGGACCCGACGGTCGCGCGGCCGCTCTGACGTACGAACAGCCGGTCGGCTCCGGGCACATGCCCCGGGCCGACCGGCCGCACCCCGCTGCACGGGCGCGAACTACCGCCTACAGCCCCGTGATCCGCCCGTTCCGGAAGAGATCGACGAAGATGGCGTGGTCCTCGCGCGTGCGGGCCGCGTACGAGTGCGCGAAGTCCACGACGTGGGCCGCGAAGCCCTCCTCGTCGGGCTCCACGACGTCGCGGATCGCGTGCTCGGTCGAGAACGGCACGAGCGACTGGCCGCTGCTGTCCTCGTCCGCGACCGCGTGCATGGTGGCGGTCGCGCGGGCCAGGTACTCGACCACGTTGCGGATGTCGTCCGGCTCGTTGAGCGCCGACCAGTCGAGGTCGTTCGCGTACGGCGACACCTCCGCGACCAACTGCCCCACGCCCGCGATGTCGGTGTAGCCCAGCCACGGGTCGGCGTGCGCCTGGAGGGCCCGCTGCGAGATGACCGTGCGGTGCCCCTCGTGCCTGAAGTACGCGCGCACGTCCGCGTCGGTGACATGGCGGCTCACCGCGGGCGTCTGGCCCTGCTTCATGTACAGGATGACGTCGTTCTCCAGGGCCTCGGTATTGCCCTCGATGAGCAGGTTGTACGACGGCAGCCCCGCACTCCCGATGCCCACGCCGCGGCGCCCGACGACGTCCTTGACCTCGTACGTGTCCGGCCGCGAGCGCGTGGTCTCCGGCGTCGTCGCGAGATAGCGGCCGAACGCCTCCAGGACCGTCTTCCGCGTGTCGTCGTCCAGCGCGAACGCCCCGCCGGTCAGCGAGAAGCGGCGGTCGTAGCCGTCGATGACGGTTTGCTCGTCGAGCAGCCCAACCCGGGTCTGGAGCCGCGCCCGGTGCAGCACGTCGAGCAGCGGGCCGGTGGCGGTGCTCAGGGTGAGCGCGGTCTGCGCCCCGGCCGGGTCGTCCGTGAGCATCAGGATCTGCGTGCGGTAGGCGCGTGCGTACGAGGCCACGAGCTCGCCGATCAGTTCGTCGCTGAGCGCCTTGGCGTAGCCGATGAGCGCGAGGCTCGCGGCGAAGCGCTGCACGTCCCACATGAACGGCCCGAGATAGGCCTCGTCGAAGTCGTTCACGTTGAAGACGAGGCGGCCGTCGGCGTTGAGGTAGGTGCCGAAGTTCTCGGCGTGCAGGTCCCCGTGGATCCACACGCGGTCGGTGCGCGTGTCCACGAACGGGTTCGCTGCGCCGTCGACGTCCGCGTAGTAGAGGCACGCGGTGCCCCGGTAGAACGCGAAGGCGGAGGCCGCCATCTTGCGGAACTTGACGCGGAACGCCGCCGGGTCGGCCTGGATCAGCTCCCCGAAGGCCGCATCGAACACCTTCAGGATCCGTTCCGCCCGCTGCTCCCGGTTCACCTGTCCGAAGACCACCCGCGAACTCCTTCGTCGTCCTTTGTCGTCGCGCTGCCCTGCTTCTCCGGCAGCATGACAGGAGGCCGGTAAAGGGCGGATGTGGGGCGGGGGAAGGACGGCCAAAGCGCGTGTGACGCGCGGCACGCCGGGCCGGCGACGGAATGGGCGAGGCGGCGTCGCGAGCGGCGTCGTGGCACTGGCCCGGCGGAACGGCGGCCCGGGTCAGGAGGCCGGCGGCTCGCTCTGCGTCACCGCGAACCCCGACGGGCCCAGGTCACCCGTCGCCGCTCCACCGCTGAACCCGGGCGGGACCTTGCCGGACGGTACGGAGCCCGGGAAGGACGTCGCGCCCTGGTAGTCGGGCAGCGCTCCCGGGCCGGTCAAGTCGTTCCAGCGGGGAGAGGTCACGATGGCCTCCAGCTCCGCCAGGGTGAGCACCGGGTCGACGCGGCGCGCGGGACTCTTGACGGCATTGATGTCCTCCGTGTTCGCGGCCCGGGCGGTGATCACCATCCCGTCGTGGCGGGCCAGGACCACCGACCAGACCTTGGGCTCCAGGGCGTCCGGCATCTTGTCGTCCGGCATCGGAGCCGCATAGTCCCGGGCCAGCCGCAGGCTGCTCCCATCCGGCAGGTCCCTGACCTCGCACGTGACCCCGGGCGGCGGATCGGTCCGGCAGGTGAGGCTCGGAAACGCCTCCTTGGTCCGGTTCTTGAGGAAGCCGAGGGAGACGTACCCGGGTGTCCCGCCGCCGGGCCGGAAGACGAGCGACACGGCCAGGCTGCCGGGCATCTTCTCCGGGTCGCCGAGCGTGTTGAGGCTGCGTTCCACACTGTTCCCGGCGGGCAGCAGCATCGTCAGCGTCTTCAGCACCGCGTTGCCGGTCAGCGGCGGCGCCGGGGGGAGGGATTCGGGGGTCGCGGACGGCGGCCGTGACACCTCCGGCGGATCCGGCTGCTGTGCCGTCCCGGTCGGGCCGGAGGCGTGCGAACCGGTCGTCACGACCAGCGCGCCCGTGCCCGTCAGCAGCGCGACGGCGAGGGCCGCGCCGGTGATCTGCACGCGGCGCACCGCGCGCATGCGGCGCCCGCGTTCCAGCCCGCCGCGCACCAGTTCGGCCGTCGGGGGGCGGAGGCCGCGCGTGGCGGCGTGCATGGCGTACGTGAGAGCGCGCTCGTCCGGAGGCGACTCGTCGGCCGCCCCCGGCCGGCCGTCGGGTCCGTACTGGTCGGGGTTCATCGGTTCACCGTCTCTCGGCCGCGTGCGCGGCGGCGGGCGGGGCGTGCCGCGGACTCGGGGAGCGTCCGGGCGGGGCAAGGTGCTCGGTCGGCCATCATGCCGCCGCGAACATGTGGAGTTCGCCGCCGAGGATGCCGCGCAGCTTCTCCAGCGCGCGCAGCGACCGGTTGCGGACCGCCCCCGCCGAGCAGCCCATCTGCTTGGCGGTCTGCTCGACGCTCATGTCCTCCCAGTAGCGCAGGACGAGCACCGCGCGGTCCTTGGGCGGCAGCGCGGCCAGGCCCTTGAGCAGCGTCAGGCGCAGCGCCGGGTCGATGTCGGGTCCGGCGGTGTCGGGGAGGGTGCCGTACGGCTGCTCGGTGCTGCTGCGCAGCCGCCGGTGCGACAGGTAGCTGCGGACCAGGACCGTGCGGGCGTAGGCGTCCGGGTTGTCGGCCGCCCGGACGCGGCGCCACGAGCGGTACAGCTTGCCCAGGGTGATCTGGACGAGGTCCTCGGCGAGGTGCCAGTCCCCGCACAGCAGCCACGCGGTGCGGAACAACTGTCCGCTCCGGGCTGTGGCGAATTCGAGGAATTCGTCCGGATCCGCTGTCATCTGGCCGTCCTTGTCGTACGCGCTGCCCCTGCTTCCACCCCTACGACGCGGCACGGGGCGGGGCGTGTCACACACCCCGCGCGACAATTTCCGGCCGCCCCCCGCGCGTTGCCCCGCCGCGGTGCCGCGTGCGGGCACGATGAAGCGTTGTCGGGCGGTTTGGCCGGGGCTGAACGGTACGGGACGTACCCTGGTGCCAGGTTGATCACATTTGATCGAGGAGTGCGTGTGGGTACCGATGTCGACCGGGTCTGTACGCGGACCCGAAGCTGGGTCAGCGACGCCGTCCGCAAGGTCCACGCGGACGCCAACCGGTCCGCCGACACCCACCTGCTCGTCTACCCGCTGCCCCTGGAGTGGGGCATCGACCTGTACCTCAAGGACGAGTCGACGCACCCCACCGGCAGCCTCAAACACCGCCTCGCGCGCTCGCTGTTCCTCTACGGCCTCTGCAACGGATGGATCCGCGAGGGCACCACGGTCATCGAGGCGTCCTCCGGCTCGACGGCCGTCTCGGAGGCCTACTTCGCGCGCATGCTCGGGCTGCCCTTCATCGCGGTCATGGGCAAGAAGACCAGCCCCGAGAAGATCGAGCTGATCGAGTTCTACGGCGGCACCTGCCACCTCGTCGACGACCCGGCCACGGTGTACGACGTCTCGCGCCGCCTCGCCGCCGAGACCGGCGGGCACTACATGGACCAGTTCACCTACGCCGAGCGGGCCACCGACTGGCGCGGCAACAACAACATCGCCGAGTCGATCTTCGGTCAGATGGCCCAGGAGCGGCACCCGGTCCCGACCTGGATCGTGGTCGGTGCGGGCACCGGCGGCACCAGCGCGACCATCGGCCGTTACGTGCACTACCAGTGCCACGACACCCGGCTCGCCGTCGTCGACCCGGAGAACTCGGCGTTCTTCGACGGCTGGACGCGCGAGGAGCCGGAGTACACGGTCAACGCCGCCTCGCGCATCGAGGGGATCGGCCGGCCGCGCGTCGAGCCGAGCTTCGTCCCCGAGGTGGTGGAGCGCATGATCAAGGTGCCGGACGCCGCCTCCATCGCCGCCATGCGCCACCTGCACAGGCTGACCGGCCACAAGGCGGGCGGCTCGACCGGCACGAACCTGTGGGGCGCGCTGCAACTCGCCGCCGAGATGCGGGAGTCCGGGCGCACCGGATCCATCGTCACGCTGCTGTGCGACGGCGGCGCGCGCTACGCGCACTCCTACTACTCGGACGCCTGGCTGGCCGAACAGGGCCTGGACATCGCGCCGTTCGCCGACGCCATCGACCGGCTGCGCGAGACCGGCCGCCGTTCCGGTCCCGCCGCGGAGGAGACCGGGCGCTGACGCGCGAGCGCCGACCGGGCGGACGGCCCGGACGGCGCGCGGCCGACCCGCGGCCGCTCCGAGCGCGGCGTTCCGAG
>NZ_JBPKBH010000023.1:12760-25697 GCF_051388915.1 Yinghuangia sp. YIM S09857 | reverse complement strand
CCCCCCGCGGCCGACCCGCGGCCGCTCCGAGCGCGGCGTTCCGAGCGCGGCCGCTCAGGCGGCCATGATGTAGTGCAGGATCAAGTCGTGGACGTGGCGGCCCTTTTGGTCGTCGCGCATCTCTATCTGGTAGGTCTGCGTCCCCACGTGGATCGCCACCTCGCTGGAGCTGAAGAACGACCCCGCGAAGGACTTGTTGGTGACCATGCTGACGCTGCTTATCTTGGAGTACGGGATCGAGGTCAGCGCGATCTTCTTCCCCACGAACGAGTTGTCCTGAAGGATGGCCCGCCGGTCCGTGAGCCCGATGAACCCGGTCCCCGTCCCCTTCGCGTCGTAGACCGCCAGCACCTGTTCGCCCGGCAGCAGCCCGCTCTGGATCTTCTCCAACTGCTCGCGGCGGTCGTAGGCGATGTTGGAACTCATTGCCCCCTCTTTCCCCTTGCCGTACGCCCCGTACGGCGGCGTCTCCCGGTCAGCCTATGAGCACCGGACGCCGAACCCAATGGTCGGGCCCCGTCCCGACAACCTCCCGACAACCGTCCCGACGACCCGTGCCGACAACCGTGCCGAGGGCCTGTCCGAACCCTGCCCCGCATCCCCGCGCCCATGCCCCGACGAGCGCGAGCACGGTCGCGCGGCCCCTCAACTCGCGGGCGGCACACGCTCGATGGTGACCGGCGTACAGCGCGAGGGTGGCCGCGACGATCGCGCCGCCGACCGAAATGACCACGGTGGCAGGGTCGTAGGACACATGGCCGCGCATGCGCAGCGCGGCCATGCCCATGTAGTGCATCGTGGCCACCCCGGTGCCGGTCACCGCGCCGGATCAGGCGACGTGCGGGACGTGGTCGGAGCCGGCGTTGGGCTCCGCGCCCGTGTCGTCGACCCGCGGCGCCTCCACCGGTGACTTGCGGACGACCAGGACCGCCGCGTCGTCGTGCAGCCGACCGCCGGTGTGGATCGTCACGTCGGTGACCAGCTCGTGCGCGATGCGCTGCGAGCCGTGGTGGCTCCAGCGGATGAGGCGCTCGCCGAAAGGATAGAACCGCCCCGCGGGGTCGCGTGCCTCGGTGACGCCGTCGGTCACCACGACCAGGACGTCGCCGGGGACATAGCTGACGCGGTACTCCGGGTACTCGGTCTCGTCGTAGAGCGCCGCGGTGCCGAGCGGCGGCGCGTTGATCGGCAGCTCCAACTCGACGGCCCGGCCGCCGCGCAGATGGATCGGCGGAGTGTGGCCGCACGAGAGCATGCGCATGTGGGTCGGGTCGTCGAAGGCGAACAGCACGGCGGTGGCGAAGCGTTCGTCCGCCGGCCCGGCGCGCTCCTCGTCGATCTGCGCGATGCGCTCCTCCAGGCGCGCGGCCAGCCCCGGCAGGCTCGGCTCGTAGTGCGCGGCCTCGCGGAAGCACGCCATCAGCGTCGCGGCGGTGGTGACGGCGCCGATCCCCTTGCCGCGCACGTCGCCCATGAGCACCCGCATGCCGTGCCGCGACCGTACGACGGCGAACATGTCGCCGCCGACCTTCGTCTCCAGGTCGGCGGGCAGGTACAGCGCGGAGACCTCGTACCCGGGCAGGTCGGCGGGTATGGGTTCGAGGACCGTGCGCTGGAGGATCAGCGTGGCGGAACGCGCCTGCCCGAGCTGGAGGGTGTGGTGGACGCGCGTCGCCGAGGCCCACACGCCGACCGCGCCGAGCCCGACGACCACGCAGAGGTGGATGGCCTTCGTGCCCGGTCCGGCGTCGTCGTACGCCGTCGTCAGGAACGCGGCCCCGAGGGTGGCGGCGGCGGCCAGGCGCGCGACGGCCCAGGGCGGGCAGAGCGCGGCGAAGGCGGGCGGCACGATGCCGAGCGCCACCGCGCCGGGCAGCGCGTCGCCGGCGAACAGGCCCGCGCAGAACAGCGCGAGGAGCACCGCGTACGCCGCCCCTCCGTTGCGCACCGCCGCGCGGTTGTGCCGGAGCCACGTGCGCAGGGTGGCCTTGCCGTCCGATGCGGAGGCACGCGGCGCCGACCGCGCGGCTTCGGGTTGCCGGTCGGCTGACGGTGCGTCATCTGCGCACAGATCGAGTTCTTGCCGCGTCACACGGTCACCCTATGTGGTGAGGTCACACGAATGATCACCCGTACGGGCGTACGGCGGCGTCCTACGCGCTGTGCTCCGCGGCGTCCTTCTCCGCCGGGCTCGGCGGGGCATCCGGACGGGCCATCGTCGAGGCCGCGTCGCGGTCGCGGATCAGCAGCGCGAACACGACGCCGACCGCCGCCATCAGCGCCGCCGCGGCGAACGCCCAGTGGTAGGCGGAGTAGTCGGGGCGCGGCCCCTGCGGCGTCGCGGTGAAGATGCCGACCCCGGTCAGGACGCTGCCGAGCACCGCGACGCCCAGCGCCGCGCCGAGTTGGCGCTGCACGTTGAACAGCGTCGACGCGGCGCCCATGCGCGGCAGCGGTATCGCCGCGAACGCCGCGGTCTGCGCGGGCATGAAGACGTGCGCGAGGAACAGTCCGGTGAGGAACAGGTCAAGACGCACCCACCACAGGTCGGTGTCGGGGCCGATGCGGGTCAGCAGCGCGATCATGACGGCGGTGCCGGTGAGCCCGAACGCGGTGAGCCGCCGCGGCCCCACCTTCGGGTAGTACCGCGACACCAACTGCGTCGCCAGGATGATGCCGATCGCGGTGGGGAAGGTGGTCAGGCCGCTGTCCGTCGCCTCCAGCCCGCGTGCCCGCTGGATGAGGATGGGCAGGACGAACACCGTGCCCAGGAAGCCCGCGGACGAGGTGACCGTGACCATGGTGCAGGTCAGGAACAGCCGGTCCCGCAGCAACCCGAGGTCGAGCATGGGGTGCTCGGTGCGCGCCTCCACGAAAACCAGCAGCACGAGCATGACGATGCCGCCGATGCCGAAGCCCAGGATCAGCGGCGACGTCCAGCCCTCCTGCGCGCCCTCGGTGAGCGCGTAGAGGACGGACGCCAGCCCGGCCCCGGCGAGCAGGAAGCCCGGGAGGTCGAACGGGCCGACGTTTGGCTGCTTCTCCTCGTGCAGGCACAGCGCGCCGAAGAGCAGGGCGGCCGCGCCGAAGGGGACGTTCATGTAGAACACCCAGTGCCACGAGGCGTGGTCGACGATCAGGCCGCCGATGATGGGCCCGAGGGCGGGGGCCAGCGCGGTCGGGATGATCAGGAAGCGCGAGGCGCGCATGCGCTCGGCGGGCGGGAACGTGCGGAACATCATGGCCATGCCGACGGGGGTGAGCAGCCCGCCGCCGATGCCCTGGAGGACTCGGAAGCCGACCAGTTGCGGCAGGTCCTGGGCCAGCCCGCACAGCGCGGACGCGCCCGTGAAGACCGCCAGCGCGAACAGGAAGACCCGCTTCTGGCCGAACCGGTCGCCGAGCCAGCCCGCCGCCGAGATGGACACCGCGAGGCTGACCAGGAACCCGACGTTGACGCCGCCGACCGACTCGGGGGACGTCGAGAAGTCGTCGGCGATCGCGGGGATCGCGACGTTGACGATCGTCGAGTCCAGGACGGTCATGAACATCGCGGCCACGAAGACCACGCTGACGACGACCTTCTGGTTCAGCTCGCTGAGGTGCCTCACAGAAACTCGTTCTACCTCAGCGGGCTGCGGATGTCCGCCCCCTCGGATGTGTCAACTCGCGCTGTGACCTCGCGTGTTCACACCGTGCCTCGGAGCGGAAGGCCCGATTTACGGTAGATTGCATCGATGAGTCGCATGGTCTCGACGGAGTCGTCCACGGGGGTGTGCGGCGGGCGTCCGCGCAGGACGGCGTCCGCGAAGGCCTGCAATTGGTACTGGTACGTCGAGGTCTTCGCGGCGTGCCCCAGGTGCTCGCGCCGCCTCCGTCCGTCCACGGTCACGGAGAACCGGTGCCAGTAGTGCGGCGCCGCGAAATTGCTTACCGACATTTCTCCCCGCTCGCCGACCACCTTGGCATTGACTGCGAAGACGCGCCGCGACAGCAGCGAGGTGTGCACAGTGGCGGTGGCGCCGCCCGGCAGCGTGAGGCGCGCGTCCATCGCACGGTCGACGCGCGGATCGCGGCCCATCGTGGTGGCGCGGGCCGCCGTCACCTCGATGCGCTCCGCGGGCGAGGCGGGCGCGGGGGAGAGGTGGCGGACCGCGCTGACCGCGTAGCAGCCGGCGTCCATCAGCGCCCCGCCGGCCAGTGCGAAGTTGTAGCGGATGTCGCCGAACGCCGGCAGCGGGAAGCACATCGAGGCGGACACGTGCCGGACCGTGCCCAACTCGTCCTCGTCCAGGATCTCCCGCATACGCCGCGCCACCGGGTGGTAGCGCCAGTGGAACGCCTCCACGCACACGCGCCCGGTCCGCTTCGCGGCGTTCGCGACCTCGCGCGCCTCGGCCTCGTTGGCGGTCATCGGCTTCTCGCACAGAACGTGCTTGCCGGCCTCCATCGCGCGCACCGCCCACTCGGCGTGCAGCCCGTTGGGCAGCGGGATGTAGACGGCGTCGAGGTCGGGGTCGGCCAGCAGGTCCGCGTAGGTGCGGTGCACGGTACGGATGCCCTGGCGCCGGGCGAAGTGCTCGGCCCGCTCCGGATCCCGCGCCGCGACGGCCGCGACCGTCACCTCCGGGACCAGCCGGGCCGGCCGCGTCAGCGCCGTCGGCGCGATCCGCGCCGCCCCCAGCACACCGATCCGGATCCGTTCCATGGCAGCCCCCTGAAGGTGTGGCCTGTTGCGCGCATCGTAGGGCGCGCCTCCCGCATTGACACGCCCCTCCGGACCGGCGCGCGTGCGGCCCGGGGCCGGTTCCGCCCGGGTGCGTGCCCGGTGACACACGGCATCGGGGGTAGGGGCACGGCAGGGTCGGCGTAGAGTAGAGTTCTCTCGACGTCAAGATAAACGTAGGGCCCCCGCCGTCGGCCGCTCAGGGTGCCGGCCGTGGAACCGAGATAGGAGCAGTCGTGTCCGCGAACAGCTTCGACGCCCGCACCACGCTGAACGTGGGTGACGAGTCGTACGAGATCTTCAAGCTGGACAAGGTGGAGGGCAGCGCCCGGCTCCCCTACAGCCTGAAGGTCCTGCTGGAGAACCTGCTCCGCACGGAGGACGGCGCGAACATCACCGCCGACCACATCCGCGCCCTCGGCGGCTGGGACCCCAATGCCGAGCCCAGCGAGGAGATCCAGTTCACGCCCGCCCGCGTGATCATGCAGGACTTCACCGGCGTGCCGTGTGTCGTCGACCTCGCCACCATGCGCGAGGCGGTCAGGGAGCTGGGCGGCGACCCCGCCAAGATCAACCCGCTCGCGCCCGCCGAGATGGTCATCGACCACTCCGTCATCGCGGACGTCTTCGGCCGCCAGGACGCGTTCGAGATCAACACCGACATCGAGTACGGCCGCAACAAGGAGCGCTACCAGTTCCTGCGCTGGGGCCAGACCGCGTTCAACGAGTTCGCCGTCGTGCCGCCCGGCACCGGCATCGTGCACCAGGTCAACATCGAGCGCCTCGCGCGCACCGTCATGGTCCGCAACGGCCAGGCGTACCCGGACACCTGCGTCGGCACCGACTCGCACACCACGATGGTCAACGGCCTCGGCGTGCTCGGCTGGGGCGTCGGCGGCATCGAGGCCGAGGCCGCGATGCTCGGCCAGCCGGTCTCGATGCTCATCCCGCGCGTCGTCGGCTTCAAGCTGACCGGCAAGCTCCAGCCCGGGGTCACCGCGACCGACCTGGTGCTGACCATCACCGACATGCTGCGCAAGCACGGTGTGGTCGGCAAGTTCGTGGAGTTCTACGGCGAGGGCGTCGGCGCCGTGCCGCTGGCCAACCGCGCCACGCTCGGCAACATGTCGCCGGAGTTCGGCTCGACCTGCGCGATCTTCCCGATCGACGGCGAGACCATCAACTACCTGCGCCTGACCGGCCGTCCCGAGCAGCAGCTCGCGCTCGTCGAGGCGTACGCCAAGGAGCAGGGCCTGTGGCACGACCCGGCCGTCGAGCCGGAGTACTCCGAGTACATCGAGCTGGACGTCGCCACCGTTGTGCCCTCGATCTCCGGCCCGAAGCGCCCGCAGGACCGCGTCGTGCTCGCCGAGGCCAAGACGAAGTTCCGGGCCGCGCTGCCGGACTACGTCAAGGACGTCGACGAGGCGGGCAAGGAGTCCTTCCCGGCCTCCGACGCCCCCGCCAACGGCGTGCGCCCGACCTCGCCGACGACGGTCACCGCTCCTGACGGCAAGACGTACGAGATCGACCACGGTGCCGTCGTGATCGCCTCGATCACCTCGTGCACCAACACCTCGAACCCGTCGGTCATGCTCGGCGCGGCGCTGCTCGCCAAGAAGGCCGTCGAGCGCGGGCTGACCGTCAAGCCGTGGGTCAAGACCACGCTGGCGCCCGGGTCCAAGGTCGTCATGGACTACTACGAGAAGGCCGGCCTGCTCCCCTACATGGAGAAGCTGGGCTTCAACCTGGTCGGCTACGGCTGCGTCACCTGCATCGGCAACTCGGGCCCGCTGCCCGAGGAGGTCTCCGCCGCGATCAACGCGTCCGACCTCGCGGCCGTCTCGGTGTTGTCCGGCAACCGCAACTTCGAGGGCCGGATCAACCCCGACGTCAAGATGAACTACCTGGCGTCGCCGCCGCTGGTCGTGGCGTACGCGATCGCCGGCTCGATGGACCTCGACATCACCAGGGAGCCGCTCGGCGTCGACGCCGACGGCAAGCCGGTGTACCTCGCCGACATCTGGCCGTCGGACCAGGAGGTCGCGGACACCGTGGCGTCCTCGATCGACCAGGACATGTTCACCACGTCCTACGCCGACGTGTTCGCGGGCGACCACCGCTGGCAGTCGCTGGAGGTGCCGACCGGCGACACCTTCGAGTGGGACCCGGAGTCGACCTACGTGCGCAAGCCCACGTACTTCGAGGGCATGACGATGGACCTGACGCCGGTCGCGGACATCTCCGGCGCCCGGGTGCTGGCCAAGCTGGGCGACTCGGTCACCACCGACCACATCTCCCCGGCCGGCAACATCAAGGCCGACAGCCCCGCGGGCAAGTACCTCGCGGACCACGGCGTCGAGCGCAAGGACTTCAACTCGTACGGCTCGCGCCGCGGCAACCACGAGGTGATGATCCGCGGCACGTTCGCGAACATCCGCCTGCGCAACCAGATCGCGCCGGGCACCGAAGGCGGCTTCACCAAGGACTACACCCGGTCCGACGCCCCGGTGACGACCATCTACGACGCCTCCGTCAACTACCAGGCCGCCGGCATCCCGCTCGTCGTCCTGGCCGGCAAGGAGTACGGCTCCGGCTCGTCCCGCGACTGGGCCGCCAAGGGCACCTCGCTCCTCGGCGTCAAGGCCGTCATCGCCGAGTCCTACGAGCGCATCCACCGCTCGAACCTGATCGGCATGGGCGTCATCCCGCTCCAGTTCCCGGCCGGCCAGACCGCCGACTCCCTGGGCCTGACCGGCGCGGAGACCTTCTCCTTCACCGGCATCACCGCCCTCAACGAGGGCAGCACGCCGAAGACGGTCAAGGTCGCCACCGACACCGGGGTCGAGTTCGACGCCGTGGTCCGCATCGACACCCCCGGCGAAGCCGACTACTACCGCAACGGCGGCATCATGCAGTACGTCCTGCGCTCCCTCGTCACCAAGTGACCTGAACCGCACCGGACCCGGAACGGGCCGCCTCCCCTCACCAGGGGAGGCGGCCCGTTCGCATGCGACCGGGCAACCTATGCGGCGGCCCGCACCCAGGCCGCCCACTGCTTCTCGAACGTCGCCTTGTCCAACCCGATGGCCTCCTTGAGGGCCTGGTCGACGGCGCTGTCGTCGTCGCCGCGAAGCATTGCGGCCACGAATTGGTGGGTTTTCTCGGGGCCGAACGTCAGTGCCATGTAGTGCACGACCAGTGAGGCGGCATAGCGATTGGCGTCGGACTCGGCGCCCTGCAAGCTCCAGATCGCCTCGGTACCGGGCAGTTTCCCGTTGAAACCCCCGGCCTTGGCGACCCAGTACGCGGCGTTCCGGTACGTGCTCTTCGCCTCGGTGTAGCCCCAGATCTGGGTGTAGACGAATCCGCGTGACGCCCACACCCGGTTGTTGCACCTTCCCTCGCACTGCACGGACATCAGCGCGTCGGCGAACGCCCCGCGCACCCACATCGAGTCGTCGGTGCTCCTCTTGGGGGCGAATGCGCCGCTGCGGGACAGGGCGACGATGCGCGGGGTCCCGGGAGTCCCCTGCATCGCGCAGACATTCGGGTGCCCGTCTTCGGCGGGCGTGCTGCGGCAGATCGTGATCGGCTCGGACGTCGCAGACGTCTCCTCGAACTGGTAGGCGCGGGAGTAGTGATCGCGGTCCGGTGCCGCGAACACCAGGAACCGGTTCGTGGGTCCGACGGGGCCCTTCCACGCGGCCAAGGTCGCCGCCGCGGTCGTCTCCATCTCATCGGCCCATCCGGCGGCTGACGCCTGGTCCGCCTTGGCCGCAAGAAGGACGACATGCGGCCGATCGACCACCGTTATGTCGCCCAGGTCCCAGGCCGCGGGATATCCGACGCCCTTGTAACCGGTGACCGTCTCGATGCGGAGCGGGGCCCCCGCCGCGGGGCGTGTGAACCTGTATCGGTAGAGCGCGACGGCCGGTGCCCTGTCCACTCCCGTGATCTGGTGCCGGAAGCGCACCTGGACATTGGCTTGAGCCGGCTCGGCGCCCTCGGCCACACGGGTTTCGAGCACCTTGTGAGCGGTGAACTCCGCGACGGTGAAAGGGACGAGCCGCAGATTCGCGAACAGCCGCCGCCGTTCGCCGGCCAGGACGGGATCGGCGTCCGCGTAGGGCACCAGGAACGCCGCCTCGTCTCCGGTCTTCAAGGCTTGCGTCTGCTCGGCCAACAGGGCGGCCACATCCGCCTCGGTGATCTGTGCGGGCCCGGTGGGTTCGGGGGCCGCCGACGCTCCTTGGGCGGGCGTCGACGCCGGTGCCTGGGCGGGGCGCGTCCCGGCCGCGGAGCGTACGTCGTCCGCACCGCCGCTGTCACAGGCCGCCGCCACCAAGGCCAGCGCTGCGACGCCGCCTGCGAGGCGCCGGGATCGGAATCCTCTGTCGCGCCACTCCTTGAGCATCCGAATTCCGCGCATTTCGCCCCGACTTCCTCGCGCACACGGGGACGGCGCCTCCGGCCCCCGGACCGCGGAGCGTATCGGTCGCGTCTTGGTCGCGAACGGGCGGGTCAGAGGCGGGGGTTCCAGCGTTTGCCCTGCAAGGCCTCTTCCACCAGGCGGACTTCGCGTTCGAGGGCGGCGGTCTTGGAACCCTCGTATTCGTACATGCGCATGACGGCTTCGAGGGTGTGGGCGTCGATGTCGCGGAGGTCGGCGCGGGCTGTGCCGTAGCCGTGGCGCGCGGCCTGGAGTGCGGCCTCGACGTGTTGGCGGGCCATGCGGGCGAGGAGGGCGGGGTGGCGCCGGAGGACGTCGTGGCGGCGGTAGCCCGGCGGGCAGAGGTCGTAGAGCCAGGCGACGGCGGTGCGCTCCCAGTCGTCGGCGCCCGGCGGGCGGACGCCGCGCGGCCATCCGGGCGGTACGACCCCGTCCTGCCCGGTCCGGCCCGCGGCGGCCCGCTCGAAGCGCCCGGGCTGCTCCCAGGCGGGTCGGGCGGCGGGGTCGGACCTGGATTCGCTCACATGTTCGATCATGACACAGGGACTGCGTACTTGGGTACGCAGGCTCTGTGTGCGTGGCTTGTGACGGTGCGCTGTCGCACCAGGTGAGCGCCGCCAAACGGATGGAATTGTCGTATTTGTCACTCCCGGCGGCCGACGCCGGGCAAGGGCACCCTCGGAAATCCCTCGTTTTCAGGAGGCCCATGTGAAGACGGTGCTTCGATCCGCGGCGGCGCTCGGTGTGGCAGCCGCCCTCGTATTCGGCGTGGGCGCGTGCGGCAAGGGCGACGAGACCGAGAAGGCCGAGAAGGCCGACAACGGGGCCGCGGGCGGCACCAGGCCCACCGTCGAACAGGGCTTCAAGGTCGGGTTGTTGCTGCCGGAGAACACGACGGCGCGCTACGAGCGGTTCGACAAGCCCTTCTTCGAGGCCGAGGTCGACGAGCTGTGCCCCAAGTGCGAGGTCCAGTACGCCAATGCCGGGCAGCAGGCCGACACCCAGCGGCAGCAGGCCGAGGCGATGCTGGCCAACGGCGTGAACGTCCTGGTCCTCGACGCCGTCGACACCAAGGCCGCGGCCGCGATCGTGAACTCGGCGAAGGCCGGGAACGTCCCGGTCATCGCGTACGACCGGCTCGCCGAGGGCCCGATCGCCGGCTACGTATCGTTCGACAACGAGGCCGTCGGCAAGGTGCAGGCCGAGGCGACCGGACAGGACGCCGAGCTCGCGGCGATCCGGCGGGTCATCTCGGGCGACCAGGACATGACGGTGTTCAAGCCGTACCAGCCGGCGGCCGCGACGGCGGCCGGCATGGCGGTCGCGGCGGCGGTCGGAGAGAAGTTCGAGGACGCCGACCGGAAGAAGCACAACGGCACCGTCGAGGTCGACGCCATGGTCCTCGCCCCCGTCCCGGTGACAAAGGACAACGTCAAGGACACCGTCGCGAAGAAGCCGTACTACACGGTCTCGGAGATCTGCACGCCCGAGTACGCGGCCGCGTGCAAGTCCGCGGGCCTGGGCTAGGCGGTGGCCCCGGCGTCCCCCCCCGCAAGGCCCGCGGACGGGCGTGACCGCCGCCCCGGCCGCCAAACGTGGGAAACGCCACGCGGCGCCACCCCGCGATGACGCGCCCGATCGCCGGGGCGAACCGGACGCGGCCTTTCCCGCGTCTAGACTCGATAAGTGCGTTTCCCGCCCGGGGGACGGGCGAGGACCGCGACAGACCGATTGAGGAGGTACGGGTGGGCCTGCTGGAGAGCATTCGAGGACCCCGTGATCTCAAGGCGCTCTCTCCCGAGCAGCTCACCGTGCTCGCCGGCGAGATCCGCGAATTCCTGGTGGACTCCGTGTCCAGGACGGGTGGCCACCTCGGCCCCAACCTGGGCGTCGTCGAGCTCACCCTTGCCCTGCACCGCGTATTCGACTCGCCGCGCGACAAGATCCTGTGGGACACCGGCCACCAGAGCTACGTCCACAAGATCGTGACGGGCCGCCACGACTTCTCCGCCCTGCGCCAGGAGGGCGGCATCTCCGGCTACCCGAGCCAGGCCGAGTCCGAGCACGACGTCATCGAGAACTCGCACGCCTCCACCGCGCTGTCCTACGCGGACGGCTTCGCCAAGGCGCACCAGGTCCGCGGCCTCGACGACCGGCACGTCGTCGCGGTCATCGGCGACGGCGCGCTGACCGGCGGCATGGCCTGGGAGGCGCTCAACAACATCGCCGCGGCCAAGGACCGCCCGGTGATCATCGTCGTCAACGACAACGAGCGGTCGTACGCCCCGACCACCGGCGGCCTCGCGAACCACCTCGCCACGCTGCGCACCACGCGCGGGTACGAGCGGTTCCTCGACTGGGGCAAGGGCGTCCTCGGGCGCACCCCCGTGGTCGGCGGCCCGGTGTACGACATGCTGCACGGCGCGAAGAAGGGGCTGAAGGACTTCGTCGCCCCGCAGGGCCTGTTCGAGGACCTCGGTCTCAAGTACATCGGCCCGGTCGACGGCCACGACGCCGAGCAGGTCGAGCAGGCCCTGCGCAGGGCACGCGGCTTCGGCGGCCCCGTCATCGTGCACGCCCTCACCCAGAAGGGCCGCGGCTACGACCCGGCCCGCAACGACGAGGCCGACCAGTTCCACGCGGTCGGGGTCATCAACCCCGAGACCGGCCTGCCCCTCGCGAAGGCGGCGGGATCGTCGTGGACCTCGGTCTTCGCCGACGAGATGGTCAAGATCGGCGCCGAGCGGCAGGACGTGGTGGGCATCACCGCGGCCATGATGATCCCGGTCGGCCTGCACAAGTTCGCCGCGGCGTACCCGGACCGCACGTACGACGTCGGCATCGCCGAGCAGCACGCGGTCACCTCGGCCGCCGGTCTCGCGCTGGGCGGCCTGCACCCGGTGGTCGCGGTCTACGCGACGTTCCTGAACCGGGCGTTCGACCAGGTCCTGATGGACTGCGCATTGCACAAGTGCGGTGTGACGTTCGTGCTCGACCGGGCCGGTGTGACCGGTGACGACGGGGCCAGCCACAACGGCATGTGGGACATGTCGATTCTCCAGGTGGTGCCGGGGCTGCGGCTCGCGGCGCCGCGCGACGCGTCGCAGGTGCGGGCGCAGTTGCGCGAGGCACTGGAGGTCGACGACGCGCCGACCGTGGTGCGGTTCGCCAAGGGCGTCGTCGGTCCCGAGGTCGAGTCGGTCGGCCGCATCGGCGGCATGGACGTGCTGCGGCGCACCGGTCCGGAGCGCAACGGCGACGGCGAGACCGGCGACGTGCTGATCGTGACGGTCGGGGCGATGGCCGAGGTCGGCGTGCAGGTCGCGGACCGGCTCGCGGACCAGGGCATCGTGTCCACGGTGGTGGACCCGCGCTGGGTCAAGCCGGTCGACGCCGAGCTGCCGGGGCTGGCCGCGCGCCACCGCCTGGTGGTCACGATCGAGAACAACGGGCGTGCGGGCGGCGTCGGTTCGGCGATCGCGCAGGCCCTGCGCGACGCGGGGGTGGACGTCCCGCTGCGCGACTTCGGCATTCCGCAGGAGTTCCTGGACCACGCCAAGCCCGGCGCGATCCTGTCCCGCATCGGGTTGAACGCGCAGGACATCTCGCGCAAGGTCGTCGAGGAGGTGGCCCGCCTCGGCGTCTCGCCGGTGCAGCCGGTTCCGCCGGTCGGCCCCGAGGCTTCCGAGGACGAGGCGGCGCAGCGCGCGTCGTAGCGGCGGGCGCTTGGTCCGACAGTCGGCGCGTACGGGTGATTC
>NZ_JBPKBH010000023.1:0-12639 GCF_051388915.1 Yinghuangia sp. YIM S09857 | reverse complement strand
ACGCCCCGACTGGCATATAGGAATGTTCCATCCCAAAACGGCTATTCATGACCTGACACCAAGCGAAGCGGGGTCAGGTCATGCCCACATCGAGCCCTTTCCGCACCAAGACGGTCGAGCAGTCGATCCGTGACACCGAGGATCCCGAACACGGGCTCAAACGCGCCCTCTCCGCCCTGGACCTGACGGTCTTCGGCGTCGGCGTCATCATCGGCACCGGCATCTTCGTGCTGACGGGCACCGTCGCACGGGACACCGCGGGGCCGGCGGTCGCGCTCTCCTTCATCGTGAGCGGCGTCGTGTGCGCGCTCGCGGCGCTGTGCTACGCGGAGTTCGCGTCGACGGTCCCGGTGGCGGGATCGGCCTACACGTTCGCGTACACCTCGATCGGCGAACTGCCCGCGTGGATCATCGGGTGGGACCTGATCCTGGAACTGGCCCTCGGCGCCGCGGTGGTCGCGGTCGGCTGGTCCGGCTATGTGCAGTCGCTGCTGGCGTCCGCCGACATCACGCTGCCCAACGCGATCAACGGCGGCACCGACGACGACTGGGGCTTCAACCTCCCCGCGTCGCTGCTCGTGCTGCTGCTGACCGTGATCCTGGTCTTCGGCGTCAAGCTGTCGTCGCGCTTCACCGCGCTGATCGTCGCCATCAAGCTGACCGCCGTGCTGCTGGTCATCTTCGCGGGGCTGTTCTACATCAAGGGCGACAACTACTCGCCGTTCATCCCGGACAAGCAGCCGCCCGCCGACACCGGAGGCGGCCTCAAACAGCCGCTCATCGAGTGGGCGAGCGGTTTCGAGCCGTCGGCGTTCGGCGTCATGGGCATCTTCTTCGGCGCCGCCACGGTGTTCTTCGCGTTCATCGGCTTCGACATCGTCGCCAGCGCCGCGGAGGAGACCAAGAAGCCGCAGCGGGACCTGCCCATCGGCATCCTCGGCTCGCTCGCCATCTGCACCCTGCTGTACGTCGCCGTCTCGATCGTGGTGACCGGCATGCAGAAGTACACCGAACTGTCGATCGACGCGCCGCTGTCCGACGCCTTCAAGGCCGTGGACGCGGGCCACTGGGCCTGGTTCGTCAACATCGGCGCGGTGGCCGGCCTGATGTCGGTCACGATGATCATGCTGCTCGGCCAGAGCCGGGTGTTCTTCGCGATGAGCCGCGACGGGCTGCTGCCGAAGTTCTTCAGCGAGACGCACCCGGTGTACCGGACGCCGTACCGCTCCACGATCGCGCTCGGCATCGTGGTCGCGGTGGTCGCGGGCCTGATCCCGCTCAAGGAACTCGCCGAACTGGTCAACATCGGCACGCTGTTCGCGTTCGTGGTGGTGTCGATCGGGGTCATCGTGCTGCGTCGCACGCGCCCCGACCTGCCGCGCGCCTTCCGCACACCGTGGGTGCCGGTGCTGCCGATCGTGTCGGTGCTGGCCTGCCTGTGGCTGATGATCAACCTGCCGGTCGAGACCTGGTGGCGCTTCCTGGTCTGGATGGCCGGTGGATTCCTCATCTACTTCCTCTACAGCCGCGGCAACAGCCGCCTGGGGGCGACGGCGACGGCCACCGAGCCGGGAGTGCCCGGGGTCTCGCCGGTCGTCGACGAGGAGATCCCCGGCGGCGCGCCCCCGGGACAGGTCCCGCCGCACGGCGACGGGCTGCCGCCGAGTGATCCGCGGCGGCCGGACGACGGGTCCTGAGCGGGGCGGCGTCGGCATCGCGGCATCGGCTGGGCCGGGGCGGCGGCCGGCGTCGGCCCGGAGGGGTCGGTCATGCCGTACGCGCCGACGCGGCCGCCGCGGCCTGGCGGCGGAACTCGCCCGGCCGCGTACCGCGCAGCCGCGTGAACGCCGCGCTCAGCGCGTAGCCGTCGCTGTACCCGACCCGCCGGGCGATGGCGGCGACCGTGTCGTCGGTACGCCGCAGCAGGTCCGCGGCGAGCGAGACGCGCCAGCCGGTGACGTACGTCATCGGCGGCTCACCGACCACGCGGGAGAAGCGCTGCGCGAACCCGGCGCGCGACACGCCCGTGCGCGAGGCCAGTTCGCCGACCGTCCAGGCGTAAGCCGGGTCGTCGTGCACCAGCCGCAACGCGTGGGCGATCACCGGGTCGCCGAGCGCGCGGTACCACGCCGGGGCGTCCGAGCCCAGGCCGTCGAACCACGTGCGCAGCGTGGACACCAGCAGCAGGTCCAACAGGCGGTCGAGGAAGACCTGCTGGCCCGCGCGGTCGACGGCGACCTCGCCGAGGAGCATGAGCATCAACGGGCAGTCCGCGCGGTCCGCCGGGACGACGACCACGTCCGGCAGCGTGGCGAGCAGGTGCGTGCTGATGTCCTCGTGGAGCTGGTAGCCCGCGGTCAGCAGCACCGCCTCGGCGTCCGGTCGGTCGCCCCAGGTGCGGTGGCCGAGTCGGGCCGACTCGGTGAGGTCACGGCCGAGTTCGTCGGTGCACCGGTCCTCGGCCAGGACCACGACGCGCGGCGCGGAGCCGGGGGAACAGGCGACGGTGAACGGCGCGGGACCCCGGACGATCGCCGCGGCGCCGGTGTCCAGGCGCACCGGGGCGCCTCCGTCGGGCAGCACCCATCCCGCGCCGCTCGGCATGGTGAGCAGCGTGAGCGGGGCGTCGTTGGCGAAGCGGATCGCCCACGGGGAGTCGAGCAGCGAACGGCAGAACATCGCCCCGTGCGCGCGCGAGTCGTACAGAAGGGTGGCCAGCGCGTCCATCCGCCCAGGATAGACACGGCGGTGGTCCGGGCGCCGGGCCGCGGGTTGGACGTACGCACATCGCACATGGACCCGTGAGCATTTGCCGTCCAGGTGTGCCGCGGTTGGCTGGACGCATGAACACATCACCGATTCTCATCCTCGGCGGCACCGGCAAGACCGGCCGCCACGTCGCCGAATCCGTGGCCCGGCGCGGCCACCCGGTGCGCGCGGTCTCGCGCTCGACGTCGCCGCGCTTCGACTGGCACGACCGCGACACCTGGAAGGAGGCGCTGGCCGGTGCCGCCGCGGTCTACCTCGTGGAGCCGGAACAGCCGGTCCCGCTGGGTGAGTTCAGCGCGCTCGCGGTCGAGATGGGGGTCGTACGCCAGGTCCTGCTCTCCGCCCGCAGCCGCGACGACGTACACGTGGAGATGAAGGCGGCCAGCGAGGCGGCGGTCCGCGAGTCCGGGGCCGAGTGGACTTTGTTGCGGCCTGCCTGGTTCCACCAGAACTTCACCGAATTTCCGCTGTTCTCCGGACCGTTGGCGGCCGGCGAGCTGCGGTTGCCGACGGGCGGCGGGCGCGAGCCGTTCATCGACGCGCGCGACATCGCCGAGGTCGCCGCGGAGGCGTTGACCGCGCCGGGTCACGCGGGACGGGCGTACGAGCTGACCGGGCCGGAGAGCCTGACCTTCACCGAGGCGGTCGACCAATTCGGCGCGGCCTTCGGTGTCCGGCCGCGGTTCCGTCCGGTGACCGAAGACGAGTACGCGGCCGAACTGCGCGGCGTCGGGGTGCCGGAGGAGTTCGTCGGCGTCCTGGTCAGCCTGTTCCAGGTGATCCGCGAGGGCGTGTCGGAGGGCGAAACGGACGACGTGCGCGAGGTGTTGGGACGCGAGCCGCGTTCGTTCGCGGCGTGGGCGGCGGAGGCCGTGGGCGGCGGGTGACGCGACGGGTGACGCGGCCTCAGGAAGTGCGCCCGCGTCAGGACGAGCCCGCAACCTCAGGGCACGCCCGCCTCAGGGCCCCGCCTCAGGACACGCCCGCCTCAGGACGTCCCCGCCGCCGCGCGGATTGCCTGCACCGCCGCGGTCGGCGCGTAGCCGTCCGGCACACCCTCGACCATGATGAGGTCGCCGTTGATGTGCCGGGTGCGCAGCGGGGCGATCTCGCGGTAGGCGGGCGAGTCGTACCAGGCCCGGGCCTCGGCGATGCCGGGGAAGCCGAGCATGACGAGGTGGCCCGGCCAGCTGCCCTCCTTCACCGCGTGCTCCGCGAAGTGGACGAGGTAGCGGCCGCCGAACGGCTCCATCGTGCCGGGAAGCCGCTCGATGTACTCGGCGATGTCGGCGTGCGGTGCGGCGTTCTGCAAGTTGGCGATGACGTACGCGGTCACGGGTGTTCTCCTCGGTCGGGCGGCCCACGGGGCCTGGCGGGGTGTTCCTGTCGTTGCATTCCGCAGGTCGAGAAGTTACGCGCGGGCGGGGGACGCGGAATCAGTCACGCATCGGTAGTCGCCGCGGGCGCACCCGCACCTATCCTGACGGCATGCCGCCGACCGCGCCGCTCCGCCGCCTGGTGCCGATCGCCGCGGCACTGTTGTCCGTTCCGCCGGTCGTCGGGGAGTTCGGCGACGACACCGCGCTCTCACTGTCCGGCCGGGCGTTCCTGCTGGGCGCGGGGCTGCTCGCCGGATGGGCGCTGGTCGGCGCCGGGCTGCTGCTCGGACGCCTCCTCGCCGCCGCGGCCGGGCTCGGCGTGCTGCTCGCCGGGGTGCAGGCATTGGACCACCCGGCGGCGTACGTCACCGGCAACCTCGCCGGGGCGCTCACCCTCGCGGCACTGGCGCATCTGGCGCTCACCACGGGCGGCCGGCTGCCGCGCCCGGTGGTCGCCGGGATCTACCTCGTGGAGACCGCCGCCGTGCTCGCCTGGCTGACCGGCTTCGCGCCGGGCCCCGCCGCGGTCGTGGTCGCCGCGTACACCCTCGTCCTGCTGGTCCTCTTCCTGGCGGGGCGGGACCGCTCGGTCCTCGGGTTGACCGGCGCGCTGCTCGTGCTGCTGCTCGGGATCCGGCAGGTCGCCCTGTTCTGGCCGGGACCGTACCGGCCCGCCGCGTCGGACGCCGTCGCCGCGGCCCTGTTCGTCGTGCTCGTCGCGTGGCCTGCCGCGTTGCTCGCGGGCCACGTCAACGCCCGGATCGCCGGATTGAGGGCGCGCCAACAGGCCCTGGCCGCAAGCCTGGTCACCGTCGGCGACGACACGCGCCGGACCATCGAGCGCGACCTGCACGACGGCGCCCAACAGCGATTGGCCACCCTGCTGCTCCTCCTCGCGGGCGAACGCACCGATGCGGCCTGGCACCAGGCTCGCGAGGACGTCCTGCTGACCCTCGCCGAACTGCGCGAGATCGCGCACGGCGCGTACCCGGCGGTGTTGGCCGAGGCGGGCCTCGTTTCGGCCCTGGAAGCGCTGGCCGAACGCTCGCCGGTGCCGCTGCGCGTCGCCGCCGACCCCCACTGGCCCGCGCGACTGCCCGAACCGGTGGAACGCGGACTGTACTTCGCCGTCGCCGAGGCCCTGGCCAACAGCGCCAAGCACGCGAGGGCCGGACAGGTGTCGGTCACCCTCACCGCCACCGACCGCACGCTGTCCGTCGAGGTGGCGGACGACGGCGCAGGAGGCGCAACGCTGGGACCGGCGTCGGCGCTGGCCGACCGTGCGGATGCGCTCGGCGCCCGGCTCAGCGTCACCAGCCCGCGCGGGGCCGGGACCGCGGTCCTCGTCGAACTACCCCGCGAGGTAGGCCAGGACGGCCAGCACGCGGCGGTGGTCGTCGGGGGACTTCGCTAACCCCAGCCGGGCGAAGATGCTGCGCACGTGCACTTCGACGGTCTTCGTGCGCAGGCCGAGCCGACGCGCCACCGCCGCGTTCGACAGGCCCCCGGCCATCAGGCCCAGCACCTCGCGCTCGCGTGCCGACAGCGCGGCGAGTGCCGCGTCGCCGTTCCGCCGGTGCAGCAGCCGGGCGAAGACCAGCGGGTCCACCACACACCCGCCGTCCGCGACGCGCCGCAGCGCGCCCAGCAGTTCGGCGGCGTCCGCGACACGGTCCTTGAGCAGGTAGCCCACACCGTGCGCGTCGTCGGACAACAGCCGGAGCGTGTGGTGCGTTTCGATGTGGTTCGACAGCAACAGCACTCCGGTCCCCGGGTGTTCACGCCGTATGCGCAACGCCGCCTCGACGCCCTCGCTGCGCTGCCCCGGCGGCATGCGCACGTCGACGATCGCCACATCCGGCACCGTCGCGGCCACCAGCTCCAGCAGTGACGGACCGTCAGCAGCGGTGCCGGCCACCTGGGTTCCGTGCTCCGCGAGCAGTCTGGCCAGCCCGTCGCGGAACAGCGCGCCGTCCTCGGCGATCACCACCCTCACGCCCGTGATCCTAAGTGCGGACCCTTACCCGGGCCGGGGGCCGGCCGGATACCCCGCGTGAACCGGCCCGGCCAGGCTGGACCGCGGCAGTCCTCCCTCCCTGCCACCCCACCCGAACCGCCGATCCAACGGGAGACCTAGTGCGCAGTCGGGCCGCCGGCCACGACGCCGGATCCGCCACCCGCCCGGCGATCAGCCTCGACGGGATCGCGAAGTCGTACGGCCGCGGCCGACACGCCACCGAGGCGCTGCGCGGCGTCAGCCTCGACCTGCCGCCCGGCTCCTTCACCGCCGTCATGGGCCCCTCCGGCTCCGGCAAGTCGACGCTGCTCCAGTGCGCCGCGGGACTCGACCGGCCCACCGCGGGGCGGGTGCTGATCGGCGGCACCGACCTCGCGCCGCTCGGTGAATCGCGCCTCGCCCGGCTGCGCCGCGACCGGATCGGCTTCGTGTTCCAGGGGTTCAACCTGCTGCCGACGCTGACCGCCCGGCAGAACATCGAACTCCCGATGCGGCTCGCCGGCCGCCGGCCCGAACCCGCGTGGCTGGCCGAGGTGGTGGAGCGCACCGGGCTGGGGGAGCGGCTCGGGCACCGGCCGGCCGAGTTGTCCGGCGGCCAGCAGCAGCGGGTCGCGATCGCCCGGGCGCTCGTCGTACGGCCCGAGATCGTGTTCGCGGACGAGCCGACCGGGGCGCTCGACCTGGCGTCCGGCCGCGGGATCCTGACCCTGCTGCGCGGCACGGTGGACGCCTGGGGGCAGACGCTCGTGATGGTCACCCACGACCCGGTCGCCGCCGCGTACGCGCACCGCGTCGTGTTCCTGGCGGACGGCCGGATCGTCGACACGATGGACGATCCGCGGGCGGACCGGGTCGCGGAGCGCATGACCCGGATGGGCGGCTGACCCGTGCTGCGCATCGCCCTCGCCTCGGTGCGGACCCGGAAGACCGCCCTCGCCGGCACCCTGGCCGCAGTCACCGTCACTGTCGCCCTCGTCACCGCCTGGCTGGGGCTGCTCTTCGCGGGACGGGCCGCGACGCCGTCCGCCGACCGGTTCGGGGCGGCGGCCGTGGTCGTCGAACCGGACCACGATTTCCAGTCCACGGACGGCGGCAACGTGACCCGGCTGCCGCTTGACCGGCCGATCGGACTGCCCGCGGCGCTCGTCGCGGACCTGCGCGGCGTCGAAGGCGTGCGCGACGTCCTGGCCGACACGCCGTTCCCGGCCCGGATCGCGGACCGGCCCGTGCACGCCGCGCCGGACGTCGCCGCGTTCAGCGGACACCCGTGGTCCGCGGCCGCCCTGACGCCGTTCCGGCTGAGTGACGGGCGGCCGCCCGAGGCCGACGGCGAGGTCGTCGTCGACGCCGCGACGGCCCGCGCGTTCGGCCTCCGCCCGGGGGCGTCCACCCGCGTCGTCACCCGCGAGGGGACGTCCGAGTTCCGGGTCGTCGGGATCGCCGCACCTGAGACCCCCGGCCTCTCCGGCGGCGGACTGCCGTCGCGCTCGGTGCTGTTCGTGTCCGACCCGGTCGCGGCACGGCTCGCCGGGACTCCCGGACGCGTCGCGCACATCGGTGTCCTCGCGCGGCCGGGCACGTCGGCCGAGAGCCTGGTCGCCCGCTTCAGGAGCGCCCTGGACCGACCCGGGACCGGGGTGAGCGTCAGATCCGCGGACACCGCCGCGGACGGCGGCGCCGCACAGGTCCACGCCCGCCTGCTCACCGGTGACGCGAAGAGCCGCGCGGGGGCTCCCGAGGTCGGCGGCCCGCTCGCGGACGCCACGCTCCTGTTCGGACTGATGGGCGGGGTGGGCGCGTTCCTGTCGGTGTTCGCGATCTCCGGTGCGTTCGGGCTCGCGCTGCTCGGCCGGGCCCGGGAGTTCGCGCTGCTGCGGGCGGTCGGAGCGACCGCCTGGCAGATCCGCCGCATGGTGTCCGCCGAGGCGCTGACCGTCGCGCTCGTCGCGGCTGTGCCCGGCTGTCTGCTGGGCGTTCTGGTCGCCCACGGGCTGCGCGAACTGCTGGTCACGCATGCCGACGTGCCCGCGGAACTCGTGGTCACGGTGGGGCCCGGCGCGTGTGCGGCCGGTGCCGGGGCGGGCGTCCTGCTCGCTCTCACGGCGTCGCTGACGGCGTCGCGGTACGCCACGAGGGTCCGCGCCGCCGACGCGCTGCGCGAGGCGGAGGCCCCCTCGCGCCTGGTCACCTGGCCGCGCGTGGTGGGTGCGCTGCTCGCGTTCGCCGCCGCCACCGCGCTCTTCGTGCTCGCGCAGCACCTCGGCGGCGAGGTGGGTGTCGCCTTCCAGACGCTGGTCCTGCTGCTGCTCCTGGTCGCCGCGCTACTCCTCGCGGCGCCGCTGACCCGCGTGCTCGAACCGCCGGTCGGCGGGCTCGTCGCCCTGCTCGGCGGGGCGACCGGCCACCTGGCCCACGTCAACTCGCGCGCCGCGATCCGGAGGGTGGCGGGGGCTTCGGCGGCGGTTCTGCTCAGCGTCGCGATGGCCGGCGAGGTCGTGCTGGTGGGTGCGGTGCTGGGCGACGTCACCGGACGCCAGGCGCGCGAGCGCACGGTCGCGGACCGGGTGCTCACCCCGGCCGACGCGTCCGTGGGCCTCCCACCCGAACTGCGCGGCGCGGTACGGGACATGCCGGGGGCGGCGGCGGTTTCGGCGACCCGCCACGGCACGGTCGTCTCCCGGGTCCTGGGCACGCCGGACGTCCTGCCCGCGGCCGCGGTCGACCCGGTCGCCGCCGACCGGGTGCTCGACCTCGGCGTGCGCTCCGGATCCCTGGCGGCCCTGGCCGGGCCCGGCACCGTCGCCGTCAGCCGCACGCACGCCGGCGAACACGGCTGGCACGTCGGCAGCCGCATCACGGTGACACTGGGCGACGGCACGACCGCGCGGCTCACGGTCGTCGCGGTGTTCGACCGGGCCCTCGGCTTCGCCGACTTCGTGTTCGCCGCACCCGCATTGGCCGGACGCACGGCCGCCGACCTCGACGACGCGGTGTTCGTGCGGGCCGCTCCCGGGCGACAGGCCGAACTGGACGCGGCGTTGGCGGCGTACGCCGAGGCACACCCGACCGTACGGGTGCGCACCGGTGGAGAGTTCGCCGCGGACGCCGAGACGGCGCTCGCGCGCAACGCGACGGGCAGCTACCTCGTGCTGGGCGTGCTCGTCGTCTTCACCGCGTTGTCCCTGGTGAACACCCTGGTGGTGGGAACCGCGGACCGGGCCCGCGAGTTCGCGCTGCTGCGGCTCGCCGGGGCGTCGCGGCGGCAGGTCGCCGCGACGGTGCTTCTGGAGACGGCGGTCGCCGCGGGGATCGGCACGATCCTGGGCACGGCCATCGCGTGCGTCACCCTCGCGGGTGCACAGGGTGCGCTCACCGGGACCGTCGCCCTGGACCTGCCCCTGGGGGACTACGCCGCGATCCTCGGGGGAGCGGCGGGGCTCAGTCTGCTGGCGAGCGCGATCCCGGTGGCGCTGACGCTGCGCTCGCGGCCGCTTGCCGCGTTGGCGGGGCGGTGAAGCGGCGGCGCCGGTACCAGGTCGGATCCCGGTACCGGCGTCGTCGGCTGGTGCGGTGCCGCCGCCGGGCGTGGCGGCCGGGTCGGCGGGGGTCGTCAGCGGCGGTCTACCAGAGCTGGTCGGTGTACGTGTCGCGGCCCGGAATGGTGGGGATCCACGGCGCCGCGAAGGTCACGGTGCCGATGCCGGACGCGTTGATCTGGTCCGCCCAGGCGCGGAACCCGTCCCAGCTGTCGCGCGGGTCGCCGCCGAGGAAGTAGAGCTGGAGGCTGCGCGTGGCCGCGTTCGGGTCCCGCGGGACGAAGGCGGGCGCGTCGTCGGCGAGCGGCACGGCGGTCCACGCCGCGACCGACTCGACCGCCGAACCGCTCAGGAACTTGGGCAGGTTCGCGTCGAACCACGCCTCCAGGTCCTCCTGGGAGACGCCCTCGGCACGCTGCACGGCCAGCGAGACGAGGCCCTCGTACCCGTGGTCCAGCGCGAGCTCGACCGGGACCGGGTCCTCGTCGCGGTACCAGCGGCGGTCGTGCAGGTACATGCCGGTGTGCGCGTGCGTGCGGTTCGGGAAGCCGCGGTCGTTCGAGTACAGCCAGTTGACCTGCTCGACCGCCCACGCGTTCCACTCGTCCCACTGGCCCTGGTTGACCCAGTAGATCGCGAGGTAGGAGCCCGCGTCGATCGCCGGGACGAGGTCGCTCTCGGCCGGGAAGCGCAGGTCCTTCAGCTCGCGCGTGGCGACCCAGCGCTTGCCGGCCAGCATGCCGGGGCCGATCATGCAGCCGGCGTAGAAGTGGTCGCGCTCGTACCACCGGTGGTACTCGACCTCGTGGCCGCGCTCCGGGTCGACCGCGGTGAACAGCATCCCGGTCGCGCGGATCGGGTACTCCTTGAAGCCCATGGTGTTCCTTTTCGCCGAAAGTCCTGGCTGACAGTACGTCAGATCTGATGCCGTGTCAGTACCCGCTGACTTGTCGGGGCCGTCGCGGACGTGCGGTCAGGCCGCCGCGTCATGGAAGCGCGACGTACGGTGCACGGGATCCGTGTCGATCTTGGGGATGACGTGCTCGCCGATCAGCCGGATCGACTCCAGCGCCTCGTCGATCGTCTGGCCTACCGGCAGCCCGAACGTCAACTGGTCCGCGCCCGTGCTCTCCCACCGCTTGCACTGCCGCAGCACGTCGTCGGGGTCGCCGCAGCACGTCGTGCCCTCGGCGAGCATCCAGTCCACGACCTCGGGCGTCGGATCCGGGATCAACTCGGGCCACACCGGCACGGTCGGCGGGTGCGGGAACGTGTCGTGGTAGCGGAACACCAGGCTCTGGAGGTACGTGTTGCGCGGCCGCATCATCACCTCGCGCGCCCGCTCGCGGTCCTCGAAGCAGATCGCGCTGCTCGTCACCATGATGTTGTCGTTGACGAACGCGCCGACCGGCTCCGCGTTGCGGATCTCCGACTTGTACGCCGCGAGCACCGGCTCCAGCTCGGCCGGCGACCCCACCGAGAAGCCGAGCACGCCGAGGCCCTTGCGGGCGGCCATCGCGTACGACGCGGTGTTGCCGGCCGCGTACCACATCGGCGGGTGCGGCCTGCGGTACGGCTTGGGCAGGATGCGCCGGGGCGGCAGGGACCAGTACTCGCCCTCGAAGCCCTCGTACTCGTCCTGGAGCCACATCTTCGGGAACTCGGCGATCGTCTCCTCCCAGATCGCCTTCGTCCCGTTCATGTCCGTCATGCCGGGGTGGAAGCCCAGGATCTCGTGGCTGCCCGCCCCGCGGCCGGTGCCGAACTCGAAGCGCCCCTGCGAGAGATGGTCGAGCATCGCGACGCGCTCGGCGACCTTGGCGGGGTGGTTGACCTTCGGCAGCGGGTTGAAGATGCCGGAGCCGAGGTGGATGCGCTCGGTCGCATGCGCGAGATAACCGAGTACGACGTCGTTGGCACTGATGTGCGAGTACTCGTCGAGGAAGTGGTGCTCGGTGACCCAGACGTACTTGAAGCCGGCCGCGTCGGCCGCCTTGACCAGCTCGATCTCGCCCAACAGCGCGTTGTGCTCGGCCTCCGGGTCGGTCTCGCGCACGCTGTCGGGGACATAGCCCTGAATGAAGATTCCGAACTCCATCGTGGTTCCCTTTCGCGTCGTCCTCGCGGTGTCCTCGCGTCGTCCTCGCGTGTCGGGCCGCCCCGGGGTGTCGGGCCGTCCAGGGCTCAGGGCGCCGGGGTGTCAGGCCGCGTTGCGGAGTTTGGTCGTACGGTGCTCCCGGTCGTTGTCGATCTTGGGGATGATGTGCTCGCCGAACAGGCGGATGGTGCGCAGTGTGCTTTCCGGGGTGTCGGCGCCCAGGCCCAGGGTGAGCTGGTCGACGCCGGCCGCCTCGTACTGCCTGACCGCCTTGATCGCGGTGTCCGGGTCGCCGACGATCATCGCGCCGGCGTCGGCGGCGAACTCCACCGCCTCGTAGGTCAGATCCGGAATCGTCTCGGGCCAGAACGGGATGCCCTCGGGATGCGGGAACGTGTCGTGGTACCGGAAGACGTTGCTGGTCAGGTACATCAGACGCGAGTCGACCGCGGCCCGGTACGCCTCCTCCCGCGTCTCCGCCACGAACCCGGTCGACGTCACCATCACGTTGTCGTTGACGAAGGCCCCGATCGGCTCGGCGCCGCCGATCTGCCGCTTGTAGTCGGCCACCGCCTTCTCGGCCTGCGCGACGTCGCCGATGGAGAAGCCGAGGACGCCGAGGCCGAGCTTGGCGGCCATCGCGTACGAACTCGGCGAACCGGCGGCGTACCACATGGCCGGGTGGGCCTTGCCGTACGGCTTGGGCAGGATGCGCCGGGGCGGCAGGGACCAGAAGCGCCCCTCGTAGCCCTCGTACTCGTCCTGGAGCCACATCTTGGGGAATTCGCGGATGACGTCTTCCCAGATGTCCTTGGTCTGGTTCATGTCCTCGATGCCGGG
>NZ_JBPKBH010000022.1:135761-162299 GCF_051388915.1 Yinghuangia sp. YIM S09857 | reverse complement strand
GCTCTCCATGATGGACATCCTCTCGAGGGCGCGTGCCCTTCATCCAAGGTGTCCGTCAAAGTGGATCAAGCCCACGGTCAGGTGACGACTGAACTGGCGTCGCCCACCCGCCACCGAAACCACGGCGGCCTCCACCGCGTCCGACGCGCCCCTTGATGCGATACGCGTAGTCGGCCTCCCGCACCAGCAGAGCTGCCCCTCGCAGGCAGCAGGCGAGGGGATCGCCGACGCGTTCGGCGAGTGGGATTCCGACCCTCCGCAACCTGTTCTCGTCCACAGATAGGCCGCACACGCCGAACAACGCGCGTGTTCCGCGGGGACAAGATGAGAGGTCCCGGCATTGCGGACAGCAAGCGAGGGAAGGAAACGAAACAGCCTCTGACCGCGAACACGCTGGTCAGAGGCTGTTTCGTGAGGGTGGCGGGTGCAGGGTTCGAACCTGCGTAGGCATCAGCCGACAGATTTACAGTCTGCTCCCTTTGGCCGCTCGGGCAACCCGCCGGGATGTCGTCTTGTGGGGCGACGGGGATAACAATAGCGGACGGTGTGGGGTGGTCCGCCACTCGGTTGTTCGGGGTGGGGGCGGCGTGGGGGCGGGGCGGCGGTGGGCTGGATACGCTGGGGAGTCGTGTGTCCGCCAGGTGCGGGGCCGTAGGGGTCCGGCGGTGGGTGCGGGCGGGACTCCGATCTCACAGAAAGCGATGCTGACCCTTGGCTGACTCCTCTTTCGACATCGTGTCCAAGGTCGACCGCCAGGAGGTCGACAACGCGCTCAACCAGGCCGCGAAGGAGATCTCGCAGCGGTTCGACTTCAAGAACGTCGGGGCGCACATCGGCTGGTCGGGTGAGCAGATCGAGATGCGCGCCAACACCGAGGAGCGCGTGAACGCGATCCTGGATGTGTTCCAGTCGAAGCTGATCAAGCGGGGCATCTCGCTGAAGGCGTTCGAAGCGGGCGAGCCGAAGCTCTCCGGCAAGGAGTACAAGATCTCCGGGGCGATGCAGGAAGGCATCTCCCAGGAGAACGCGAAGAAGGTGTCCAAGATCATCCGGGACGAGGGGCCGAAGAGCATCAAGGCCCAGATCCAGGGCGACGAGCTGCGCGTCAGCTCGAAGAGCCGGGACGACCTCCAGGAGGTCATCGCGCTGCTCAAGGGCAAGGACCTGGACTTCGCCGTTCAGTTTGTGAACTACCGGTAGTCGGCGGGTTTTGCGGCGGGGCTTCGGGTGCGTTGGCGACCCGGGGCCCCGCCGGCGTGTCGGGGCGACCCGGGGCCCCGCCGGTGCGTCGGGGCGACCCGGGCTTGGCGGTGTGTCAGGGGTGGGACGCGGGCTCTCGGGCGGCCACCGGGTCGCGGAGGTCTTCGCCGGAGAGGACGGCGGCGGTGCGGGCGGGGACGAGGGCCTCGTCCAGGCGTCCGGTGAAGCCGTCGTAGAGGACGCGCAGGGCGCCCTCGTAGGCGAAGGGGACGAGGCGCTGCCCGGTCGCGAGCAGGGTCTGGGCGGTCTGGAAGGTCTCCAGGAACAGCGCCCGGAAGCGGGCCACGCGGCTGCCGGGGGTGACGGGCCAGCGCGCGATGACGGTGCGGTAGGCGTCCTCGTACCGCCCGAGTTCGTCGAGGTGCGCGCAGGTGCGGCCGGTCACCGTGACGTCGCCGGGCACGCGGTGGAAGACCACGCCGGGCTGCGGGCAGCGCTCGAAGCACCAGCCGCGGTCGTGGATCAGCCGCAGCCACAGCGACCAGTCGACCAGCACCGGCAGTTCGGGGTCGAAGCGGAACCAGGACGCCGGGCCGTGCACCGCCGGGTTGCGGCACACCACGGCCGACGTGGGGATGAAGTTGGCGACGGCGAGGATGCCGGGGTCGTACGCGAAGTCGTAGCGGTACGGCGACACCTCCGGCATCTCCCCCGGCACGCACCGCGCGTCGGTGAGGACGCAGTCCGCGTACATCACGTCGGCGCCGGACGCCTCCAGCGCGGTGAGGGCGCGGGCGAGGTGTCCGGGGAGGTAGAGGTCGTCGTCGTCCAGGAAGGCGACGAAGCGGCCTGAGGCGACCTCCAGGCCCGCGTTGCGCGCCGCCGCCTGGCCGCGGGGCTTCGGGTGCGAGAGCAGGCGTACGGTCACCCCCGGCACGCCCAGCGGGAGCGCGCCCGCGATGTCCCCGCCGCCGTCGTTGACGACGACGATCTCGATGCCGTCGACTCCGTCGCCGTGCTGGAGCGCGACGCTGCGCAGCGCGTCGGCCAAGGGGCCCGGGCGGTCCCGGGTGGGGACGATGACGCTCACCGTTGCCGGCACGGTGCACCTCCGCGGAGTCGGCTTCCCCGTGGCTGGGATCCGCGTACGAGCGGGATACCCGGAATATCGGCTCGTTGCCGGTACGAATTCAGCGCGCGGGGGTCGGGTTCACTCGGAAGGCACGGGGCTGCACTCCCAGGGGTTACGGCGGCGGGGAATCGGACGGGCGTGATCGAGATCGGGGACAGGACGTCGGGATCAGGGTCGGTGGGCGAGTTGGGCGGGCGAGTTGGGGCGGGCCAGTTCGGCACGCGGTCAGGTGTACGGGGCCGGGCGGGACGAACCCGCCGCGCTCCAGCCGTAGTAGCTCTGGTCGTCGGTCGAGACGATGTCGCGGCCCAGCGGCGTCAGCGAGATGGGGATCAGCTTGAAGCTCGCGATGCCGAGCGGGATGCCGATGATCGTGACGCACATGAGCAGCCCGAAGACGAGGTGCCCGAGCGCGAGCCACCACCCGAAGAGCACGATCCAGAGGATGTTGCCGAGCATCGAGCCGATCCCGGCGGACGGCTTCCACACGATGGTCCGGCCGAAGGGCCAGAGGGTGTACGCCGCCATCCGGAACGCCGCGATGCCGAACGGGATGGTGATGACCAGGAAGAACAGCAGGAAGCAGGCGATGCCGGCGACGACGTAGCCGATCGCCATCCACAACCCGCACAGCACGAGCCAGATGATGTTGAGCAGGGTCTTCATGCGCCAACAATCCCCCAAATGCCGGGGAACTACCCTGCTTCGCGATGTTTGGCGATGAAGTGTCGCGATTGGGAGGGGGGGGAGGGACCGGAAGGGCGCGGGAGAGGAGGGCCCGGTAGCTGGAGGGGAGGCGCGGGAGGTTGCCATGCGAGCCGGAGCTGCGGGAGGCGGGGCGAGGCGGGCGGGCATGAGCAGGCAACGGCGCGGGCGCAGGGAGCCGGAAGCCACGTGAGCGTTCAAGTGGTCAAGCGGTCGGGCTCCAGCGCGAGAGCGCGAGAGCGCGAGAGGCATGGGAGCGCGGAAGCGCGGAAGCGCGGAAGCGCGGAAGCGCGGAAGCGCGGCCGGCGCCAGAGCGCGAGAACCGCGAAGGCACGAGAGCGCAAGAGGCACGAGAGCGCGGTGCGAACGCGCGAGAGGCACGGGAGCGCGAGTGCGCGAGAGGCACGACAGCACGAGGGACGCGGGAGCGCGGCGCGACGAGAGGCGCGACAGCGCGCAAGGCAAAGTGCCGGGAGGGGACAGCCGCTCCCTCGGCCGACGCCTGATCTGCGGCCGGTCCGTGGTCGCCGTCAGGCCCCCCTCAGCGCCCTGCCATCGCCTCCAGCCGACGGATTCGCTCGGCCATCGGAGGGTGGGTGGAGAACATTTTCGACATCCCCTGCCCGGGGCGGAAGGGGTTGGCGATCATGAGGGAGCTGGTCGCCTCCAGGCGCGGTTCGGCGGGCAGCGGCTTCTGCTGCGTGCCCATCTCCAGCTTGCGCAGGGCGCTCGCGAGGGCGAGCGGGTCGCCGGTGAGTTGCGCGCCGGACGCGTCCGCCTGGTACTCGCGGCTGCGGCTGATGGCGAGTTGGATCAGCGAGGCCGCGACCGGACCGAGGATCATCATGAAGAGCATGCCGAACAGGCCCGGACCGTCGTCGTCGTTGCGGCCGATCGGGATCAGCCACGCGAAGTTGGCCAGGAACATGATCACGCTCGCCAGCGCGCCCGCGACCGACGAGATCAGGATGTCGCGGTTGTAGACGTGCGCCAGCTCGTGGCCCAGGACGCCGCGCAGCTCGCGCTCGTCGAGGATGCGGAGGATCCCCGTCGTACAGCACACCGCCGCGTTGCGTGGGTTGCGGCCGGTGGCGAAAGCATTCGGCGCCTCGGTGGGCGAGATGTACAGCCGCGGCATCGGCTGCCGGGCCTGCGTGGAGAGCTCCCGCACGATGCGGTACAGCTCCGGGTTCTCGGCCTCGCTGACCGGCCGGGCGCGCATCGAGCGCAGGGCGATCTTGTCGCTGTTGAAGTACGCGTACCCGTTGGTCAGCAGCGCCACCACCAGGCCGATGATGAGGCCGGTCCTGCCGAAGAAGCTGCCGATGAGCAGGATGAGCGCGGACATGCCGCCGAGCAGGACGGCGGTCTTCAGTCCGTTGTGCTGGCGGTGCACGGCAGGTCCTCTCGGTACGAGGGGAAGCGGGGGCGGTTTGTCCCTGATCAACGTAGGAACAAAACGCATGGTTCCCCCACAGAGCCGACGTCACGCCTCTCCGCACGGGGAACCGCCGGATGTCAGCCCAGCAGCCCCGGCACCGTCAGCACCCGCAGGACGATCTGCGGCGCCACCGAAAGTGCCACCCCGAGCCCGAACGCGAGTGCGATCGCCAACGCGAACGGTGCCGGTACGCGCAACGAGCCGGCCGCCCCCAGGGTTCCCCCGGTGGTCGTGACAGGTCCGGCGGCCACGGTCGACCCAGCTGTCGCGGTCGTCCCGGCGACCGCGGAACCGCCGCCCGACATCGCCGAGCCCGCGCCAGGCACCCCCGAGCCGCCGCCGGAGACCGCCGCGCCCACCCCCGGCGACACCCCCGACACCCCCGGCATCGCCGGCGCGAACAGCAGCGCCGTCCACACCAGGTAGTAGTACAGCCCGATCACGACGTTGACCGCCATCACCACGGCCAGCCACCCCGTGCCGCCGGCGACCACCGCCTGGAACACCGTCACCTTCGCGAACAGCCCCATCAGCCCCGGCGGCAGCCCCGCCAGGCACAGCAGGAAGAACGCCATGGCCAGCGCCAGCGCGGGCCGTGCCCGCACCAGCGCCCGGTAGTCCGTCACCAGCCCGGTCGGCCGGTCCCGGCCGACCGCCGTCACCACCGCGAAGGCCCCGAGGTTCATGACGGCGTACACCGCGAGGTACGCCACCGACGCCGACAGCCGCTCCGCCAGCTCGGCCCCGTCCCCCGCCGCCGTGCCGAACGGCACCAGCACGTACCCCGACTGCGCGATCGACGACCACGCCAGCAGCCGTACGGCGTCCCCGGACCCCGTCGCGACCCGCACCGCCACCACGTTGCCGACGGTCATCGTCAGCGCGGCCAGCACCGCCAACGCCGGGCCCCACACGTGCGCGTACGGCCGCAGCGCGATCCCGGCGACCAGCAGCAGCCCCGCGAAGCCCGCCGTCTTCGACACCACCGACAGGAACGCCGCGACCGGCACCGGCGCACCCCGGTAGGTGTCCGGCACCCAGAAGTGGAACGGCACCGCGGCCACCTTGAACGCGAACCCGGCCAGCGTCAGCGCCGCGCCCGTGGCGGCGACCGTCTTCAGCTGTGGGTCCAAGGTCGCCAACCCCGCCGCGACGCGGTCGAGGTGTACGGCCCCGGTCGCCCCGTACAGCAGGCTGATGCCGAAGAGCAGCACCGCGGTCGAGGCCACCGACAGCAGGAAGTACTTGAGTGCGGCCTCGCCGCCGCGCCCGTCGCGGCGCAGGCCGACCAGGGCGAACGCCGGGAGCGACATGGTCTCCAGCGCCACCACCAGCGTCACCAGGTCGCGCGCGGCGGCCAGCGTCACGGCCCCGGCGACCGAGGCGAGCAGCAGGAAGTGGTACTCGCCCCCGGGCACGCCGGAGTCCTCGTGGCGGTCGTCCGCCCACGGGCGCGGCGCGGTCATCGGCATCGACAGCAGCACGACGACGGCCGCCGAGGCGATCAGGACGAGTTGCAGGACGAGGGTGAAGTCGGAGGCGACGTATGAGCACGCCGGGGCCTCTCCCGCCACCGGATCCCCCGGCACGCAGAACGTCGACCTGGTGCCGCCGTCGCGCAACGGGAGCAGCAGCAGGAGCGCCGCGGCCAGGCCCGCCAGCGAGATCCACGCCAGCCACACCTTGCGCGGCCCGGTCAGGAAGAGGTCGGCCAGCAGCACCGCCAGGGCGGCGGCGGCAAGGGCGAGCGGCGGGGCGATCGCGACCCAGTCGATGTCCTGGACGAGGGACACGGCACCGTGCGAGGACGCGACGTCGACCGCGGCGGTCATGCCCCACCTCCGAGAAGTGCGCGGACGGCCGGATCCGTCACCGCGAGGACCGAGGCGGGCCAAAGACCCGCCACCACCGTCAGAACCACCAGCGGGCCCCACGCGGCGACTTCGACGCGGCCGACGTCGGGCAGCGGCTCGACCCGGGCCACCGCCTCACGCCCGCCCCCCTGCGCACGAGCGCCGTCCAGGCGACCGCCGTCCGCGCGACCGGAGTCCCCACGACCGGAGTCCATGCGGCCGTCGTCCAGGCTCGCCCCCAGCCCCGGGCCCATGCAGACCGTCCGCACGATGCCGAGCATGTACGCCGCCGTCAGCACCGTCCCCGCCCCCGCCGCCGCCAGCAGCACCAGGTACAGCGGGCGGCTGAGCCCCGAAGCCGGGTGGTACGCCCCGTACATCGCCAGAAGCTCGCCCCAGAACCCCGCCAACCCCGGCAGCCCGAGCCCCGCGACCGCCCCGAAGGCGACAAGGCCGCCGAGCCGCGGCGCCCGCGCGTACAGGCTGCCGCCGATGCGTCCGAGCAGGGCCGTGCCGCTGCGCTCCTTGACCGCGCCGGCCAGGAAGAACAGCAGGCCGGTGATGAGCCCGTGCCCGATGTTGACGAACAGTGCGCCGTTGATGCCCTGCGGCGTGAGCGTCGCGATGCCCAGCAGCGCGAAGCCCATGTGGCCGACCGAGGAGTACGCGATGATCCGCTTCAGGTCGCCGTCCGGGTCGCGCAACAGCGCGAGGCAGACGAGCGACCCGTACACGATCCCGACCGTCCCGAACGCCGCCAGATAGGGCGCGAACACCTCGGCGCCCTCCGGGAGTACGGGCACCGCGATGCGGACCAGCCCGTATGTCCCCATCTTCAGCAGCACACCCGCCAGCAGCACCGAGCCGCCCGTGGGGGCGGCCGTGTGTGCGTCCGGCAGCCAGGTGTGCAGCGGCCACATCGGCACCTTGACCGCGAGGCCCAGGGCGATGGCGAGGAACGCGGTGATCTGCACCCCGCGAGACATGCCGTCGCCACTGCCGACCGTCAGCTGCGTGATGTCGAACGTCCCGGTGTGCGCCTGCACCAGCAGGAAGCCGAGCAGCATCACGGCCGAGCCGAGCAGCGTGTAGAGGATGAACTTGAAGGCGGCGGGGCCGCGTTCGCCCGGTGTCCCCCAGCGTGCGATGAGGAAGTACATCGGGATCAGCACGACCTCGAAGAACAGGAAGAACAGGATCAGGTCGAGCGCCGCGAAGGTGCCGAGCACGCCGCATTCGAGGACCAGCACGAGTGCGGTGTACGCCCGCGCGCTGCCGCCCGGCGGAATTGTCCCCAGGCTGTGGACGGCGACCAGGAACGTCAGCAGCGCCGTGAGCACCAGCAGCGGCAGCGAGATCCCGTCGATGCCGACGTGGAAGTGCAGCCCGAGGGAGGACGCCCACACGCGGTCCGTCGTGAACTGCATCGTCCGCGCGTCGTCGCGGTCGAAGGCGAACGCGAGGACGACCGCGAGCACGAGCACCGCGCCGCTGACCCCGACGCCGACCAGGCGCGCGGAGCGTTCGTCCACAGGCCGCGCCACCAGCAGCGCCGCGCCCAGCAGCGGCAGACCGATCAACACCAGCAGCACGACGTTCACGCGTTCACCGCCACGGCCACCGCGAGGACCACGAAGCCCGCCAGGAGCCCGGCCAAGTACACCTGCACGTTTCCGTTCTGACTGCGTCTCAGGCCGCCGCCGGCGAGCCAGGTGCCCTGCGCCGCGCCGCGCACGTAGCCGTCGACGACGGTGTCGTCCACGAGGCGCGTCAGGCGCGCGAGCACGCGGACCGGACGGACCACGACCGCGTCGTACAGCCGGTCGACGTCGAAGCCGCGTTCCGCCGGGCCGCGCAACGGGCCGAGTGCGCGCGCCGGGTCGGCGGCGGGATCGCGGCGCCACAACGCGTACACCGCACCGGCGCCGAGGGCGAGCAGCGCCACGGCGCCGAGCGAGGTGCCGAGGCGGGGGGCGAGGTCGTAGTACGCGTGGTTCTGCACGAGGCGTCCGGCGTCCGCGGCCGCGGTGTCGTACGGCCGCCCGTCGGCGTCGCCCAGCCAGGACGTCAGCCACGAGTTCGGGAGGCCGATGAGGCCGAGCAGCACGGTCGGTACGGCGAGGACCACGAGCGGCCAGGTCATGGCGGCGGGGACACGGCCGGTGTGCTTGTCCTCGTCCCGCGTCGACCCCGCCGTGACCGGGTGTTCCGCCCCGAAGAACACCCGCAGCCACACGCGCGTCGCGTACGCCGCGGTCAGTCCCGCCGTCAGCAGCGCCGCGACCAGCACCAGCCACCCCGCGGCCGCCGGGGGCCCGCCGTGCCCCGCGTCCAGCGCGGTGTGCTCGGCGGCCGACAGCACCGCCTCCTTGCTGAAGAAGCCGGACAGCGGCGGGACTCCGACCAGCGCGGCGAGCCCGGCGGTCATCGTCCAGAACACCAGCGGCGCGCGGTGCCGCAGGCCGCCCATGGCGCTGATGCGCCCGCTCGCCGCCACGTGGATCACCACGCCCGCGGCGAGGAACAGCAGGGCCTTGAACGCGCCGTGCGTGAGCAGGTGGAACACCGCCGCGTCACGCCCGCCCACCGCGAGACCGCCGGTCATGTACGCGAGTTGGCTCACCGTCGACCACGCCAGCACCCGCTTGAGGTCGTCCTGCGCGAACGCCGCCAGCGCCGACCCGGCCATCGTCACCGCCGCGATCACCGCCAGCACCAGCAGCGTCGTCTCGGAGGCCAGGAAGACCGGGTAGAGCCGGGCCACCACATACGCACCGGCCGCGACCATCGTGGCGGCGTGGATCAACGCGCTGACCGGCGTGGGACCGGCCATCGCGTCCGGCAGCCAGGTCTGGAGCGGCACTTGCGCCGACTTGCCCGCGACGCCGCCGAGCATCAGCAGCGTCCCGGCGGTGACCCACCCGGCCCCCGACGACGGCACGTTGTCGACGATCTCGCCGATGCGGAACGAGCCGCTGCCCGCGCCGATCACCAGGATGCCGATCAGGAACGGCACGTCGCCGAGCTTGGTGACGAGGAACGCCTTGACCGACGCTGCCCGCGCGACCTCCGTCTCCCAGTAGTGGCCGATCAGGAAGTACGAGCAGACGCCCATGACCTCCCAGCCGACCAGCAGCACGATCAGGTCGCCGGTGTAGACGACCAGCAGCATGGCGGCGCTGAAGAGGGAGACGAGCGCGGCGTACGACGAATACCGCGGGTCCTTGCGGAGGTACGCCGCCGAATAGACCTGCACGAGCGTCGCCACCGTCGCGACCATCACCGCGACCAGCGACGACAGGCCGTCGACGCGCATCGTCAGCCCGATGTCCAGCGCGCCGGTCGGCGTCAGTTCGACGCCGTCCTCGGTCACGCCCCCGGATCCGTGCCGCACCGCGACCCAGAAGCCCAGGGCGGCGGCGACCGCGAGCGGGACGACGGCCAGCAGGCGCGCGGCGACCGGGCTCTTGCGGCCCACGGCGAGGCCGAGGATCGCGGCGCAGAACGGGAGGGCGGCGGCCAGGCCCGCGGCCGTGGTCATGCCGACTCGCTTCCGCCGCCGCGTACCGGCTGCGCGCCGGGAGCGGGACGGCTGGGTGAGGGGACCGCGCCGGGCTCGCCGAGCTCGCGGAGTTCCGATACGTCCGATGTGGCCCGGTTGCGGAACACCATCAGGACGATCGCCAGCCCGAGGCCGATCTCGGCGGCGGCGATGGTGATCACGAACAGCGTGAGCGCCTGGCCGGCGTGCAGGGTGTCGCGCAGCCACATGTCGAACGCGACCAGGTTGATGTTGACCGCGTTGAGCATGAGCTCGACGGACATGAGGACGAGGATCGCGTTGCGGCGCGCGAGGACGCCGTACAGCCCGATGCAGAAGAGCAGGACGGCGAGGACGAGCGGGTAGACGAGGTGCACCGGCTCACCGCCCCCTTCCGGTGGTTCCGGTGGTTCCGGTGGTTCCGGTGTGTCCGTGGCCGGAGGCCTTGCCGCTGGTCTCGCGGGCCCGGGACAGGATGATCGCCCCGATCAGGGCCGCCAGCAGCAGCACTGACAGCACCTCGAAAGGCAGCACCCACGCCCGGAAGAGGCTCTCGCCGGTCACCCGCGCGGACCCGTCGTCGGTCTCGCCGAGGTCGAGGTACGCGGCGTGGAACGCGTCCACCACGACGGTCAGCAGCGTCGCCGCGGCGCCGACCGCGACGACCAGGGCGGGCCGACGGGAGGCGGAGTCGAGCTCGCTCGAACGTCCGATCGGGGCGCGGGTCAGCATCAGCCCGAACAGCAGCAGTACGACGACCGCGCCGATGTAGATGAGCACTTGCACCCAGGCGATGAACTCGGCGGTGAGCAGCAGGTACTCGGCGGCGAGGCCGCCGAGTGTCACGACGAGCCACAGCGCGGCGTGCACGATCTGACGCGTCGTCACCACGAGCAGGGCCGAGCCCAGGACCACGAGGCCGATGAGCACGAACGCGATCTCGGCACCGGTCGGCGACAGGAAGCCGGGGCCGCCGTCCCCGGAGAGGTCGCCCGCGGCCGACACCGCGGCCCAGGCGCTCATTCGGCGTCTCCGGGTTCGGAGGTCGGTTTGGGAGTCGACTCGGGAGTGGATCCGGAGGCGGGCTTGCCGGGGGGCCGCTCACCGGCGGGCTCCGCGGGAGGCTCGGTCGGAGGCCGCTCACCGCCGGGCCTCGCGGGAGGCTCGGTCGGAGGCCGCTCACCGGCGGGCTTCGCGGCGGGCTCGGCGCGGGACTCAGCGGCGGGCCGGGCGGCCGTCCGGGCCTTGTCGGCCGCGCGGCGGGCCATCGTGAACTCCTTGGGCTCCTCAGCCCGCTCGTCGAGGGCGGGCGGTGCCGGCACGGTCCACATCCACGCGCGCAGCGTGTCCTTCTCGTGCGTAAGCGCCTGGATGTCCTCGGTCGCGTACTCGAACTCCGGGGACCAGAACAGCGCGTCGAACGGGCAGACCTCGACGCAGATCCCGCAGTACATGCACAGCGCGAAGTCGATCGCGAACCGGTCGAGCACGTTGCGCGTGCGGTCGCGCGCACCGGGCTCGCGGGCCGGGACGACCTCCTTGTGCGAGTCGATGTAGATGCACCAGTCCGGGCATTCGCGCGCGCACAGCATGCAGACCGTGCAGTTCTCCTCGAACAGCGCGATGACCCCGCGCGAGCGCGGCGGCAGGTCGGGCATCACCTCGGGATAGCCCTGGGTCACCGCGCGCTTGGTCATCGTCCTGAGCGTCACGGCCAGTCCCTTGGCGAGCCCGGCGCCGGGGATCCTGCTCCTGCCGGTACGTTCGCTCCTGCTCATGCGGTCGCCACCCTCACGACTCCGGTCAGCACCAGTTGGGCGAGGGCCAGCGGGATGAGCACCGTCCAGGCGAGCTTCTGCAACTGGTCCTCACGCAGGCGGGGGTAGCTGACGCGCAGCCAGATGACGACGAATGCGAGCAGCCCGGTCTTGAGCAGCGTCCACAGCCAGCCGACGTCGCCGGACCAGGGCCCGTGCCAACCGCCGAGGAACAGCACGGTGGTGAGGGCGCAGAGGACGAGGATCCCGGCGTACTCGGCGAGCAGGAACAGCGCGAACCGCAGGCCGGTGTACTCGGTGTAGGCGCCGAAGATGATCTCCGAGTCGGCCACCGGCATGTCGAACGGCGGCCGCTGCAACTCGGCGAGTCCCGCGGTGAAGAACACCACCGCGCCGACGGCCTGCCACGGCAGCCACCACCACTCCCACTCGCCGAGGATGCCGGTGAGGGAGAGCGTTCCGGCGGCCATCGCGACGGAGGCGGCGGCCAGCAGCATGGGCAGTTCGTACGCCATCAGCTGCGCGGCGGTCCGGAGCGATCCGAGCAGCGAGAACTTGTTCGCGGACGCCCACCCGCCCATGAGCGCGCCGAGCACCCCGACACCCATGACCGCGAGCACGAAGAACACCCCGGCGTCGATGCTGCGCCCGACGAGGTCGCCGGGCCCCAGCGGGATCGCGATGAGCACGACGAGGTACGGGACGAGCGCGATCGCGGGCGCGAGCCGGAACACCCGCCGATCGGCCCCGGCCGGAACGACGTCCTCCTTCTGCGCGAACTTCACCCCGTCGGCGACCAGTTGCGCCCAGCCGTGGAACGCGCCCGCGTAGATCGGCCCGACGCGGGCCTGCATGTGTCCCATGACCTTGTGCTCGGTCTGACCGATGAGGAGCGGGAGGAGAAGGAAGCAGAGGAGAACGAGGAGAAGGCGGATGACGACCTCGAAGAGGGTCACGCGTCCTCCTGGGGAGGGGTGTCGGCGGGCGGGGCCTGCTTGCGGGGGCGGGGTTCGTCGCTGGTCCCGGTCGCCGGGGGCTGTCCGGCAGGCTCGGTCGCCTGTTTCGGCCCGCTCTCGGGCGCCCGCTCGGCCGACCCTCCCGACCCTCCCGACCCTCCCGACCCTTCCGGCCCTTCCGGCCCTTCGGACGGCGGCGGTTGTTGGCTTGCCGAGCCCTGGGAGGCGCTGCGGTTTCGGCGGGGGCGGTCGGGGCGTGCCGGGCGGTCGCCCGGGGTGCGGCCCGCGCGGCCTGCCCGGGGTTCGGGACGGGGCGGGGTCTCCTCCGCCGTCGTCCGGCCTGCGTTCGGGCCCCATTCGTTGGGGTCGGGAACGCCCGGGGGCAGTATCCGGCGGCGGCCCGGGGCGCGGGTCGTGCCCTCGTGGGTGTCGGACTCGCCCGGTTCCTTCGCGCCGGGCCAGGCCTTGGCGACGCGCGAGGCGAGCACGAAGTCCTTGCGCAGCGGGTGTCCCTCGAAGCCGTCCGGGAGGAGCAGCGGTTCGGGGTGCGGGTGGTCGTCGAAGACCAGGCCGAACATCTCGGCGGTCTCGCGCTCGTGCCACACCGCCCCCGCGTACACCCCCGTCGCCGTCGGCAGGTGCGCCGCGTCGCGCGGGACGCGGGTGCGCAGCAGCAGCCTCGGCCCCGGTGCCGCGCACACGTGGACGACGACCGAGAAGCCCTCGTCGGTCTCGTCGACGGCACTGAGCCAGTCGAAGTACGTCAGGCCCAGCACATCTCGCGCCGCCGTCAGCGCGTCCGTCCACCGCTCGGCCGGGACGTCGGCGGTCGCGAGCCCGTACGCGTCGGACACCGCGACGTCGCCCAGCGCGTCGCGGATCTCCTCGGGTGTCACACCGCACCGCCCGGCGCCGGGCCCTCGGGCGGAGCCACCGGCGGGCGGCGCAGCGCAGCCGCCCCCGGCGTGCCGGAGCCGTTGCCGTAGCGGTCGGCCAGCGACTCGCCGCCGATCTTCTCCTGGAGCTTGAGGATCCCCTGCAACAGCGCCTCGGGCCGCGGCGGACACCCCGGCACGTACACGTCGACCGGGATGATCTGGTCCACGCCCTTGGTGACGCTGTACGAATCCCAGTACGGCCCGCCGCAGTTGGCGCACGAGCCGAACGAGATCACGTACTTCGGCTCCGGCATCTGCTCGTACAGCCGCTTGATCGCCGGGGCCATCTTGTCCGTGACCGTCCCCGACACGATCATCAGGTCGGCCTGCCGCGGACCGGGCGCGAACGGGATCACGCCCAGTCGGATGAAGTCGTGCTTCGCCATCGACGTCGCGATGAACTCGATGGCGCAGCAAGCGAGTCCGAAGTTGAAGACCCAGAGGGAGTAGCGGCGGCCCCAGTTGAGCAGCAGCCGTACGGGATCGGGGGCCAGCCGCGAGAGCGGGCCGAGCGTGGGGGCCGGGAGACTCACCGGGCCGCCGCCGGAGGGGCGGCGCGTCACGTCCACGTCAGTACGCCCTTCCGCCACGCGTACAGCAGCCCGACGGCGAGGAAGCCGACGAACACGAACATCTCGACGAGCGTGGTCGCGCCGAAGCCCGGATCGGCGAACACCGTGGCCCACGGAAACAGGTAGATGGCGTCGACCGCGAAGATCACGTAGAGGTACGCGTAGATGTAATACCGCACGTGCGTCTGCGCCCAGCCCTCGCCGACCGGGTCGACGCCGCACTCGTAGGCCGTCAGCTTCTCGACGGACGGGGCGTTCGGGCGCAGCAGCCGGTTGGCGGTGAACGCGGCGGCGACGAAGCCCGCGCCGACCAGCAGGACCAGCCCGACGAGCGCGTACGTACTGAAGTAGCCGTGTTCGGTCACCCTGGTACGTCCTCTCGCTGCCCTTCTGTTGCCCCTGTGGCACGGGAGTCTAGGGGGATTGGCCCCGTACTGTCCGCACCCTCCATCCCAGTACTCTGCCGCGCCGCGGCCGGTCGGGGTAGGCCCCGGAGGCGGCCGGGGTAGGGACAGCCCTACTACGAAGACACCGACGTGCGCCATGGGAGCGGCGGTTGTCGGCGGCGACAGTGGTACTGCAAGGATCGAGACCGGACCACCCGAGCGAGGACCGCACAGATGTCGACAGCAGGAATCACCGTGCCCGGCGCGGAGCCCCGCGTGCCGGTGTCCCGTCCGAGCTTCTGGCGCGCGCCGATCAGCGCCCGCACGTGGGGCGAGACCATGCACCTCACGCTGAACTTCTTCGTGGGCTTGCTGGGGTTCATCTACGTCACGGTCTTCATCGTGCTGGGCATTGGCCTGACCCCGCTGTTCCTGATGGGGCTGCCGCTGATCGCCGGGGTCGTGGTGTCGTGCCGCGGCTGGGGTTCGATGGAGCGCGGCCGGGCCCGGTTGCTGATGGACGAGGTGGTCCGCAAGCCGGCGAGGTTCCGGCAGAAGACGCCGGGGTTCACCGGCTGGGTCAAGAGCGGCTGCGCGGACGGTACGGGCTGGCGCGGCGCGCTGTACCTGTTCCTGATGCTGCCGTGGGGCATCTTCACGTTCACGATGGCGATCACGCTGTGGTCGGCGACGCTGGTGACGCTCACGTACCCGTTCACGCAGCCGCTGTTCCGGCTCGCGGACCAGCCGGGGGCGCAGATCACCGGGGACGGGCCGAAGGCGCCGGGCGACGACTTCTACCTGACCGGGCCGCTGTGGGTGACCGCGACGGTGCTGGTCGGCGTGGTGCTGCTGTTCCTGACGCCGCAGCTCATCCGCGGACTTGCGGCGGTGGACCGGGCGATGGTGCGCGGTCTGCTCGGCCCGGCGTTCCTGTCCAAGCAGGTGGAGGAGCTGACGGTGAGCCGGGCGGCGTCGGTGGACACGGCCGCGTCCGACATGCGGCGCATCGAGCGGGACCTGCACGACGGCGCGCAGGCGCGGCTGGTGTCGCTGGCGATGGACCTGGGGCTGGCGAAGGAGAAGATGAACTCCGACCCGGAGTCCGCGCAGCGGATGGTGGTCGACGCGCACAACGAGGTGAAGCTGGCGCTGCGCGAACTGCGGGACCTGGCCCGGGGCATCCACCCGGCGGTGCTGACCGACCGCGGCCTGGACGCGGCGCTGTCGGCGGTCGCGGCGAAGTGCACGGTGCCGGTGGCCGTGACGGTCGACCTGCCGCGGCGCGCAAGCGCACCCGTCGAACAGGTGGCGTACTACACGGTGAGCGAACTGCTCACCAACGTCTCCAAGCACAGCGGCGCCAAGGTGGCGTCGGTGACGGTACGCGCCGACGGCGACCGCATCGTCGCGGTGGTCGCCGACGACGGCCGAGGCGGCGCCAACCCCGCCCACGGCACCGGCCTCGCCGGCCTCATGGAACGCGTCCGAGGCGTGGACGGCACCCTCAAAGTCGAAAGCCCCGAGGGCAAGGGCACGACAGTGACCCTGACCCTCCCCTACTGATCCCCCGACGATCCCCACCGCAGCTCGCCCGGTGGGGGTCAGTCGTGCGCCGGAGCACGGCAAAGATCGGCCAGGCTCGGCCGCGTATCGGCAGCCCAAGTCGCAGGGACAAAGCAGCGCGGCCCGCCCCGCGGGGCCGGTCGGCACGGACCAGTCGGCATAGACTCCCCGCCGAACACCAGCCGTCGGTACACCCCCAGCGCACCCCGGCACCTGCCCGCCCGCCCGCGGCGCGAAAGGAGGACCTGGGCACAACCTCTCCACGCTTCCCGTCGACTTCGGGGATTGGTCGTCGGCGACCGGTCAGGTCGGTCGTCTGCCGTGCTTGGTCGTTGTTGCCGCGCACCGTCCGCGGCGCGGATCTGCATGGCGCGCCCGTTCCCGGCGTAGCCGGCACGCAAAACCCACTGTGGGCACATTCACCACGCTCGCACTCCCCACCCGCCTCTCGCCCACCACCCGGCGGATCGGCGGGGATTGGACACGGATCACCCGCTCGGCGCGACACCCCCCCACCCCGCGCGCCCTCGGCGCGAAAAGGTCGACCTGGGCACAACTCCCAGGCCCACTCTTCCCGTCGACTGCGAAAGGGGTGGCCGTCGGTGCCGGGTGGGGTCGGGGGTGCTCGGTGCGGCGCCTTCGGGACTGCGGGAATCGGCTAGTGGGGTTGGGGGGTGTGCTCGGGAGGGGGTTTCATCCGGGAGACTGTGGGGGCCGGGGCGATTGGTTCCGGGTGTCGGGATGGAGGCTGGGAGCGCCGTGCGCGTCGTGATCGCTGAGGATTCCGTACTGCTGCGGGACGGGCTGAACCGACTTCTGGTGGACCGGGGGCACGAGGTCGTGGCCGCGGTGGACGACGCCGAGCAGTTGCTCGCGGTGGCCGCGGAGTTGCGGCCGGATGTGTGCGTGGTCGACGTACGGATGCCCCCGACGTTCACGGACGAGGGCATTCGGGCGGCTGTCCGGATGCGGCAGCAGTTGCCCGAGGTCGGGGTGCTCATCCTGTCCCAGGCCGTCGAGGAGCAGTACGCGACGGAGCTGTTGGCCGGGAGCACCAGCGGGGTGGGCTACCTGCTCAAGGACCGGGTCGCCGACGTGGGCGATTTCGTGGACGCCGTGGTGCGGGTCGCCAAGGGCGGAACCGCGCTGGACCCCGAGGTCGTCTCCCAGTTGTTGGGTCGGAGCCGCAAGCAGAACGTGCTGGTGACCCTGACGCCGAGGGAGCGGGAGGTGCTGGGCTACATGGCCGAGGGACGCACCAACACCGCCATCGCGCAGGCCATGGTCGTCTCCGACGGAGCAGTCGAAAAACACGTCAGCAACATCTTCGGAAAGCTCGGGCTGGCACCCAGTGAGACCGATCACAGAAGGGTCCTGGCGGTACTCGCCTATCTCGGATCCTGACACTCTGGTGAACGGATTACTGGACCCATGCCATCATCCCCGCGATCGGAGGCTGAGCTGTCGTGGGCCCGGTTCCATCCAAGAAAACGGACAAAATCCGACATATTGGGTGATATTCCGCATCGAATCGCTCCCGTGCACCACCCGGGGTCCGCTCAGGCCCCTTCTTGTACAGCCGTACGATGAAACTGCGACATCCGCGCGGTGCGCGGACGACTCTGCCGCAGCGCCGAGGAGGTCCTAAAAAGTGACCAAACAGGTCAAGCAGATCGACCGGGTAGTCATCCGGTTCGCGGGCGATTCCGGTGACGGAATGCAGTTGACCGGAGACCGTTTCACCTCCGAAACGGCGAGCTTCGGCAACGACCTGTCGACTCTGCCCAATTTCCCCGCCGAGATCCGCGCCCCCGCCGGAACCCTGCCGGGTGTCTCCAGCTTCCAACTCCACTTCGCCGACCACGACATCCTGACGCCGGGCGACGCCCCGACGGTCCTCGTCGCGATGAACCCCGCCGCCCTCAAGGCCAACATCCGCGACCTGCCGCGCGGTGCGGAGATCATCGTCAACACCGACGAGTTCACCAAGCGCGCGATGGCCAAGGTCGGATACGCGACGAACCCGCTCGAAGACGGCTCGCTCGACGCGTACAACATCCACGCCGTGCCGCTCACGACCCTCACGGTCGACGCCCTCGCCGAGTTCGACATCTCGAAGAAGGACGCCGAGCGCGCCAAGAACATGTTCGCGCTCGGCCTGCTCTCGTGGCTGTACCACCGGCCGACCGAGGCGACCGTCGCCTTCCTCAAGAAGAAGTTCGCCAAGCTGCCGGTCATCGCCGAGGCCAACGTCGCGGCGTTCAAGGCCGGCTGGAACTTCGGCGAGACCACCGAGGGCTTCGCGGTCTCGTACGAGATCGCCCCCGCGAAGCTGCCGTCCGGCACGTACCGCAACATCACCGGCAACCTGGCGCTGTCGTACGGCCTGGTCGCCGCCGGGCAGCGCGCCGAACTGCCGGTGTACCTGGGGTCGTACCCGATCACCCCGGCCTCGGACATCCTGCACGAGCTGGCCAAGCACAAGAACTTCAACGTGCGGACCTTCCAGGCCGAGGACGAGATCGCCGGCATCGGCGCCGCCCTCGGCGCGTCGTTCGGCGGCGCGCTCGGCGTCACCACGACGTCCGGCCCCGGTGTCGCCCTCAAGTCGGAGGCGATCGGCCTCGCGGTGTCGCTCGAACTGCCGCTGCTGATCGTCGACGTGCAGCGCGGCGGCCCCTCGACCGGCCTGCCCACCAAGACCGAGCAGTCCGACCTGCTCCAGGCGATGTTCGGCCGCAACGGCGAGGCCCCCGTGCCGATCGTCGCGCCGCGCACCGCCGGGGACTGCTTCGACGCCGCGATCGAGGCGGCCCGGATCGCGCTGAAGTACCGCACGCCGGTCTTCCTGCTGTCCGACGGCTACCTCGCGAACGGCTCCGAGCCGTGGCGCATCCCGGCCGTCGACGACCTGCCGGACCTGCGCGTCGAGTTCGCCACCGAGCCGAACCACGAGTTGGAGGACGGCAGCAAGGTCTTCTGGCCGTACAAGCGCGACCCCGAGACGCTGGCGCGCCCGTGGGCCGTCCCCGGCACCGCCGGGCTCGAACACCGCATCGGCGGCATCGAGAAGGCCGACGGCAGCGGCACCATCAACTACGAGCCCGCCAACCACGACTTCATGGTCCGCATCCGGCAGGCCAAGGTCGACGGCATCGCGAAGGACATCGAGCCGCTGTGGCTCGACGACCCGACCGACGACGCCAAGGTGCTGGTCGTCGGATGGGGTTCCACGTACGGCCCGATCGCGGCCGGCGTGCGGCGCGTGCGCAGCCAGGGCGGCAAGGTCGCCCAGGCGCACTTCCGCCACCTGAACCCCTTCCCGGCGAACACCGCCGAGGTGCTCAAGAAGTACGACAAGGTGATCGTCCCCGAGATGAACCTGGGGCAGCTCGCACTGCTGCTGCGCGGGAAGTACCTCGTCGACGCCATCGCGTACAACCAGGTCCGCGGCCTCCCGTTCAAGGCCGAGGAACTGGCCCACGTGATCCAGGAGGTCATCGAAAGTGTCTGAGGCCAACGGCCACGGGGGCGGCTTCCCGTCGCTGACCCTGGTCCCCAAGACCGACACCAAGCAGTCCATGAAGGACTTCAAGTCCGACCAGGAAGTGCGCTGGTGCCCCGGTTGCGGTGACTACGCGATCCTCGCGGCGGTGCAGGGCTTCCTGCCCGAGCTCCAGCTCCGCAAGGAGAACATCGTGTGGATCTCGGGCATCGGCTGCTCCAGCCGGTTCCCGTACTACATGAACACGTTCGGCATGCACTCGATCCACGGGCGCGCCCCGGCGATCGCGACCGGCCTGGCGACGTCCCGGCAGGATCTGAGCGTGTGGGTCGTCACCGGCGACGGCGACGCGCTGTCCATCGGCGGCAACCACCTGATCCACGCGCTGCGCCGCAACGTCAACCTCAAGATCCTGCTGTTCAACAACCGGATCTACGGGCTGACCAAGGGCCAGTACTCGCCGACCTCCGAGTCCGGCAAGATCACCAAGTCCACGCCGCTCGGCTCGCTGGACCACCCGTTCAACCCGATCAGCGTCGCGATCGGCGCCGAGGCGACGTTCGTCGCGCGCACCATCGACTCCGACCGCAAGCACCTCACCTCGGTGCTGCGCGAGGCGGCGGCGCACCCGGGCACCGCGCTGGTGGAGATCTACCAGAACTGCAACATCTTCAACGACGGCGCGTTCGAGCAGCTCAAGGACCCGGACCTGCGGGACGACGTCACCATCCGGCTGGAGCACGGGCAGCCGATCAAGTTCGGCAAGGACCTCCAGTTCGGAGTCGTGCGCGGGGCGGCCGGCTCGCTGGACGTCGCCGAGGTCGCGAAGGTCGGCGAGGACGCGCTCGTGGTGCACGACGCGCACGCCGAGAATCCGGAACTCGCCTTCGCACTCTCCCGGCTGGGCGACCTGACGAGCAACCACCACACCCCGATCGGCGTGTTCCGCAACGTGGAGCGCCCGGTGTACGACACCCTGATGGCCGAGCAGCTCGCCGCCGACACCGCCGCGCGCGGCAGCGGCGACCTCGCCTCGCTCATCGCGGGCAACGACACCTGGACCATTTCCTGACGGTCCGTCATAGTGCGGTACGAGGCCCCGGCATCCTTCGCCGGGGCCTCGTCCGTTACCGCCGCTTCCGCCGCCGCCTCCGCCGCCGATTGCCGCAACCCGCCCCGCCCGGCGCCGCCGTGCGCCTACCGTGGTGGGGGTGACCACGACTCACGACACGGACGCCCGCGTCCGCACCGAGGCGATCCGCCGGTGGGAGATCCGCGACATCCCGCCGGACTGCTACCACGAGATCGCGGCACTGGCCGCCCGGTTGTTCGCGGTGCCGTACAGCGTCGTCACGGTCATCGACGAGAACGACATCTGGTTCCACGGACGCCACGGCCTCGACCTGCCCGGCGTGTCGATCGAACCCGGGCTGTGCCACACCGTCGTCTCCACCGGCAGGCCGCACGGCCTGGCGGACGCGTCCCTCGACCCCGTCGCGCGCACGAACCCGCTGGTCGCCGGGGAGTTCGGACTGCGCTTCTACCTCGGCGTACCGCTGCACACCGCGGACGGCCACAACGTCGGCTCGCTCGCCGTCTTCGACCAGGCCCCGCGGCCGGTGCCGTACGAGAGCGTCGACGTCCTGGAGGGCCTGGCGGGCCTGGTGGTACGCGAGGCCGAACTCCGCCTCGCCGCCCGGGCCGCGGTCGCCCGCGAGCGCGAGGAACGCCTCGCCGCCGTCGACCGCACCGCCGACCTGGAGAACGCCCTCGGCACGCACGGCGTCATCGGGCAGGCGATGGGCATCCTGATGGCGCAGCGCCGCATCGACTCGCAGGCGGCCTTCGGCGCGCTGCGCCGGGTCTCGCAGCACCGCAACGTGAGACTCGCCGACGTGGCGAGCAAGTTGGTGGCCGACGTGGAACGCCAGTTGCGCGGGTGAGCACTGGCGCCGGGTCGGCGGGCGCGCGCATCCCCGGCAAGGCCGGACGGCTCACCCCACACCGCGCACCTGAGGCCGAGTCGTCCGGGCACGCGTACCGCGACACGGCCGGACGCCTCAGACCACGCCCCGCACCCGGCTGCGCACCACCGCGGCGACCCACTCGCTCAGCAGTTCGTCGAGGTCGGACGCCGGGGACAGCGGCCCCGGCACGGTCGAGTAGACGACGACGGCGAGACTGAACCGCGGGCGGCGCAGTGCCGCCGCCGCGCACGAGCGCACCCCGCGAACCCGCAGTTCGCGGGCCGCCTCGGGCCAGCGCGCCTCCCGTTCCAGGTCCGGCAGTTGCACCATGCCGCCGCTGCGCAGCACCGCGGCCACCGGCCCCGGCCGGCTGTCGTGCGCGCCCACCGCCTGACTGAGCCCGACGTCGGTGGACACCTCGGCCAGCAGCGCGTCCTCGCGCCAGAAGGCCAGGGTCACGTCGCACGCCCCCGCGACGGCCCGCAAGGCCAACTCCCCGACGGCCGCCAGGAGATCGGCGGCGTCCAGGGTCCGCGGGCGCCGGTCGCGCACCGGGTAGGCGATCACCGCGTCCCGTCCGAGGTCGAACGGACGTGTGGAGAACGCGTCGGTGCCGGACGGACCGGATCGGAACGGGTCGGATGTCATGACCCCACCTAGGGAGAGTGGGCAACGCCGTGGGCCGGAGCGCCGCCACCCCGACGGGCCGTGACGGTGGCACCGGTTGCGGCTGACTGTCCAACCGGTTCAAGCCTACGACTTCGCGGCCGACCCGGCGTGGTTTGCGCGGCAGTTCGGCCGCAACAGTGCGCAGGGGGCCGACGGCCGGGCACCCTCAGCAGGTGACATCGCGGTCCGCCATCCGCGCCCACGCCGCGGCGCCGAAGACGAGCGTGTATGCCGCCTGGAGTTCGAGGTTGCGCACCACCCCGTCCGTCACGACCGGTTCGCGCAGCAGGTCGCCGTACGACATCCACTGGTCCAGGAACAGCCACGGGTGCAGCGCGTGGAACTGCGGGATCGCGGACAGGATGGACGCCACGATCACCAGGCCCACGGTCGTCGCCATCGCGGCCACCGGCACGCCGGTCAGCGTCGACACGAACAGCCCGATCGCCGCGATGCCGAGCAGCGACACCGCGACCGCCGCGGCGATCAGCAGCGCGCGGACCAGGGCCTCGGTCATGGGGATGCTGTCGCCGTTGAGCAGCGGTACGTCGCCCATCGGGAACAGCACCGCGCCGACCGCGAGCGCGGACAGCGCCACGGTGAACGTCGCGGCGAAGCAAAACGCCACCAGGCCCGCGTACTTGACCAGCAGCAGCCGGATGCGGCCGGCCGGGGCGACCAGCAGGTAGCGCAGCGTCCCGCCGCTCGCCTCGCCCGCGATCGCGTCGCCCGCGACGACGCCGACGGTCATCGGCAGGAAGAACGGCAGGGTCGCGGCGAGCGACGCGAAGACCAGGAACAGGCCGTTGTTGGTGACCTGCGAGACGAACTCCAGGCCCTCGTCGCCGCCGCCGCCCCCGCCGTCGGTGAAGTACCGCAGCGCGACGCCGAGGAGGACCGGCACGACGGCGAGGAACCCGAGCATCGCGTACGTGCGCGGGCGCCGGAACACCAGCCGCATTTCACTGGCCAGCAGCCCGCGGGCGCGCGGCAGCGGTACGGCGAACCCGGCACGCCCGCGGGCCGCCCGCGTCCCCGCCGCCGCGGTCCCGCCCGCGGTCTTGTCTTCGGTCTTGTCTTCGGTTTTGTCTGCTGTGGTGTCTTCGGTCTTGTCTTCGGCGTTGTCCGGTGCCCGTCCGGCGCCCGGCAGCGCTACCGCCTCAGTCTTCGACATCGAAGCCCTCCCCGGTGAGTGCCACGAACGCGTCCTCCAGGGACCCGCCCGTGGTGGTGAACGACCGCACCCGCACATCCGCCCGGACCAGCGCGGCGCACGCCACGTCCGGTGCCACGTCGCCGAGTTCGGCCTCGACGCCGGTGGCGGTGGTGGTCACCGAGCCGGCTTTGAGGTCGGCGAGGACCACGGCGGCGCGGCCCGCGTCCGGGGTCTCCACGACGAGGCGCCCGCGTACCGCCGAGCGCAGGTCGTCCACGGTCCCCTGGGTGACCAGGCGGCCGCGCGCCATGACCGCGGCGTGCGTGCAGACCTGCTCGATCTCGTCGAGGAGGTGGGACGACAGGAAGACCGTGGTGCCGTCCGCCGCCAGCGTGCGGATGAGCGCGCGGATCTCGCGCATGCCCTGCGGGTCGAGGCCGTTGGTCGGCTCATCCAGGACGAGCAGGTCGCGCGGGCGCAGCAGGGCCGAGGCGATGCCGAGCCGCTGCTTCATGCCCAGCGAGTACGCGCGGGCCTTGCGGTTGCCGACCGCCGCCAGGCCGACCCGGGCCAGCGCCTCGTCGATGCGCTCGCGCCGAGTGCCCGGGTCGGCGGTGCGGTCGGCGGCGTCCAGGCGCGCGAGGTTCTCGCGGCCGGTCATGAAGCCGTAGTGGGCGGGGCCCTCGATGAGGGCGCCGACGCGCGGCAGGACCGCGTCCGCCACCTTGGGCATCGCGCCGCCGAGGACGGTCGCGGTGCCCGCGGTGGGCGAGATGAGGCCCATCAGCATGCGGATGGTGGTGGTCTTGCCGGAGCCGTTGGGGCCGAGGAAGCCGAACACGGATCCGGCGGGGACCACCAGGTCGAGGCCGTCCACGGCGAGCCGGTCCCGGCCGTACGCCTTGGACAGCCCCCGGGTGACGACGACGGGCTCCCCCTCCCCGTCCCGGAACCGCGGGGCGTCGGCGGCGTGGGCGGTGCCCGGGCCTCGGCCGGGAGTCCGGACCGCCGTGGACGCGCTCATCGGGCCGCCGTGCTCTCCGCCGCGGCCTTCTGGAGCGTCGGGCCGTCGACCGCGCCGACGAAGACCCGGCCGTCGTCGGTGACCAGGGCGTTCACCAGCCTGGTGCCGAAGAGCGTGCCGCCGTCGACCTTGGTGCCCAGCTTGCCGAGGAGTTCGGCGGCGAGGTCGTCGCCCTTGCCCTTGTCGCCGTCGCCGCCGTCCTTGTCGCCCTTGTCGCCGTCGTCCTTCGGCTTGTCGGCGCCCGGGAGGGACAGCCCGTCGGGAAGCCGCATCTCGACGACGGTGCTCCAGCCCTCGCCGTGCACCTTCGGGTCCGCGCCGGTGAAGCCGCCGGTCAGCTTGCCCAGGTCGAGGCCGAGGGCGCCCGCCGAGTTCTTCGCGTCCGGGGCGTCCTTCTTGTTGGTCTCCTCGACCTTCGCGCCGGACGGCGGCTTGAAGTCGAACGTGTCGGCGGACGGCTTCTTGAACGACACGTCGGTGAACCCGACGTCGATGGCGGGCTTGCCGCCCTTCGCGGTGTCCACCACGACGCGCAGCGGTACGCCCGTCTCCGCGTCGACCGACACCGTCGCCCCGCCGATCAGGCTGCCGGGCTGCGCGGGGGCGATGCGGAGCTGGTGGGCGTCCCGTCCGGCGACCTTGTCGGTGCCGGCCACGGTGACCGACGTGCCCGGTCCGACGACGGCGAGCAACTGCTTGGCGGCCTCCTGCGGGGTGACCGCGAGGCCGGTGGGCGGCGTGCTCTTCGGGTCGGACGCGGCGCCCTCGGGCAGCGTGGTGTGGGTGGCCTTGTTGCTGCGGCTGTCGTACGTCCACAGGTCGCGGCCGTTGTGGATGACGTTGTACTCGGCGAGTTCGGCCTGGATGCCGATGCGCTGGCGGTCAGGGCCGTCGACCGCGACGCGCACGGTGTGGGTGCCGGACAGCAGCGCGGTGGGGTCGGCGTCGCGGTTGCCGCCGAGGTTGGGGATGCCGAGGTCGGTGGTGATGCGTACCGAGCCCGACAGGGCCTCCGGCTTCGCGCCGGCGATCTTCGCGACCACCTCCTCGGCGGTCAGGTTCGGGAGGTTCGGATCGGAGTCGTCGGCGAAGGCGCTGGGGCCGTACGCGATGGCGCCGGCGGCGAGCGCGGCGATCCCGAGCGGAAGCGCGACCTTGCCTGCGGTTCGCAGGGCAGCGGGCATGGTGGTGCCTTTCGATGGCTGGCTGGCGGCCGTGGCCGGGGTGGCCGGACGGCCGGTGTATCCAGGGGAACACCGGGGGCGGGGGCCTGGCATCGCCCGATGGCCGCACCGGGGAGTACGCCTTGGGGAGCAGTTGCCGTGCCGCCGACCTACCTGACGACTACTCAACGGTCGTCCCAGGCAGGGGACATCGATCAACCGCCCGGGTGTGTCGGCTGTGCGGACCGCAACCGGGGGTGTCACGGAAACTCCCTGCCAAGGATTGTCTTCTTCGGGATCATCCTGTTGTAGATACTCCCGCGCTAGACTGGCCGTATGGCTACCAAGGCGAAGACCACGACGCACAACGCCAAGCGGGCCGCGGCGGAGCGGCGGGCGCCGGACCTGACCTTCCTGCTGTCGCACGCGGGGCACGTCCTGGCGACCGAGCTGACCGCGCGGCTCGCCGAGATCGACCTGTCGCCGCGCGGGCAGTGCGTCCTCGTGCACGCGCTGGAGGGCGAGATGACGCAGATCCAGCTCGCGGAGATCAGCGCGCTCGACAAGACGACGATGGTGCTGACCGTCGACGACCTGGAGAAGAAGGGGCTCGCGGAGCGCCGCCCCTCCCCGACGGACCGGCGGGCGCGGATCATCGCGGTGACCGACGACGGGCACGCGAAGGCGATCGAGGGACGCAAGGTGGTGGACGCGGTGCACAACGACGTGCTGGCGGCGATCCCGGCCGACGAGCGGGAGGCGTTCGTACGCAACCTCGAACTCCTGGTCGGCGGGCGGCTGTCGACGCCGGTCGAGGCCGGCCGCCCGGTGCGGCGGGGCGGCCACACCGGCAGTCAGGTGTGACCTGCCGCCGCTGACCTGCCGCCCCTGGCCGCCGCCCCCGACCCGGCGGCGCTGACCGGCGCCCCCGATCCACCGTCCCGACCGACCTGCCGCCGCGCACATCCGAGAGCGCCGCCGGAGCC
>NZ_JBPKBH010000022.1:133828-135643 GCF_051388915.1 Yinghuangia sp. YIM S09857 | reverse complement strand
CGGAGCCGCCACCACGGCCCCGGCGCCGCTTTCGCGTTCCGCGGCACACGCCCGCCGCTCATCCCATCCAAGAAGATCCCGATAAAAACCAGCCCGACAAATATCGTCTCTAAGAAAACTATCTGCTAGCGTCTCTCCCGTCGGCGGACGAGGAGTCCGCGGCCTCCCCGTCCGAAATCCCGATCAGGAGAGACACCCGATGGCGCAGACCGACCGGCTCCACTCCGGCTCCCGCACGTACCCGCGCTCGCTCGCCCTGTCGCTGCTGAACCTGGGCATGCTGATGGTCATCCTCGACGGGACGATCGTGACGGTGGCGCTGCCGGCCATCGGCGAGGACCTCGGCTTCTCCGCCGCCGACCTCGCGTGGGTCATGAACATCTACATGATCGCCTTCGGCGGCCTGCTGCTCCTGGCCGGACGACTCGGCGACATCTTCGGCCGCAAGCGCATGTTCCTCGCCGGACTGGCGGTCTTCACCGTCGCCTCGGTGGCGGCCGGACTCGCCACCAGCCCCGAGATGCTGCTGATCGCCCGGTTCGTCCAGGGCGCGGGCGGCGCGATGTCCTCGGCGGTCAGCCTCGGCATGATCGTCACGCTGTACCCGGAGCCCGCCGAACAGGGCAAGGCCATCGGCGTGTTCAGCTTCATCGGCGCGGCGGGCGCGTCGCTCGGCCTGGTGCTCGGCGGCGTCCTCACCGAACTCGCCGACTGGCACTGGATCTTCCTGGTCAACCTGCCCATCGGCGCGGTGACCCTGCTGCTCGCGGCCCGCGTCCTGGCCTCCGACACACCGACGGGACCGCGCGGCAAGGCCGACGCCGTCGGGGCCGCGCTGGTCACCTCGGGCCTCATGCTGCTGGTGTACGCGGTGGTCCAGGCCGAGGAGCACGGCTGGGCGTCCGCTCGCACCTGGGCCCTCGTCGCCGCCGCGTTCGCCCTCATCGCGCTGTTCGCGGTGCGCCAGGCCAGGACCCGCACCCCGCTGATCCCGCTGCGCACCTTCCGCTCCCGCAACGTCAGCGGCGCCAACGCCGTCCAGATCCTCACCATCGCCGCGATGTTCGGGTTCCAGGTGCTGGTGGTCCTCTACATGCAGCACGTACTCGGCTTCGGCGCCGCGAAGACCGGCTGGGCGATGCTGCCCACGGCGGTCGCGATCGGCGCGGTCTCGCTCGGCGTGTCGGCCCGCCTCATCGCCCGCTTCGGCGCCCGCAACGTGCTGCTCACCGGCCTGCTGGTGCTCACCGCGGGCATGCTCTACCTGGTACGCGTCCCCGTCCAGGGCTCGTACGCCGCCGATCTTCTCCCGGTCTTCGCCCTCCTCGGCGGCGGCGGACTGGTCCTCCCGGCCCTCGCCACGCTGGCCATGTCGGACGCCCGGCCCGAGGACGCGGGCGTCGTCTCCGGCCTGTTCAACACCACGCAGCAGATCGGCGCCGCGCTCGGGGTGGCGCTGCTCAACACGCTGTCCACCTCCCGCAGTGAGGACCTGCTCGCCGAGGGCAAGGACACCGCGACCGCGCTGACCGGCGGCTACCACCTCGCCTTCGCGGTCGGCACGGGCCTCCTGGCCGCCGCGGCGATCCTGACCCTGACCGTCCTTCGCACGCCGCGCACCGCCGATGCCGGTTCCGTGCCGATCGCTTCTTCCGCGGACGGGACGGACTCGGCGGAAGCGGGAAACGCGACCGGCGGCACGGACGCGACCCGGACCGCGGCGAGCGCCGGGGCCGCGCCCCACATCTAACTGATATCAACCGTTAACGAATCTACTGACCTCTGTCTGACTGTTTCTCCGATGAGCGAGGGCCG
>NZ_JBPKBH010000022.1:40679-133693 GCF_051388915.1 Yinghuangia sp. YIM S09857 | reverse complement strand
GGAGCACCCCGGGCGGGCGGCCCTCGTCGCGTACGCCCCGCCGCGTTCCTGTGGCCGTGGCCGTGCCCGTTTCCGTTGCCGTTTCCGTTGCCGTTTCCGTTGCCGTTGCCGTTAACGCCGTCGGGCGCCGCGTCCGTTCATCGCAGCGCGCCCGCACACAAGGCACGATCGATCGCCGTCGCCGCGGCGGCGTTCAGCTTGCCCGTGTCCGGGCGGTCCCCACCCGCCGCGGTGACCGAGAGGGAGACGGCACGCGTGCCGTCGGCGGTGACCCCCAGCCGACTCGCCGCGCCGAGACCGTCTCCCATGTGGGTGTAGTACGTCCCCCCGCACGACAGTGCGACGCTCTGCACGCCGAGGCCGTGGCCGTTGGCCCCCGGAGGCGTCGCCCGCATCTGCTCCCACTGCTCGGCGGGCAGCAGGCGTCCGGCCGCCAGGGCCTGGAAGAACCTGTTCACGTCCGCAGGTGTGGAGACGACGCCGGAGTCCGCCGTGTGCTGGATGGAGTGCTCGGTGAGGTCGTGCGTTTTGCCGTCCGGCATCGTCATGGTGATGGCCACGTGCGGCGTGGGCAGGAACGGGTTCATGCCGGGGATGGACGTGTCGCGCAGGCCGAGCGGCGCGATGACCCGCGCCTCGATCAGCTCGCGCCACGTCGCGCCGGACGCGCGCTCGGCGATCATCGCGGCCAGCAGGTAGTCGGTGTTCGAGTAGCCCCACTTCACCCCGCTGCCGTCCTCGGCCTGCCCGGGGGTGAACGCGGGCGGGTGGGACATCGCGACCGAGACCAGCTCCGCGGGAGGCGTCGTGTCGTGGCGGTTCGCCTCGAAGTCCACCATGAGGCGCTGCCGGACGCCCGGGTCGCGCATGTAGTCGAACAGCCCGCTGGTGTGCCCGAGAAGGTGCCGTACGGTGATGCGGGTCCCGTCGTTCCCGTTGCCGGACACCACGCCCGGCAGCCACCGTTCGACGGTGTCGTCGAGCGGAAGCCGTCCCTCCGACGCCAGTTGCATCACGACGACCGCGAGATACGTTTTGGTCGTACTGGCGATGCGGAAGTACGGGTTGGCCGGCAGACCCCGTTCGGGCCCGACGGCCGCGCGTACCGTCCCGTCGGCGCCGTCGACGCGCGCGACGATGTTGACCTCGCCGCCGACGGCGTCCCGCACCGCCTGGATGTCGCGGCGCAGATCGGCACTGCCGTACTTCGGCGGCTTGGCCGCCGCGGACGCCGTCCCGGTCCCGTCTGCGACCGCGAGGGGTACGGCGGTGGTCAGGACGACGCCCAAGGCGGCCAGGGTGATGGTGGTGCGGCGCGCGCGGGCGCGAGTGTGTGTGATCACGACGTTCCCCGAACTCTGCGTTGACTGTGTCGAATCCGAGTCAACGCGCTTCGGCGGAGCACGAACATGGCACTGTCACCCGCTTGTCGGTGGGGTTGGCCTCATCAGGGATCGCCCTGATACGCGGGCGGTGATCGGCAGGTCAACCCGGTTGCGGAGGCGTCGCACGGGCGTCCGCAAGACCGCCGGACACCGTGTCTCAGAGGGCAGGCCAGGGGATGTCGGGCTCGGTCGGAGCGGTGTAGTCGATTCCCGGGACGTCGAAGCCGTACAGGCGGCGGACTTCGGCGATGAACCAGTCCAGGTCGGCCAGTTCGGGGACGGTCTCGTCGGTGGCGTCGTGCCAGCGTGCGGCGACGGCGTCCTGGACCGAAGTGTCCAGCTCCCAGCGGTCGAGGCGGACCCGGCCCTCGTCGTCGGTGACCAGTTCGGCGGTGCCGGTCAACTGGTCCCACAGCTCGGTCAATTGCGCGGTCGGCGAGACCATGGCGTCGCCGAGGACGCCGCGCAGCAGGCCGACGTACAGCGCGATCCCGGGGATGGCGGTGGACGACTGCGTGACCGCCGCGGCGTTGACCGAGGTCACCGCGCGACCGCCGAGCCGCTGCGCGAGCAGGCTGTCCAGGTCCCGTGCGGTGGCCTCCAGATCGGCCTTCGCCGCGCCGATCGTGCCGTTGCGGTAGATGCCGGCCGTCAGCGGCGACCCGATGTAGGTCAGAGCGGCAGTCGTGAAGCCGTCCGCGAGGAGGTCGGCGTCGGTGAGGTGGTCGATCCACCGGCGCCAGTCCGCGCCGCCCATGACGGCGACGGTGTGCGCGGTGTCGGCGGCGCTCGCGGGATCGGTGGCGACCGTCCTGACCTGGGCCTGGTCGCCCTCGAACACAAGGGTCTTGGTGGTGTGCGGCCCGCCCAGCGGCTTGAGGACCGACGTGTGTGTGACCCCGGTCTCCGGGTCGGTGCGCCGCGGCGCGGCCACGGAGTACACCAGGTAGTCGACCTTGCCGTAGCGCTCCGCGAGCAGCGCCGCGACCTGCCCCTTGACCTCGTCCGCGAACGCGTCGCCGTTGACGAACGCGAAGTCCCGCCCGGCCGCCGCCGCCAGATCGGCGGTCGCGGCGGTCCGGTACCACCCGGCGGTGCCGGTACGCCGTCCCGGCGCCTTCTCCAGGCACACCCCGACGCCGCGGACGCCGTGGCGCGCCAGCCCGGCGACGGTCGCGGCGAGGCCGTACCCGGCGGAGGACCCGATGACCAGCGCGGTCGGGGCCTCCCCCGCCCCGACCGCGGCGCGCGGCGCCGGGGACACCGAATCCCACATGCGCTCGACCGTCGCGCGGCATCCGGCGGGATGCGCGTCCAGGAACAGGAAGCCGCGGTTGACCGGGGTGATGACGCGCTCGCTCATCGGGAAGGACCCTTCGCCTCGTGCTGCTGACGCTGACCGTGGGTGGTCCGGCGCTTCGCGCCCCGGCACCGCCCTGTCCATATCGTCGGCAAAGCACGCCCGGGCACTGATCTCGCCCGGCACAACGATCGACCCCCGTTTTTGGAGCGGTCGCACACACGGTCCCGCCCGGGGTCGTGGCCGGGAAGGCTCACCGGTTCCCGACCTCCCGGTCGCAGCGCTAGGCGAACAGCGCGGCGAGACCGATCAACGGCATGACGGGTGCGGCAACGGCGCACATCCAGCGCATCGCGCGCTGCCGACGACGCGAGAGCAGCGTGGTGGCGACGAACAGGCCGAGTTCGGCGAGAAGTCCCGCGGCGAGGACAACCGTCATGCCGGTCACCCCGCCGCCGCAGGAGCCCGGGTCACACGAGTCGGGGGGCACCATGCTCAACAGCATGAGGAGGACGGGCCAAGCACTGGTCACCAAGCCGACGGCGAGCACGAACAGGACCGCGAACACAGTGGTCCAGTCGCGGCGTTCGCCCTCGTCGATCCAACGGTCCGGCAAGGTCCCCACGGGCAAGGTGGAAGTCATGCATCGAGAATCCCCGCGGCGCGCGTCGGTCGATATCCGCGCTCGTACTCACCCCTGCACGCAAACGCACTCAGCGCCTCGCCAGAAGACAACGAACAGTTGCCCGCCTAGCAGGGACTCAGCGGCGTCCCCCACGGTCGCAGCCCCCGCAACTGAGCCCGCTCACGACGAGTTCATCCGCGGTGGTTGTCGGGCGCGTCGCAACGTCGGTGGCCGACCGGGGGCGGGGAGTAATCAAAAGGGATTTTGCGGTTGGGCGTGTCGCGGTGGGGTCGGGGGCGCAGAACCGTTTCGGGACGGTCAGCAGCTCCGCTCGACGACGAGTTCGCAGAGGGACGACAGCGCGGTCTTGGCCGGTGTCTCCGGGAGGGGGACGAGGACCTCCCGGGCCTCTTCGGCGTAGCGGCGGGTGTCCGCGCGGGCCTTCTCCAGGGCCGGGTGGGCCCGCAGCAGGGTCAGCGCCTCGGCGTGGCGGTCGTCGTCCACGAGCGGGGCCGACAGGAGGTCCAGGAGGTGCGCGTCCTCGGGCTGGGCGGCGGCGCGCAGGTGCAGGACGGGGAGGGTCGGGACGCCCTCGCGCAGGTCCGTGCCGGGGGTCTTGCCGGACTCGGTGGAGTCGCTGGCGATGTCGAGGACGTCGTCCGCGAGTTGGAACGCCACGCCGATGCGCTCGCCGTACCGGGTCAGGATCTCCACGACCTGCTCGTCGGCCCCCGCGAACATCGCGCCGAACTGGCCGGACGTGGCGATCAGCGAGCCGGTCTTGTCGGCGATGACCGACAGGTAGTGCTGCACCGGGTCGTCGCCCGGATTGGGGCCGACGGTCTCGCGGATCTGGCCGGTGACCAGGCGGGCGAACGCGCGGGCCTGGATACGGACCGCCTCGTCTCCCAGGTCGGCGACGATCTCGGACGCCTTGGCGAACAGGAAGTCGCCGGTGAGGATGGCGACCGAGTTGTCCCACCGGGCGTTCGCGCTCGGTGCGCCGCGCCGCAGGGCAGCCTCGTCCATGACGTCGTCGTGGTAGAGCGTCGCGAGGTGGGTCAGCTCGCAGACCACGGCGGCCGGGACGACGCCGGGTGCCTGCGGGTCGCCGAACTGGGCCGCCAAAAGGGTGAGGAGCGGGCGGAAGCGCTTGCCGCCCGCCTCGACCAGGTGCCGCGACGTCTGGGTGAGGTACGGGAACTCGCTCTTGGTGGCGGCGAGGAGCTCCTGCTCCACCGCCGCCATCCCGGCGCGGATCTCCGCATCGAGTTCACCGTCATGGACGCTCAGCCCGAAGGGCCCCACGATCGTCATGCCGGTGCTCTCCTCATGGTCGCGCAGTGTGTCTGCGCTGCTGCTAATGGACGAACAGGGCGGCCTTGTCCGCGAGGTCCAGGACCGGCTGCGGCAGGATGCCAAGGACCACCGTAACCGCTACCCCCAACGCGATGGCAGCGGTGGTCAGGACACTCGGCACGACCACGGTCGGCCCGTCCGCGCGCGGCTCCGAGAAGAACATCAGCACGATGACCCGGACATAGAAGAACGCGGCGATGGCAGAACAGAGCACGCCCACGATCACAAGCGATCCGGCTCCGCCATCGGCGGCCGCCTGGAACACCGCGAACTTCCCGGTGAAACCGCTGGTCAACGGGATGCCCGCGAAGGCCAGGAGGAACACCGCGAAGACCGCGGCGACCAGCGGGGAACGGCGGCCGAGACCGGCCCACCGCGACAAATGGGTCGCCTCGCCACCGGCGTCGCGGACCAGGGTGACCACCGCGAATGCACCGAGAGTGACGAATCCGTACGACACGAGGTAGAACAGCGTGGACGACGCGCCGGCCTCGTTCGCCGCGATCATGCCGGTCAGGATGAACCCGGCGTGCGCGATCGAGGAATACGCCAGCATGCGCTTCACGTCGGTCTGGGTGATCGCGATGACCGCGCCCGCCACCATCGTGACGATCGCGACGCCGATCATGACCGGTCGCCAGTCCCACTTCATGCCCGGCAGCGCGACGTAGAAGAACCGCAGCAGCGCGCCGAAGGCGGCGACCTTGGTGGCGGCCGCCATGAACCCGGTGATCGGCGTCGGCGCGCCCTGGTAGACGTCCGGCGTCCAGGAGTGGAACGGCACCGCGCCGACCTTGAACAGCAGGCCGACCGCGATCATCGCCATGCCGATCAGCAGCAGCGCGTCGTTGTCCATCGCGCCGCCGGTCGCCACCGCGATCCGGTCCAGCCGCAGGCTGCCCGAGTAGCCGTACAGCAGCGCGACGCCGAACAGGAAGAAGGCCGAGGAGAACGCGCCGAGCAGGAAGTACTTGAGCGCCGCCTCCTGCGACAGCATGCGGCGCCGCCGGGCGAGCCCGCACAGCAGGTACAGCGGCAGCGACATGACCTCAAGGGCGATGAACATCGTCAGCAGGTCGTTGGACGCCGGGAACAGCAGCATCCCGCCCAGCGCGAACATCGTCAGCGGGAAGACCTCGGTCTGGTGCAGGCCGGCCGCCGTCGCCTCCTTCTCCTGCGCGCTGCCCGGCGCCGCCGCGGCCTGCGGGGCGAAGGCGTCGCCGCCCGGCTCCAGGCGGCGTTCCGCGATCAGCATCACCGACACGATGCCGAGCAGCAGCAGCGTGCCCTGGAGGAACAGGGACGGGCCGTCGACGGCCACCGCACCGACCGCCGCCACCTCCTGCTCGCCGGCCAGCGCGACGACGCACGCGAACGCCGCGGCCATGCCGCCCAGCGACAGGACCAGATGGGTGGCGTACCGCGCCTTGCGCGGTACGAACGCCTCGACGAGCACGCCCACGACCGCGATGCCGAAGACGATGAGCATCGGCGAGAGTTCGCCGTACTCGATCTTGGGCGCGTCGACGGTGGCGGCGAGTTGCAGACCCGCGCTCACTTGTTGCCTCCGTGGGTGTCGGCCGCCAGTTGCTGCTCTGTCGGCACGATCGGATCGGTCGGCTTGGGGTCCTTCTGCTCGACCTGGGTGATGGTGTCCTCGACCGCCGGGTTGACGACGTCGAGGATCGGCTTCGGGTACACGCCCAGCACCAGCAGCAGCGCGATCAGCGGCGCGACCACGACCATCTCGCGGACGTTCAGGTCCTTGATCTTCTCCACGCCCGCCTTGACCGGCCCGGTCATGGTGCGCTGGTAGAGCACCAGGACGTACAGCGCGGCCAGGATGATGCCGACCGTCGCGAAGACGCCGGCCACCTCGTAGCGCGAGAACGTGCCGATCAGCACCAGGAACTCACTGACGAACGGGGCGAGTCCGGGCAGCGACAGGGTCGCGAGGCCGGCCACCAGGAACGTGCCGGCCAGCACCGGCGCGACTTTCTGCACCCCGCCGAAGTCGGCGATCGTCTTGCTGCCGCGCCGGGTGATCAGGAAGCCCGCGATCAGCAGCAGCGCCGCCGTCGAGAACCCGTGGTTGATCATGTAGAGCGTGGCACCCGAGTGGCCCTGCGTGGTCATCGCGAAGATGCCCATGATGATGAAGCCGAAGTGCGAGATCGAGGTGTACGCGATGAGGCGCTTGATATCGGTCTGCCCCACCGCGAGCAGCGCCCCGTAGATGATCCCGATCACCGCGAGTGTCACCACCAGCGGCGCGAACGTCTTGGACGCGTTCGGGAACAGCTCCAGGCAGAACCGCAGCATCGCGAACGTGCCGACCTTGTCGACCATCGCCGTCACCAGCACCGCGACGCCCGGGGTGGCCTCGGTCATGGTGTCCGGCAGCCAGGTGTGGAACGGCCACAGCGGCGCCTTGATCGCGAAGGCGAACATGAAGCCGAGGAACATCGCCTTCTCGGCCGCCGGGTTGATGTCCAGCTCACCCGACGCGACCGCCTGCGAGACGCGGATCAGGTCGAACGTGCCCTGGCCCGCGCCGCCGATGTCCTGGTTGGCGGTCACCACGTACAGCGCGACGACCGCGGCCAGCATCACCAGGCCGCCGAGCAGGTTGTAGAGCAGGAACTTGACCGCGGCGTACGAGCGTTGCGCGCCTCCGAAGCCGCCGATGAGGAAGTACATCGGGATGAGCATGGCCTCGAAGAAGATGTAGAAGACGAAGATGTCGGTGGCCGCGAAGGACACCACCACCATCGCCTCGACCATGAGCATCAGCGCGAAGAACGCGTGCGTCGAGCGCGGCGCCGCCTTCTCCCCCGCCGTTCCGTCCATGCGGACCTGCGGCGTGTCCGCGTCGTGCCAGGACGCCAGCACCAGGATCGGCATGAGCACCGCGGTGAGCAGGATCAGGACGACGCCGATGCCGTCCACGCCCAGCGCCCAGTGCACGCCGAACGACTTGATCCAGGAGTAGCTTTCGGTCATCTGGTAGCGGTCGCCGTCCGGCGAGAACTTCACCGTGACGATGACCGCCAGCACCAGTTCGGCGAGGGTGACCGCCAGGGCGACGTTCTTGGCGAGCAGGCGCTTGCCCGCCGGCAGCGCCGCGACCAGCAGGCCGCCGGCGAACGGCAGCGCGGCCATGACCGTCAGCCAGGGGAAGTGGCCGTTCATCGCAATCCCTCCGCCATGGCCGCTGTGGTGACAGCCCGATTGGTGGCAGCGCGTGTGGAGTCGGGGCCGGCCATCACGCCATCCTCGCCATCAGGGTCGCCGCCACGACGACGGCCGTGCCGCCGAACATCGACAGCGCGTACGAACGGGCGAAACCGGTCTGCACCTTGCGCACCCGCGCCGAGGTGCCGCCGATGAACGCCGCCAGGCCGCCGACGAATCCGTCGATGCCCTTGCCGTCCAGCCAGACCAGCAGCCGGGTGAGGTACTGCCCGGGCCGCATGACCAGGCCCTCGTTGATGGAGTCCTGGTAGAGGTCCTTGCGCGCGGCCACGGTGACCAGGGAGCCGTGCGGCGCGACGGCCGGGACCTCGCGGCGGGCGTACTGCACGTACGCCACCAGCACGCCGAGCGCCACCATCGCGGTGGCCATGCCGGTCACCACCCAGACGCTGAACGGCAGTTCGCCGTGGTCGAAGCCGGTCACCGGGGTCAGCCAGTTCACGAACGCGTCGTTCAGGACGAACAGCCCGCCCGCGAACACCGAGCCGAACGCCAGCACGATCATCGGCACCGTCATCGACGCCGGGGACTCGTGCGGGTGCGGCTCGTGCCACTCCGCGGGCGCGCCGACCGGTGCCTCCTTCCACCGTTCGCGGCCGAAGAAGGTCATGAGCATCACGCGCGTCATGTAGTACGCGGTCAGCGCCGCCGCCACCAGCGTCACCGAGCCCAGGATGTACCCGGAGGTGCCGCCCTTCGCGAAGGCCGCCTCGATGATCTTGTCCTTGGAGAAGAATCCGGACAGCAGCGGAAACCCGATGATGGCCAGATATCCGAGCCCGAAGGTCACGAAAGTCACCGGCATGTACTTGCGGAGCCCGCCGTACCGCCGCATGTCGACCTCGTCGTTCATGCCGTGCATGACCGACCCGGCCCCGAGGAACAGCCCGGCCTTGAAGAAGCCGTGCGTCACCAGGTGCATGATGGCGAACGCGTACCCGATCGGGCCCAGGCCCGCGGCCAGGATCATGTAGCCGATCTGCGACATCGTGGACGCCGCGAGGGCCTTCTTGATGTCGTCCTTCGCACAGCCGACGATCGCCCCGAACAGCACCGTGACGGCACCGACGATGGTCACCACCAGCTGCGCGTCCGGCGAGGCGTTGAAGATCTCCGCGGACCTGGTGATCAGGTACACGCCCGCGGTCACCATCGTCGCCGCGTGGATCAGTGCGGAGACCGGGGTCGGGCCCTCCATCGCGTCGCCGAGCCAGGCTTGCAGCGGGAACTGCGCCGACTTGCCGCACGCCGCGAGCAGCAGCATGAGGCCGATCGCGGTCATCGTGCCGTCGGAAGCCTCGGCCGAGCCGCCGAGCACGTCGTCGAACGCGAAGGTGCCGAAGGTGGTGAACATCAGGAAGATCGCGACGGCCAGACCGAAGTCGCCGACGCGGTTCATGATGAACGCCTTCTTGGCCGCGGTCGCCGCCGACGGCTTGTGCTGCCAGAACCCGATGAGCAGGTACGACGCGAGGCCGACACCCTCCCACCCGACGTACAGCAGCAGGTAGTTGTTCGCCAGCACCAGCAGCAGCATGGACGCCAGGAACAGGTTCAGGTACGCGAAGAACCGGCGCCGGTCCGGGTCCTCCGCCATGTAGCCGATCGAGTAGATGTGGATCAGCGAGCCCACACCGGTGATCAGCAGCACGAAGACCATCGACAACTGGTCGAGGTGCAGTCCGACCTCGGCCTGGAAGTCCGCGGCCGGCACCCAGTTCCACAGGTGCTGGTCGATCGACCGCTCGGCGCCGTCCTTGCCGAGCATCGCCGCGAACAGCGCGACGCCGACCGCGAACGAGCCGAGCGCGAGGAGCGTGCCGAGCCAGTGCCCGAGCCTGTTGCCGCGCTTGCCGCACAGCAGCAGCACCGCCGCGCCGAGCAGCGGCAGCGCGATCACCAGCCACGTCGCCGAGAAGACCCCGCTCGCCGCGACCGAGTGCATGCCGCCGCCCCCCTCGGAGGCCAACAGCGTCGAGGAAACCGAGTTTTGCGTCACCAGTCCCCTACCACTTCATCAGGTTGGCGTCGTCGACCGAGGCCGTACGGCGGGCGCGGAAGATGGCGATGATGATCGACAGGCCGACCACCACCTCGGCGGCCGCGACGACCATCGTGAAGAACGCGATGATCTGGCCGTCGTAGTTGCCGTGCATCCGCGCGAACGTCACGAACGCCAGGTTCGTGGCGTTGAGCATGAGCTCCACGCACATGAACACCACGATCGCGTTGCGGCGCAGCAGCACCCCGGCGGCGCCGATGGTGAACAGCAGCGCCGACAGGTACAGGTAGTTCGCCGGGTTCATGAGCGCGACTCCTTCGATCCTGCGCCGGCCGCGACCGAGTCGCCGTGGGTGGTCCCGGCCGCGTCAGGGTCCTCGGGCGCCGCTTCGGGCCCGCCGTCGCCGGAGCCCGCGTCGGGTCCGGCGGCGCCGGACGCGCCCTCCTCGTCCTCGTGGCGGGCCGGCGGCACCTCGCCGCGCTGCTCCATCCACACTTCGGCGCTCTCCTCCAACTCCGCCACCCGGTGCACCGGTTCGCGGCTCACGTCGCGCACCTGGCCGCGGGCCCGCAGCGTCGCGTTGACCGACAGCTCGGAGACCGAGCCGTCCGGCAGCAGCGCGGGGATGTCCACCGCGTTGTGCCGCGCGTACACGCCCGGGGCCGGCATCGGCGCCAGGTTGACGTTGTCGCGCACGCGCTCCTCCGACAGCTCCCGCTGCGTCTTGCGCGGCTTGAGGCGCTCGCGGTGCGCGAGCACCATCGCGCCGAGCGCGGCGGTGATGAGCAGCGCGCTGGTGATCTCGAACGCCCAGACGTACTTGGTGAAGATCAGGTGCGCGAGGCCGTTGACGTTGCTCTGGTCCATCGCGGCCTGCGTCGTGGTGTCGGGCGGCGCGGCCCCGGACGGCGAGGTACCGCCGCCGTAGCCCGCGAAGTTCCCGAGCGAGGCGTTGGCGATTCCCGCGACCAGCAGGATCCCGAAGCCGAGGCCCGCGAGCACCGCCGCGACGCGCTGGCCGCGCAGCGTCTCCTTGAGCGAGTCGGCGGACGAGACGCCGACCAGCATCAGCACGAAGAGGAACAGCATCATGATCGCGCCGGTGTAGACGACGATCTGCACGACGCCGAGGAAGACCGCGCCCTGCGCCATGTAGAACAGCGCCAGGCACAGCATCGTCGAGGCCAGCATGAGCGCGCTGTGCACGGCCTTCTTCATGAAGACCGTGCCGAGCGCACCGATCAGGGCGATCGCCCCGAGGATCCAGAACTGCACCGCCTCGCCGGTCGACGTGCGGGTCAGTTGTTCCGCGAGGACCACGCCCCCGGACATCCCGTCAGTGGCCATGCTCATCGCACACCCGCTTCGTGCCCGTCGGACGCCGCCTCACCGGAAGGCCCGTCGTCGTCCGACCCGGCGTCCTGCGTGACCGTGCCGGGCGCGGCCTCGGTGACCTTGCCCAGGTAGTAGTCGCGCTCCTCCATGCCCGGGTACATCTCGTGCGGCGGGGCGACCATGCCCTCGTGCAGCGGCGCGAGCAACTGCTCCTTGGTGAAGATCAGGCTCGCGCGGGTGGTGTCCGCCAACTCGTACTCGTTCGTCATCGTGAGGGCGCGCGTGGGGCACGCCTCGATGCACAGGCCGCAGAAGATGCAGCGCAGATAGTTGATCTGGTAGACGCGGCCGTAGCGTTCGCCCGGCGAGAAGCGCCCCTCCTCGGTGTTGTCGGCGCCCTCGACGTAGATCGCGTCCGCCGGACAGGCCCACGCGCACAGCTCGCAGCCGACGCACTTCTCCAGGCCGTCCGGGTGCCGGTTGAGCTGGTGCCGCCCGTGGTAGCGCGGCGCCGTCGGCTTCTTCTCGAACGGGTAGAACTCGGTGTTCGCCTTCTTGAACATCGTCGCGAAGGTGACGCCGAAGCCCGCCACGGGTCCCAGGAAGTTGCCCACGGTCACACCTCCCTGTCCGTCGTGTCGGTCGGGTCAGCGGGGCCCGGTTCGGCCGGACCGGACGACCCCGGCCCGACGGCCGCGCCCACCGGTTCGGTGCGCCGCACGTTGCGGCGCGGCACGGGCGGCAACTCCTGCCCCGGCAAGGGCGGTACGGGGAATCCGCCCGCCATCGGATCGAAGGGCTCCTTCGCCCCCGGTGTGCCGGGCAGAGGCTCGTCCCCGCCGTCGTCGTCCTCGGCCCCGCGCAGCATGTCCCACACCACCGAGAGCACGAGCACCACGATGATCGCCCCGGCGATGCCGAGCACGATGTTGCGGTAGTCGTAGCCCTCGTTCTTCAGCGCCCGCACCGTGGCGACCAGTAGCAGCCAGGCCAGCGAGGTCGGGATGAGGACCTTCCAGCCGAGCTTCATGAACTGGTCGTAGCGCAGGCGTGGCAGCGTGCCGCGCAGCCAGATGAAGACGAACAGGAAGAGCTGGACCTTGAGGAAGTACCAGAGCAGCGTCCACCAGCCGCTGTTCGCGCCGTCCCAGACGGCGGAGATCGGCCAGGGCGCCCGGTAGCCGCCGAGGAACAACGTGGTGGCGAGCGACGAGACGACGACCATGTTGACGTACTCGGCCAGGAAGAACAGCGCGAACTTCAGCGACGAGTACTCGGTGTGGAAGCCGCCGACCAGCTCGCCCTCGGCCTCCGGGAGGTCGAACGGCGCGCGGTTGGTCTCGCCGACCATGGCGATGACGTAGATGATGAACGACACCGGCAGGAGCACCGCGTACCAGGTGTCGGTCTGCGAACTGACGATCTCGGACGTCGACATCGAGCCCGCGTAGAGGAACACGCCCGCGAAGGACAGGCCCATCGCGACCTCGTACGAGATCATCTGCGCGGTGCTGCGCAGCGAGCCCAGCAGCGGGTACGTCGACCCGGACGACCAGCCCGCGAGCACGATCCCGTAGATGCCGACCGACGCGGTGGCCAGGATGTAGAGGACGCCGACCGGCAGATCGGTCATCTGGAGGTGCGTCTGGTGTCCGAACATCGACACCTGGCCGCCCATCGGGATCACCGCGAACGCCATGAACGCGGGGACCATCGCGACGACCGGCGCCAGGATGTAGACCGGCCGGTCGGCGGCCTTGACGATGATGTCTTCCTTGAAGGCCAGCTTGACGCCGTCCGCGAGGGACTGGAGCAGGCCCTGCGGGCCGACGTGCTTGGGGCCGATGCGCATCTGCATCCACGCCACGACCTTGCGCTCCCACCAGATGGCGAAGAGCGTCATGACGACGCAGAACGCGAAGACCAGCACGGCCTTGAACAGGATCAGCCACCACGGGTCGGATGTAAATCCCACCGGATCGGCCGCGAGTTGCACACCCGCGGCGGTGGCCGGTCCGTCCAGGGACGTCAGCCCGGCGCTCAGTTGCGGGCCCATCAGCTCTCCTCACCCTCACCGGGAAGCTCGTCCGACCGCGGCTGGTCCGACGCGGCGTCGGCGGGCCGGGCCCGGACGCCGTTGACGCCGGTGCCGTTGGCCGGCCCCGCGACGCCGCGGCCGTCCGGTCCGGACGCGGCCTCGGCGGCCGCTCCGTCGGAGGCCCGCTGCTGCGGCAGCACCGCGGCCTTGAGCCGGACCACCTCGCCCGGGTTGACCGACAGCGTGCGGCGCACCTCGGAACCCGGTGAGTTCGCCGGGAGCCACACCACGCGGTCGGCCATCTCGGACACCACGAGCGGCAGCGTGATCTCGCCGCCGTGGCCGGTGGACACCGTCACCTCGCCGCCGTCCGCGGCACCGATCTCGGCCGCGGTGGCGGCGCTGAGCCGGACGACCGGGCGGCGGCGGGTGCCGGCCAGCGCCGATTCGCCGTCCTGGCCCCGGCCTTCGTCGAGCAGCAGGCGCCAGGACGCGAGAACCGCCTCGCCCGGACCCGGCGTCGCGGCGACGCGGCGCTCGCGGGGCTCGGGTCCCGCGGCGCGCTCGCCGGCCCAGCCGCCCAGGCCGCGCAGTTCGCGCCGGGCCGAGGTGACGTCGGGCAGGCCGAGGGGGTGGTCCATCTCGTCCGCGATCGCGTGCAGGACGCGCAGGTCGGGCATGACCGTCCCGGAGTCCCCGGTGACCTGGTCGTGCTTGAGTACCGAGGCGAACGGCCGCTCGCGGCCCTCCCAGTCGAGGAAGGTGCCGGGCTTCTCGGCCGCCGCGGCGACCGGGAAGACGACGTCCGCGCGCTCGGTGACCTCGCTGTGCCGGATCTCCAGGCTCACCACGAACTGCGCGGCCTCCAGCGCGGCCAGCGCGCCCGCCGGGTCCGGCAGGTCGGCCGGCTCGACGCCGCCGACCACGAGCGCGGCGAGCTTGCCGTCGCGGGCCGCGCGCAGGATCGCCGCGGTGTCCAGGCCGTAGCCGCCGGGCAGTTCGGGGGCGCGCCAGGCGGCGGCCACCTCGGCGCGCGCCTCCGGGTCGCTGACCGGGCGACCGCCCGGCAGCAGGCTGTAGAGCGCCCCGGCCTCCAGCGCGCCGCGCTCGCCGGCCCGGCGCGGCACCCAGGCCAGGCGCGCCCCGGTGGCCTCGGCGAGCGCCAGGGCCGCGGTGAGCGCCCCCGGGATGCCCGCGAGGCGTTCGCCGAGCATGACCACCGCGCCGTTCTCGCGCAGCAGGTCGGCCGCGTCGCCGCCGAGGGCGTCGAGGCCGGACCGGGTGGCCAGGGCGGTCAGCCAGTCCGTCTCGCTGCCCGGGGCGGCCCGCAGCAGCGCGCCGTTCATGCGGACCAGGCCCGCGCTGGCGAACGGCGCGATCGAGAAGACCTTGAGGGGGCCCTTGCGGGCCGCCTTGCGCAGCCGCAGGAAGACGATCGGCGACTCGTCCTCGGGCTCGAACCCGGCGAGCAGCACGACGGGGGCGCGCTCCAGGTCGGCGTAGGTGACGCCCATGCCCGTCCCGGCGACCTCGGACGCCAGGAACTCGGCCTCCTCGGTGGAGTGTTCGCGGGCCCGGAAGTCGATGTCGTTGGTGCCGAGCGCGACGCGCGCGAACTTGGCGTACGCGTAGGCGTCCTCGACGGTGGACCGGCCGCCGACCAGCACGCCGGTGCGCTCGCGGGCCGCGTTCAGCCCCTCGGCCGCCGCGGCCAGGGCCTCCGGCCAGGACGCAGGCCGCAGTTCGCCGGACTCGGTGTCGCGCAGCATCGGCGAGGTGATGCGGTCGCCGAGCGTCGCGTACCGGAAGGCGAAGCGGCCCTTGTCGCAGTTCCACTCCTCGTTGACCTCGGGGTCGTCCCCCGCGAGGCGCCGCATGACGCGGCCGCGCCGGTGGTCGGCGCGCAGCGAGCACCCGGCCGCGCAGTGCTCGCACGCGGTGGGTGTGGACACCAGGTCGAACGGCCGGGACCGGAACCGGTACGCGGCCGAGGTCAGCGCGCCGACCGGGCAGATCTGGATGGTGTTGCCGGAGAAGTACGACTCGAACGGCTGCTTCTCGTAGATGCCGACCTGTTGCAGCGCACCGCGTTCGATCAGCGCGATGAACGGGTCGCCCGCGATCTGCTCCGAGAAGCGCGTGCAGCGCGCGCACAGCACGCACCGCTCGCGGTCCAGCAGCACCTCGCTGGAGATGGGCAGCGGCTTGGGGTACGTGCGCTTGACCTCGCCGAAGCGGGAGGTCGAACGCCCGGACGTCATCGCCTGGTTCTGGAGCGGGCACTCGCCGCCCTTGTCGCACACCGGGCAGTCCAGGGGGTGGTTGATGAGCAGCAGCTCCATCACCCCGTCCTGCGACTTCTTCGCGACCGGCGAGCTGATCTGGGTGCGGACCACCATGCCGTCGGTCACGGTCGTCGTGCAGGAGGCGAGCGGCTTGCGCTGTCCCTCGACCTCGACCAGGCACTGGCGGCAGGCGCCGACCGGGTCGAGCAGCGGGTGGTCGCAGAACCGCGGGATCTGGATGCCGAGCAGCTCGGCGGCCCGGATGACCAGGGTGCCCTTGGGCACGCTGATCTCGATCCCGTCCACCGTGATGGTGACCAGGTCCTGCGGCTTGGGCGCGGGCGCGCCGCCCGCCGGTGCGTTGGTGGTAACGGTCATCAGGCTTGCGCTCCCGCCATGGTGGAGGCCCAGACCGTCGAGGCCGCCGGGTCGAAGGGACAGCCGCGCTGGGCGAGGTGGGCGACGTACTCGTCGCGGAAGTACTTGAGCGACGAGAAGATCGGGCTCGCCGCGCCGTCGCCCAGTGCGCAGAACGACTTGCCGTTGATGTTGTCGGCGACGTCGAGCAGCGTCTCCAGGTCGGCCTCGGTCCCCTCACCCTTCTCCAGGCGTTCGAGGATCTGCACGAGCCAGTACGTGCCCTCGCGGCACGGCGTGCACTTGCCGCACGACTCGTGCGCGTAGAACTCGGTCCAGCGCAGGACCGCGCGGACCACGCACACCGTGTCGTCGAAGATCTGGAGGGCCTTGGTGCCGAGCATCGAGCCCGCGGCGCCCACACCCTCGTAGTCCAGCGGCACGTCGAGGTGTTCGTCGGTGAACATCGGGGTCGACGAGCCGCCCGGGGTCCAGAACTTGAGACGGTGCCCCTCGCGCACGCCGCCCGCGAGGTCGAGGAGTTGGCGCAGCGTGACGCCGAGCGGGGCCTCGTACTGGCCAGGGCGCTTGACGTGCCCGGACAGCGAATAGAGCGTGAAGCCCGGGGACTTCTCCGACCCCATGGTGCGGAACCAGTCGACGCCCTTGTGCATGATCGCGGGCACCGAGGCGATCGACTCGACGTTGTTGACGCACGTCGGGGACGCGTACAGGCCGGCGACCGCGGGGAACGGCGGGCGCAGACGCGGCTGACCGCGGCGTCCTTCGAGCGAGTCGAGGAGCGCGGTCTCCTCGCCGCAGATGTACGCCCCGGCCCCCGCGTGCACGGTGAGCTCCAGGTCGAAGCCGGAGCCGAGGATGTCCTTGCCGAGGTAGCCCGCCTCGTACGCCTCCCGGACCGCCTCCTGGAGGCGGCGCAGCACCGGCACGACCTCGCCGCGCAGGTAGATGAAGGCGTGGTTGGAGCGGATCGCGTACGCCGCGATGACGATGCCCTCGACGAGGACGTGCGGGTTGGCGTACATGAGCGGGATGTCCTTGCAGGTCCCCGGCTCGGATTCGTCGGCGTTGACCACGAGGTAGTGCGGGTTGCCGTCGCCCTGCGGGATGAAGCCCCACTTCATGCCGGTGGGGAAGCCCGCGCCGCCGCGGCCGCGCAGGCCGGCGTCCTTGACGGTCTGGATGACCTCGTCCTGGTGCTTGCCGAGCGCCTTCCGCAGGCCCTGGTAGCCGTCGTGGCGCAGGTACGTCGCGAGCCGCCAGGGCTGCGCGTCGTCCCAGGGTGCGGACAGGACGGGCGTCAGGATCGCGGGGTCGGCGCCTTCCGTCGTCGCGCTCATGTCGGTCACGCCCCCTTCCCGGTGGTCGGTCCGTTGCCGGGACCGGAGTTGGTGGCGGCGGGTCCGTCGGGGTCCTGGCCCTTCGCGATGCGCAGTCCGACGAGGCTGGCCACGCCGCCCGCGCCGCCCTGGTCGACGGCCTCGGGCCGCGGGTCGGGGAATCCGGCGAGGATCCGCGAGGTCTCGCGGAAGGTGCACAGCGGGGCGCCGCGGGTCGGGGTGACCTGCTTGCCCGCGCGCAGTTCGTCGACCAGGTCCTTGGCGGACGCCGGGGTGACGTTGTCGAAGAACTCCCAGTTGACCATCATCACGGGCGCGTAGTCGCAGGCCGCGTTGCACTCGATGTGCTCCAGGGTCACCGAACCGTCCGGCGTGGTGCCCTTGTTGCCCACTCCGAGGTGGTCCTTGAGCGTCGCGAAGATCTCGTCGCCGCCCATAACCGCGCACAGCGTGTTGGTGCAGACCCCGACCTGGAACTCGCCGCCGTTCTCGCGGCGGTACATGGTGTAGAAGGTCGCCACGCCGGTGACGTCGGCGGTGGTGAGGTCCAGCATCTCGGCGCAGAACTCGATGCCCGAGTGGCTGACGTACCCCTCCTCGGACTGCACGAGGTGCAGCAGCGGCAGGAGGGCCGAACGCGACTGCGGGTAGCGGCCGATGATCTCCCGCGCGTCGGTCTCCAGCCGGGCGCGCACGTCGGCGGGATAGCCCGGCGCGGGCAGGCGGGGCATGCCCAGATCGGTCATCGGTCGACACCTCCCATGACGGGGTCGATGCTCGCGACGGCGACGATCACGTCCGCCACCTGGCTGCCCTCGCACATGGCGGCCATGGACTGGAGGTTCGTGAACGAGGGGTCGCGGTAGTGGACGCGGTAGGGGCGGGTGCCGCCGTCGCTGACGATGTGCACGCCGAGTTCGCCCTTGGGCGACTCGATGGCCGCGTACACCTGGCCGGCGGGCACCCGGAAGCCCTCGGTCACCAGCTTGAAGTGGTGGATGAGGGACTCCATCGAGGTGCCCATGATGGTGCGGATGTGGTCGAGCGAGTTGCCCAGGCCGTCGGGGCCGAGGGCGAGCTGCGCGGGCCACGCGATCTTCTTGTCCTCGACCATGACCGGGCCCGGCTTCAGCCGCTCCAGGCACTGCTCGACGATCTTGAGCGATTCCTTCATCTCCGCGATGCGCACCAGGTAGCGGCCGTACGCGTCGCAGGTGGTCTCGGTCGGCACCTCGAACTCGTAGTTCTGGTACCCGAAGTACGGCTGCGACTTGCGCAGGTCGTGCGGCAGGCCCGCGGAGCGCAGGCACGGGCCGGTGACGCCGAGGGCCATGCAGCCGGTCAGGTCGAGGTAGCCGATGCCCTCGGTGCGGCCCTTGAAGATGTGGTTGTCGTTGAGCAGCATCTCGTACTCGCGGATGCGGCCCGGGAGTACGTCGACCAGCTCGCGGATCTTGTCGACCGCGCCCGGCGGCAGGTCCTGCGCGAGACCGCCCGGCCGGATGTACGCGTGGTTCATGCGCAGGCCGGTGATCATCTCGAAGACGTCGAGGATCAGTTCGCGGTCGCGGAACCCGAACGTCATGACGGTCAGCGCGCCGATCTCCATGCCGCCGGTCGCCAGGCACACCATGTGCGACGAGATGCGGTTGAGCTCCATGAGGAGCACGCGGATGACGTTGGCGCGGTCCGGGATCTGGTCGGTGATGCCGAGCAGCTTCTCGACGCCGAGGCAGTACGCCGCCTCGTTGAACAGCGGCGTCAGGTAGTCCATGCGCGTCACGAAGGTGACGCCCTGCGTCCAGGAGCGGTATTCGAGGTTCTTCTCGATGCCGGTGTGCAGGTAGCCGATGCCGCAGCGGGCCTCGGTGACGGACTCGCCGTCGATCTCCAGGATCAGCCGCAGCACGCCGTGCGTGGACGGGTGCTGCGGGCCCATGTTGACGACGATGCGCTCGTCGGCGTCGGCGGCCGCCTGCACGACCTCGTCCCAGTCGGAGCCGGTGACCGTGTAGACCCGGCCCTCGGTGGTCTCCCGGGCCTTGGCCTCGGCGGCGTCCGCGGACTGCTGCTGCGTCTGGGTGGTGTCGGCCATCAGGTGTACGACCTCCGCTGGTCGGGCGGCGGGATCTGGGCGCCCTTGTACTCGACGGGCACACCGCCGAGCGGGTAGTCCTTCCGCTGCGGGTGGCCGGGCCAGTCGTCCGGCATGAGGATGCGGGTGAGCGCCGGGTGCCCGTCGAAGACGATGCCGAAGAAGTCGTACGTCTCGCGCTCGTGCCAGTCGAGCGTCGGGTACACCTTCACGAGCGACGGCACGTGCGGGTCCGCGTCGGGGGCGGCGACCTCCAGGCGTACCTGGCGGTTGTGGGTGATCGAGCGCAGGTGGTAGACGGCGTGCAGCTCCCGGCCGTCGTCGGTCGGATAGTGCACGCCGCTCACGCCGGTGCACAATTCGTACCGGAGGGCAGGGTCGTCGCGCAGCGTGAGGGCGACCTTGACGAGGCCGTCGCGGCGTACGTGCAGGGTCAGTTCGCCGCGGTCGACGACGACGCGCTCGATGACGTCGTCGAACTCGACACCGGACTCGGCGAGCGCGCCGGTCAGTTCGTCCGCGACGACGTCGAACTCTCCTTCGCCGCCGCCATGCGGGCCGCCGTAGGGGCGGGTCGCGGCGGCCGGGAGGGCGATGGTGCGGACGAGCTTGCCGTAGCCGGACGTGTCGCCGGTGCCGCGCGCGCCGAACATGCCGTGCCGGACGTCCAGCACGTCGTTGCCGCCGGAACCGCGGGGAACCGGAACGGGGTTCCCGGCGTTGTTGCCGTTGTCGGGGGTGCTGTTGTCGGGGGTGCCGTTGTTGCCGTTGTTCTTGCCGGAGTCGGTCGCGTCGCTCACCGCAGCAGCCCCTTCATCTCGATCGTGGGCACCGCCGTCAGCGCGGCCTGCTCGGCGGCGCGCGCGGCCTGCTCGCGGTTCACGCCGAGGGGCATGTGCTGCACCTGCTCGTGGAGCTTGAGGATGGCGTCCATCAGCATCTCGGGGCGCGGCGGACAGCCGGGCAGGTAGATGTCGACCGGCACGATGTGGTCGACGCCCTGGACGATCGCGTAGTTGTTGAACATGCCGCCGGAGGACGCGCACACGCCCATCGACAGCACCCACTTCGGCGCGGCCATCTGGTCGTAGATCTGGCGGAGCACCGGAGCCATCTTCTGGCTCACCCGGCCCGCGACGATCATCAGGTCGGCCTGGCGCGGGGACGCGCGGAAGACCTCCATGCCGAACCGCGCGAGGTCGTAGCGCCCGGCGCCGGTCGCCATCATCTCGATCGCGCAGCACGCGAGACCGAACGTGGCGGGCCAGAACGAACTCTTGCGGAAGTAGCCGGCGAGATCTTCGACCGTGCTGAGCAGGAAGCCGCTGGGCAGCTTCTCCTCAATACCCATCGGATGGCCTCTCCTGGATCACCTGGAACACCTGGATCCCTGCGTCAGTTGCCTCTGCGGCGGCAGTGGCGGCGTGCGGGTCGTCGGTCTGTCGATCGGTCCCTGTGCCCGGCCGTCAGTCCCATTCGAGGCCGCCGCGGCGCCAGAGATACGCGTACGCGACGAACACGGTGAGGATGAACAGCGCCATCTCGATGAGACCGAAGATGCCGAGGGCGTCGAAGTACACCGCCCACGGATAGAGGAAGACGATCTCGATGTCGAAGATGATGAAGAGCATCGCCGTCAGGTAGTACTTCACCGGGAAGCGCCCGCCGCCGATGGGCTGCGGTGTCGGCTCGATACCGCACTCGTACGCCTCCAACTTGGCCCGGTTGTACCGCTTGGGCCCGGTCAGCGCGCCGGCGACGAGGGAGACGATGCCGAACGCCGCCGCGATGCCGCCGAGCACGAGGATCGGCGCGTACAGGTTCATGGCCGCACTGCTCCCTTCCGTCCATCTGGCCCGGTCACAACCACCCGCTTGTGAGCATGTGACCAGGTTCACAAGCACCCGGAACGGCGCCGATCCTACGCCTCTTCCGATGTGATCTGCGACACGGGTTGAGTTCGATCATGATGTGATCTTCAACACCTGATGATCGATCAGAAACGATTGGCCGCGGTCTTGATTCGACGTACCGCACAGTTTCGGACACTCTGCGCTAGGGATGCGACGGGAAGCAACGCACTGGATGGTCATCCGGAACGGGACCTATATCAGGCGATTTTGCAGATCATCAAATTTGATCGGAAAAGGGGGGCGTGTTAGGGGACCCTCAGTTGATCAGTGGGGTGGCTGCGGCGCGGGAGTTGCCCTGGTTGCGGGAAGGCCGCGGGCAAAGGAGAACCCCCGGGCGGCCGGGCCCGGGGGTTCTCCGTTCGGGGGCGAGGACTGGTCCAACTCGTATCGGATCAGGGCCAGTTCGGACAGCCAGTTCGGATGGCGAGTTCGGACGGCGAGTTCGGATGGCGAGTTCGGATGGCGAGTTCGGACGGCGCGATGGCGATGCCGCGTGCTGGTCGCGTCGCTCGTCATCAGGGTGACCCCGCGGCGCGGGATCTCGGCGACCAGTGTCTCGTCTTCCGGAGTGTTCACGCCATGGTCGGTGTGGAGGGTGCTGTCGGTGCCGATGTCGTGGGTGCTGTCGGTACCGCTGTCGTTCGTGCTGTGGGTGCGGTGCGGTGGAGCGCGGTGGGTGCGGTCGACGCCGATGCGGTGGGCGCGTCGGCGGGCCATGGAGCGAGACCGGTGCGGTGCCGGCAAACGGGACGAAGGTCCCGGGGATGCGTGCCTCAAGACAGGTACAGAGACCCTGCCGGCCCACGAAGGCGGTCGGTAGCTTCGGGGGTGGAACGTCCCGGCGTCTTGGTGGCTGGATACTCGCCCCGAGCAGCCCGTTCGTCCCGGCGGCCGATCTTGCCGAGGCCCTGTCAGGTGCGCTCGGGCCGTCCTGCCCACATAGGAGAACACCCGCCTGCGTAGGAGAACATGCGTCTTCACCGTCCCCTGCCCCTCAACCGCGCCGAATGGCAGAACGTCGCGCTCGTGCTGGCCGTCGCACTGACCGACGCCGCGCTCGGGTCGCACGTGGGACTGCCCGCGCTGTACGCGGTCGGGCCGGCCTTCGCCGCCGCGCGGGGGTCGGTACGGCACGTATGCGTTATCGGCCTGCTGTCGGGAGTGCTGTCCGTCCTGTCGGCGCTGTTCACGTCCTCCGTCGGCACTCAGCGGATGGTCGTCGCGCTGGCCGCCGTCGCCGCGGTGACCGTCGCGTCCGCGACCGCCGCGCGGGCGCGGCTGCGCCAGGAGCGCCGGTTGGCGGACGTACGGCAGGTGGCGGCCGTGGCGCAGAGCGTGATCCTGTCACCGCCGCCGGAGGACACCGGTCCGGCGGACATCGCCGTGTCCTACGTCTCCGCGGCCGACGACGCCGAGATCGGCGGCGACTTCTACGAGGCGGTGCCCGTCGCGGGCGGGGTCCGCGTCATTGTGGGGGACGTCCAGGGGAAGGGGCTCGACGCGGTGCGCACGGCGTCGACCGTGCTGTCGGCGTTCCGTGAGAGCGCACCGGACGCGTCCGAGCTTCGCGGGGTGACCACCAAGATCGCGTGCGCGCTGCAACGGCGGCCGCAGGACGAGCAGTTCGTCACCGCCGTTGCCGCCGAACTCGCGGACGACGGCTCGCTCACGCTGCTGAACTTCGGGCACCCGGATCCGGTGGTCGTTCGCGCGTCCGGGCGCGAGGCGCCGGCCGAACCCCGTGACCCCGGGCGTCCGTTGGGGCTGGAGTGGCTCGGAGGCGCTGGGCCGGGCGTACACCGAACGCGGCTGGAGCGCGGCGACCGTGTCCTCTTCTATACGGACGGAATCGCCGAAGTGCGGGGGGAGGACGGGAAGTTCTACCCGCTGTCCGCTCGAACGCCGCTCCTGCGCGGGGCGGACCTGGATGCTTCGCTGGCCGAACTGCGGCGGGATGCTGAGGAGTTCGCGGGACATGAAGTCCATGACGACTCCGCGCTGATGCTGCTGGAATACCGCGGTGACGTGCGGTCGAACGAGACCGAGTCGCTGAACGAGTCGTGGACCGAGCCTCGAAACGACACCGCGCCGTGTGCCGATGTCGGCCTCGGGCCGCGCTACGCCCCGAGCTGCGACATGTGCGCGCTCGCCGCTTGCCCGATGGCTTCCGCCGCGCGTCGGTAGGGGCGTTCAGCGTTCCTGCTTCGCCAACTCCGCCTCGAAGACGCCGAACACCTCGGCCCCGAAGAGCACGAAGCGCACCTCTTCGACGGCTGTCTCGGTGGCACGCACCGTGCCGAGCGCGATCCGCGCCGCATCGCCGGTCGGCCAGCCGTACGCCCCTGCGGACACCGCCGGGAAGGCGACGGTGCGGGCACCCAACTCGTCTGCCACGCGCAGCGATTCGCGGTAGCAGGAGGCGAGCAGTTCGGAGCGGTCGTCGCTCCGCGACCACACCGGGCCGACCGTGTGGATCACCCATCGTGCGTCCAGCCGACCGGCCGTGGTCGCGACGGCCTGGCCGGTGGGCAGGCCACCCCCGTAGTGCGAGGCTCGCAGGTCGCGGCAGGCGTCCAGGATCTGCGGGCCGCCCTTGCGGTGGATCGCGCCGTCGACCCCGCCGCCGCCCAGGAGCGACGAGTTCGCCGCGTTGACGATCGCGTCGACGGACTCGCTGGCGATGTCGCCCTGCCGCAGGGTGATTCGTGTGATTCGCGTGGTCATGAGGTCACCGTACGTCCGACTCGTCCTCCGGCGCCTCCGCGATTTCCTTGATCACCGCGAGCCGCCGGTCCCACTCCGCCGCCCGGAGGTTCATCCACCGCGCGGCGGCGGCGAGCGGCTCGGACTCGACCCGGAACCGCACCTCGCGCCCGACCGCCTCGCCGCGGACCAGCCCGGCGCGGTTCAGGACCGCCAGGTGCTTCACCACGGCCTGCCGGGTGACCGGCAGCTCGGCGGCGAGGGAGGTGGCCGTACCCATGCCTTTTTGCGCGAGCAGTTCGAGGATGCGGCGGCGGGTGGGGTCGGCGAGGCCGGTGAACACGTCCTCGACGCGTGCGTCCGCCTCTATGTCTCTGTCCACCCCGCCACCTCCCCGTGCCGCCAACGTCCGACGGGCCCAAATCATCCAGTACTGCTCGGTGCGGGGTTCAGCCAGCGTCCGAGAGCACTTCTTCGACCCGCTTGCGCAGGTCCTCGGTGACGATCGTCCAACCCTCGGTGTTGTCCTTGAACCGGGCCTCAACTTCCGCGTCGTCGGCCCGCACGGCGGTGATGCCGCTCTCCACGACGCGAAGGCGCGTCGCGTCACCCTCTTCGGAGAGGGTGAAGGTGACGAGCGTCCGGTTGCCGTCCGTGGGGCGCGTGCCCTTGCCGGCGCTCACCAGGGCCCACCAGTAGGAGAAGCGGCGCGGGGCGTCGATCTCCTCGATGAGGACGGGGATCTCGCCGAACTCCTCGTGATCGAAGACGACCCACCCGCCGGGCCGGAAGTCGGCCGAGGTCGGCTCGGGCATCCCGAACCAGGTGCCCATGTGCCGGGTCTCGGTGATCACGTCCCATACGCGCTGGGGCGGGGCGGCGATCAACACGTCCCGCTCGATCGTGTCCTGAACTTGTGCAGCCATGGTGGCTCTCCTCACGTGCTCACATCATCAAACCTGCCACCTCCAGGTTGCACGTCGATTTCCATTTACGCAACCCCAAGGTTGCACGAGGTTGTCTTTGGGTTGCTTGAACCGGAATGAATCAGCTGACTTCGCCTTCTTCCCTCGTCCACGCGGGGAAGCTCCTAGCCTCATATCTGTGAACCGCGCACCAGGGAAACCACCTCGCGGCCCCGGCGGCAACCCGCCACCAGGCCGACCTGACCACGCGCCCACGACGCCGGACAAGAACCCGCCGCTCCCGCCGAGGCCTCCGCAGCCACCTGCACAGGTCAGAGACAGACCCAGCAATACAGTTGCTCGCCCTCGGCCTCGGCTTCCTTCGCAAAGCTCGCCAACCTGGCGACGATGTCCCGCAATACGTCCGCGGTGGCGCCGAACTCACGCATGACGTCGGTGTCACCCCAGCGGGCGGCCACCGCCGCGACGTCCTCGTCCCGCACACTCGCCAACGCGTCCCGCACGTCCACGTCGAACTGAGTCACCCACGGCCCCGAAGTCCACGGCGATTCGGGACCCTCGCCGTCCGTCGGCTCATCAAGATCGGGCTGCGGCCCGTACGGCCACACGACGTCGCTCTTGACCAGATCATCGGCCACCGGCACGCCCTTGATCGCCGCGATCAACTCGGGAAAGACGCCGAGCTCGTGCATCCCCGTGGCGTCGGTCTTGTCGACCGCACGAAGCCCTTCGCCCTCCTCGTCGTCCTCCAGCAGGCCCTGCTCGAACAAGTTCTGGCGGTACTCCTCGTCCATCGCCTTCACGACCAGCGCGGTGTCAGAAGCCCGCAGAAAATCAGTGAGGATGCCCATGTCTCTCCAAGGTCGTGGCCGCAGTCGCCGCAGTGAACCAACCCCGAACGACACCGCTCGCGCGATCAGGACACACAGAAGGCCAAGCCACTCCACGCCGACCAACAACCCGCGGCACCAAGGCAAGATCCACGCCCGTAAGCGGCTACCCAACCTTCGGCCGCCCACCAAGTCAGCCCGGCACAAGCCCGATTGCCCGACCTACGACCGCCGCACAGTGACCCAATGCGCCAAGAAGCCGAGCAGATGACCGAAATGCCAGACCCACAGAAGCTGATAGGAACCTACCCGCCTGACTCGTGACCCCGCAGTTCACAAAGACTGCGCCCCGCGCAGGCGGGGCGAGGGCCCACCTCGGGGTCGACGCCGCGGCACGCTGCGGGCTGCGCCCCGCGCAGGCGGGGCGAAGGCGCGCTCGAACGTTGGTACGCTCCGGGCTGGTTCATGGAAACCACACGGTTGTTATTCCGGCAAGAAGGTCGTCTCGTGCGGCTGCCTTCAATAGCCTCGTCTCGTGAATCGCGAACTGGGCGAGCCGTCCCGCAGGCGGCCCGGCAGCAATCGGCCTCCGGGTCGGCCGGAACGCGCCCCGACCAATCCAGACAAAAACCCGCCGATGCCTCCGAATCCGCCACAGCCTGGGGCTTGAGCCCGAGGCAACCTTCGGCCGCCGGAGTACCGGGCGTCCGGGGCGCATGCAGGGTGCAGCCGTCTCTGCATCTCCCCCGGAAGCCCGCCGGCGCGACCCTCCGGAGTACTGCCGGCCGACGGAATCTCCGCCGATGTCATCGGCGGGTTCCGCGTCGCGCGACCTCAGTAACTGTCGTAGCTGGGCTTGCCGTTCGGCCGATAGGCACCGACGACTGTGCCGCCCTTCGTGGTCGTGACGCTGATCGGCTCCAGCGCCGTGGGGATCGCGCCGTCGGCGAACAGCCGCTTGCCGGTACCGATGATCACCGGGTGGATGGTCAGCCGGTATTCGTCGACGAGGTCGTGCCGCATGAGGGTCTGGGCGAGGTCGCCGCTGCCGACAACGCTGACGTTGCCGCCGTCGGATGCCTTGAGCGTACGTACGGCATCAACGACGTCGCCCTCCAGCAGCGTGGAGTTCTGCCACGCGACTGACGTCAGGGTCCGGGACGCCACGTACTTGGACATGCCGTTCATCCGCGCGGTGAACGGGTTGTCGGGATCCGCGGTCGGCCAGTACGACGCGAAGATCTCGTACGTCTTCCGGCCGAGCAGCATCGCGTCGAAGTCCTCGTACCAACCGGCGACGGCAGCGCCGACCTCGTCGTCGTCCACGGGCTTCTGCCAGCCGCCGTGCTCGAAGCCGCTCCCCGTGTCCTCGTCCGGACCGCCCGGCGCCTGCATCACGCCGTCGAGGGTCAGGAACGTACAAACGATGATCTTGCGCATGGTGTGCTCCCTTCGTTAAGGGGTAGACCGCACAACCGCCGGAAACTCATCGGCGACACTTCTGGGGCGCAGAATTGCGGCGCAGGCGGTGGTATCCCTGGGGCGCGACCTCGGCGTTCTGCTTGTGGAGCCGAGCCCGGGTGACACTGACTAATCGTCTGTCCCCCGCGTCGCCGAGCCGCTGTCACCTCACGGCGCTACGTTCCCGCCATGGGCTACTGGGGCTACATCGTCGTCGCCAAAGGCGACCACACACTCGCCGAACATCCGGCCGTCGCCGCTTTCGGCAAAGGGGTCCTTGAGAACTACGCCAGGGGCGCCTGGCGGGAGATCTGGATGTATTCGAGCTACGACCACGACGTCGCCGACATCGCCGCCGTGGTCGACGCGACCGGCGCCCCCGCCATGGCCTTCTACGTGATGGACGACGATTGCGCGATCGGCGAAGCCGCCGCGCCCTCCGGCATGTACTGGGACGGCGTCTTCACCGAGAAATGCGTCCTCAGCGACTATCCCGAAGCACTTCCCACCGGCTACCGCCGCGAGAACGCCGTCGCTGGAGCCATCTCCTGGGCCGCCGAGGCCGGCCTCACCGCCGACCCCGCAAAGATCGAGGACGCCTTCGCCCACGGGTGGCTGAACCACCTCTGCGACGCCGTGGGCCTCCCTGCCGTCGTTCACACCGACTAGCGCATCCGCAGACCACGCAACGCCTGATGCCCGGCGCGGACTTGGTCGTCGTCGTGGCGGTCACCGCTACCAGCACCGGACATGTCATTCCAAGGTGGCCGAAGTCAGCCTCGGATAAAGGCCGCAGAACGCCGCAGCTTTGGCAAATACGTCGGAGCAAGGCGGTTGTGCCTGAGATGCCGGTCTCCGCAAGGTTGGTAAATTCCCTACGCCAGCCACAGGAAATCCGCAAGCCACGAAGACTGCTCCCCGCGCACGCGGGGTTGGTCCCCAGTCCAGTAGTTGCGCGTCGCGGCGGCCATTCCAGGAGGTGACACGGTGTCGGTCAGGGTGTCGGGCGCGGACGACAGGATCTACGTGATCAATCACTCCGCGCGGCCGGTCGCCGGGAGGGAGTCCGGACGGGCGTGCCGAGGCAAGTCGCCTGAACCGCCTGCGGTTTCGGGATAGCGCGCGATGCGCGGACGGGGCCTGCGGCTACGGTGACGCGCATGCACGCGGAGAGGTTGTTCGACAGCGGTGAACTGGCGGCGATCCTGCGGGAGGAGCCGGATCGGGCCGGGATGGAAGTGCAGTCCGCCGCGCAGGGCAACCGGCTGGACGTCCTGGAGTTCGTACTGCGGCACGAGCCGTCGCAGTGGCATCTCGACGTCGCGCTGGCGCAGGCGGCCGGGCGCCGCGGGCACGTGGAGTACGTCCGTATGCTCCTGGCCGCCGGAGCGCAGCCGGGGGCCGAGCGGGACGAGTTCGCGCTATGGGCCGCGGCTGCGGTTGGTGACGCGGAGACGGTGCGACTGCTGCTGGACGCCGACGCGGACCCGGACATGCGGACGGACGACTATGGGAGTCCGGACGGCTGCCGACTCGCGCTGGTCGCGGCCGTCCGCGCCGGCGCGTACGACGTGGTGGCGGCGCTGCTGGACGGCGGTGCGGACCCCAACGTGCTGACCGACGCGCTGACCCGCCCGCTCGACGTCGCCGTGGCGGAACCCGGCGGCGAGGCGGTGGCGGCGCTGCTGCGCGCACGGGGCGCACGGGTCTTCGCGCCCGAGGAGGCCGACTTCCTCCAGGCGGCAAAGCGGGGATTCGTCGCGCGGGTACAGGAGTTGCTGCCGGAGCAGGACGCGGCGGCTGTGGGGCGCGCGCTGGTCGTCGCGGTGCAGGAGCGGCAGGTCGAGGTCGCGGTGGCGATCCTGGAGGGCGGCGGGGTCGGCTCCGACGACCTGGGCTTGGCGCTGGGCCAGGCGATCGCATTCGACGCGCCGCAGGTGGTGCCCTATTTGATCGCGGCCGGGGTCGACGTGGACGCGCCCGCCAACTACTACCGCAGGCCGCCGCTGGTGCTGGCCGCCGAACGCGGGCGTGTACTGATGGTCCGTGACCTACTCGCGGCGGGGGCCGACGTGGGTGCCCGCGACGAGGACGGCCGCAATGCGTTGGCGGTGGCTCGCGAGCGGGGCGGCCTGAGCGAGATCGTGCAACTGCTGCGCGCGGCGGGGGCGAGCGCGCGTACGCCGCAGCAGATCATCCGGGCGGCGAAGGCCAAGCTGGCGCCCACCGCCCGGCTCGCGTGGAGCCCGGTCCTGGGCCCCGCGGACGGGGAACGGGCCCTGGGAGGCTCGCGGTTCGGTGGCCTGCCGTGGCTGGGCGAGGGTGAGGCATGGCCGCTGTGCGGAGAGTGCGCGGCGCCGCTGGCGTTCTTCGTGCAGCTCGACCTCGCGGCGGTGCCCCGGCAGGCGCGGGACGAACTGGGCACCGGGTTGCTTCAGTTGTTCCACTGCACCGGCTGCAACCCGTCCCGGGCCTTCTCCCGCGGGCACCTGGTACGAATCGTCGGGCCTGCCGAGGTCGGCCGGCCGACGCCGCCGCCCACCATCCTGCCCTCCGAGGGCGCGGTGCCGTTCCCGGAGCGTCCGATCACCGGCTGGGCGCGCGGGGCCCGAGACTACCCGTACCGCGAGGCCGACGAGTCCGACCTGCTCCCCGAGGAGCGCGCCGTCGTGTTCGGGCTCAACCGGCAGGGCGACAAGCTGGGCGGCTGGCCGAACTGGGTGCAGGACGCCGAGTACCCGCACTGCCCGCTCGGCGACCAGCGCATGACGCGCCCGGTGTTCCAGATCGACTCGCGGCGCGGCGTCCCCCACACGTGGGGCGACCACGGCGCCGGCTACATCGTGCAGTGCCCCGCGCACCGCGACCAGGTGGCATTCCTGTGGCAATCGGGGTGACCGCGATCCGCACGCGAATCAGGACGGGTGAGCCCCCGCCGGCAGCCACCGTGTCCGTGCGCCGCGCCCCTGCCCTCCCCGAGGCCTGACACTGCGTCAGATAGGGCCATTGTCGTTCGGTGCACGGATCAGCGCTGAAGGATCAGCTTCCGGTGTTCCCAAATCTCGTGAACACTCCGGGCCCGGCCACGGTGTCCACCGCAGCAGAACCCGCGAACGAGCCGTCTCGGTTCTCATGGGCAAAGCCAGCCATCGCTGACACGGGGCTCAAGGCGCCGAGGGCGCCGCCTTTGCAGCAGCCTGGGGGTTCGGTCTGACCGAACATGTGGTCCGCCAGGTTGTGGCCGACTGCGAGCACCGCCACACGGTCCCCGAACGTCCTCGAACGACATGTCAACGCCGTCGTGGAGCCGGACCGCGGGTTCCGTCAAGGTGTCGTTCATGAGGCGACCGCCGATCGCCTGTTGGTGCAGAGAAGGTCAAGGGCGTACGCCCCGGTCCCGAGGCTGCTCCCCGCGCACGCGGGGGTGGTCCTCAGGGAAGAGTACGCGTGACGACGCACCCCCTGCTCCCCGCGTACGCGGGGTTGGGTGGGCCTCCTACAGAGCCGTGGCTGCGTAGGCGGCTCGGTAGGCGGTGGGGGTTAGGCCGACTCTTCTGACCATGTGTTGACGGAGGGAGTCGGCGGTGCCCAGGCCGCTTTGTTCGGCTACCTGGTCTATGGGGAGGTCGGTGGTTTCGAGGATTTGGCGGGCTCGGTCGAGGCGTTGGTGGAGGAGCCACTTCGCGGGGCTGAGGCCGGTTTCGGCGTGGAAGCGGCGGGTGAGGGTGCGGATGCTGGTGCCGGCGTGGGTGGCGAGGTCGGCGAGGGAGACCGGGCGGTGGAGGTGTTCGAGGGCCCAGGCGCGGGTGGGGGCGAGGGTCGTGGCGCCTTCGGGTGGGAGTGGCGTTTCGAGGACTTGGGCCTGGTCGCCGGGGCGGATGGGGGAGGCGACGACCTGGCGTGCCGCGTGCGTGGCGACCGTTGCGCCGTAATCGTTGCGGACAATGTGGAGGCAGAGGTCGATCCCGGCGGTCAGACCCGCCGAGGTGAGGACCTGGCCCTCGTCCACGAACAGGACGTCCGGGCGCAGTTCGATCTGCGGGAAGCGGTTCGCGAACTCGTCCGACATCGCCCAGTAGGTCGTCGCCGCGCGTCCGTCGAGGAGGCCGGCCTGGGCCAGGACGAACGCTCCGGTGCAGATGGACGCGATCCGCTTGCCCTCGCCCGCCGCGGCACGGAGGGCGGCCAGGACGCGCGGGTCGCTGTCGTGGCGGTTTCCGGTGCCGGTGACGATGACGGTGTCGGCGTCCGCGATGACGTCGAGGCCGTCGCGAACCACCACGTCGGCGCCGATGAAGCCGCGGATGATGCCGGGTTCCGCGGTGCAGAGGCGTACGTCGTAGCCCGGCCCGCCGTCCACGATCGCCGCGCCGAAGACCGTCCCGGGGATGGACAGGTCGAAAGCGATCACCGGCGGCACGGCCACGACGGCTATTCGGTGCATGGCCAGAACCTCCGGTTGATTGGCATTTCCGCCGCTCCCCCACGGCTCAACCCGAGGCGAGAGTGGACGCGTACCCGACACGTATCCGGAACCCGCGCATTGCCCTGGTTCTTCCGCGGCCGGCCGCCCGCGGTCGTACGTGTCGAGCCATTGTCGAGCCACTTGAGGAGATCCGCCATGTCCCTGCATGTCATCATCGGAGCCGGAGCCGCCGGTATCGCCACGGCACGCCTGCTCGCGGACGCCGGGGAACGCGTCCGCCTCGTCAGCCGCAGCGGGCGCGGTCCCGAGCACCCGCTGATCGAGCGCGTCGCCGCCGACGTCAACGACGCCGACCGGCTCACCGAACTGCTCACGGGCGCGCGGACGCTCTACAACTGCGCGGCACCCGCGTACGACCGCTGGCGTGAGGAATTCCCCCCGCTGGCAACGTCGTTGCTCACCGCCGCCGAACGCACCGGGACCGACTACGTCATGCTCGGCAACGTCTACGGCTACGGCCCGTTCGAGGGACCGCTGCGCCCGGATCATCCGATGGCGCCGACGGCCGACAAGGGTCGGGTACGCGCGGACATGTGGCACCAGGCGCTCGCCGCCCACGAGGAGGGGCGCGTACGGGTCACCGAGATCCGCGCGAGCGACTACCTCGGTGCGCAGGCGCAATCGCTGTTCACCCTGATGGTCGCGCCGCAGATCCTCGCGGGGGAAGCGGCCGTGTACCCGACGGACCTCGACGCCGCGCACAGTTGGACGTACATCGACGACGTCGCCCGTACGCTCGTCGCCGCCGCCGACAGCGACGTGGTGTGGGGACGCGCATGGTTCGTGCCGTCTGTGTCGGAGGCGTCGGTGCGGGAGCTGAGCGTACGGTTCGCCGAGGCCGCGGGCGCGCCCGCTCCGGAGATTGCCGCGATGGGATCGGACGTGCTGGCCCAACTCGCGGCCGAGGACTCGGTGATGGCCGAGATCGCCGAGATGCGGTACCTCGGCGATCGGGACTGCGTACTGGACGCGTCGGAGACGGAGTCCGTTCTCGGGGTCAAAGCGACCGCGCTGGGGGATGTGCTGCGGGAGATGGCCTCTAAGAGGTGAGGCGGGGACGGGTGGGGGCGGGGCCGCCGGCCGTATACCACCGCCCCCAAACCGCCGACTCGCCCGCGCGCCCGCCCCGGAACCTGCGTGACGGAACCCGGGCCCGCGTATGAGGATGGGCGGATGTCCGACAACAGCTCCCCTTTGCCCCGTCAGGTTGCCGACGCCTACGTCGACGAGCTCATCGCTCTCGACCCGATCACCGGGACCTACCTCGGTGTCCCGGAGAGTTCCGGAAAGCTGCCCGACCTCTCCCCCGCAGGTCAGGAAGCCCGCGCGGAGCTTGCGCGGGCCACGCTCGCCAAACTCGCCGAGGCCGAGCGGCGACCCGGTGCGGACACCGACGCCGAGCGGCGCTGCGCGCGGCTGCTGCGCGAGCGGCTGACCGCGGAGCTGGCGGTCCACGATGCCGACGAGGGGCTGCGTACTGTCGGCAACCTGGCCACGCCGCTGCACAGCGTGCGCGAGGTGTTCACGGTCACGCCCGCGCAGACCGACGACGACTGGGCGGCGATCGCCGAGCGCCTGCGGGCGGTCCCGGGGGCGCTGGCGGGCTATCAGGAGTCGCTTGAGCTCGGGCTGGAGCGCAAGTTGTACGCGAGCCCACGCCCGACCGCGACCTGCATCACCCAGCTCGGCGAGTGGGCGGAGGGCGACGGCGGCGGGCGCGGGTGGTTCGAGGACTTCGCGTCCGGCGGCCCGGACTCCCTTCGCACCGAACTCGACGAGGCCGGACGCGCCGCCACCGCCGCGGTCGCGGCCCTGCGCGACTGGATGCGCGACGTGTACGCCCCGGCGATCGCGGGTTCCCCCGACACGGTCGGTCGCGAGCGGTACGCCCGTTGGTCGCGCTTCTTCAACGGCACGGACCTCGATCTGGACGAGGCGTATGCGTACGGCTGGGCCGAATACCGGCGCCTCCTGGGCGAGATGCGTGCGGAGGCCGAGAAGGTCCTGCCCGGTGCCGAGACACCGTGGGCGGCGCTGGCGCACCTCGACCAGCACGGCACGCGGATCGAGGGCGTCGACGAGATCCAGGTCTGGTTGCAGGGCCTGATGGACCAGGCGATCGAACGCCTCGACGGCACGCACTTCGAACTCGCCGAGCCGGTACGGAAGGTCGAGTCCTGCATCGCGCCGCCCGGTGGCGCCGCCGCGCCGTACTACACGCCGCCGTCCGAGGACTTCACCCGGCCGGGGCGCACGTGGCTGCCGACGATGGGCCGAACGAGCTTCCCCGTCTACGACTTGGTGTCGACCTGGTACCACGAGGGCGTGCCGGGGCACCACTTGCAGCTCGCGCAGTGGACGTACATCGCGGGCGATCTGTCGCGTTACCAGGCCACCATCGGCATGGTCAGCGCCAACGCCGAGGGTTGGGCGCTGTACGCCGAACGCCTCATGGACGAACTCGGCTTCCTCACCGACGCCGAACAGCGCCTCGGCTACCTCGACGCGCAGATGATGCGGGCGACGCGGGTCATCGTCGACATCGGCATGCACCTGGAGTTGGAGATCCCGGCGGACAGCCCGTTCCACCCCGGCGAGCGCTGGACGCCGGAGCTGGCCCAGGAGTTCTTCGGCGCGCACAGCAGCCGTCCGGCGGACTTCATCGAGAGCGAGCTGACCCGCTACCTGACGATCCCGGGCCAGGCCATCGGCTACAAACTGGGCGAACGCGCGTGGCTGCTGGGCCGCGAGAACGCCCGACGCGCGCACGGCGAGACGTTCGACCTGAAGGCGTGGCACATGGCGGCGCTTTCCCAGGGCTCGCTGGGCCTCGACGACCTGGTGGACGAACTCTCGGCGCTGTAAGGGCACTTGCTACCAGGTGTCGCAGCCGAAAGCGTCGCGGCGCTCTCCGAACGCCTCTGTCGAACGGCCAACTCGCCACATCGGCAGAGGCGTTCCCCGCTCGGGCAAGCCCAGTCCCGCTCCCCACAAGCCCTGTCAGTCCCGTTCACGTAATCCAGTCCCGCTCCCGCAAGCCCAGTCAGTGCCGCTCCCGCAAGCCAGTCCCGCTCCGGCAATCCGGTCCCGCTCCCGATGCCGCTCCCAATCCCCGGAAGCCCACCCGACCAGCTGAGGCCCAACCATGGTTGTCAAGAAGAGCGCCGGCATCCTCCTCTACCGCGTCACCGCCGACTCGGGCTCCGGCCCGGGCTCCCGGGCCGACTCCGGGGCCGACTCCGGGGCCGACTTCGGGGCCGACTTCGGCGTCGAAGTGCTGATCGTGCACCCCGGCGGCCCGTTCTGGGCGCGGAAGGACGCCGGGGCGTGGTCGATCCCCAAGGGCGAGTACCTGGCCGACGAAGCGCCACTGGCGGCAGCCGTACGCGAGTTCCAGGAGGAAACCGGAGCCGTCGTGGACCCGGCCCAGGCCGTCGAACTCGGCTCCGTGACCCAGCGGAACGGCAAACTCGTCACCGCCTGGGCGGTCGAGGACGACTTCGACGTCACCACCCTGGTCAGCAACCACTTCGAGATGGAATGGCCGTACGGCTCGGGCGTGACCCGCAGCTTCCCCGAAATCGACCGAGCCCTGTGGTGCACCCCGCCCGTCGCCCGCGAAAAGCTCAACCCCGCACAGACCGAGTTCGTGGACCGCCTCCTGGCCCTGCTCACGCCCACGGCCTGAGCCGCGCCATCGGCCGCGTGCGGCTTGTGGCTTGTGGCTACGACCCGTCGCCGAAGCCCGCGAGCATTTTGTGGGTCGTGCCGCCGCCGTTGTAGCCGACCACGGCCATGCCGTCGGTGTCCATGACGTGGGTCCAGTCGCGCAGGAGGGACTCGGTGGTCATGTTGCGGTCGACGAGGCCCTCGGTGGTGGACCACACGACGCGACTGACGTAGCCGGCGCCCGCGGCGAAGCACTCGCCGGTGACCGGGCATGCGTCGTGGGCGAGGAGGTTGACCAGGGGGGTGAGGTATTCGGGGCGCATCCAGGCGTTGAGTTCGTCGGACGGGGGGATCGGGCCGAAGCCGGTACCGGGGCGGGTTTTGGCGTACGGCGCGATGACGTTGACCTTGATGCCGCACGCGGCGCCCTCGGCGGCCATCTGGCGGGTCAGGCCGATGACACCGGCCTTCGCGCCGCCGTACGCGGAGAGGCCGGGGACGCCGGAGAACGCCGATCCTGAACTGACGTTCACTATCCGGCCGTAGCCCTGCTCGGCCATGCGGCGCCAAGCGGGGCCGGTGACGTGGAAAACGCTCGCGATCTGCGTGTCGAGGACCGGTTGGAGGAGGTCGGTGCCGAGGTCGGGGAACGGGGCGGTGCGTACGACGCCCGCGTTGTTGACCACGATGTCGACGCGGCCGAAGGCGTCGAGCGCGGTGTCGATGATCGCCGCGCCGCCGTCGGCCGTCGCGACGGAATCGGTGCTCGCGACCGCTTCGCCGCCGAGGGCCTGGATCTCGCGTACGACCGCGAGCGCCGGGTTCTCGGACGGCCCGTCGCCGGATCCGTCGGTGTCGCTGATCGCCACGCCGAGGTCGTTGACGACGACGCGGGCGCCGCGCTCAGCGAGAGCGAGGGCGTACACGCGGCCGAGGTTGCGGCCGGCGCCGGTGACGACGGCGACGCGGTTGTCGAAGCGGAGTGTGTCGTCCATGTGCACCTCGGCTGTACGTCTGGCCATGCGGCGGCACACCATGCGCGTGTCGGGCGCCGCCCGGAAACGGACAAGATACTAGACTCCATCAAGTAATAGGAGTGCACGCAGGTGCCGGTTGGGCGCCGTCCGGGGCGGCCGGAGGTCCGAACGCGCGGTCCCGACGCGTCGGGGGTTCGCGGCCTGGCTCGCGGCCGTGGCAGGCGGCCGCCCTGTGCTTGGCTGGCGGCATGACGTTCGAGGCACGCCATGTCGTGGCGTGAGAGCCTGCGCTACCAGGCGTGGCGCTGGGTCGGCCTGCCGCTGTCCCCGCTCCGGGTCGGGGACGCCGCCCTTCAGGCCGCGAAGTCCGCGTCGGAGATCGCCCGGACGACGGCGCAGCGCATCGCCGACGCGACCGGGCGTGCGACGCGGCTGACGTACGAAGGCACTTCGCTGAGTAGCAAGTCGCTGCGCGAGTTCTCCGACGGGGTGCTGGCGGGCGTACGTCGGCACGGACGGGTTCCCCTCGATGTGGTCGCCTTGGGAACGCTGCCGAACAGCCATATGGCACATACGTCGGGGACGGCGATGTACCACGTGGCCACCGACCAACTGACGTATCGACGCGGCGAAATCACGCTGAACGAACGCCGGTTCGGGCGCGCGCCCGCTTCGCGCTGCTCCAGCTCGCGCGCACCGGCGACCTCCCGGGCGGCGGCAAGACCCGGAACATGACCACTCCGACTATGGGCGGTGCCCACGCAGTCGCCGGCGCCGTGACTCGATGACGCATCGACCTACCGAGCGCCGCCCGGAGAGCCGGGTCGATTGCCCGATTCGGCGCCGGCGAACTCCGCGGATCTGGCGATCACGATGATCGATGTGAGGCAACCACCCGCCAGTGGGCATGAATTGAAGCACGAGAAGCTGTGCTGAGGGACGGGAGGCGCGCGCGGACGCCACCGGTGGCGAGAGCGCCGTCGGCGATGAGCCTGCTTCCGGCGTCAACGACGGCGGCCGCGGCGGAGCGGATGTCGGAGCGGTCGGTCGGGCGCGTTGTGGTGGTGATGGCGTCGCGGGGTGGATCTGCCGGGGGCGGGGGCTTGATGACGGTGGGTGCCACGGCAGCAGCGGCGCGGGTATTGGGGGTGTCGTCCCCTCCACCGCCGCCGCAGGCGCTGACGAGCAGTCCGGCAAAGGTGAGGGCTGCGGTGGTGCGGAGGAGTGGCGCACGGGACGGCCGTACGCGTGGCGCGGTGGACCTGGGCAAGGCGGAGCCTCGGATTCCCGGACGTCGCGCATGGCTGGGGACGGCGACATCCGTCGGGCGGGGGAAGCGGCGAGATCCACTGTGCGCGCTGATGCGGGCGGGAGCATGGCCCAGATGGCGTATATGCGCGGACGACGCGTACGTGTCGGTCTACATCGGCGCGGTGGGTTGCTTCCCGCGTGTGCAGGGCTCCTGATTCGGCCAGTCATACCACCGCCTCTGGCTGAAAACCGATCCTCCGCACGCGTCATCGACCGTCCGGTGGGCGACGCTCCGCCGGCCGCCAAAAGCGGGGGTCAAACCAGCGCCCAAACCCTTTACGGACAAGGGCGTTCGTACGTCATCATGGAGGGGCGCGGGGACTCCGGTTGCGGGAGTCCTCGCAGGTCACGTTGCCTGTCTATGCCCTCCGTTCGCCTTCTCGGCGATCTTCTGCGTGCGCGGCATCCACGGTTGGCTCACTGTTATCCGGGGCGGTTTCGGCATGGTCAAATTCGCTGTCGTCATCCCATACTTCAACCCCGCGGGCTACGTCTCCCACGAGTGGAAACTGGCCCGCACTCTCGCGGCGTTCAAAGCGGCCGGACTTGCGGCCGACGTCTACCTCACCGGGGCCGGCGGAAGCCATCCGCAAGACGCGCAAGTCGCGTTCTGGGACGCCGAGTGCCCCTACCTCTGGCACAAGGAACGGCTGATCAATCTGGCGGTACGCCGCCTTCCCGCCGACTACACGCACGTGGTGTGGTCGGACAGCGACATCATCGTGGGACACGACTGGGCCGACGCCGTCACCGCCGCCTTCGGTACGGCAAAGGTCGTACAAGGCTTCGGAGTTGCCCGCTACCGAAGCACCGCCGAAGTGTGGTCGATGAGCAGGGTGAGCGCACTGCACCTCGGGGAACGCGGCGCGATGGGCCTCATCTGGGGTGCGCATCGTTCGCTCTTCGGCGCGGACGGGCCGGGGCTGTTCGACCGCGCGGTGGTCGGCGGCGGAGACTCGATCCTGGGGCGCGCGATCCACGTACGGTACGCAACGCCCTCCGTCCCCTGGCTGGCCAACCACCGCAACACGCTTGCCCGCAGGTGGTCACCTGAGCTGCTGGCCGAACAGGACGCCTGGGTCGCCCGTACCGCGGCCTGGCTCGGGGACGGTGGAGCCGTTGCCGTCGCCGCCGATATCGAGGTGCTGGAGCATGGCCCCCGTGTGCAACGCCAGTACAACGACAGGCACGAACTGCTCTCCGGTCTGAGGCCCGACGCCCACTTCGTCGACGAACCGGGGCGGGTCCTGCGGTGGTCGGAAGCGGGGCTGGCGGTCGTGGAGCCGGGCGTACGCGCGTACTTCCACAGTCGACAGGAGGACGATCCTTCGGCTGTGGGGGTTTTGGGAGTCGCGGAGTTGGCCGTAGGACCGGCCGCGGGACCGGCCGCGGGATCAGGGTCGGGCGCCCTGCCGACGGCGGCCGCGGTCACCACCGAGACCGCGGCCTGACGTGATTTGAGGATGGACGGGGGCGGTCCGCGGTCAGCGGCGAGCCGCCCCCGTGATCGCCGTCGTGAAGCCGTCGGCGGATGGAAGGCGCCGCCGTGGGGCACGCTGGAGACTGAAGCTGTGACCAACGGGGAGGAGTCTCCGGTGCTCGATCAGGCATTTGAATCCGTGGTGTCGCGCGTGAACCGCTATCGGGAGTCCGGCGATCGGGACGCGGTCCTGGGAAGGGGAACCCTCGCCGACGCCGGCCATCTCTGGCAGGCGGGAATGGCAACCGGCGGGACTTCTCTGGACGTTCTGAACACCCTTGCCTGGCTTCACTGGTGTCGCTACAAGGCCCTCGAAGGCAACGACGAGATAAACGACTTCGAGGCTGCATTGCTGCTGTTCGCGCGCGTGGGTGCGTACGAACCGGAGGCCGTCCCCGAGGAGTTGCGGCCACCCCTCAGCCAAGGGGTCACGATCGACCACCAGTTCATCGGGCCGGAGCATTGGGGCCGCGTCGGTATCCATCTGCTCCGCCAGGCGGAACCGACGCTCGATGCGGAGCTGTTGGACCGGGCCGTCGAGATCTTCGAGGGGACGCTCGCCGCGTACCCGCCCGGCCACCGGTTCTGGCCCGGCGACATGAACAACCTCCGGTACGCGCTGCGCCTACGGTACGGCGCCCGCCGCGACCCAGCCGACCGCCGCCGTTCGATCGAGGTGAACCGAGCGTTGCGGCGCGGCATTTCGCCGCACCAGCGGCTCGGCCCGGACGTCCCGCCGGTTCCGCCCCTCCCGAAGGTCACCCGCTTCCGACCCGAACAGGCTTTGGAGCGGCGGTACCAGCACGTCACCGAGCTCTACGAGAGCGGGGACCACGAGGTTGCCGAGGACGAGGCACGAGACCTGCTGATGGACACCGCCGACCTGCTGGGGACGGAGCATCCCGTCAGCATCGCGACGTGCTCCGTACTCGCGTCCATCCTCAGCGCATTGGGAGAGCCTGAGGAGGCCGCGCGCGCGGAACGCGCCGCCCGCGAGCGGGCGATGCGGGCCCGGGGTCGCCGTTGAGCTACGTTGAACGACTCGTGAGCCGCCGGCTGTTGGCCGGGCGCCACGACGAAACGGCAGCGACGAAACGGCAGCGACGACGGGCGGCAGCGTATGGGGTGGGGCGGCAGTGCGCGTACGGTGCCGCCGATGGGAGTGCATCCCCTGGACCCCGCTCTGCGAAGGCTTTTCGAGGCGTCCTTCGACGATGACTTGTCCAACGTCGTGATCGTGCGCGGTGGCGCTGCCGACCGCCTGTGTCGCCGACTCGGTGCGGACGGCTGCGCCACGGGCCGGACCGTCTACCTCGCGTCGCCGAGCGCGGACGCGCGCAACGAACGCGGCCTGTGGCTGCTGGCGCACGAGGTCGCCCACGTGGTGCAGCAGCGTCGCGGTCCGGTGCCGTCCGGCGTCGTCGCGGGTCGTTTGGCGGTCGGCCTGTCCGGTGGACGCCACGAACGCGAGGCGGACCGCGCCGCCGACGCCGTGTTGGCCGGGGCACGCCACATCTGGGACCCGACGCTTCTCCATCCGCCGGGCGACACAGGCGAGTTCGGGGTCACGTACGCCCGCAACCCCGTGCTGCAACTCCACTCATCGCACGAACACCGGCTGATCGGTGACGTGACGATCGACGACATGGCCCACTTGGCGGGACTCGACGAGGCAGGGCGGCGGCGGGTGTTGCTGGCGCAGCGCGACCTCATGCGCGAGTGGACTGCCGCCCCGCAGGACCTGTCCGCCGAGTACGTCGAGAGCCGCGTGCCGTGGTTGAAGGTGATCCGCCTCCCCAACGGCACGGTGATGACGTACGGCGAACTCAACTCCCTCGCCGATTACTTGCCGAACCCCGATGCGATCCTTCGGTTCCCGAGGGACCAGATGGTCAGCTTGCTCCAGACGATCCGCGAGGAGTCCTACCGCAGGCTGTCCGAACTCGCGGGCGTCCCGGTCGAGAAGGTGCCGTTTCCGGGCAGCGTCTACAGCCGGATTGCGCCGTCCGGCCTGCTCACGCTCAGGAATCTGAACAGGCTGATCGCCTCGGCGTCGTCGCCCGCCAGCGACCACATGACCCCGATGCTCTGCCGCAATATCGGGCACTTCGCGCCGCACGCGTGGTACCGCTGGGAGCACTACCAGAACGTCGCCCTCAATTTCGCGTACGAGGCTTCCCGAGCCCAGGGGCAGCGCCAGGAGGACGTGACCAGGTTGGCCTGGATCAACGCCGGGTACGCCGAACACTTCCTCCAGGACGCCTTCGCGGCGGGCCACCTGGGCAACAAGGTTCTCGCGCAGCAGTGGAATCTCCCGACGCAACAGAGCCGCGGCGTGCTGTGGGCGAAACTGACCCATCCCACGGCCGCTATGACGGTACGTCGGCAGCCGCACGTGCACGGTCCCCACCTCTACGGGCCCTACCGCCCCGGGCTGCTGTCCAACGATCCGCAGACCGTCGACGAACTCGCGACGTCGGTACGCGAACGCGTCGAACTCCTCGGCCTCGATCCCCGGAAGCACGGCGTGCAGCGGACGTACCGCGACTACCTCACGGGCCTGCTCGGGAACCTCGGAGCACAGCTCAACAGCATGAAGCTGCACGACTTTCTGAACGAGTCGGGGCTGCGGGTGGCCTCGGCAGCGCACCCGACCCCGTACCTGATCGGCGGCGACGAGACGTTGATCCGGGGTGGACCGGGCCTGGAGAACATGAAGGCCGCCTCCGACCGGGCCCGGGCGAGCATCCGGGGGGCGTTGGACGGCAAGGACCAACGGGGGGCCACAGCCGAAATATTCAGCATGCTCCCGAGCATGGTGAAGCACGGCGGCGAGGTGATTCCACTTCAGGACTGGCACACGGTGCACGCAGAACGGCTGTGCCGGGACTACCTGTACAGGCTGCCCTCCGCGCTGGCGACGTCGCGCGTGCCGAATGTCGTTCAGAACGTCATGTCGGACAGCGTTCGGGTGCTCGGGCAAATGTCCGACGGTTACAAGTCTCAGGCGGGCCGCCGGTCACAGTCCACGAGACATGGCCACAACTCGCAGCCGCCTTCGGTGCCGGACATCGCGCGCGGGTCCGGTCGCGGACCGGGGCGGGCACACGGGCTCGAACACGGCCTTGAGAGGTAGCCCGTGCGAGGTGTGCTGCGCATAGCACGCTACGTCCGGTGTTGGGCGGACAGGGCTTTGAGGACGGAGAGCGCCGCGTCGGCTTCGGCGTAGGGGACGAAGACGTGGTCGTGGTAGAAGCCGGCCACGACGTTGCAGCTCAGCCCGTGGTCGGCCAGGTGGGTGGCCACGGCGGCGGTGAGGCCGATGGCGTCCAGGGCGGAGTGCACGCGCAGGGTGATCCAGGCGGCGCGGAAGTCGTACGAGAAGCCCGCGGCGTCGGCCTGTTGCTGCGGGAGGACGAGCGTGGTGCCCTCGGACTCGCTGACCGTGACGGCGATGTCGAGGCTATCGGGGGCGGGGCCTTTGACGGAGGTGAAGACCCACACGCCGTGGTGGAGTTCGGGTTCCATGGTGCCGAGTAGTCGCCGGAGGTCCCGCTCACCTGTCATGAGCTGATTTTGCGGTCGTTTGTCGCCGGAGTTGCTGAACGACGCGCCGGAAGATCATCCGAGCTTGAGGGCGAACCACACCCGCTTGCCGACGGGTAACGCGGATACGCCGGACTCCTCGGCGAGGAGGGTGACGAGCGGCAATCCCCGACCGGACTCCGCCCTGTGGCACTGCGCGGTTCCGGACAGCGCGGGGAGGGCACGGTCGGCGTCCTCGACCGTGACGAGGAGGAGGCGGCACGGCTCGTCGCGGAGGAGTTCGAGCCGGAGCGGTGTCCCGGGCGGCGTGTGGCGGACGGCGTTGGAGACGAGCTCGCTGGTGAGGAGCCGCGCGGTGTCCGCCGTGTCGGCCGAAGCGGCGAGCCCGAGCGTGCAGTCGTACACGAAGTTGCGCAGATGACGCACGAGTTCGGGAGCGACAGGGCAGTTGATGGCGGCGACGGGCATCGCGAGGTGATGGCCGAAGCCGTCCGCCGTGGCGTGGAGTTGCGTGACTGCCATGCCGCGCTCCCAACTGTAGTGAGTCGGACACCTTGGGTGATGACGCGTGTGTAGGCTCTCATGCGTGCAACTTTGCAGGCACCTGAAACAGGAAAACTCATCAATTCGAGTGGTGGGAACCGGGAATCAGCCTGCCGGACACCTAAGTTGCGGAATCATGCCTCCGACATTCCGTCGACGGGAGGGCCATGGCAGGCGCGCCCAACTACGCTCGGCGCAGGCTGGGATCCGAGATGCGCAGACTGCGCCTTGAAGCCGACCTGTCAGGCGAGGATGCCGCGGACGCCTGCGGCTGGGACAAGTCCAAGATCAGCCGCATCGAGAACGCACGGGTTGCGGTCTCGCGCCACGACTTACACGTTCTCTGCCGCCTGTACGGCGCCGACACCGGCGCGTCCACCCGACTGGAGGGGTGGCTGACGGACACGCGCGGTCCTCGCTGGTGGTCGGGCTACACGGACGTCATCAGCAGCTCCTACGAGGAGTTGATCGAACTCGAAGGTCAGGCGTCGGAGATCAGGACCGCGAACGCGAACCTTGTCCCCGGCCTCTTGCAGTGCAAGAGCTACGCGGCCGCCGTCTTCAGCACGGGTCCGATGATCCCGGACCCCGACCGCGCGGATGCCTTGCTGGAAGTGCGCATGAAGCGCCAGCGAGTCCTGGCGCGCGAGGATCCGGTGAAGCTGACGGCTGTCATCGCCGAGAGCGTTCTGCGTTGCGAGATCGGTGGCCGCGCAGGACTCGCCGATCAGTTGCGCCACCTGTTGGAGGTGGGCTCGCAACCGAACGTCCGTATTCGCGTACTGCCCTCGGCTTCGACGGCCAGCGCCTTCATCGGCGGCATCACGCTGTTCGACTTCCCGGACAACGACGACTTGGGGGTGCTCTTCATCGAGTACCACGGGGGCATGCTCGTCAAGGACGACGGCCGCGACATCCGCCGGTCGCGACGCCACTTGGACTACCTGTTCGCCAACGCGCTGTCCGAGGAAGCATCTCGGCAGCACATCGCAGGGAGGTTGAAGGACCTATGACGACTGGCATTCACGGCGGTTGGCGCAAGTCATCCCACTCGGCCCAGGAAGGCGAGTGCGTCGAGGTCGCCGCACCGGCACATGGCATCGGTGTTCGGGACAGCAAGCTCCCCGGCCGGGGGCACATCACCGTTGCCCCTGCCATCTGGGGGTCATTCGTCGCGGCTCTCAAGCACCGCGGCGCGTGACCGCCTTCGGGCGGCCTCGTTTTGCGGGCCGCCCGAAGGGGATGCGGTCTCAGGCGGCCGGGGCGATCTTGGCCATGCCGTTGATGATCCGGTCCATGGCGTCCCCACCGCGCGGGTCCGTCAGGTTCGCGAGCATCTTCAGCACGAAGCGCATCATCATCGGGTGCGGAAGGCCGTGCTTCGTCGCGAAGTTCATGACCTTCGGCTCACCGATCAGCTTCACGAACAGGCGGCCCAGCGTGTAGTAGCCGCCGTACGTCTGCTTCAGGATGCGCGGGTAGTCGTGCAGCGCGCGCTCCCGGCCCTCGGGCGTGGTCCGTGCGAGTGCCTGGGCGATGACCTGCGCCGCGATCTCGCCCGACTCCATCGCGTACGCGATGCCCTCGCCGTTGAACGGGTTCACCATCCCACCCGCGTCGCCGACGAGCAGCAGCCCCTTCGTGTAGTGCGGCTGGCGGTTGAAGCCCATCGGCAGCGCCGCGCCCCGGATCGGGCCCTCCTGGTTCTCCTCCGTGTAGCCCCACTCCTCCGGCATGCCCGCGACCCAGGCCTTCAGCAGCTCGCGGTAGTCGATGTCCTTGAAGGAGTCCGAGGTGTTGAGCAGCCCCAGCCCGACGTTCGACGTACCGTCGCCCATGCCGAAGATCCAGCCGTAGCCCGGCAGCAGGTCGTTCTTGCCGTCGCGCTTGTCCCACAGCTCCAGCCACGACTCCAGGTAATCGTCCTCGTGGCGCGGGGACTTGAAGTACGTGCGGACCGCCACGCCCATCGGGCGGTCCTCGCGGCGGTGCAGGCCCATCGCGAGCGACAGCCGCGTCGAGTTGCCGTCGGCAGCGACGACGACCGGTGCGCGGAAGATCTTCTCCTCCTTCGACGCCCCGACCTTGGCCCGTACGCCGACTACGCGGCCGGTGCGCTCGTCCAGCACCGGGCCGGTCACATTCGTACGCTCATGGACCTTCGCCCCCGCGGACGCGGCCTGGCGGGCGAGGATCTCGTCGAAGTCGGTCCGCTTGCGCACCAGACCGTAGTTCGGGAACGACGCGAGGTCCGGCCAGTCGAGCGTCAGCGTCATGCCGCCGCCGAGGATGCGCAGCCCCTTGTTGGGCAGCCAGCCCGCCTCGGGCGAGATGTCGACGCCCATCGACACCAGCTGCTTGACCGCGCGCGGCGTCAGCCCGTCACCGCACACCTTCTCGCGCGGGAACGCCGTCTTCTCCAGCAGCAGTACGCTGCGTCCGGCCTTGGCCAGGTGGTACGCCGTCGTCGATCCCGCCGGGCCGGCGCCGACCACGATGACATCGGCCTCGTGCGCGGAGTCCGCGACACCCGAACCGGTGCGGGAGGCGGCAAGGGACGCGGTGGACTCGTCAGACTTGGTCTCGGTCAACGCGGCTCTCCTGGGGTGCGCCGATGGTTTTCGGATGCCGAGCGGTTCGGCGTACTGCGACAGCAATTGCGACCACAAACAGCGGCCACGAACAGCGACTACGTCTGCGGCTACCACCGCGTCTATCACCGCGACGGCAGTGGTGACGACGGCCACCGGACAGGCGGTCGACGCTGCGGCCAAGTCTAAGGCGGCCCGCCGGGCGTGCTTGTCCCGGCACCACGCCCGCACCACGCCAACACCGGGTCGGCACCGCGTCGGCACCGGGTCGGCACCAAGCGCCAGTAGTCGGGCGCGCCGACGTGGTGGCCGGCGTCAGTCCGCGTCCCGAAGGCGGTCGGGAACCGCCTCCGGCGCCGCGGAGATGTCTATGCCCACGGCCATACCCGTGCGCTTGCGGGCCTTGTTGCGTGCCTCCTCGGCCAGTTCCGCCAGGTCGACCAGCTTCGGCAGCAGATCGGGCTCGGTGGTGAGCGCGCGGAAGACCGTCCCGATGTCGACGCCGTGCGACGGCCGGTGCACGATCTCGACCGTGTCCCCCGCGCGCACTTCGCCCGGCTCGATGACGCGCAGGTACGCCCCCGGGCGGGCGTCCTCCGTGAAGCGCTTGATCCAGCCCCGCTCCCCCAGGAACCCGGCGAACGTGCGGCACGGAATACGCGGGACGGACACCTCCAGCAACGCGCCGCCCACCTGCCAGCGCTCCCCGATCACCGCCCCGGTCACGTCGACACCCACCGTCGTCAGATTCTCGCCGAACACGCCCGGGCGGATCTCGGCCGCGATGCGGTCGGCCCACGTGCCCAGGTCCTCCCACGCGAACGCGTACACCGCCTGGTCGGGGCCGCCGTGGTGACGCCGGTCGCAGACCGCGTCGCCCGCGACGCCGCTGCCCTCGACCGGGACGTCGAGGCGCACCGGACCGTCGACGGGGCGCTTGTCGATGCCGGTCACCCCGACGTCGGAATGCTCCGTCGCGGTGGCCTTGCCGACGTTGACTGACTTGAGTGCTGACATGCCCACACCGTATCCAGCGACGCCCGATCTCGATCTCCGTCGGCGGTGGGCTGTGGAAGACGTGGATTGTGGTCGTCGGGCTGTGGACGACGGACCCGAGCACTCGACGGACCCCGGCTAGCGTCGATCGAGTCGGCAACCCCACGGCTCACAGCGGAGGTCGCACAGCCCATGTCACACAGCCCACGATTCACCTCCCACGGCTCACGGCTCGCTCACCTCACCGAGGTTCGCCCGAGCAGGGTGCGCCTTCCCGGCCGGCCCGGTGGCGAAGGCGCGCAGGACGTTCTCCGTCACCTGGATCGCGAACCGACGCCCCGCCTCGTCGAGGTACTGGCCGCACGCCGTCCCGAGCGCGCACACCCAGCGCATCGTGCCGGTGGAGAACACCCCGGCGCCGGAAGGCACCGTGTAGTAGGACGCGTTGGCGTAGTCGGCCTTCCCGCCGCACGTGACCGGCGAGTGGCTGAGCACCTGGATCGGCTGCGGCGGCGCGGGGTCGCGCACCACGCGGTCGTACTCGACGCCGACAAGGCCCTTGTACGCGCTGCCGCGCCGAGCGCCCGTACCCGCGAACATCCACGCGTCCGCGTCCCAGACGACAAACGGCGCGTTGCCCGGGAAGCACTGGTAGTAGGTGCCGGTCAGGACGTTCTCCGGCCGCGGGTGCGGCGGAAGGCGCCAGTCCTGCGTCGTCTCGGTCGCGTCGTCCGCGGCCATCGGGTCCTCCGCGGCCGACTTGTAGCAAATCACCAGGCGGCGGTCGCCGAGCGCGGTCCGGCCGAACCGGATGTGCCGGTTGACGGCGTTGGCACCCAGGAAGGCCAGGTTGGTGCCGGAGTCGCGAAACTCCGTGGCGTGTTCGCGCATGGCCGTCGACCAGTACTCGTCGTGCCCGAGAGTGATCACAGCGGTCGCCCCGGCGAACAGCTTGGGGTCGGCGTCGAGGTCCACGTCGGTCGCATACGACACGGGCAGGCCCATGCGCTCGGCAAGGGCGATCAGCGGCAGCTCCATGTTGAGGAACCCGGCCGCGCCGGTGCTGTCGTACGGCCGGTCGAAGCTGACAATGCGCGCCCGGTCGCTGTAGTCCTGCGGACCGTTGTAGAGGTTGTAGCCGCCCCATTCGTTGTACGCCTGCCAGGTCGTGACCGCATTCAGCAACACCATGCGCCCGCGCGTCTGGCCTCCGCGCACGGTGACAGGGACATAGGTGCTGAAGCCCACGTCCGAGGTCAGGAGAAGGAGGTAGGAACCCTCGGGCCAGTCTGTCGTGGGGACGGTAAGGGACGGGTCCCAATCGGCGTGCACCGTGTTGACGCCGGGGTCGACGACGGGGGCGGCCTGTTTGCGGCCGGGTACGTGTGCGGACCTCCACACCTCGCGGCCTTTGTCGCCGCCGTACCAGCCCATGCGGTACGCGGTGACGGTGTAGCCCGGCGCGGTGGTCGACACGAACAGGCGGAAGGTTTCACCCGGGCGGACGGCGATCCGGTCGGCGTACGCCTCGATCGACCGCGCGGGGCCGGTGCGCAGGCCGGTCTTCCAGTCCTCGGTGCCGGGCTTGGAGTTCTCCGCGGCGACGTCGAGGGGCGGCACGGCCGTCGAGGTGGCCGACGGCTTCGCGCCGCCGGGCCGAGGGTCGTCGTCCCGGTCGCCGGACGCGCCACCCTCCCCCGGCGGCCGCTGCGAGGCGCCGACGGGGGTGCCGGTCTCGCCGGCCGAGCAACCCGCGACGGCGACGAGGACAGCGGCGACCACGAGGGCAGCCCAGCGCATCGATCAGCTCCTCGGCGTCGTCGCTCCGCTTGCCCCCTGTCTAACGAGCCGACGGCTTGAAGGCACGGTGCAGCGCGACGATGCCACCCGAGAGGTCGCGCCAGGCGACGCGCTCCCAACCGGACTCGCGTACGAGAGCGGCCAGGTGCGGCTGGTCGGGCCAGGCCCGGATCGACTCGGCGAGGTAGACGTACGCGTCCGGATTGCTGCTGACCTTGGTCGCGACGGGGGGCAGGGCACGCATGAGGTACTCGACGTACGCCGTGCGGAACGGCTTCCAGGTGGGGTGGCTGAACTCGCACACGAGCAGTCGCCCGCCGGGGCGCGTCACACGCAGCATCTCGGCGAGGGCGGCCTTGGGGTCACTGACGTTCCGCAGCCCGAAGGAGATGGTCACGGCGTCGAACGCACCGTCCGCGAAGGGCAGCCGCATGGCGTCGCCCGCGGTGAAGGGCAGGTCGGGGTGGCGGCGCTTGCCCTCGCGCAGCATGCCGATCGAGAAGTCGCACGGTACGACGTCGGCCCCGGCGTCGCGGAACGGCAGCGAACTGGTGCCGGTCCCGGCAGCAAGGTCGAGCACCCGTTCCCCGGGACGCGCGTCGACGGCCTGGGCGACGGCCTTGCGCCACAGTCTGTCCTGGCCGAGGGAAAGGACGGTATTGGTGGTGTCGTACTTCTCCGCCACGTCGTCGAACATCGCGGCGACGTCGCGCGGCTTCTTGTCCAGGGATGCTCGGGTCACAGGTACATCTTCGCCTGTCGGCGCCCCGGCTCCGTACACGCGGGTCGGCAGGGTGTCGCTGCCACGGGCGGCGGGGGTCGGGCGGGGACCGTCGACGGCACGGACGGTTCGTGGCGTCGGTGGCAGCACCTAGGGTCAAGACCGTGCCAGACATGCGACTTGAGAGCACCCTTCGCAAATCTCCGGACACCGTCGCCACGAAGGTCGTCGTCTCGTGGTCCCAGGAGGCTCCCGCGCAGATTGCCGAGGCCCTGCGCGGGCCTTTCGTGACCGGGTTGCGCATCCGTCCGGGTACGAAGGACGAGGAAGCCGACACCGAATACTGGGACGACGTACCGGACTTCGAAGACGACGGAACGCCGATGCCCCCGCCGCCGCACGGCGACGAAAGACTCGCCGACCTCGACCTCGGAGGACTTCGCGAACTGGAGCTGTCCTACTTCCGCATCGGCGACACGGGAGCCCGGCACCTCGCCACCGCGATCTCGCGGGGCCGGACAGAGACACTCGACCTGCGTTACTGCGGAATCGGCGATGAGGGCCTGGACGCGCTCGTCCGGTCCGGGCACCTCGACGACGTCCGGCGGCTGCGTCTCCAGCACAACCGGTTCGGCGCTGTCGGCGTACGCGCGCTGGCGCACCTGCGCCACGTCGAAGAACTCGACCTCAGGTACAACCGGATCGGGGCGGAAGGCGCACAGGCCCTGGCCGAGGCCGCGTTCGCGGATCGTCTTCGGATCCTGCATCTGCACCGCCGCGACGTCTCCGACGCAGGCGTACGAATACTCGCGTCCGCCGCCCGCCTTCCGGCCGCACTGCGCTGTCTCTGGGGGGAGCATGTGAGCGTCGAACTACGGGATCTCTTCCTCGCGTTGGCTTCGTCGGCAGCGTCCGAGGCCGAGGTGGAACGCTGCCGGGCCAAGGTGGACGCAACCGAGGCTGAGCCCACTGCCGTAATCGACGGGCTCGCGGTGTGCTGGCATCCGTCGGCGCGGTTCACGGCCCTCCGGTTCGTGGAAGCCGCACGGCTGGAACAGGAAGTCGACGGGACGACACGTGACCTCTTCGCCAGGCCCAGCGACGACGCACCGCACCTGGCGGCCGTCTTCGCGGACCCGCGTGAACTGTCGTTCCGCACGTTCGAGAACATCGTCCCGCTGGACCGGTTCTTCACGGACATGCCGTCAGACGTGCTGTCGGCCGGGACCGCCACGGAACTGGCGCCCGGTGCGTACGTCACGCGACTGGAGGTCTCGGACGAATGCCGCGCTCGTCTCATGCGCCTCGACGACCTCAACCTCTATGTCCCGCCGCTCAACTCCGTCTCCCGCGGCGGCGAACGCTTCATCTTCCACTCGGCCGTCCTCGCCGACGCGCTCGGACGGGCGGTGAAGGCGGCTCTGCCGGACGACGTGCTCGACGGCTTCTCGCACGTCAACCCGGTGTTCCGGGCCAACCGGTTCCGCCCGGGGGACGGGAAGTTCCGGCACCATCTGGACACGCCGTACTACGACCGTGCGCGCGGTCACGTCTCCCGGTACACGGTTTTGCTCTACCTGACCGGCGGCACCGGCGAACCGGCGCTCCGGCTGACCGACTTGGCGACGCTGACCGACATCGAGGCGTTCACCTGTGTGGTCTTCGACCAGAGCCGCGCACACGAGGGGGCGGCGTATCGCGACGGCGACAAGGTCTTCCTGCGCACGGAGCTGATCTTTCATCAGTCCGAGTCCGATGTCGCCCACGACCCGGACATCGGCGCGTTGTTCGCCAAGGCGTGCTACCTGACCGGCGAGAGCGTCTTCGCACCGGAACTGGCCCCGTATGCCGACACGTACTTCAATCAGGTCGCGGCGGCGCACTGGAACGGTCTGCCGGGCGAGGCCGCCTCGGTCGAACCGTTCGTCCACAAACGGTTCAGAGGTGTGGACTTCGTCGCCAACGGCCACGACTTCTGGTTCGCGAAGTCCGAGGGCCTTTCGCTCGCGGCGTGCGCCGCGATCACGTTGCTCGACTACTTCAACTGCACGCTCGGCGGGACGCCCTTCCGGGACGTGTGCGAGACGTCCGTGATCGAGGCCCGGGGAACGGACTGGGTGACAGCGTTTCTCCGGGAGCGGCGCGGCGAGCGCGGCCGGGCGGCTTCGGAAGCCGTACCGGAGTTCGACAAGGCCGTGCTCTTCCCGGCGGCCGAGGAAACCGACGACTCGTGCTGCCCGTTCCACTCGTGGGCGGACTTCGAGGCCACACGGTTCAGTGAGGTCGTCGAACTCAACGACGCGGCACAGTCGTTCGCGAAGGCTCACATTCTTCCGGCGCCCATCCTGCTGCTCGGCCAAGAGGTGGTGCTCGACCCGGACAAGTTCGTGATCCGAGGCAACCAGATCCACGTACTCGGGAAGGAGCCGCTCGCCCCGGTGAACTTCGCGGCCTGCTGGAACTCCGGTGGCCGACCCGCGAATTACCTGGACATCGCCGCGACCGTCGAAGCCGTGCACCTCCTGGTGCCGCCGATCCTCTTCTCCGAGACGGACGACTGCCACCACCTGAACTTCGACTTCTTCCGCAACACCTGGACGCTGAAGCACCGGCAACTTCCGGTCCCCGTCCCCCGGATCCGCGACCTGGAGGAGCTCGACTTCGACCCCGACGGCTGGGATCCCCGCCCCGAGCCGGCCGTGGCCTTCCCCTGGCTGGAGGCCGTCTACCGCTCCGTCGCGGACGATTTGGCGGGCGAACCCTCGGAGACGCCGTGGTGGACAGACGAGAGCCCCCTCGGCGAGGACCTGCGCGAGCACCTATTGGACATCGAGGACGAGTACCAGGACTTGGCAGACGAGATGGAGTCGGACGAGGAGGAAGACGAAGAGGACTAGCGCGAAGACGGGCCGCCGCAAGACCGAGGGGTTGTCGCCGGCACGGCGAGCGCTACAAGACAACGATGGCCAACGGTCGGAAAACTACTTGGGGGTTGATGAGTGGGTCGGATCAACGGCGGTGGACCAGGCGGCCGTTGAGGGAGGTGCCGATGCAGGAGCCGGTGCCGTGGGCCAGGAGGGCGGCGTACGGGTCCCCGTCGGTCGGTACGTCGAAAACGGCGAAGTCGGCGGGGATGTCGGGGCGGAGGGATCCGGCGTCGGGGAGGGACAGGGCCGCGGCGCCGCCGATGGTGGCGGCTTCCACCAGGCGGCGGTCGAGGTCGGCGGCGGTGTAGCCCTGACGGATCGCCAACTCGCGTACGGCTGCCGCCTCTTCCCACAGATCGAGGGACGGGGAAGAGGCGAGGGAGTCGGTGCCCAGGGCGATCGGTGAGCCCTCGGAAAGGTAGTCGGCCACCGGGGGTTCCCCCGCCTGGAGGATGCGGTTCGAGCGTACGCACAGGGCAACCGGTGTGCCGCGCTCACGGAGGATCGCGCGGTCGGCGACGTCCAGGTGGACGCCGTGGGCGACGTGCACGTCCGGGCCCAGGGCGTCGATCGAGTCGAGGTACGCCGCCGGGGTCAACCCGCTGCCGCCGTCGAGGAGTTCCAGACTGAAGCCGACGGCGTGATTGACGAGGGCGAACGGGCCGGTGCCGTCGCGTACGAACTCGATCTCGTGCGCGGACTCCGCCAGGTGCGGGTGAATGCGCAGGCCGCGTTCGCGCGCGATGGCGACGCTCTCGCGGAAGACCTCGGTGCCGACCGTGTACGGCGTGTGCGGCGAGACGCCGAGGGTCCGGCCGGCGGGCGTGGTCAGGACGTCCAGCAGGCGCGCCCGGCGCTTGGCGTCCCAGCGCGGCGAGTCGGCGATCACCTCGATGTACGAGATGCCGCGGATGCCGGAGCGGGCCACCGGGACCAGGGCCGGGCGGTTCGACACGATGTCCGCGACGGCCGTCGTGCCGGACTTGAGCAGCAGATGGACGCCGCGGCGCGCGCTCTCCTGCCAGCGCGCCTCGGTGTAGTCGGCGCGGTCCCGGTTGAGGGACGCCAGCCACTCCGGGAACGGCAGCCCCGACGCGGCGAGGTGCCCGAAATCGGTGAACTGCAAGTGCGTGTGCGCGTTGACGAGCCCGGGCGTCAGCACACCGCGCCATCGGCGTACGCGCGCCTCCGGGAAGCGCTCGACGGCCTCCGCCGCGGGGACGACCGCCGCGATGCGGTCGCCGTCCACGACGACGGCGCCTTCGTGCAGGGGAGGTTCGCCCGTCATCGTGAGCACGACCGGCGCGGCGTGGATGGTCAGCGGCATCGGGCCATCCTCCCGGAGAGGGTGGCGGGACCGCCATCCCGACCGGGCAAATCGCGTGCCCTCAGCGCGCCTCGACAATCGTCAGCGCCGGGTGCGCCGTCCCGCCCTCGATGGCCGTCGACGACAGGTGCGACACGACGCGGTCGTCCACCGGGTCCGCGGCCGGGTCGTCGTGCACCACGAGGTGGTTGTACGTCGTGTCCCGCTGCGCGGGGACCCGCCCCGCGGCGCGGATCAGATGGATCAGCTCCATGCGGTTCGAGCGGTGCTTGGCGCCCGCGGACGACACGACGTTCTCCTCCAGCATCACCGAGCCGAGGTCGTCCGCCCCGTAGTGCAGCGACAGTTGCCCGGCCTCCTTGCCGACCGTCAGCCAGGACCCCTGGAGGTGGTTGACGTTGTCGAAGAAGAGGCGTCCGATCGCGATGATGCGGAGGTACTCCAGCAGGGTCGCCTGGGTGCGGCCCTTCAGGTGGTTGTTCTCCGGCTGGTAGGTGTACGGGATGAACGCCCGGAACCCGCCCGTGCGGTCCTGCACGTCGCGGATCATGCGCATGTGCTCGATGCGCTCGGCGTTCGTCTCACCCGTGCCCATGAGCATCGTGGACGTCGACTCCAGGCCGAGCCCGTGCGCCGTCTCCATGATCTCCAGCCAGCGTTCGCCCGACTCCTTGAGCGGCGCGATGACCTGGCGCGGGCGGGCCGGCAGCAGCTCGGCCCCGGCACCCGCGAACGAGTCCAGGCCCGCGGCCTTGATGCGGGTGACGGCCTCCTCGACCGACACGCCCGACACCTTCGACATGTGCTCGACCTCGGACGCGCCGAGGGAGTGGATCACCAGCTCCGGGAAGTCCGCCTTGATCGCGGAGAACGCGCGCTCGTAGTACTCCACGCCGTAGTCCGGGTGGTGGCCGCCCTGGAACATGATCTGCGTACCGCCCAGTTCGACCGTCTCCGCGCACCGGCGCAGGATCTCGTCGAGCTCGCGCGACCAGCCCTTCTCGCTCTTGGGCGGGGCGTAGAACGCGCAGAACTTGCACGCCGTGACACACACGTTCGTGTAGTTGATGTTGCGCTCGATGATGTACGTCGCGATGTGCTCGGTCCCGGCGTACCGGCGGCGGCGCGCCTCGTCGGCGGCGCGGCCGAGCGCGTGCAGCGGGGCGTTGACGTACAGCTCCAGCGCTTCCTCGGGGGTGATGCGGCCGCCCGCGGCGGCCCGGTCCAGGACCGGTTGCAGCTCGTACCGAACACCCTCGGACTCGGCGGCAACAGCACTCACGGGATCCTCCACGGCGACTTGGAACCACCACGAAGCCTAACCGGCGGCCGCGGTCCCCTGCGTCGCGGGCAGGGCCGGGAGGCCGTCGATGCTCGTCCGGTTCTTCTTCTCCATGTACGTCTCGACCTCCTCCCCCGACTTGCCGTCCCAGGAGGCGCGCAGTTGCCCGCGCTCGCCGACGTAGTCCATGAACGGTATGGAATAGCCGCAACTGTCCGATACGCGCTTGACGTCCACGACGACGATCGCGCGGACGCCGGGCTCCCCGGCGTCCTTGAAGCGCGCGGCGAGGTCCGGCCAGCGCGCGTCGCCGCGGCGTACCGTCTCGCCGCGGCCGTGCAGCCGCACGATGGTGGGCGGGCCGGTGAAGGCGGTCCACATGAGGGTGATGCGGCCGTTCTCCAGGATGTGGGCGTGCGTCTCGGCGCCGCTGCCGGTCCAGTCGAGGTACGCGACCGTCCAGTCGTCGAGCACCGCGAACGAGCCGGCGTGGCCCTTCGGCGACACGTTGACATGGCCGTCGGGGTCGAGCGGTGCGGTGGCCACGAAGTACACCGGCTGACCGAGTATGAATTCCTTCAGCTCGCCGGTGATGCCTTCTGCATAAACCTTGCCCATGAGAGCCAACCTTTGATCACGGCGATCTTGGCGGCAAGGGCTTGCGGCGTGGAGGTGTTGTGGCGGTGGTCTCACTGGTGGCTTCGCGCACGGGCCGGCAGCGGCAGCGACACGAGCAACAGCACGGGCAGCGGCACCGGCAGCCTCACCCGTCGAGCAGCGACACCCGTACGTCCGCCGGATACCCGGTGTCGTGCGCGGTGCGCCGGGCGAACTCCGCGATGCCCGCGAGCTGCCGCGCGCCCAGCGAGAAGTCCAGTGCCTCCGCGAAGTACCGCTCCAGCGTGGCCGCGTCGAACGCCTCCCAGCGGGCGGCCTGGGCGGCGACCTTGTCCACCCGGGCCATCGACATGTCGCGCGACTCCAGGAAGGCGCGGTGCACGTCGCGCACCCGGTCCGGATGCCGTGCGAGGAAGTCGCGGCGCGCCGCCCAGACCGCGAAGACGAAGGGCAGGCCCGTCCATTCCTTCCACTCCCGGCCCAGGTCGTGGACGTGCAGGCCGAGGCGCGGGGCGTCGTGCAGCGAGGCGCGGAGCGCGGCGTCCCCGATCAGGACCCCGGCGTCCGCCTCCTGCATCATCAGCGCGAGATCGGGCGGGCAGGTGAAGTAGCGCGGCCGGACGCCGTCGCGCTCCTCCAGCAGCAGCCGGGCCAGACGCACCGACGTGCGGGACGTGGAGCCGAGCGCGACCGTCGCGCCGTCGAGCTGGTCCAGCGGCACCTGGCTGACCAACACCACGGACATGACCGGCCCGTCGCTGCCGACCGCGATGTCGGGGAGGACGACCAGGTCGTCCGCGTGCCGCAGGAACTCGACCAGGCTGATCGGCGCGATGTCGAGGTCGCCGCGTACGAGCATGTCGTTGAGGTGGTCGGGTGTGTCCTTGGTCAGCTCCATGTCGAGCAGCGCGCCGCTGTGCGCCATACCCCAGTACAGCGGCAGGCAGTTCAGGAACTGGATGTGGCCGACGCGCGGCCGGGTGGGGTGTGTCCCCTCGGCGGTGCCCGCGCTCGTCGACGGGGCGGGCTGTCCGGCGTCGCCCGGATCGCGGGGCGCCGTGTCCATGATGTCCACCCCCTGAGGCTAAGCCCGAGGGCCCGGACGCCACGCGAGGGGGAGGCCCGGGGAGTGTCACCGCCGTGCCACAACACGGGCCCTGGCGACCCGGACGGACGTACGGGCTGGCATCCTCGTATTCCGGGGGTGGCCGTCGGCTGCGCCTTCTGCGCGGCCCGCGACCGGTGGGCGGCGCGTCGTCGGCACACGGTCGGCAGCGGTCGACACCTGGTCGGCATCCGGTCTGCGAGGCGTCGACGAGGGGTCCGCGAGAGGTCCGTGGACACACGCGATCGCTTGTGGTGGCCGCTCGGCGCAACCACTTGTCGTCGGAACCAGTCTCTATAAGCGGCATTACCGGCCACACCCACTCGGGGACGAGTCCCAGATCACCCACGGAGGCCCTTATGTACCCCGCGTCCCGTCCGGGCGACAGCGGCACGCCCCCGGGCCCTCCGGGCTACGGGCAGGCGGTCACGCCGCCGCGGCCGCCGGCACCACCGGCCGCCGCGCCGAGCCCGTCGGGCGTCGCGGACGCGCCGCCGCAGTACGGCGGGTACGGCGCCCAGGCCGCCCCCTCGTACGCTCCGGCCGACTCGGGGTACCCGCCGCAGCCGCAGTTCGGCGACGCGCCGCGGACCGCGAGCAGCCCTGGTGGTCCGGGAGGTCTCGGGGGTCCGGGCGGACCCGGTGGCCGCGGTGGACGTCCGCCGCGGGGAGGGCGGCCGGGCGGTCCGGCGTACGGCGCTCTGCGCGGCACCGTCGCCTTCCTGTGCCTGCTGCTCGCCGTCCTGCTGACGATCCCCGCGATATCGGCGTCGTGGCTCAAGGGCGAGCTGATCTCGGACTCGGGCTTCGCGGACAACGCGGCCGAGCTGATCGAGAAACCGGCCATCCGCGACGAGATCCAGAGCCGGATCGCCAGCGAGGTCATGAACCAGGCCGGCATCCCGCAGAGCTACCGCACGATGGTCATCTCGTCGGTCGGCGCGGTCATGGCCACCGACGAGTTCAAGCGCGTGTGGAAGGAAGGCGCGGCGACCGCGCACAGCGTCGTGGTCGGGACGCTGCTCGGCAAGGACTCCCAGGTCACCGAGGTGGAGGGCGACAGCCTGACCATCAAGGTGCAGACGCCGCTCGACCCGCTGTTCGCCGAGCTGGCCGAGGCGGGCGTCAACGTCGACCGCGCCCAACTGCCCACCGAGATCCCGGTGTCGCTCGCGGACATCCCGGAGTCGGGTCCGGCGCAGGACGCGCTCAAGGGCGTCGACGACGCGGGCTGGATGCTCCCGGCACTGGCGATCGGCCTGTTCGTCGCCGGAATCGCGGTCGCCGTCCGCCGCCTGCGGGCCCTCGCGCTCGCCGCGATGGGCACGCTGGTGGCGAGCGGTGTGCTGTTGGTGGCCACCAACCTGGCCCGGTCGCCGGTCGTTGACGAGGCGACGAAGAGCTCGACGATGAGCAGCGAGGCGACGGGCGCGGTGTACGACGTCTTCACCGACTCGCTCATCACGTCGTCGTGGATCGTGGTCGTCATCAGCCTGGTCGCACTGGCGGGCGCCGCGGTGGCGGGGGCGGTGCTGCGCAGCCGGCGGGAGTCGGCGGCGGTCTGACCCGGTGCGGTGACCACAAGACTTCACCGGTGCAAACCTTTGTGGCCACCGCGCTGAACGAACGACCTGAGGGCCGCCGCGGGTTCGATCCCGCGGCGGCCCTCGCGCGTCCGGTCCGGGGCCGGCCGCGGTGTGCGGGGCCGGGGCCCTCTACTCGCTCGGGAAGGTGCAGGCCCCTTCGACCGCCGTGCCCGCCTTGCGGGCCTCGACCCACTCGACGATGTCCGGTCCGGCTGTGGAGACCTCGGTCGCGTCGTGCGGCAGGTCCGCGTACGGCTTGTACTGCACCGTCACGCCCGCATCACACATGTCGCGCGCCAGCGGCAGGTTCGCCTCGGCGAGCGGGTCCTGACCGCCCTGCGCCAGGAACACCGGCACCGCGGGCTTCGTCGCCTGCGGAAGCTGCCCGATCAGCACCCCGTTTAGCGCCAGCATTTTGGCGTCCGGGCGGAACAGCTCGGTCCCCGACGGCAGTTGCTCCCCTTGGTCACCCACGCACGTCTCCCATGCCTTCTCGGCCGCGGCAAGCCCCGCGTCGGTCAGGTAGTCCGCCGGGACGACGCTCGGGTCGGCGGCCGCGGCACCGTTGAGGAGCATCAGCGCCATCGCGGTCGCCGGGTCGCCCTGCGAGACGAGGTACGGCAGGAACGCGAAGTCGTTGGCCGGGGCGACCGCGACCGCACCCTTCAGCTCCAGCTCGGGGGCGTACTCGGTCGCGTAGTGCGCACTCCACAGCGCGGCGTGGCCGCCCTGCGAGTGGCCCGCGACGAACAGCGTCTTCCCGACGTCGGCGTCCATCTCGCGGGCGGCGCGCACAAGGTCGAGCGTCGCGTACGCGGCGGACTTGCCGTTCAGGAACGGGTGCTTCACGCCGTTGACGCCCATGCCGACGTAGTCGGGCTGCACGACCGCGTAGCCGCGCTTCACGAACTCGGCGAGCATCTCGGCGGAGCCCTGCCCGCTCGGGCCGGGGCCGCTGCGCGAGGGGGCGCACTTCGCGCCGATGCCCGTGGTGGCGTGGTCCCACGCGAGGACCGGCCAGCCGCCTTCCGGCGCGGGGCCGGCGGGCAGCGTGACGGTGCCGGTGGCGGCGACCGGCTGCCCGTCGGGGCCGGTCGTCCGGTACATCACCAACTGCTCTTTGGCGCCCCCCGCGACGGCCTTGTCCGCGGCGGCGGGACGCTCGCGTACGAGGCCTCCCGGCTTGTCGCCCGGCAGCGGATCGGGCGCGTCGAAGAACGCCTCGCCCTCCGGCACGGTGCCCGGCGACCCGGAGCCGGACTCGGTCGCGGACGGCGAAGGCGACGCCGAGGAGGACTCCGACGGGGACTCCGACGGGGACTCCGAAGGCGCGGCAGACGGGCTGGACGGAGCGTCCGACGGGCTAGGCGCCGACGGCGCCGGAACCTGGTTCACCAGCACCGGCCGGTAGCGGCCGCCCTCGGCGATCCGGTCGTCCCCGCTCCGGCTGCACCCGGCCGCCGCGAGCACGCCGACCACGGCGAACGCGGCGACATGGCGCAGTGTCCGCCTGCCCACAACGTCCGTACGTGCCTTGCCTGTGGAACGCATCGCCCGGCCCCCACCCGCATTTTTTGGATAGAACACGTTCTACGGTGCCGGAGCAGTATTGCCGCGAGAACCGAAGTGAACAAGACACATCCAAGGTCAGAGCCCCGGAAATCTCACCGAATACGCTCTACCCACCGCCCACTATCGGCGAGAACACATGTCAACATTCCCATCCCGCGATCCCCGATCGACCCTCACCGCCCGCGCTCATGCCCGAGCCCCAGGCCACGATCGGACGCCTGCGCCGATCCCGGAGGCGGGGGTTGCACTCCCCGGGTGGACTCGGCAGCGGCCGCAGGAAGCGTCTCCGTAACTCGGGCAGGCTCATCGAATGCCAACGGACGCCCCCTCCACGGCACCCGCGTGTCACGCTGGACAGGCGTCGTCCCGTCATCCGCCCCGCCCGGCGAACCGCCGCCGCCCTCCTTGACGGCCTTCGAGGGCGGCCCGATGCTCTTCGGCGGCAGGAATATACGGAGGTTCGGGTCCCGGTCCACCTGCTCCATGAAGGCTTCATGCTTTACGGGTTTCAGATCGATCGACGGACGTCGTTGCGGACGCAGCACAGGGGGAGGCACATCGCGGGCCGGCGTGTGCACCCACGTCGCCAGCCTCATGCCCTTGGGTGAGATGTCCATGGGGACGAAGTCGGCACCCTCGACCGTGCGAACGTGCCTACCGTGCACGACCATGCGGTAGACGTGGTCCGAAAGCATGACCGCAACGCATGACCGAGTGCCCTTGAGGACGCCTCGCAAATCATCTGAGTCCAGCATCCGGAAGAGCTCGATGAGAGGTGTTGCAAGTTCCCGGCCCCGCGGCACCCGCCCATGATGAATCGCCGCCCGCATGCGCATCGGCGGCCCCCGGAAACTGTCGCGGTTGGCCCTCAACATGTCGTCCAACGCCCGCATCGAATCGACCAGTGGAGCCGTCAGCCGTTCGGGCAGCACGGCCAGGAACCCGTCGCCCCCGTCCTGGACCTGCAAGACATGTTCTTCCCAGCGAATGCCCTCCTCCTCAAACGCCGCCTTCACGACCTCGTACATCGCGTGGGGCAAGTGCCGCCGCGAACCTTCCGGCATTTTCGAGGCGCCCGCCACGTCGACAGCGAACAAGGCGCGACTCACCCACTCGTCCCCGCCCAAGGACTCATGACCCTGCGATGCACCGCTCATCGAATTCTCCGGAAGCTGTCAGAGCACGCCCGAGTCGATCCCCGAACGGGCGCCTGCGTGTCAGGACGGCGGCGTGCTTCGTCCGCGCACGAGCGGGAGGTAGACCTCGTCGACGATTTCGACGAGGACCTCGTCGGGGGCGGCGGGGGCGCCGCGTACGACGAATTCGTTGCGCAGCAGAACCATCGCGACGGTGGCAACGCGGGGATGGAGTGCTTCGGGGGACGCTTCACCGCGTGCGACCGCGCGCCCCAGGATGGTCAACCAGGGCGCGGCGGCGGTGTCTCCGGACTGGTCCTGGAGTTGCGCCAGGAGTTCCGTGGCACCGCCGGCGGCCGCGAGCAGTTCGCGCAGGATCGCCCCCTGGGGGGAACCCCAGTAGCGGTTGGCTTGGCGGAGCCATTCCAGGACGTCGCCGCGCAGGGTGCCGGTGTCGGGCGGCTGGACGGCGGTGGCCATCCGCCGGTAGGCGGCGACGGCGAGGGCGAGGCGGTCCGGCCAACGGCGGTACAGGGCGTTCTTGTTGGTTCCGGCGCGCGCGGCGACCTTGTCCATCGTGAAGCCGGAGAGTCCCGATTCTGCGAGTTCATCCGCCGCGGCACGCAGGATGGCCTCCTCCAGGGCGGCCCCGCGGCGCCGCGTCTGCCCCGCACCGGACGGGCCCGGCGATGGCTCCGGCATGCTCTCTCACTCACGCTCGGTACTCGTCGTACCTGTCCATCCTGACGACGGCCCTTGATCCGCGGCAAATAAGGTACGGTCAGTACCGTAAAACTTCCGAGGGAAGGGACGGCGACCCGTGCGCGCCAAAGGCATCAGCTACGACACCGGTTTCGCCTGCAACGGCCTGCTCGGCCGGGAGCGGTTCGACGCGGAGCTGGTACGGCGTGAGCTGACGATCATCCGCGACGACCTGAACTGCACCGCGGTGCGCGTCATGGGCGGCGATCCGGACCGGATCGAACTCGCCGCGGGGTACGCCGCGGACCTCGGCCTTGAGGTCTGGTTCTCCCCCTACCCGCTGGAGCTGACCACCGACGAGATGCTGTCGTTGTTCGCCGACTGCGCCGAGCGCGCGGAACGGCTACGGCAGCGGGGAGCCGAGGTCGTGTTCGTCGCCGGTGCCGAACTGAGCCTTATGAACAAGGGGTTCCTGCCGGGCGACAGCACCGACGAGCGCGTCGCCCTGCTCGGCGACCCGGAGCAGCTCCGTACCCACATTGCCGAAGTCGGCTCCCGTGTCAACGAGTTCCTGGCCAAAGCCGTGGAGGTGGTCCGCACCCGCTTCGGCGGCAAGATCACCTACGCCGCCGTGCCGCTGGAGAGCGTCGACTGGACCCCGTTCGACATCATGTCCATGGACCTCTACCGCTCGGCCGAAATCGCCGACCAGTTCGCCGACGGCATCCGCCGCCTCGTCGCCCAGGGCAAGCCGGTGGCCGTCACGGAGTTCGGAGCCGCCGGCTACCGAAACGCCGGCGACATCGGCGCCCGCGGCCTGGAGATCGTCCAGTACGACGGCGACAGCCGCGTACCCGTGCGGCTGGACGGCGAATACACCCGCGACGAAGCCGGCCAGGCAACCTACGTACGCGAACTGCTGGAGGCCTTCGACGCCGGCGGCATCGACAGCACCTTCGTCTTCACGTTCGCCCTCTACGACTTCCCCCACCGCCCCGACGGCGACCCCCGCGACGACCTCGACCTCGCCAGCTACGGCATCGTCAAAGTCCTGGAACAGGGCTCCGGCACCACCTACCCCGACATGCCCTGGGAGCCCAAGGCAGCGTTCACCACCATCGCCGCCCACTACGCCAACTGAACGCCGCACCACGGCTCGCCCCAACACCCACCAATCCGCAAGTCTTGGCCCCCGAGGTCGTACGGGGAGGGTACGTGGACAGCTGGGTTGCCACATTGGCTGTTGCTGCGCTGGGAGTTGCCGGGACGTTGGCTTCGGGACTGCTGACGCAGCGGGCGGCTACGCGGGCGCGGATCGCCGAGCTTGAGCACGATCGGCGGCTCCGGCTGGCCGAAGAGGAACGGGCCCGCGAACGGGCCCTTCAGGACCAGCGCCACGCGTGCTATGTCGCACTGAACATGGCCGATCGACAGTTCCACTCGACCTTGCTCCTGCACGCGGATGCATTGCGCACCGGCGTCGACGCGGAACAGACCAAGGCCGCGATGGAGGCGGCCCGGGACGTCATGCGGGAGCAGTGGGCGGAAGCCCAACTGGTGCTACCCGACACGTTGTTGACGCAGGCCGCCGAGGTGAACGGCGTCCTGTGGAAGATCTATGAGACCATCCATCGCGTCGAGCGGGGCCACGGAGAACCCGGCGAATCGCCGGAGACAGCCACGGCCCGCCTGATGGAAGCAAAACGATGCCTCGCCGACTTGCGTACAGCACTGCGCGAGGAACTGGGAGTGAGTCGCCAACCCCGCGAACCGTGAGCACGGGCCTTGGCGTTCGGGAGCAAACGGAGTCAGCAGCCGCAGGTGCGGCCCATTGGGCGGGACGGGGCGCCGCCCGTGTCGCTGTCGAAGTCTCGGTGCCAGGCGAGTTTGGTCCGGCCCCCGTCGCCGCCCCCGTGATGCTGAATCCTCCCATCGCGCCTATCGACGGTGAGGTTTCCGGCACCGCACAGGGCACCCGTCCGCGGCCAGTGTCGAGGGGACTCGATCCAAGCGAGCGGCTGGAAGCGGAATTCCCAGCCACAACGGTGCTGGATGATCTGGTGAATCACCAGCGGGTTCTCCGCCCTCGGTCCGAACTGCTCCAAGAGATGCGCGTCCGCGATTTCCCGCGCCTGGTTGTAGTCGATCATGCGCTCCCCCGCGTGCGGATGTGAAGCGGCCCCGGTCCCCCACGACACGGAGGGGAGCGGGGCCGCTTGCGGTGTGCCTGTCAGACGGAGACCGGCTCCCGGCGGTCCGGCTGAGTGGGCACGTTCTTGGTGGTGTCGACGGGGTCGGACGGGGTGTCGTCCTCGGCGTCGATGTCCTTCGGGTTGTTGTACTTGTCGAGGTCGAGGGACTTCTCGCGGGCCGAGACCAGGACCGGGACGACGGCTTGACCCGCCACGTTGGTGGCGGTGCGCATCATGTCGAGGATCGGGTCGATGGCGAGGAGGAGGCCGACGCCCGCGAGGGGGAGGCCGACGGTGTCGAGGGTGAGGGTGAGCATCACGATCGCGCCGGTGAGTCCCGCGGTGGCGGCGGAGCCGATGACGGAGACCAGGACGATCAGGAAGTAGTCCTGAAGGTCCAGGCTGATGCCGAAGTACTGGGCGACGAAGATCGCGGCGAGCGAGGGGTAGATCGCGGCGCAGCCGTCCATCTTGGTGGTGGCGCCGAACGGGACGGCGAAGGACGCGTAGTCCTTGGGGACGCCGAGGCGTTCGACCGAGCGCTGGGTGACCGGCATGGTGCCGACCGAGGAGCGCGAGACGAAGGCGAGCTGGATCGCGGGCCAAGCACCCTGGAAGAAGCGCAGCGGGTTGACCCGGCCGACGGTGGCCAGGAGCAGGGGGTAGACGCCGAACAGCACGATGGCGCAGCCGATGTAGACGTCGGCGGTGAAGGTGCCGAGCGGCTTGAGGGAGTCCCAGCCGTACGTCGCGACGGCCGTGCCGATGAGGCCCGCGGTGCCGATCGGCGAGAGGCGGATGACCCACCACAGGGCCTTCTGCACGATCTCCAGGACGATTTCGGCGGCGTTGATGACCGGTTCGGCCTTCTTGCCGACCGACAGGATCGCCGCACCGAGCACGACGGCGAGGAAGACGATCTGGAGGACCTGCGGCTTAGGGCCGAACGCGCTGACGACGTTGGTCGGCACGATGCCGGTGAGGAAGTCCAGCCAGTCGCCGTTGGAGATGCCCTCGGGGGCGCTCTCCGGCCTGGCCAGGTCGACGCCCTTGCCGGGGTCGGTGAGCAGGCCCAGTGTGATGCCGATGGTCACCGCGATGAGCGAGGTGGCCAGGAACCAGAAGAGCGTGCGCAGCGCGAGGCTCGCGGCGTTGTTGACGTTGCGCAGGTTGACGACCGACACCAGGACCGCGGTGAACACCAGCGGCGGGACGGCGAGCTTGAGCAGCCGGACGAAGATGTCGCCGACCTGCTCAAGGGTCGTGGTCAGCCACTCGACGCTGCCGTTCTTGGCGATGAAGCCGAGACCGATGCCGAGGGCGAGGCCGATGAACGTCTGGGCCCAGAAGGGGATCTTGGGCAGGGATCGCTTGCGCACGCCGTCGGGCGCGGCGGTGGTCTGAGACAAGGCGGAGCTCCTGAAGCGGCCGGCGTGGCGCCGGGCACCGTGATGTACGGGACGGGGGTGACGACCGCTTCGGACCTGACGTGGCATGTGGGGAACGGGAGTGCGTTCGTCCACCGGTCAGGCGCGGGGGGTGAGGACCCGGGGGTCCGGCCGGGCCGCGAAGCGGTCGGGCGGCGTGCGTGTGCGGTACGCGGGTTAGTGCGTGTCTCGCGTACCGGTCAGCAGGCGCCGGCGCCGCTACACAGTGCGGTGGCGCATCGGCCGAGGTCGACGTGCAGACGCGCCACGAGCGGGAAACCCACCGCCGTGCGCGTCGCATACGTGTCGCCTGCACCGAACATGAGGAGGAGTGTAAGCAGTGCATCAGTAAAACGACAAAACCATTACCGGACGAACTTGTCCGCTCACGTGGCGTCGGTGGTCCGCGGAGCGGTACGGGGGGCACGCACGAGCGGCGGGCCTGGGCACGGGGTGGCAGGCGGGGCCGGAGCGATGCCGGGGGTGGGGTGGGGCTGCTCACGTGGCGTCGGTGGTCCGCGGAGCGGAACGGGGGGCACGCACGAGCGGCGGGCCTGAGGACGGGGTGGCAGGCGGGGCCTGAGCGATGCCGGGGGTAGGGGGGCTGCTCAGGTGGCGTCGGTGGCCCGCGGAGCGGTACGGGGCGCCGTGCGCAGGCGGCGGGGCCTGAGCGATGCCGGGGTGGGGTGGGACGGCTCAGGTGGCGGGGCGCTCAGGTGGCGTCGGTGGTCCTCGGGGTGGTGCGCGGGGTCGGTCGCGGGGCGTTGTCCGCGACGAGGTGGTCCTCGGCCGACGCGCCTTCCTCGATCCGGGCCTTGGCCCGCTCGACGCGTTCGACCAGGGCGGCCGACATCGCGTCCCGCTGACTGTTCAGCAGGAAGTAGCTGACCAGCCCGGACACCGCGACCGCCAGGCCGGCCACCAGGATCGGCGCGCCCTTGCCACCGATGTCGAGGGCGTAGAAGACCGCCCAGATCACCGCGAACGCCGCCGCGAACACCCCGAGGCGGTACAGCGTGTAGCGCAGCGCCGGGTGGCCGTTCGTCCACGTGCCGGAGCGCCGCGCGGGCTCCGCGGCGCCCGGGGCGTCGGACTGGGGCTCTGGCGTGTTCTGCGGCGTGCTGTGCGCTGTGGACACGTTCGGTTCCTTCGGCCGGCGCGGCCCGGGGGTCGCGCAGCGGACACTGCTCGGCGGGTGCGGCGGAGGCCGAACCTTCCGGACATCCAGTACAGCATCCGCGGAAGACGGACCGGCAAGGGGTCGGCCCGGCAGACGGCGGACGCCTTCTGCCGGGCCGGTGCCGGGCCGTGCGGACGAGGTGCGCACGGGTGCGGACGAGGTGCGCAAGGGTTGCGGGCAAAGAGCCGAAACGGAAACCGGGCGTCAGAAGCGCATGGGCNCCCCCCCCCCCCCCGGTGCCGGGCCGTGCGGACGAGGTGCGCACGGGTGCGGACGAGGTGCGCAAGGGTTGCGGGCAAAGAGCCGAAACGGAAACCGGGCGTCAGAAGCGCATGGGCTGCGGTACGTCGCGGCGCCCCGCCTCCGGCCCGTCGTACTCGCGCACGATCTCGTACCGCGTGTTGCGCTCGACCGGGCGGAACCCCGCGTCCCGGATGAGTTCGAGCAGGTCGTCGCGCGTCATCTTGTTCGGCGTGCCGAAGCCGTCCGCGTCGTGGGTGATCTTGTACTCCACCACCGAGCCGTCCAGGTCGTCGGCGCCGTGGTTGAGCGCGAGCTGCGCGGTCGAGAGGCCGTGCATGACCCAGAAGCACTTCACGTGCGGCACGTTGTCGAAGAGGAGCCGCGAGACCGCGAACACCTTCAGCGCCTCCGCGCCGGTGGCCATCGTGGTGCGCGCCTGGAGGCGGTTGCGGACGATGCCGTCCCGGCTGTCGTGGAAGTCGTGCTGGTAGCGCAGCGGGATGAAGACCTGGAACCCGCCCGTCTCGTCCTGGAGTTCGCGCAGCCGCAGCACGTGGTCGACGCGGTGCCGCGGCTCCTCGATGTGGCCGTAGAGCATCGTCGACGGGGTCTTCAGGCCCTTCTCGTGGGCGAGCCGGTGGATGCGCGACCAGTCCTCCCAGTGGGTGGCGTGGTCGACGATGTGCTGCCGGACCTCCCAGTCGAAGATCTCCGCACCGCCACCGGTGAGCGATTCGAGGCCCGCGTCGATGAGTTCGTCCAGGATCTCGGAGGCGGACATGCCGGAGATGGTCTCGAAGTGCTGGATCTCGGTGGCGGTGAACGCCTTGAGCGAGACGTCCGGCAGCACCTTCTTCAGCTCGCGCAACGACCGGGGGTAGTAGCGCCACGGCAGCGTCGGATGCAGGCCGTTGACGATGTGCAGCTCGGTGATGCCGTCCGGCTCCATCTCCTTGGCGAGCCGCACGGCGTCCTCGATGCGCATCGTGTACGCGTCCTTCTCGCCCGGCTTGCGCTGGAACGAGCAGTACGCGCACGACGCCTGGCACACGTTCGTCATGTTCAGGTGCCGGTTGACGTTGAAGTGGACGACGTCGCCGTTCTTCTTCGTCCGGACGTGGTGCGCCAGGCCGCCGAGCCACGCGAGGTCGTCGCTCGCGTAGAGCGCGATGCCGTCCTCGCGGCTGAGGCGTTCACCGGAGAGGACCTTGTCCTCGATCTCCTTGCGCAGACCGGAGTCCATCGCTCACCGCTCCTTGTCCTGGACAAACCGTGCCGACGAGCCTACGCCTCCGGCTCGCCGGGCAGATCGGCGGCGCGGTACTCCCACTTCGTGGACAACACGACGGTGGTACGGGTGCGTGCGACCCCACGCGTACCGGACAGCCGGCGGATCACCTGCTCCAGCCCGGCGACGTCCGGCACCCGGACCTTGAGCATGAACGAGTCGTCGCCGGAGATGAACCAGCAGTCCTCGATCTCCTCGACGTCGCGCAGCCGGCGGCTGACGTCCTCGTGGTCCGCGGCGTCGGAGAGTTGGAGGCCGATCAGCGCGGTGACCCCGAGCCCGAGCGTGACGGGATCGACGGTGGCCCGATAGCCGGTGATGACCCCGGCCTGTTCGAGGCGGTTGATGCGGTCGGTCACGCTCGGACCGGACAGGCCGACCAGGCGGCCCAGCTCCGCGTAGGAGGCACGGCCGTTGACTCGCAGCGCCTGGATGAGCTTGCGGTCCACCGCATCCATGTCATTCTCCTCGCTCGTCCTGCATTTCATTGGACAGATTTCCATCTGCCCCTTAGAATCTAAGGCATCAGAGCGTGCATGACCTGCCGAACCTCTGATGCGGAAACCACACTCGGCCCGACCGGCCGACTTAGGGGAGTGAAACCGATGTACACCCTTGAGATGGCGCGAGCGCACATCCAGGAGCTGCACGAAATGGCCGAGCGGTCCCGCCCGGTCGGCCCCCGGCCGACGCTGACCCGCGTCAAGAAGTTCGTCGCCCGCGCCGCGGGCCGCTGATCCGGCCGCCCCGGTCCCCTGGGGCACGCGGCACCGGGCACACCGACACAGGCTCCCGCTTTCGCGGGGGCCTTTGCCGGTTGCGGACGCGTCCGGTGCGGCGGCGTGCTCACGGCGGTACGGGCCCTTCCGGCCCCACCGGACCCGCCCCTCCCCGGGTCGCCGGACGCGCCTCCGCCGCACGCCGCGCCGCCCCCAACTCGCCCTCCCAGCGCCGGAAGAGCGTGTGCGGCACGCCCAGCACGTCCAGCACCTTCCCGGCCACGAAGTCCACCAACTGCCGGACGTCCGACGCCCCCGCGTAGAAGGCCGGGCTGGCCGGCAGCACCACCGCGCCCGCGTCGTCGAGGCGCACCAGGTGCCGCAGCGTCGTCCCGGTGAACGGCGTCTCGCGCGGCACCACCACGAGCGGCCTGCGCTCCTTCAGCGTGACGTCGGCCGTCCGCTGCAACAGGTCCTTCGACAGGCCCAGCGCGATGCCCGCCACCGCCGCCGTGCTCGCCGGCACCACGGCCATGCCCTTGGCCGGGTACGACCCGCTCGACGGCCCCGCCGCGAGATCCCCCGCCGCCCAGTACTCCACCCGGTCCAGCCGGGCCTCGTCGGCCGGGTCTTCGCCCGCCGCACCGGGCACCTCGCCCGCGCCCAGCCGGAGCCACGCGGCCAGGTCCGCGCGCCAGTGCGCGTCCCGGAACGTGATGCCCGTCTCGTCCAGAATCGTCAGCCGCGCGGCCCGGCTCACCACCAGGTCGACGTCCTCGCCCGCGTCGAGCAGCCCGCGGATCACGGCCGCCGCGTACGGGGTGCCCGAGGCGCCGGAAACCCCGACGATCCACGGTCGGCGCTGTGCATGCATGGCGTCATTCTCCCAACCCGCCCATCGGCGCGCCCGCCGCCCCTGGGCCGGGCACCCGCGCACGCCGCCGGAAACACCGCGCGCGGCGGCACGCACAGCCGGAAGACGCCGAACGACTGCCGTACGACTGTTGACCGGAAACCACCCGGCCCGCTGGACTGGTCCCGGACGGGGCCGTCGGGGGAGGCCGCGTACCTCCCGCGAACCGGCCGCCCGCCCCCGGCACCTCGGAGGACCCACTTGCCCGCGCGCCGCCGTTCCGCCGCAGCACTGATACCGCTCGCCATGTTCGCCACCGCGTGCGGCGGACTCGACCAGGAATGGGCCAATCGGGCCAAACAGGCCGCGGACTCCCCCGTCGGCAACACCGGCGAGCCGAACACCGGCATCACCGCCGAGCAGTTGATGCAGCGCGTCTCCGACGCCGACCACGACGCGCGGTCGGTGCGCACCGACTTCCGCGGGCACTTCTACGGGGTGCCGGTGCGCGGCGACACGTCGGTCACCGAGAACGGCGACATCGAGTCGCACCTGACCCTCGGGGGCCGCGAGATCCACACGCTGGTCGTCGGCGAAACCGAATACACGCGCCTGGACGAGGGGACGTACCAGGTCCTCTTCGACATGATCGCCAAGGCCCCCGGCTACGACGCAGAGCTGGAGCAGCCCGGCGAATCCTTCCTGGAGTTCGGCAAGCTCATGGAGGGCAAGTACCTGAAGGACGAGGCCGTCACGCGCGGCACCGGCCTCCAGTCCCTCGACGGCGTGCTGGGCGGCGGCCCGTTCACCAACGGCGACGACTCCGCGGGCGAGTCTCCGTACGACGAGGGCTTCGCCCCGCCGGGAGAGGACGTCGACTACCGGCTCGGCGACGTCCTGCGCATCGACGGGATCGAGGTGATCCCGCTCGTCTGCACCAGCCGAACCGACGGCCTCACGTCCGTCCTGACGCTGTACGTGCCGACGCACGGCACGCCGCTGCCCGTCCGCATGACCTCGGACGACGACAACGACGGCAAGGTGGACGCCTCCGTCGACACGGACTACAAGACGATCGGCCAGGACAGGACCGTCCGCGCGCCGGACGCCGCGAAGACCGTCGACATGGAAAAGATCATGGAGGACTTCTTCGGGGGCATGGGCGACCTCGAAGACCCCGACGACTTCGGCGATCCGGACGACTTCGGTGGCCCCGACGACTTCGGCGACCCGGACGACTTCGGCGCCGACGAGGACGACGACCGCGGCGGCGGCGTCATCGCCTGACGCCGCCGCGGACGGTACGGCGTCAGGGCCGCAGCCCGCGCACCACCAGGTCCAGCAGCGCGCACACGAACAGCGCGATACCGATGAACCCGTTCGTCGTGAAGAAAGCCCGGTTGAGCTTGGAGAGGTCGTCCGGCTTGACCAGGGAGTGCTCGTAGACGAACGCCGCCGCCACGATCAGCAGGCCGAGCCACCAGAAGAACCCGGCACCGGTCATCGCGCCGAACCAGACGAACAGGATCGTCGTGACCACGTGCGTGACGCGCGACGCGTACAGCGCGTTGGCGATGCCCCAGCGCGCCGGGACGCTCTTCACGCCGTGCGCGCGGTCGGCGGCGACGTCCTGGCAGCCGAAGATCAGGTCGAAGCCGCCGATCCAGGTGCCGACCGCGAGGCCGAGCACGACCGCGTCCCACGACCACTCGCCGGTCACCGCGATCCACGCCCCGATCGGCCCGATGGCCTGGGCGAAGCCGAGGATGGCGTGCGGCACGTTCGTGAAGCGCTTGCCGTACGGGTAGACCACCATCGGCACGACCGCGAGCGGCGCGAGCGCGAAGCACAGCGGGTTCAGCAGCGCCGCCGCGACCAGATAGAAGAACAGCGCCACCAGGGCGCCGGTCCACGCCGTGCGCACCGAGACCTTGCCGGTCACCAGCTCGCGCGTCGCGGTGCGCGGGTTCCGCGCGTCGATCTCGCGGTCGATGATGCGGTTGCACGCCATGGCGAACGTCCGCAGGCCGACCATCGCGATCGTCACCAGCAGCAGTTCCCAGTAATGCAGGTGCCCGTTCACCTCGTACATCGCGGTGAGCGCCGCGATGTACGCGAACGGCAGGGCGAAGACCGAGTGCTCGATCATCACCAGGCGCAGGAACGCCCTTATCGCCGAATCCCCGCCGACCGGGACGGCGGCCGAACTCATCGCACCGTCCCTGTGCGTGCCGGCTTGCCTGTCGAAACCATGGACACTCCGATCACAGCCCGTACTGCTTCCAACGCTGCGTCACCCGGGCGGCCGTCGCCGGGTCGGACGCCACCATCTCCGGCCAACCGCCGTTGCGCGTGTAGCCCTCCTCGGGCAGCTTGCGCGTCGCGTCGATGCCGGCCTTGCCGCCCCAGAACTGCTGGTACGACGAGTGGTCAAGGTGGTCCACCGGCCCCTCGACCACCGACAGGTCGCGGGAGTAATCGACGTTGCCGAAGGCGCGCCACGCGACCTCCTGGTAGTCGTGGACGTCGCAATCCGCGTCGACGACCACGATCAGCTTCGTCAGCGACATCATGTGCGCGCCCCAGATGGCGTGCATCACCTTCTGCGCGTGCTTGGGGTACTTCTTGTCGATCGAGACGATCGCGCAGTTGTGGAAGCCGCCGGCCTCGGGCAGGTCGTAGTCCACGATGTCCGGCACGATGATCTTGAGCAGCGGCAGGAAGAACCGCTCGGTGGCCTTGCCCAGCGGCCCGTCCTCGGTGGGCGGGCGGCCGACCACGATCGACTGGAGCACCGGCTTCGCGCGCATGGTGACGCAGTCGATGGTCAGCGCGGGGAACGGCTCCATCGGCGTGTAGAAACCGGTGTGGTCGCCGAACGGGCCCTCGTCGCGCATGACGCCGGGTTCCAGCCAGCCTTCCAGCACCACTTCGGCCTCGGCCGGGACGTGCAGCGGGACGGTCTGGCAGTCGACCATCTCCACCCGCTTGCCCTGCACGAACCCGGCGAACAGGTACTCGTCGATGTCGCCGGGCAGCGGCGCGGTCGATGCGTACGTCACGGCGGGCGGGCACCCGAAGGCGATCGCCACCGGCAGGCGCTCACCGCGCCGCGCGGCGACCTGGTAGTGGTTGCGCGAGTCCTTGTGGATCTGCCAGTGCATGCCGATCGTGCGCTTGTCGTGCCGTTGGAGCCGGTACAGGCCCAGATTGCGTACGCCGGTCTCCGGGTCCTTGGTGTGTGTCAGCCCGAGGTTGAAGAACGCCCCGCCGTCCTGCGGCCAGGTGTGCAGCGCCGGGATGGTGTCGAGGTCGACCTTGTCGCCCTTGAGCACGATCTCCTGGCACGGCGCGTCCGACACCTTCTTGGGCGGGATGTGCGCCACTGAGCCGAGCTTGCCGAACGCCTCGCGCAGGCCGGAGAAACCTTGCGGCAGCTCGGGCTTGAGCAGTCCGCCGATCTTGTCGCCGATCTCCTGGTACGAGGAGAGGCCGAGCGCCTTGAGCATCCGGCGGTCGGTGCCGAAGACGTTCATCGCCAACGGCATCGAGCTGCCGCGCACGTTCTCGAACAGCAGCGCCGGACCGCCGGACTTGTTCACCCGGTCGGTGATCTCGCCGATCTCCAGGTACGGGTCCACCTCGACCCGGATGCGCCGGAGATCACCCTCCTTTTCGAGGGCTTTGAGAAAAGCACGCAAGGTCCCGTATGCCATGCGCACCAGTATCTGCCACGCCCGCCACACCGACCGCACGGGCATGGGGCCGGATGGTTGTCGGGAGGGTGGGGCAGAGGGCCGGAACGCGACACGAGCTCAGGCCGGGCGGGCCGACGACACGGGTTGTCCGGGGCACTTGCGGCGGAACCGTATGGGGGCGGGGGGACTCCTCTACGTTGGATGCCACCGCCAGACCTCGGGGAGGACGTACATGGCTGTCGCGGTCGAGTCCCAAGCACCCGCACAGGCCGCACTCGGTTCCGCGCTCGCGTCGGTCGTCGTGTACGCGCAGGGCGCGATCTGCACGCGGCGCGCCCGGTTCACGCTCCCGGAAGGGCACCGCGGGGAGTTCCGGATCCACGTCGGCGACGTGCCGCTGAGCGCGTACCCGCAGTCGCTGCGCGGGTCCGTCGCCGCGGGCCCCGACGGGCTGCGGGTCGCGGACGTCCGGCCGCGCATCGAGGCGGTCGTGGTGGCGCCGCGCGACGTCCCCGAGCTGCGCCGCGCCCTCGACGCCGCCGAGGAGCACGTACGACGCCTCACTGCCCGGCGCACCCGGCTGGCCGCCGAGATCGACGCCACCGCGGGACTGCGCGCCACGCAGGCCCGGCAGCGCAAGGAGGAACCGTACCCCCGCCCGGCGGCGGTCGAATCGGTGCTCGCGCTGGCCGACTTCGTGACCGAGCGGCTCGACACGCTCCAGACCCGCATGCGCACGCTGGACGAGGAGTGCCGCCAGGCCGAGCACGACGCCCACGTCGCGCGGCACCGGCTGGACGAGGCGTCCGGTTCGCTGCGCGTCGAGGAGGCCCGTACCACCGGATCGGCCGTCCTCACCCTCGACCTCGCGGGTGACGCGACCGACGGTCCTGCCGAGGTCGTCGTCGACCTGGAGTACCAGGTGCCGGGCGCCCGCTGGGTGCCGCAGTACCAACTGCGCCTGGACACCGCGATGACCGGCGGCACCCTCGTGATGCGCGCGGCGGTCGCGCAGCGCACGGGCGAGGACTGGACGGGGGTGCGCCTCGCCCTGTCCACCGCCGACCTCGACCGCCGCACCGACCTCCCCGAGCTGCGCTCGCTCCGCATCGGCCGCCGCCAGGCCGCCCCCGCGCCCTCGGGCTGGCGCGAACCCCCTTCCGGGCTCGACGAGTTGTTCGCCGGGTACGACGCGGGGGTGGTGAAACGGCGCGAGCGGGAGGCGGCGCACACGCGCTACGCCCCGGTGCCCGTGAGCGCGGGCGCGACCCTGACCGGCGGCATGGCGTCCGCCGCGGCCGGCGGTTACGACACGGCCGAGCTGCGGGCCGACCAGATGGCGTGGATGGACCAGGAACAGGCCCGCGGCGGCTACGGGCAGGCGGCCCCGATGCCCCCGCCGATGGTGATGCCCCCATCCCCGATCGCCCCTGGTTCGGCGCCCGCCGCGCCCGCGCCGCCACCGCCGTCCGCGCCGCGCATGCGCAGGTCGCGCGGTGCCGCGCCCGGCGGACCTCCGCACGCGGAGGCGCTCGCGGCGCCACCGCCCGCCCAGCCGTCCTTCGCGGGCGCGCCTTACGGGGGCGGCGGCGCGCACTTCGACGAGGACGACGGCTACGCGCGCCTGGCCGCCGACGCACCGGACGCCGCCGGGCCCGGCCTGCCCGGTGCCGACCTCCTCGACTACGCGGGGCTCGAACTCACCGGCGCCGACGACGAGGCATCGCGCGGGCGGCTGCGGCCGGGCGGCTCGTACGACCCCGTCGCCGAGGAGTACCGGCGGCGTGCCGAGACGGTCGCCTCCCTGGCGCTGCCCACCCACGCGGCGCGGGTGCGCGAGTCGGCCGGGTCGTACGACTACCGCTTCGACGTCGCCGCGGCGGCCGACGTGGAGTCGGACGGCGGTTGGCACACCGTGCCGGTCTGCACCGTGGCGGTGGGCCTGGAACCGGAGTTCGTCACCGTGCCGTCCGTCGACGAGGCGGTGTACGGCACCGTCCACGTCACCAACGCCTCCGCGCACGCGCTGCTCGCCGGACCCGCCGACGTCAGCGTGGGCGGCGAGTTCCTGATGACCGTCCCGCTGCCGACCCTCGCCCCCGGCGAACGGCAGCGCGTCGGCGTGGGGGTCGTGGAGAGCGTGCAGGTCGCCCGGCGCACGCACATGCGCGAGTCGACGGCCGGGCTGCGCAACCAGACGAGCGTGCTGGACCACCGCATCGAGATCGACGTCGCGAACCACCTGGCCCGCGAGATCACCGTCGAGGTGCTGGAGCGCGTCCCGGTCAGCGACGACAAGGACGTCAAGATCGAGGAGCACGCCGCCGATCCGCAGTGGGAGCGCGACACCGAGTTGCGCGACGGGCGCCTGGTGCGCGGCGCCCGCGTGTGGCGCCTGCGGTTGCTCGCGAACTCCACGCGCACGCTGGTGGGCCGCTACGAAATCCGCATCCCCGGCGGCAAGTCCGTCGTCGGCGGGAACCGGAGGGCATGAGCCGTGAGTGAGTTGACAGCCCGTCAGGACGGTCCGGCGGAAGGCGATCGCACCGAGGCGCCCGGCGCCCCGGACACCTCCCCGGGCACGGCACCGGACACCGCACCGCACCCGCTGCCCATCACCGCCGTGACCTGCCTGGAGGACCGCGCCCAGGTCGAGCGTTCCGGCGTGGTCGAGGTCGCGGCCGGGGTGCAGCGTCTGCGCATCGGCCCGGTCACCGCGCTGGCCGTGGACCGCTCGCTGCGCGCCGAGGCGATCGACGTGTCCGGTATCGGCGATCTCGGCGTGACCGTTGTCGACGCCCGCGTCGTGCGGGCCGCGGTGGTGCCGCCCCCGCGACCGGCCGAGGACGCGTCCAAGATGCGCGCGCTCGTCTTCGACCTGGAGGAGGAGACCCGCGACCTGGCCCGGCAGAGCCGCCGACTGGAGTCGTCGGTCGCCGTCGTACGCCAGGCCCGCGAGGAACTGCACCGCGCGCTGGCCGAGTTCGCGGGCGTGGAGCCGGACTCCTCGGGGGTGCGGTTCGACACCGTCGACTGGGCAGGGCGCCTGGAGGCCGTGGACGCGGCCGAGGAGCAGCGCCACGAGGAGATCTTCGACGTCGCCCGCGCCCACGAGCGCGCCGCGCAGCGCCTCGCCGAGGCCCGCGCGGCGTTGTCCGCGAGCGAGGAGGACCCGGCCGAACTGTCGGCCGTCGTGGAGGTGGTCATCGAGGCCGAGCGCGCGGGCCCGGTCGAGTTGCGCATCGTGCACCTGGTGCCGTGCGCGTTGTGGCGTCCCGCCTATCGGGCGACGCTGGCCGACGACGGGGCGTCGCTGACGCTCGACTCGGACGCGGTGGTCTGGCAGCGCACCGGCGAGGACTGGTCCGGCGTACGGCTGTCCCTGTCGACCGCCCGTCCGACGCTCGCCGCCCGGCCGCCGTCGCTGGTCGACGACGAACTGCGGCTGCGCGACAAGAGCGCCGAGGAGAAGCGCACCGTCGAGGTCGACCTGCGCGAGGAGGACATCGCCACCGTGGGCGCGGTGGCGGCGACGGCGGCCGAGTTGCCGGGGGTGGACGACGGGGGCGAGGTACGCGTCCTCGCGGCGCCGACCCCGGCCACCGTGCCGTCCGACGGACGCCCGCACCGGGTGCACCTGACGTCGTTCACCGCCCCCGCGCGCACCGAGCAGGCCGCGGCGCCGGAGCTGTCCCCGCTGGTGACGCGGGTCGCGTACGTCGCCAACGAGGCCGGCCACGTGCTCCTCGCCGGTCCCGTCGACCTGGTGCGGGCCGGCGGCTTCATGGGACGCGGGCGGCTCAAGTTCTCCGGACAGGGTGAGGAGGTACGCCTGCCGTTCGGCAGCGAGGACACCTTCCGCGTCGTGCGGCACGTGTCGGAGCAGAAGTCGACCAAGGCGGTGACGGGCCGTAGCACGACCACACGCACCGTACGCGTGTTCGTCTCGCACCTGGCCGGCACGGGCGACCCGGTCGAGGTCGTGCTGCGCGAGCGCATCCCGGTCTCGGAGGTCTCCGCGGTCGAGGTGGCGCTGAAGCCGGAGGCGTGCGATCCCGCGCCCGCGGGCGTCGACGCGGAGGGGATCGTGCGCTACGACGTGACGCTTGCGCCGGGTGAGCGGCGTGAGATCACGTTGGTGTACGAGCTGTCGGCGTCCGGGAAGGTCCTGGGCATTTGAGCTCCGTCCGGCCTCGCGGGGGACGCATTACGCTGGGGGTGCTCATCACATAACCCCAGGGAGTCGTTTTCCATGTTGCGGGTTGCACCCTTCCTGTTGTCCTTCGCGGTGCTCGTGTACGCGTTCATCGACTGCCTGACCACCGATGAGTCGAAGGTGCGCAACCTGCCGAAGCTCGCGTGGGTCTTCATCGTGCTGCTGGTGCCGCTCGCCGGGGCGATCGGCTGGTTCGTCGCCGGCCGTCCGCGCCGTGAGCGCGCGGCCGAGCGCCGCGCCCGGTTCGTGGCCCCCGACGACGACCCCGAGTTCCTGGCCTCGCTCGGCAAGAGCAACAAGGAACACGAGGACATGCTGAAGCGCTGGGAGGAGGACCTGAAGCAGCACGAGACGGAGCTGCACGACGAGGGTCCCGATCCCGAAGGCGACGGGGGCAAGGGGGACGGACGGAAGGGCGACGGGCGCGCGAAGGACTGAACGCCCTCCCGCAGGACCCGTCACCCGCACCGCCCGACCGGCTTCCCGACCGGTTCGTACCGAATCTGCGCAACCCGCCCCGTCACGTCGCGCGCAACGCCTCCAAGGGCTCCAGCCGGGCCGCGCGCCACGCCGGGTAGGCCCCGGCCAGCAGTCCGACCAGCACGCCGGCGCCCGGTGCCGCGAAGACCAGGGTCAGGTCGAGGACGGGCGTCCAGTCCCTGGCCACGCAGACCCCCACGACGGTCACCACGCCGACGGCGGCACCGATCGCCCCGCCGATGAGGCCCAGCACGGCCGACTCCACCAGGAACTGCTGCGCGATGTGCCGCCGCGAGGCGCCCAGCGCGCGGCGCAGCCCGATCTCGCCGATGCGCTGCATCACGCCCACGAGCGTCACGTTGGCGATGCCGACCGCCCCCACCACCAGGCACAGCAGGCCCAGCACCAGGAACATGCCGTTGACGTCGTCCTCGACCGCCCCCCGCGCGCGCTGGAGGTCGGGCGGCGCGATGACGCGCATCTCGGCGGTACGGCCCGGATTGAGTGCGGTCGGCGCCTGCGCGGCGATCAGCCCCGCGGCCCCCAGCTCGGTGTCCACGACGACGCGGCCCGCGGCGGTCAGCCCGAGCCGGTCGGCGGCCGTGGTCGGCGGCACGATGACGGCCGCGGCGAGCGCCTGCTCGCGGCGGAAGTCGCCGACGATGCCGATCACCGTGAACGCCTCGTCACCGAGGAACACCGCCGGGGCGTCCTCCAGCCGCACGATGCCGAGCATGCGCGCCGCCTCCTCGCCGAGCACCGCGACGCGGTCTCGCCGGGCGACGTTGCCCGCGTCGAAGAACCGTCCGGTGACGACGCGGCCGTGCGCGGCGGCCGGGAGGTCGACGGTGGCCGCCACGACGCCGAGGGTCCGGGCCGAGACGGTCGAGGGGTCCTTGATGTCGTTGGCGCGCACCGGGGGCGCGGTGCCGGGCGTGGCCTCGGCGAGGGCCGCGGCGGCGACCGTGCCGTTGAGGCGGGCGAGGCGTTCGGGGGCGTCCCAGCCGATCAGCGGGCCCTCGCCCGGGGCCTGCGGCGCCCCGGTGGAGGCCGCGACGACCGTCACGGCCGTCGCGGTGAGCTGGTCGAAGCGTCCGACGATGCGGTTCCCGGCGGTCGCCGCTATGCCGATGGTGACGACGAGGGTCGCGATGCCGAGCACGGTTCCGAGCGTGGTGAGGGCGGCCCGCCAGGGGCGGGCGAGGACGGCGGCGAGCGATTCGTCGAGCAGGTCGGCGCGGCCGATCCGGGTGCCGCCGCGGCGCGGGCGGCGTCCCGGGTGCCGCCGCGGTCGCTCGGTAGACGTGCCGTGCTTCTCGCAGGACGAGTCGGCGCCGGACACGCGGGTCGTGTGCCGGCCCAGGCGCGACAGCTCGCCGCTGTCGGCGGGCTCTCGGCCGCCGTCACGAGCGGCGCCGGACGCGCGGGTCATACGCACGCCCCGGCGCGTCCGCTCGCGGCCGTCGGCGGGGTCCCGGCGGTCACGACCCGCCCGTCCGCGATGCGGACGCGGCGGGCTGCCCGGGCGGCCACCGCCTCGTCGTGCGTGATGACGAGCAACGTCAGTCCCTGGCCGTGCAGTTCGTCCAGCAGATCGAGGACGACCGCGGTGTTCTCGCCGTCCAGGTTGCCGGTCGGCTCGTCGCAGAGCAGCAGCGCCGGGTCGCCGAGCAGCGCCCGGGCGATCGCGACGCGCTGGCGTTCGCCGCCGGAGAGCCGGTCGGGCCGGAATCCCGCGCGGTGGCCGAGGCCGACGCGTTCCAACGCCGCCTCGGCTCGCGCCCGCCGGGTCCCCCGAGGCGGGGCCGGGCCGCCCTTGGGCCGGTACACCTCGGCGAGCATCACGTTCTCCTCGATCGTGCGGTACGGCAGCAGGTGGAACGCCTGGAACACGAAGCCGAACGAACCGGCCCGCAGCGCCGCCCGGTCGCGCTCCGCGAGCCGCGTCGTCTCGACGCCGTCGAAGCGGTACCCGCCGGACGTCGGTCGGTCGAGCAGCCCGAGCAGGCCCAGCAGCGTCGACTTGCCGGAGCCGGACGGGCCGGTGACGGCGACGTGTTCGCCGCGATGGATGCGCAAGTCGACGTCCGCGAGCGCGTGGACGGGCGGGTCGGCGTCGAATGTCCTTGCCACGCTGGTGAATTCGACGAGAGGGTCGGGGCCGGCCCGATTCGGCGGCTCGGGGATCGGCGGCGTCATCGCTCCCCCACCACGACCCGGTCGCCCTCTGCCAGCGGCAGGCCGTCCGACGCCGTCACCGCGACGAAGCCGGTGGCGGCGAGGCCGAGGGTCACGGAGACCGGGGTCACGGCCCCGTCCGCGCGTTCGACCTTGACGCGGGCCTGGCCGTCCGCGCCGGTGAACACCGCGGCCACGGGCACCGCGAGCACGGGTGTGCCGGTCGAGCCGACCTCGACGGTGACCTTGACCGACTGTCCGGCGCGGGCCATGAGCGCGGCGGTGTCGTCGGGGACGATGCGGACGGCGGAGGGCATGCCGGAAGGAACCGAAGTACCAGCAGTTCCACCGGAGTTCGCAGAACCGCCCTCCCCCTTGCCGTCGTCGTCCGGGGCGCCGGTCCCGCCGGGTGCCCCGGCGCCCTGCTCACCCTCCGGGGCGGGTTCGGCGTCCTTGCCCACCGCGTCCACCTTGCCCGGAAGTGATTCGCCGGAGTCGAGTTCGAGGCGCACCGGCATTCCGGGGCGCAGGAGTTGGGCGTCGACTCCGGGCACGGTCGTCTGGACGCGTACGCCCGTCCCGGTCACCTTGGCCACCTGCCCCGACGGGGTGTCGCCGGGCCGGACCGCGACCTGGTCGACGCGGACCGGCAACGCGGAAAGGAAGACGAGTTCGCCCGCCGGGAGCGAAACCCCGTACGTGGCCTGGAAGTCGGCGAGGTTCTGCCGGGCGTAGCCGAGCGCCTTGTCGGCGTTGGTCACCCGGCCCTGCAACGACTTGACGTCCGGCGGCGGCGCGGGCGCGGCGCCGCCGGGCTTTCCGGACGCCGACGGCTCAGGTGCGCCCGGGGTGCCCGAAGACGGTCCGCCGCCAGGGGACTTGGCGGCCTGGAGTTCCGCCTTCGCGGTGGCCAGCGCCTCGTTCGCGGTCTGCACGGCCATTTCCAGGGCCGCGAGTTGCTGCCGCTCGGCGGTGCCCGGCTCCTTAGCCTCGTAGCCGCGGGCGCGGTACCAGCGCTTGAGGGCGGCGGCGGTTCCGGAGGTGAAGGCGTCCGCGGTGGTCCCGGGGTCGAAGCCGATGCGCTTCAGGGCCTCGTTGAGCTGCCTGACGTCGGCGCCCTTCGTGCCGGGGCCCAGCGTGCGGTACATCGGGACGACGCCGCGCAGCACGAACACCGGCCGCCCGGACACCTCCATGAACACCGAGCCTTCCTCGACGGACGCGCCGACCGCCGGGGCGCGCGTCACCTTCTGCACGCCGCCGCCCGACTCCGCGGACCCCGCGCCGCTCGGCGCTGCGACCGCCCCCGACAACCCGACCGGCACCGGCGACTCGAACTCGACCGTCCCGTGCGCCACAACGCCGTTCGTCAGGATCCGGGACTCGACCGGCACGGTGATGAGCGAGGCCGGCGGCGGCTTGCGCGCCGCGGCCGCCTCAGCCGGGGACTGCACCTGCTGCCCCGCGTACCAGCCCCCGGCGCCCGCCAGCGCGACGACGCCGAGCACGGCCGCAAGTGCGCGCCTCGCGCGGTTCATCCAAGCCCCTCGGCACCGGGCGCCTTGTCCAGCTTGGGGAAGTACGCCGCGCGGAAGTCCTTGCCGCAGTCGATGTCGGCGGTCGCCGCCTTGATCTCCTGGGTGAGCTGCGTGCGTGCGACCGCCGGGTCCATCAGGGGCCGGCTGGGGCCTGGGCGGCCTTCGGGCGGCTGCGGCGTCATGGCCGCGGCCTTGCCGAACCACTCCATGCGCAGCGCGTTGCGCACCTCGGTGACCGAGGTCGAGGTGACCGGGTAGCCCTTGCTGCGCAGGCAGGTCGCGTACGCCTGGGCCAGGCGCACGAGTTCGGCGTCGCCGTTGAGGTTCTGCCGGGCGATGCGGGCCTGTTCGGACGCGGCCTCGTCCCTCGCCTTGATCTCGTCCTGTGTGCCGTAGACCTTCTTCTGCGCCTCGCCCGAGCATCCGCCGAGCTGCCCGCCGGCCATCTTCGCGCGCTCGGCGTTGCCGAACAGGGCGATGTTGTACGCCGGTTTGCGGTCGGCGGGCAGGGCCTCGAACGCGGCGGTGTTGGGATCGTCGGACGTGGTGGGCACGTTCACGGCGGGGTCGCCCGGATAGGCGGCGGGGGCGAAGGCGCCGAAGCCGTACTTCACGCGGAACGCGCGTGCGGCGTCGTAGTTGCGCTCGAAGCCGTCCTGGAACTGCGGGGCACCGGCCGGGGCGATGTAGGCGACGTACGTGAACCCGGCCTTTTTCATGCACGCGGCCACGGCGTTGGCGAACTCGTACTGCTGCTTCTCCGACTCCGAGGCCCCCGCGGGCGGGGCGAGCGGGGCGTCGCCGCCCTGCGGCCGGTCGGACGTACCGCCGCCGGCGCCCCCGGGGTTCTGCTGCGAACCCCCTTGGGACGCACCGGAGTCGGACGACTTGCCGGAGTCCGACGCGCAGCCGGTGGCCAGGGCGGCTCCGGCGAGTACCGCGAGGGCGAGTCGAGTGAGGGGACGAACACGACGAATCATCATCAACCTTGCTGTCGATGGCATGGGGGTATCGCGCCCGGTGGCTGCGGGGGCGGCCGGGCTGCGCGTGCGGGCGGGCGGTGCGGGCGGGCGGTGCGTGCTGGTTCTGCGTGCGGGCTGTGGCTACGGGTTGTCCGGGCGGCTCCGCTTGCGCGGCCCGGCTGTGTGTTCCGGGCGCGCGGGCCGTACGGTCGGCGTTCGGATCAGGTCGAACTCGGCCCGGTGGTCCCGGCGGTCGGCGGCTCGGACGTCGCCACGTCGTCCACGGACCATGCCGGCGGCGGGGTGACCGGAGCCCCCTGCGACGGCATCGGCACGCGTTCCATGGCCCGCGCGACGGCCGGGTCCGCGACGACGGCTGCCATCACGGCCTCGTCCAGGACGAGGGTCTCGGACTCGGACGCTCCGGTCGGCGGCTCCCACATCATCGCGCGGAACACCTCGTCGTCCGGGCCCAGCCGCACCGCGCCGGCGCGCCCGGACTTGCCGGCCTCCTCGATGGGCCGCAGGTAGTAGGACCAGATCTGCGAACCGTCCTCGGCGAGGGGCCGCTTCTTGCACGCGGGCTTGTCCTTGTCGTCGAATCCGGCGTCCGTGTCGCCCTGGAGTAGGGCGGCGCAGGAGTTGTCGACCTCGGTGGCGTTCGGCATCGCGCCGCTCATCAGGCCGCCGGACATGACGAGCGCGCCCGCGCGTCCGTCCCGGTCGCGCAGGGTGATGCTGACGATTTTCGTCAACGGGCCGGCTGACTCGGGACGCACGGTCCAGGGCTTCGGGTCGATTACCACGCCGTGCGGCCTCAGGTGGCGCTCCAGCGCCGCGGCGAGTGCCTCGACCGGGGTGAGCGAACCCCCGGACGCGGTGCCGACGGTGCGGCCCGGCGCGCTCGCCGGACCCGCGTCGGTGTCCCCGCCGAGGTACGCGACGCCGCCGACCACCCCGCCGAGGACCAGCGCGGCGGACGCCGACAGGGCGACGAGGATGTTCGTGCGCCGCCTGCGCCGCAGACGCGTGCCCTCGGCCATCGCCGGACCGAGCAGGTCCGGCATGCCGGGCTCGGCGAACCGCAGGTCGGCCACGGCCCGGGCCAGCACCGGCCGGAGGTCCTCGTCGGCGTACGGGTGCTCGGGTCGCTCCGGATCGAATCGCTCCGGGTCGGGGCGCTGGGGGCGGTTCACCGGCTTCCCTCCGTTCGTGTGCGGGCGGCGCCGCCCACGCCCAGAAGGGCGGCGAACCCGGTGCCGTCGTCCAGGGTCAGGCGCCGCCGCAGCGAGGCCAGGCCGCGCGAGGTCTGGCTCTTGACGGTGCCGGTCGTGCAGCCGAGCGCCGCCGCGGTCTCCTCGACGCTCAGGTCCTCCCAGAAGCGCAGCACGATGACCGCCCGGCTGCGCGGCGGCAGCAGGGCCACCGCGTCCAGGAGCGTCATGCGCAGCTCGCTGTCGACGCCCGGCGCGGGGGTCTCGGGGATGTCGTCGCCGGGGTATTCGCGGCGGTAGCCGCGGCGGGTCTCGTCGACGAACGTGCGGTACAGCACGCGCCGGGCGTACGCGTCGCGCGTGTCGCCGTCGTGCACGCGGTGCCAGGCGGCGTACATCTTGGCGAGGGTGGTCTGTGTCAGGTCCTCGGCGAGGTGCCAGTCACGGCACAGCAGGTAGGCCGACCGGCGCAGATGCGCCTGCCGGGCCAGCGCCCAGTCGCGGAAGTCCGCGTCGAGCTCGGCCTGCCGTGTTCGTCTCCAGTGCCGCACGTTGAGTAGTACGGCCCGGGTCCGGTGTCCGGTTGTCAGCGAGGATGGTGTGAACCACGTCACATGGTGGACTCGCGTGTCAGCCGCCAGTGCTGTGGCCGGGAAGGTTTGCCGGTTCCCGGTGTCCGGTGCCGTGCAACGCAAGGCGCGGGCCCGAAGCTCGTACTCGGTCGTACTCGGTCGTACTCGCAAGGGACCGCAACGCCGCGAGGCGGGGTGCCGGGCGCAGAGAGCCGGTGAACCTTTCCGGTCACGGCACCAGTTGTGCGGACACCTCGCGCGCGACCGCGGCGAGCCTGCGGCCGATGTCGGCGACGCGGCGGCCGTCCGTGCGCGCGCCGAACCCGTGCAGCGCGATCACGAGCGCCACTTCGCCGGACGGCTCCAGGACGCCCGCGCCGATGCGGCCCACTCGGTAATCGCGGTCGGGGTCGATCTCGTGGATCGGGTCCTGGTCGGGGTCGCCCAACTCGGCGGCGATCTCCTCCAGCAGGGTGCGCAACCGGGCGGCCGACGGATCGCGCGCCTCGGCGGGCCCGCCGCCGGCCGCGAAGCGGTCGCCCAGGTGTTCGTCGAGGCGGGCGAGGGCCTGACCGAGTTCCGTCTCGACGCGGGTGACCAGCTCGACCGCGTAGCCGCGCTCACGGGCCGCCTTGACCGCCAGTTCGTGGCGGTCGCGCTTGTCCGGGTCGGTGGTGACGCCGTCCAGCCAGCGGCGCAGCGTCTGCTCGTCGGCCCAGCTCACGTACCCGACGCCGAGGGGTGGGGCGATCGGGATCTGGTCGCCGACGCGGACGTGCGGGCCGTGCTCCGAAGGGCCGCGCTCGACCTCGGCGACGGTGACGTGGAACTCGCCCGGGGTCAGCGCGATGCAGGTGAGGCCCAGCTCGTCGCGCAGGCTGCGCATGCCGGGGCGGGCCAGGTCGACCACGCCGAGACCGCGGGCGGCGGCCCTGCCGACGGCGATGAGGGCCGGGCCGAGGCGGTACGTGCGGCGTACCGGGTGGCGGACCAGCCAGCCCAGCTCGGCCAGGCTGACCAGCATCGGGTGGCAGGTCGCGGGGGCCACCGCGAGGTGCCGGGCGATCTCGGACAGCGTCAGGCCCTCGTCGGGGCGGGCCGCGATGGCGTCGACCAGGGAGACGAGGCGTTCGGTCTGCGGGGAGGGGCGTGCCACGGTGCGACCGTACTCCTCCGTGATCTTTTTGCATAGTGCGAATATTGACTCGCAATGTGCGCAGACGTACGGTCCCCGCAGCGAGCACGGTTCTGACGCGTGCTCAGATCCCGGGCGCGGGAAGGGGCTTCCGCATGGCTGACAGGCACGACACCTACGACCTCAAGATCGTCGACGCCGTCATCGTCGACGGCACCGGCGCGGACCGGTTCCGCGGCGACATCGGCGTCAAGGACGGCCTGATCGTGGCCGTGCACCGCCGCGACGGCGGCGAACCGGCGCTCGGCGGCGACGCGGCCGAGGTGATCGACGCGGCCGGGCAGATCGTCACCCCGGGCTTCGTGGACATCCACACCCACTTCGACGGCCAGGCCACCTGGGACGAAGTCCTCGACCCGTCCACCTCGCACGGCGTCACCACCGTGGTCTCCGGCAACTGCGGCGTGGGCTTCGCGCCGGTGCGGCCGGGCAGCGAGGACTGGCTGATCGGCCTCATGGAAGGCGTCGAGGACATCCCCGGCACCGCGCTCATCGAGGGCATGACGTGGGGCTGGGAGACCTTCCCCGAGTACCTCGACGTCCTCGAACAGCGCCGCTTCGCCGCTGACATCGGCGTGCAGGTCGCGCACGGCGCGGTCCGGGCGTACGCGATGGGCGACCGCGGCGCGCGCAACGAGCCCGCCACCGCCGAGGACATCGCCGCGATGGCCGCGATCGTCACGGAGGCCGTGCGGGCGGGCGCACTCGGGTTCTCGACGTCGCGCACCGTCGCGCACCGCGCGATGGGCGGCGAGCCGGTGCCCGGCACGTTCGCCTCGGAGGAGGAGCTGTTCGGCCTGGGCCGCGCGATGGCCGAGGGCGGCCGGGCCGTCTTCGAGCTGGCCCCGACCGGGTCGTCCGGCGAGGACATCGTGGCGCCGCACGCCGAGGTCGCGTGGATGAAGCGGCTTGCCGAGGAGATCGGCATGCCGGTGTCCTTCGCGCTGCTCCAGGTGATGGCCGCGCCGGAGCTTTGGCGGGACCTGATGAGCGAGTCGATGAAGGCCATCGAGGCCGGCATCCCCCTCTACCCGCAGGTCGCCGGCCGCCCGTTCGGCATGCTCACCGGGTTCACCACGCGCAACGCGTTCAGCAAGCGCCCGACCTTCCAGGCCCTGGACGCGCGCCGCGCCGCCGGCGAACTGACCCTTGCGGAGTTCGCCGCGGCCCTCGCCGAGCCGGCCACCCGGGCGGCGATCCTGGCCGAGGACGACCTGCCGTCCGACCCGACCATCCCGGGCGACCAGGTCAACCTGGCCCTGCAACGCCTCGTCGGCATGATGTACCCGATGGCGGCGGTGCCCGACTACGAGCCCACCCCCGACCGCACGGTCACCGCGATCGCTGAGGCGCGCGGCGAGGACGTCCTGGCCGTCATGTACGACCTGATGCTCGAAGACGAGGGGCGGGCCATGCTGACCGTCCCGCTGTTCAACTACGCGGGCGGCGACCACGAGGCGATCCGCGAGATGCTCACCCACCCGGCCAGCGTCTTCGGTCTCGCGGACGGCGGCGCGCACTGCGCGATGATCTGCGACGCGTCACAGCCGACGTACCTCCTCACCCACTGGGCGCGGGACCGCGACCGGGGCGAGAAGCTGCCGCTCGAATTCGTCATCAAGAAGCAGACCGCCGACACCGCGGCGCTGTACGGGCTCGGCGACCGGGGCGTCATCGAGCCGGGCAAGCGCGCCGACCTCAACGTCATCGACCTGGACAACCTGACGCTGCACCGGCCGCGCATGGTCCACGACCTCCCGGCCGGCGGCGGGCGCATGCTCCAGGCCGCCACCGGCTACACCGCGACAATCGTCGCCGGACAGGTCACCCGGCGGAACGGCGAGGACACGGGGGCGCGCCCGGGGCGGCTGATCCGCGGAGCGCGCTGAGCGGGGCTCCGGTCGGGATGTGAGTGACGGCGGGGGCCGCCGCCTGCGGGGTGGGGCGGCGGCCTTCGTCGGTACGACGGGGTCCGCGGGGCGGGATCATCCGGACGCGGATATTCGGTCGCCGTTACTCGGACGCGGCCGTCAGCCGCCCGTCGCGTACCGCGTCCAGCAGTGCCCGGTGGTCGCGCTCGTTCTGGTCCGCGTAACTCTCCGCGAACCGGACGAGCGCGCGGTCGAACACGTCACCCTTGCCCAGGTAGGCGGCGATGGCGATGCGGTCGCCCGAGCGGGCGTGGGCGCGCGCGAGGGTCGCGCCGCACAGCTCGCCGAACAGCGCCATGCCGCGCGGCACCATCTCCGTCGGGTCGACGATGCCCTTCCAGTCGCGCAACTGGCGTACGTAGAAGTCGCGTTCCACACCGTCGGGAGCGTGGACCCGGTCCCAGCCGAGGAAGATGTCGCTGGCCGCCTGCATGAGCCGCTGCCCGGCGACCACGCGCTGCCCCTCGCTCGCGTAGCGGTTGGCCCCGGCGTGCGGGGCGAGCACCGATTCGCCGGCCTCCTTGGCCTGGAGGAACAGCGGGTCCTCGCCGTCCCGGCCGAGCATGAGGACGATCCAGCAGCGAGTGCCGACGCTGCCGACGCCCACCACTTTGCGGGCCATGTCCGCGACGGCGAACTGCCTGAGCAGGTACTGCCGGTCGGTCTGCAAGCTCTCGGCGTAGCTGGAGATGAGCTCGCGGATCGTCCGCACGAGGCGGTCGCGCTCGACGCCCGGGAGCAGGTCGTCCACCCGGATGACCAGGGGCGGGGACGCGGCGATGCGCCGCTCGCCGTCGACCACCTCGGTCATCGTCTCGAACGCCTGGAGGTTGGTGCGGGTGCGGGCCTTGGAGAGCGTGCGGTCGACGAGCTTGCGGCCGCGCCCGGGCAGGCGGCCCGCCATCATGGCGTTGAGCTGGTCGGCGTCGGCCTTGGCGTACCAGACGTCGAGATTGCCCATGCCGGCGAAGGCGCGCATCCGCTCGCGGTACGAACGCACCGTCGCGCCGACGATCCTCGCGCGCTCGGCTTCGGTGAAGCCGTTCTCGCGGGCTGCGGTCACCATGCTCGCGGCCAGGCGCTTGACGTCCCACTCCCAGGGGCCGGGCAGCGTCTCGTCGAAGTCGTTGATGTCGAAGAGGAGATGGCGTTCGGGCGAGGCGAGGAGGCGGAAGTTGAGCATGTGCGCGTCGCCGCAGAGCTGGGCGTACAGGCCTGTGACCGGGGTCTTCGCCAGGTCCTCGGCCATGACGGCGGCGGCACCGCGGTAGAAGCGGAACGGCGACTCCGACATCCGGCTGTAGCGGATCGGCACCAGGTCCGCGACCCGGTCGGCGGACTGCCGCTCGATGATCGCGATGGGGTCGGTGCGGTCGGTCGGCGGGTCGAAGTCCCCGTGCGACGAACGCGGCGCGCGGGCCCGTGCGGCCCGTCCGCGATCGGCCCGCTCCCGGGGCGACAGTCTCGTGTGGTCGTGCCCGGCACCACCCGCGACGGCATCCATGCGCGGCGCCTCCCGTCCATCTCCCCGAGTCGCGATCTTGCCTCCACTCTCCCCCGAGGGGGCGGAGACCGCCCGACGAGACGCGCGGGCCGGGGGACGTCGGGACTCCGCCGGGAGCGCGTCGCGGGGTGAGCACCTCACGCTCAGCACAACCCACCCCCACCACCGCGCACACCGCAGCGCGCCCCCCACCCCCGACAAGCTCAGCCCGGCTCGCCCCTTACGGGCCGCGGCGCGAACACCTCACAGTCAGCACAACCCACCCCCGCCGCCCCACCACCTCGCACACCGCAGCGCGAAACAGCACTCGCCCCCGGCAACCTCAGCTCCGCTCGCCCCTTACGGGCCGCGGGGTGAGCACCTCACACTCAGCACAATCCGCCCCCGCCCCACCACCTCGCACACCGCGGTGCGAACAGCACTTCGCCCCGACAACACTCAGATCCGCTCGACCGCCTCGCGCGCGTCGCGGGGGGGGGTGGTGGGGACACGGCGGCGGGATGGTTGCGGATGCCCGGACGAAATGCTTGCCTGAAGTACGACGCGACGGCCGCTGGACGCGGCCCGACTGTGTGGGGCACGCTTCGGGGCTCCGTACGACCTCGCACAGCCTTCCCGGGTGAACCAAGTCCATTCTGGCCCGCCCGCGGTCCCGGTATCTACGTCCAAGACCATCGGCTTTGACCTGCGGCGATCCGCACCATTGAGGCCATGCGCCTTCTCCCGGACAACCTGTTTCCCGTCGGTTCCCCGCTTGCCCTCCCGGACACCCTGGTTGATCGGATCCCGCAAGGCCGGGCGTGGCTGCGCGGCCTCGCCCTCAATCCCACCGCCCCCGGCGCGGTGCGGCGTCGGCTGGCCGCCTGCGACCCGGCGGTGGCCGCTTCGTTCCCCGAACAGGCGGTCTCGATAAGGGACTTGCTTGACCTCGCCGCAACGAGGTCAGACCGCGACACCCGCGGCGCGGCGCTGCTGACCTCCGTACCGCCGGAGGACCTCGACGACGCGCTCGACCGTACCGGCGCCGTGGAGGTGCGCTTCCGGTACGCGATGGACGAGGAGACCCGCACGGACACCGAGAAGTGGCTGCGCGGCGAGAAGATCCTCAAGTGGCGCAAGGGGCGGCTCGTGTCGGAGGAGCCGACGCGCTGGTCGGCCACTGCCCGCCGTACGGCCGTCTTGCAGGAGATGTACGCGACCTCGGGCATCCGCGACTGGCGACGCATCGCCGAACACCCGTGGTTCGTCTCGCACATCGGTCTCGCCCGCTTCGCCGACCACAAGTACGCCTTCACCCGTTTGGCCGCCGCCGAGGACCCCGCCGTCCCCGGCCCGGTCCTCGCGGGACTGCTCACCGACCCGAGCCCGACACTGCGCTGGTGGGCGCGGCGCGACCCGCGCCTTCCCTGGCCGTACCTGCGTCCGCTGCTCGACCACCACCCCGAAGACGCCGCCGCAAACCCCGGCCTGCCGGTCGAGGTGATGCACCGGCTGCTGGACATCGTCGGCGTGCGGGAGGCTTGACCCGGGGCCCCGTACCGCCTCAGCAGGCCGGCACGATCCGGGTGACATCGGCGGTAGTGAGCACCCAGCCGTCCGACACGTAGCCGGTGCGGCCGTCCGGGATCACGACCTTGTTCCACGTCTGCGTGGTGCGTCCGGTGAACGACACGACGCTCGGACCGGTGGTGTGGCAGACCAGCGTGACGGGCGTGTTGTTGGGCAGCGAGGCCACCAGATCAGCGCGCTGGGTCGGCGCGCTGCGGACCATGAGGGTGTATTGCTTCGCGTACGCGATACGGGCGTTCGCCACCACCGGCTCCGCGGGCGGCGGCGCGGGTGGCGGGGGCGGCGCGGCGGTGCTCGGCTGCGTCTCTGGTTGCGTCTCCGGCTCCGGATTCGCCGTTGAACTCGCCGGCGGATCCGTCGAGTTGGGAGGATCCGTCGGCTGCGGGGCCGGAGTCGGCGTCGTCTGGATCTCCGCCGAGGGACCCGCTGCCGCAACAAGAGCCGGTTCGTTCGGGGGCGGTAGTGGCGCGGACGCCCCGTTCGCGGAAGGAGGTTCGGAACGGGCGGGCGACTTGGACCCCTCACCCACCATCACGTCGGCGGCGATCCAGCCGACGATCGCGAGGACGACGAACGTCAGCGCCGCCCCCGTCCGCGACCCGGTCGCGCGGAGTATTCGCGTCGCCGTACGCCGCCGCCAGGCACGCAGTCGATCGGGATCACCACCACGCCCCCGGTGGCGCCCCCGCCCGAGGATGTCCACGGCCACCTCCCCCAGACCCAGTCCCTTCCATAGTCCCCCACGCCCACCCCTGTTCCAACGGCGCAAACGGGGCGCATACCGGCATCATCACCTCGGACGCGAAACGCCCGGTTGCCCCGCCGCCCACCAGCCCCAACCGCCACCCCCCGAACCGGCCCGACACCGATGAGTTCGGCCGCCCACGCCGGTCCTACCTTGCAACGCCAGCTCCCACAAAGGACGGACCAATGATCATCGTCGCCGGCTCTCTCACCGTCGACCCGCAAGACCGGGACGCCTACCTGACCGAGTGCGCGGAGGTAGTGACCCTGGCCCGCACAGCCCCCGGCTGCCTCGACTTCTCCCTCAGCCCGGACCCGACCGCCCCCGAACGCATCATCATCTTCGAACGCTGGGAGACCCCGTCAGCCGCCGAGTCCTTCCGCGACACCGGCCCCACCCCCACCCAACGCACCAAAATCCGAGCCGCGTCGGTCACCGAGTACGAAGTGACAACCACCCGCCAACTAACCTGACAGAACCGGCATTCGACACCTCACGATCATGTAGTCCTCCGGCCCGAAGCCACGCGGATGCGGTGCACGTCCTCGGCACAGCCCCACGAGAGCGTCGTCGACGTGGACGGGGACGTCCCAGCCGACGCCGAGGCCGGCGAGCAACGAGGCTTATGGCGCGATCGCGCAGCCCGGTTTCCAGCGCTGGGGCGCATCTACCAGATGACGACTCCACCCCCGACGCTCTGCGCCCGCTCAGCAGCCTCCTCGATGTTCCGAAGCCGCTCCGCGATCTGCCACACGTACTCCCGATGCGACCTCCCCAAGTCGGCATCAGGAGCGAAAAGTTCGAGATTGCTCCGGACCAGGAAGCACTCGTCCAGAAAGTCCGCCACCTGGTCCGGCGCCACCGTGAGGTCACCACTGGCAAGGATCGGGAAGAACCTCGCGCCCAGAGAGCGCACAACCTCGGACCCCCATACGGAGGTACGCCAGCGCTCAAAGCCCGCGAGGTCGGAGCTGCCTGCCGGAACGCCCAGCAGGACCACCTTGTGGTCCTCGCCGACGAGGAAGACATCCACCGACAAGCTCATGGACCCAGCCGATCACGGCTGCGATTCACGGTCCACCAGGTTCGTGCCCGTCCCGCGAACTGGCCCTCGGAGGAAGGAACGTCCCGCGCGGTGGACAGGACGTCCATCGCGCCCATCCAAGGTGCGACCTGTGGGGGTCGATGCTTGCCCGTGGCGGGCTTCGTGCCGATATGCATGAGGTCGACTCGGCTGACCGCGACGCGATCGCCGCGATCTGGCTGCCCAGCTTCAACCGGCATCGATCTTGCAAGCGCCACCCCTGCGGGTGAACTTCCCGCACACATCGACGTCCACCCGATCCCGCACAACCCCGCCAAGGGCGAACCCGGCGACTGGCACATCGACTTCAGGTTCGTCTTCCGCACCACCGGTGACGTCGGCGGGCTCCAGACCGAGGAAGTGGACGAAGCGTTCTGGCGCAGTCCAGGCAACCTCCTTGACCACGAGCTCGTCCGCCACATCACCGCGGCGCTGCACTGACGTACCTCCGGGGCGGCCGGCCCATGCGGTGTGCGCACGGACCAGTCCAGTGCGGCAGTCTTGTCAGCCCGACACTTCACAACCCGCGTGCCGCCGTTGAACAACTCTTGATTCAAAGGCAGTTCAGCAGGTCGATCACGGGCAAGTCGGGGTCATCTTCAGCCGCCGGTCGTAGGCGCG